>JAKSRI010000009.1 GCA_024403695.1 Saccharofermentans sp. | reverse complement strand
AATTATGCTGTTCATTATACCATTGCCCTTAGTGTCGGTCAAAAACTCAGTTCTGTATCCGATGATACCTCTTGAAGGTACACGGAACTCGAGACGAGCATATCCCTTATCAGGTGGAAGCATGTTAAGAAGCTCTGCCTTACGTCTTCCGAGCTTCTCCATAACAGGACCTACGAAGTCCTCAGGAACGTCTACTACGAGCTCCTCTACAGGCTCCATAAGAACGCCATCAACTTCCTTCATGATTACCTTTGGCTTAGATACCTGGAACTCATATCCTTCACGTCTCATTGTCTCGATGAGGATGGAAAGGTGGAGCTCTCCTCTACCCTTAACGATGAATGCCTCAGTAGTATCTGTCTCCTCGACACGCATTGCTACGTTAGTCTCAATCTCCTTGAAAAGTCTATCTCTCAAGTGTCTGGATGTTACGAACTTACCATCCTGACCTGCAAATGGGCTGTCATTAACGGAGAATGTCATAGCGATTGTAGGCTCATCAATATTTACGAATGGAAGTGGCTCTGCAACACCGTTAGAACAGATTGTGTCACCGATGTTGATATCAGGGATACCAGCTACGCAAACGATCTCACCGATAGAAGCCTCTTCAACTTCCTGCTTGCCAAGACCGCTAAATCTAAGAAGCTTAACGATTCTCGCGCTACGCTTACCATCTTCACCGTACTTACATACTGTAACAGCCTCACCCTGCTTTACAGAACCTCTCATGATACGTCCGATAGCGATACGACCGATATATGGGTCAGCATCGATGTTGGAAACGAGAAGCTGAAGTGAATCATCTGGATCACCTACTGGGCATGGTGTGCAGTTAACGATAGCCTCGAGAAGTGGCTCGAAGTCCTTAGCATTACCAGCTCTGTAATCCTGAATATCCATTGTAGCGATACCCATCTTACCGGATGTATATACGATTGGGAACTCGAGCTGATCATCATCAGCACCAAGCTCGATAAAGAGATCGAGAACCATATCTACAACCTGAACAGGTCTTGCATCAGGTCTGTCAATCTTGTTGATACAAACGATAGGACGAAGACCGAGCTCGAGAGCCTTACGGAGTACGAATCTTGTCTGTGGCATTGGACCATCAAAAGCATCAACTACGAGGAGAACTGCGTCTACCATCTTAAGTACTCGCTCTACCTCACCTCCGAAGTCTGCGTGACCTGGAGTATCAACGACATTGATACGGATGTCCTTATACTGAATAGCTGTATTCTTGGCAAGAATTGTGATACCTCTCTCACGCTCCAGGTCATTACTGTCCATAACCTGCTCTACAATCTGCTCATTCTCTCTGTAGATACCTGCCTGCTTAAGCATGGAGTCAACGATAGTTGTCTTACCATGGTCAACGTGAGCGATAATAGCTACGTTACGCATCTTTTCAATCTTAATTTCTGCCATGAATATAGCTCCTTTTATGTATTCAAAATACTAATTTTAAACCTATTCTATTTTCCTACTTGAAGGCCCTATTTGTTACTCGACACATTACACAAATTATTGCTCATCTTTGGCGTTCTTATTACGCAAAAAGAAACGTATAGGAGTACCCTCAAATCCGAAGTTCTTACGAATCTGATTCTCAAGGTATCTCTCATATGAGAAATGGGACAATTCCTTGTCGTTTACAAAGAGTGCAAATGTTGGTGGACATACAGCAACCTGTGTACCGTAGTAGATCTTTAAGTGCTTACCCTTATCCTGTGGTGTAGGAACCATAGCAATAGCTTCATTAAGCATATCGTTAAATACACCTGTTGTAAGTCTTCTGTGAGCCTGCTCATTTACTTCAACAATCTTTGCAAAGAGCTTATCTACTCTCTGGCCAGTCTTAGCTGAAATAAAGATAACCGGAGCATAATCCATGAACGCAAATCTATCACGAAGAACCTTTGTCATGTACTCCATAGTACCTGTCTCTTTATCAACGAGGTCCCACTTATTTACTGCAAAGATACAAGCCTTACCAGAATCGTGTGCAAGACCTGCAACACGTGTATCCTGCTCAGTAATACCAACAGATGCATCAATAAGAATTACACACACATCTGCGTGATCGATAGCGGACAATGCTCGTACCATTGAATACTTCTCGATAACATCCTCAATCTTACTCTTCTTACGCATACCAGCAGTGTCAACAATAGTGAACTTACCATACTGATTCTCAATCTCAGAATCGATGGCATCACGAGTTGTACCAGCGATATCAGAAACGATACTTCTCTCGTCACCTGTCATCTTGTTTGTAAGTGAGGACTTACCTGCGTTAGGACGACCAATGAGGGCTACACGAATCTTATCGTCAGCCTCCTCGTTTTCCATATCCTCAGGGAAGTTCTCGAAGATAGCGTCAAGAAGGTCACCGATACCGAGTCTGTGTGCCGCCGAAATAGGCACCACGTCACCAAGACCAAGGTTATAAAACTCGTAAATCTCTGCAGGCATTTCGCCGACTTTGTCGCACTTATTAACGGCAACGATAATTGGGTGCTTTGCCTTACGGAGCATAACTGCAATTTCTTCGTCAGCAGCAGTCATACCTGTCTTAAGGTCAACCATGAATACGATAACGTCAGCAGACTCCATGGCAATTTCAGCCTGAAGTCTCATACCCTTAAGGATAACGTCATCAGTGCTTGGCTCGATACCACCTGTATCGATCATTGTGAACTCTTTCTCACGCCAGATAGCATCTGCATAAATACGGTCTCTTGTAACACCAGGAGTGTCGTGAACGATGGAAATTCTCTCACCGTATAATGTGTTAAAAAGTGAGGACTTACCTACGTTAGGACGTCCTACGATAGCAACTATAGGCTTACTCATTTTCTTCACCTCTCAGGTAACGATCCGCTAGGATCTTCATAGCATTAGAACCACCCTGTGCAACGTGGAAATCTACGCCTGTTCTCTCGATAACCTCATCGAGAGTTATATCATCAAGGAAAATATCCTCATCTGCCTTAAGCATACAGTGGGAAATCATAATCATGTCAGGCTTTCCCTCCTGCTTAATTCTCTCATTAATCTGAGAGATGATGTCACCGCCTGTAAGAAGGCCCGTAACAGTAATGGTATGTCCGAAGAAATCATTAAGAACTGAAATAGACTTAAAATTAATTCCGAACACATCACTCATTCTATCATCATTTGCCTGATGGAAAGGAAGGGAATCTGTACCAAGAATTTCCCATACATTGATGTCTCTTCTAGGTCTCTTGCCATATTCTTCCTCATACTGAGTCAAAAGCTGGTCAGATTCCTCGACATAGTTAGCCACAAGACCTACACCATTCTCCAGCTGTGGATAGCCCTCATAGTCCTCTGCAGGAGGCATAGGACGCTCAGCTCTGATGTAGAACTCATCACCAGCATAGAAAAGACGTGTGCCTCTAGTCTCCAAGAAGTGCTTCTGCCACTTATCCACGATGTCACACACCGCTCCAGCAGTCTCTACGTTATAACGCTGAACCTTAAAAAGGCCATTCTCATCTCTGAACTTTGTAAGTCCTACTGGAACACATGCAATAGACTTAATCGCTTCACCAAACTGCTCAAGGTCGCGTAAAGACTTCTCGAGAATCTCTCCGTCATTAATCCCTGGACAAAGCACGAACTGACAATTCATCTCGATGCCTTCCTGGGCAATACGGTGCATTCTCTCCAGAAGTCTTCCTGCGAATCTGTTATGCAGCATCATCTTACGAACCTCAGGGTCTGTAGCATGTACTGAAATGTTCATTGGAGACAAGTGATAACTAAGAAGTCGCTCGAACTCCTCATCACTCATATTAGTAAGGGTAACGTAGTTACCAGTAAGAAAGGACATACGCATATCGTCGTCCTTAAAATAAAGGGTAGGTCTCATACCCTTAGGGAGCTGATCGATAAAGCAGAAGATACACTTATTATGGCAGCTATATGCGCTGCACATCATAGGATCTTCAAATTCGAGGCCAAGAAGCTCGTCTTCTTCCTTCTCTATCTCAACAGTCTGCTCACACTGATCATCATCAAGAAAGAAAGTCAAAGTAAGGTATTCTTCCTTCTCTAGAATACGATACTCGAAGACATCCATAATCGGATTGTCGTTTATACGTAGCAAAACATCGCCAGGCTTAACTCCGATCTCATCGCAGATGCTTCCTGGTACAACATAACTTACCTTTGTATAACGGCCAATTTTTGAAGCCATGCTTAAACCTCTCGCTTTAACGTATAAAAAGCGGCGCTTATAATTATAAGCACCGCTTTGTTAAATACTGTCTAATGCTGAAGATTAAACTTCTTCGCCGACTTTGATTACCTGCTTGCCATCAAGATAACCGCAAGTCTTGCAAACCTTACGGCGAAGCATCTTAGAATGACACTGTGGACACTCAACAAAACCTGGTACTTCGAGCTTAAACAAACTTCTGTGACGTGAAGTTCTTGCCTTAGACCATTTACGCTTAGGATGTGCCATATATTTCCACCTCCATTTACTGTAGGAATATCAATTTCTCAAACAATGCTTAAAGAGTTTACATTAGGTTTACAAGTTTTGCAAGTGGAAATTTAAGGAAAATGTATTTTTTATTAAACTTCCTGCACTTTGTGCCATATCATAGCATATTTCGAACTTCTGAGACAACACCGAAGGCACTGTTATATAGTCAGTAATTATATCAACCTTAATGGTGCCGTACGGAGTTTTTACCAATCCCTCCGTCTTTTTTCCAGTGTCAAAAACAAGTTTGGAGTCAACATCACCATGTCGGGTAATAACTGCCACCCCTGTTTCCTTGTCAAAAGCGATTTCGTAAAAAGACTTGCTAACATCACCCTCGTGCTGCTGCATCCACTTTATAAGAAGACGACTCTCGCTCTCATCGTAAATGCAATCTGTCACATAAGGCTTGTCGTAAACGCCCGTTGTAATCTCTACCTTACGCTTCATAACATGTCCTCTACTGAGAAGCCATCAACAGAAACCTTCTTGGTTCCCTTAGGAAGACCCTCGCCGAGGAAAGGCGCTGCGATAGCCTCGAATTTAGTAACGTCGTCGCTCGTGTAAAACTCGCGTGTAACCTCGCCTGACTCGTTACGCATATTCTTCTCGTCGAGGAGCTTATTAATAACGTTAGAGGCACTAACACCGGAATTAATAAGCTTCACATCAGGTCCCATAATATCACCGATTGTGTTAGCCAGAAGTGGGAAATGAGTGCATCCGAGAACCACTGTATCTACGCCAAAATCCTTAAGAGACTCCAGATACTTCTCGGCAGTAAGATGAGCAATCTCGTTATCCCACCATCCCTCTTCTGCCAGAGGAACAAACATAGGACATGCCTGCTGACATACTTCAATATTCTTCCCATCTGCCAGCTCATTAATTGCAGTAACATATGTACCACCACTGACAGTAGCGCCAGTAGCGATAATACCAATCTTGCCATTACGGGTAGCATCAATAGCTGATTTACTACTTGGATAAACCATCTCTACAACTGGAACCTTAGAATATTTGGCCAAGGTCTTAAAAGAATGAGCACTTGCAGTACTACATGCGATAACAATCATCTTTACGTCTTTGCTCTCCAGGAACTTCATGTCCTGCAGAGAATACTTAACGATTGTATCGTGGGACTTGGTTCCATAAGGAGTACGACCATTATCACCAAAATACACAGTACTCTCGCCTGGGATTCTGTTAATAATCTCACGGAGAACTGTCAGTCCGCCAATACCGGAATCAAAAACGCCAATAGGTCTGTTATCTGCCATATCAGTAACCTCCCTTATGTGACATATCAATCTCGAATCGTGGCTCGATAGTAAACTTACGACCGGAAAGTACAGAATGAATATTATCTGCAGGAATCTTTCTCAGAATAAGTGATGTAGCAAAAAGCTGCTGATTACGGACCTTGCTGCCATCTATTTTACGGAAGAACAAATTGTCCTTATTACGTCCGTAGTTACCGTCACCAACAATTGGGTGACCGAGATGGGCAAACTGTGCTCTAATCTGATGTGTTCTTCCAGTTACGAGCTCGCACTCGATCTCAGACACATCAATGCCATCTGGACCAGCATTCTTATATGTATGAAGAACTCTGTATCTTGTAGTGATAGGAAGATCATTTTCCTGCTGACTATCGTGGATAAACACGTTACCAGACTTAGTCTTCTCCAGATATGCACTTACTTCCTTCATGATGGCATCATCTTCACATACCACAGTCTCACCATCAGTTGGTGTACCAAGAACCAGACAGCGATATCGCTTAATAAGGAGGTCTTCCTTAAAGAGTCTGATAGCATCCTCCAAAGACTTCTTATCCTTAGCCATCATAACAAGTCCACCAGTGTTCATATCAATTCGATGAACAAGCTCCATATTACGATTGCCTGTAGTGTTACGCACGATATCAATAAGGTTATCCTCACCAGTTCCCTTACCGCTATGAACAGCGAGACCCTGGCGCTTATTTACGATAAGAAGACCATCTGTCTCCGCTACGATTTTGTAGTCAGGATCCTTCTTCTTCTCGACCTTGTCTCCCTCACCTTCAAAAAGGCTATCAGGAAGCCATACCTCTACCGCCTGTCCTTCACGAACAGCGATGTCAGAGGATGTTTTCTTACCATCAATACGAATATCCTTGTGCTTAAGAGCCTTATACAAGTCAGCTGTCTTAAGACCAGGGAATGCTTTAGCGGAGGCCTTTACTACGTGCCATCCATTCATTTCATCAGTAACTATAAAACTCTTCATGATTACAATCCAAACAACATTCCAAATCCAAGATAACTAAGAGTTCCCATAATAACGCCAGCGAGAAGAACTCCAAGAATTACAGATCTAATACTTGTCTTAAAATCCATATCAAGAATGGATGCAGCAAGTGTTCCTGTCCATGCGCCTGTGCCAGGAAGAGGGATGCCTACGAAAAGCAAAAGTGCCCAAGGGAGACCCTTACCAGCCTTCTTCTTAAGCTTCTCACCACCATGGTGACCCTTCTCAAGACAGAAAGTAAAGAACTTACCAATATACTTCTTATCCTTACCCCACTCGAGTACTTTTCTGGCAAAGAAGAAAATAACAGGCACAGGAAGCATATTACCAACTACGCAAATTGGAAAAGCATAGTAAAGTGGAATCTGAAATCCAGCAGCATATATAAGTGCGCCTCTAAGTTCAATGAGCGGCACCATAGAAATCAAAAAAGTCATTATGTAATGTATCATTATCATTTTCCTTATATAAATGTTTATCCAATTAATTCTATACTTTCCTGCACGAAAAGTCATCTTTAATGGTATTATTACTAACGTACAAAATAGCTATGTAAAGGAGCACATTCCCTATGATTTTTAATAGAATCGCGAAATCCATCGCAGTTATCGCACTCGTTGCCATTACTGGCGTCGCTTTCGCTTCATGTAAGTATGAGCAGGCTACTCCAACCACAACTGCCCTTCCTGCAGAAATTCCTGCTGCTGATGACCTCATGTCCGGCAAGCACCACGTTGAAATTGATGTAGAGAATTATGGCACAATCAAGGTTGAACTTGATGCTGACGTAGCGCCAATCACAGTTACAAACTTCATCAATCTTGCTAACAATGGTTTCTACGATGGTCTCACATTCCACCGCATCATTGATGGCTTCATGATTCAGGGTGGTGACCCACTAGGCAACGGCACAGGAACAAGCGGCCAGTACATCATCGGTGAGTTTGCTGCCAACGGTCGTGAAAACAAGATCAGTCACGTAAGAGGTGTAATCTCCATGGCTCGTTCTTCCGATGGATACGACAAGGGTTCTTCCCAGTTCTTCATCGTTCAGTCTGATTCCACTTATCTCGATGGTCAGTACGCTGCATTTGGTCACGTAACATCAGGACTCGAGATTGTTGACCAGATCTGCATCGATACTCCAGTTACAGACAACAATGGCTCTGTAAAGGCTGCTGATCAGCCTGTTATCACAGCCATCAGAGTAATCGATTAATAGGAGGTAAATATGACTAGAAAGAAACTCGTTAAAATCCTGGCTACTATTACTCTCCTCGCAATGGGCTTCATGATGGTTACAGCTTGTAATGACTCTAAGGACGAAAAGCAGTCCAAGAAGGACCGTAAAAAGGAAACAGTTGAAGAAACTACAGATGTTGCAATCTCCGCTGCTACTGTTAGTCCTGAAACTAAAGGTGCCAATATCCATCATGTTGAGATTGAGGTAGAAGGCTATGGGGTTATCGCACTTACCCTTGACGGTGACACAGCCCCAATTACGGTACAGAACTTTATTGACTTGGCTGAATCAGGCTTCTATGACGGTCTCACATTCCACCGCATCATTGATGGCTTCATGATTCAGGGCGGCGACCCAGAAGGAACAGGCTTCGGCGGAAGTGACAAAAACATCGTCGGCGAATATGCAGCTAACGGCTATGAGAACAATATCAGCCACGTAAGAGGCGTTATCTCCATGGCACGAAATGGCTACGACTACAACAGCGCCTCCTCCCAGTTCTTTATCGTACAGACTGACTCACAGTTCCTCGATGGTCAGTATGCAGCATTTGGATATGTAACATCCGGTATCGAGATTGTTGATCAGATTTGTGTCGATACTCCTGTTCAGGATAACAACGGTTCTGTTCTCCCTGGAGATCAGCCTGTAATTAAGACAATCAGAGTTATCGACTAATTCAGTTTACAATTGAATGTTCTATTGAAGTCCCGCAACCTACTGGTTCGGGACTTTTTATATGTTGAACTTCCTGTGTGGGGTATCGGATTCATAAATCTATTCATAAATTTTGGATTCTTATGAACGATTTTATGAATAATCTAATCAAATAAAACAACGCATAAAAAGTCCCCTTTACTGGAACCAATAAAGGGGACATAAACTTAGTTATAAGAAGAAATCGTGATTACTTATCGCCATTCTTTTTTCTATCAACAGATAGTCTTACTGTGGTAGATGCTAATGCGAATGCAATGAGCATAAATGCTACGATTGTTGTAGTAGCGATTGTTTCACCCGTCTTTACAACACCTGTATCCTGAGATGTAGTTGGTGTAGGAGTTGCTGTAGGAGTCGCTGTAGGAGTTGTTGTTACTGAAGGTGTAGGAGTAACACTAGGTGTTGGAGTTACTTCAGGAGTTGGAGTAACTTCTGGAGTTGGTGTTACTTCTGGTGTTGGAGTTACAACAGTAATGTATTCATTAGTGATTACTGCTGTAGATACTGCAGTTGTGTCGATAACACCTGTGTCACCAGTATATGTAACTTTAAAATCCTTGGCTGAATCAGCTGTCTCTTCTACTTCGTATGTAGCACCAGATGGAATACCTGTAATAGTGATTTTCTCGTCCTTAAGAAGTGATACGCTGGCTACATATGTAGTAACACCAGACACTGTGCCAACTTTAGTAACTGTGAGTTCTCCAGAAGCACCTGTTGAACTTGTGTATGGAAGTATAGCTGGGAAACTAGGAGCAGTATCAGTGAAAGTAATCTCGCAATCATACTTCTTATCTGGATCTACTGTTGAAGTTGTGTCTACAACAACCTTCTTGATCTCGAGGTCGCCAGTGTTACGGCTATTAGTAAATGTTGGACTTGTTACGTCATAACCAAGAGCGTCGTTACGAGCAACCACCTTATCATCATAGAAATCCATGAAGTCCTTAATAGTTGAGCCTGCAGCGTAGCCAGGATATGTTATGGATAGTCCATAAGGAGCTGCTGTTGTTACACCAGTAATAGTAGGTGTGTAGTCAGTGCTATTCTCTGTAATCTCGTACTTAACACCAGATGGGATCATACCGTACTCTGGATATACCCAAGAAGGTTGGAAGTTACGGTAGGTGATTGGACTAGTAAAAGAACTAGAGTAAGATCTACCGAACTTTATAATCTCGCCAGCCTTGAGGTTAACAGTGAGAATACCATTAGCATCTGGAGTACCAAGTATGCAGTCGTTATCTTCGTCAATTACATCTGATGGATCACTATAGATAGCATATGCAATAGGATTTGTATAAGGAACGTTGTTAATCGTATCAGTGAACTTAACCTGGAATTCGTGTGATATACCTGGATCACATGTTACATCTGATGCATCGTATTCCTTTGTAAAATAAAACTCTGTGTTAATTCTGCTCATAAACATATTAACCTTAAAGTTATCACCATAAGTATGAAGGAAAACACCACTTGTATCTAGGAATAAATTAGGAACGTTCGCTCCGTTTTCTGGGACTTCAAAACTTGCTCTGAAATATGGGCTAATTCCATTTTTAAATAGCATATTGGAATCAACATTAACACCATTAAGTGTCAAGATTGTTATTGGAGAATATACTCCTGTATGAAATGCCTCATGTGGTGGGAAAGCAACACCATTATGTAGCTGTACTCCCCAAGGAACATTATGAAGAGTTACACTATCACCTTGTTTTAAATGTAGAATATAATGTCTGTCTTCGATGCCTGAAGGGCTAGTAAGATAAGTTGTGTTCTTTGTTGTGTCATCATTATATGTGTAATAGATCTGATCGAAGTCTGCGTAAGCAACTTCAGATGTACCACTCCAAAGAAGTGAGAATGAGAAATTAAGCTCACAAGTTGGATCAGCAATTCCATCATAAGTATCAAATGTAAAAATAACATCAGTAGTTGATGGCGCACAGTAAACAAGATCATGAGTAATATCACTACCATCTACTACATCATCACTAAAATTTACATTTGCTGTAGGTGCAGAGTAACTTGCAGAATTATTGTAATCACGCACTGATGTATATACAGTACCATCGAGCGTGTAATAGTCAGCGGAACTGCTTCTATGCTGATTATAGTTAATTGTACCAGTGAGGTTCTCGATTGTAATAACAGCCTTAGTCGCACCTGTAAGAGATGTTGTACTCACTAGGTAGGACAGCGGTAAAGTATTTGTATATGTTACATGAATTGAATATGTCGCAACTGTAGCATCACTCGCGTCGAGAAAGTTGAATGTAACATCGTATGGGTCTGTCGCGCCACTGATAGCAACATTTTTGAGTATTGATCTATAGTACTCATAAACATCGACACCATCGAACTCTTTCCATACATCGCCGTTCATGTCTGTAGTAGTAACATTAAGTACTACTTTGCTTGTTGGAGCCGCAAATATGCTTCCAGCAAAAAGACTCACAGACATAATCATTATCAGCAACATTGCTAATAATCTAGATTTGTTTTTATGCATATAATTCCCCTCCTTAATATACATATTATGTATTTTACCAAATATTTTTGTCATTTAAAAAATTAAGTTAATAAAAAAGCACCCGCCGAAGCGAGTGCTTTGGAATACTAATCAATACTCTAATCAAAGACCAAGCAATGAACCTTTTTCTGAGTCATTCTTTTCAGGTTCAGCAGCTGGCTCGTCCTTATCAGCCTTTATGTCTGCATCAGGCTTAACCTCTGTCTCTACCTTAGCACCAGGCTTATTCGCAGCCTCACGAGCTCTGATTGCTGTAAGGTCACCATTAGAAGCATAAATCTCTTCGAACTCTGGAGAATCAACCTTAAGAACCTCGATAAGTCTCTCAGAAAGTCCCTCAACGATAGATCGCTTCTCAGTAAGAATACGCTTAACATCCTCGTAGCACTCATTGATAATTCTCTGGATTTCCTTATCAATCTCATTTGCAGTTGCATCTGAGTAAGGCTGAACCTGACCAAATGAAGCTCCTACGAATACCTCATTATTCTCATCCCCAAATACCATATTAGGGAACTTAGGAGATAAACCGTACTTCTTAACCATTGCAGAAGCAACACGATTACAGTGCTGGAGATCAGAGGAAGCTCCTGTACTAATCTCACCAAGGAAAATCTCCTCGGCTGCACGTCCACCAAGACTTGTTCTGATGGAATCGAGAAGCATCTTCTCTGTGTAGAACTCGATATCTTCAACTGGCTTATATGCTGTAAATCCGCCTGCACGACCAGCTGGGATAATTGTAACTCGATCAATCTTCTGGTTATCAGATGTAGCTTTAAGAACGATTGCGTGACCAGCCTCGTGGTACGCTGTAAGTCTCTTAACCTTATCGCTAAGCTTCTTGGAATTCTTCTCAGGGCCCATCATTACACGGAATGTAGCATCAGAAATCTCAAGTGGAGTAATCTCCTTCTTGTTACGTCTTGCTGTAAGAAGAGCAGCCTCATTAAGAAGGTTCGCGAGATCAGCACCTGTAAAACCGCTTGTAGAAAGTGCAATCTCCTTAAGATTAACGTCCTTGGCAAGTGGCTTACCCTTAGCATGAATCTTGAGGATAGCCTCTCTCTCATCTGCATCTGGCTCATTAACCATAACCTTACGGTCAAATCTACCAGGTCTAAGGAGAGCTGGGTCAAGAACGTCTGCACGGTTAGTAGCAGCAATAACAATTACGTTTGTATTCTTCTCAAAACCATCCATCTCAACGAGAATCTGGTTAAGTGTCTGCTCACGCTCGTCGTTACCACCACCTAAGCCGGCACCTCTCTTACGACCAACTGCGTCGATCTCATCGATAAAGATAACAGCTGGAGCTGCTTTCTTAGCGTCTGCGAAAAGGCTTCTAACACGAGAAGCACCTGCACCAACAAGCATCTCTACGAAGTCAGAACCTGAAATATAGAAGAATGGAACGCCAGCCTCACCTGCAACGGCACGTGCAAGGAGTGTCTTACCTGTACCAGGCGCACCATAAAGAATTACACCCTTAGGAATCTTAGCGCCAAGGTCATGGTACTTCTTAGGAGACTTAAGGAAGTCAACAATCTCAGAAAGCTCCTCCTTCTCCTCCTTAGAACCAGCAACATCAGCAAACTTAACATTCATATCCTTAGGAGAAGTAAGTCTTGCTTTATTGGAACCAAAGCTAAATACGCTGTTGCCATCCTTGCCCTGCTTAGAGAAGCTCATAAAGATAACAACTACGATGATAATCATTCCGATGATTGAAACGATATTCATAAAGCCAGCCCAGTCAAAAGGCTCTGTGTAGTTATATGTCTCAATCTTACCTTCTGCCTTAGCTACTTCAAGCTTATCCAAAAGGTCATCAGTATATTCACGTGGGATAGTCTGTGTCTGATACTTCTCAACACCTGTCTTATCAACATAAGTAACTGTTACGTTAGTACCATCTACCTCAACAGAAGAAACATCAAATGAATCAGACTCGATGTAATACATAACGTCTGAAAGTGTCTTCTCGTTACCGCCTCCGAAGCTATCACCAAACATGAATGTTGATGCGAACAAGATACCTACTGCCAAAACTACATAGAACAAAAGACCGATACCTGGCTTTGGCTTACGATTCATCTGATTTTTCTTGTTAACATTATTTCTGTTATCCATTAATACCTCTCATTTATCTTCACGCACGTGTTACTTCTATTCTAAAATAACCATCAGCATTGCTATTAGTCTTCTTCCACGCTTCATATGACTTGTCACTCACAAATCCATTGGTATGTCCAATACCAGGAATCCACAAATAATCTTCACCATACTTAATTCCTAATACGCATCCCCTCGCATCTCTAGGAATATGCATGTCAGACATTACTTTACTTAAGACTTTGCTAGAAGAACTACCAGCCTTGGTAAACTTCATCTGAGCAAGTCCGTTAGTTATTGTAATTGTCGAGGTCTCCCCACCAAAAAACGGAATAAACCACGATTGTTCATTATACTCTAACCCATCAATATTCTCAAACTTTTGGGCCGTAATTAATAGGTTTGAATTAGGTATTTTTGTATTAATAGACTGATTAAGGTCAATTTCTATGGATAAATCGCCTTCCACAGCAATAACACCCATAAAATTAGCAATACCAACACTGATTTTCTTAAGGTCGTCATCATCCTTACAAAAACCAATATAGCCGGCGCACACAAAAGCAAGTGTATCAAATGGCATGTCGATGGTCTTAGTCTCCCATGAAGCCTCCTGAGCTAGGCTAAGAGTCAGTTCCAGATGCTTAGTAGAAAAATCAACAAGGTCTCCCTTATTATCCTGACGAAGCCTTCTAACTAGACGGCTCGCAATAGCCTTGTGAGCACTATTAAGTACAGCACAAGGAAGAACCTTGAAGCCTCCAATATCTCTAGCCTCATCGTCATAAACCTTATTCGCACTCATCTCCAGGAAACTACTGTCTTCTTTAAGGAGATTGTATGTGTCATTAAGGGCCTCCGAAGCGTCTTTGTTAGACACCGCGCTTATATCAGGCAAAATCTTGTTACGCCACACGTTACGGGTGCAATCTAACTCAAGGTTAGTGTAGTCCGTAACGTATTCTATTCTCTGATCCTGAAGATATGCGCAAATCTCTTCCTTTGTAACGCACAAAAGTGGTCTTATAACGAGACCATTTCGTGCACGTGGGCTAACAAGACCATCTAATCCGCACCCACGGAACAAGTTCATAAGCATTGTCTCTGCAATATCATCCTTGTGGTGCGCAACGGCAATCCTACATCTGGCCTCATAATCCGCACCACACGCATCCTGCGCACACTGCTCGAAAGCGGCATAACGCATAATTCTGCCCATTTCTTCAAGGGATCTGCCGTTATCAGATGCCAGCTTAGGAATGTCATAGCTAAAGCTTACGCACTTAATTCCAAGCTTGGCACAAAACGCTTCAACAAACTGCTGGTCCCTCATGGCATCGCCGGGACGAATCTGGTGATTAACGTGAACCGCAGTAATAGCAGGAAAAGTATTTTCTAATGAGGAAACCTCATGAAGAATACTCAGAAGCGCCATGGAATCAGGACCGCCGGACACTCCGACAATTATATTCTCAACGTTAAAGAGATTCTGCCTATCAGCAAAATCTCTTACTCTCTGAATAATCTTGTGATTCATGTTACCCATTATAAGAAATCATCCGGAAAACCAGCGTTGCTATCCGCAAAGAACTCCTCGTTATCAGGATTCTCTGGTGGAACATCATCTTCTCGCATATCAAATGGTGGCTCTTCCGCCGGAGCTGGCTCAGCCATCTGCTCTTCTGGTGATTCATAAGAATAGTTTGCAGATGAAGACATCTTGGACTGAGTACCGGTAGCCTGTGGATCCTGTGGGTCATATCTCTTATCGGACTCGAAGAACAACGTTCTCGCACCCCACCACTTCACAGGAACATTACCTGTCTCACCGTGTCTGTTCTTAGCAACAATAAGTTTAGCATCCTGAATTGCCTTAGGAGCCTCTTCATCTTTCTTATAGTAATCAGCTCTGTCAATGAATACAACAGCATCCGCATCCTGCTCAATAGCACCAGAATCTCTAAGGTCAGAGAGCATAGGTGTGTGATCCTCGCCTCTCTTCTCAGAACCTCTGGAAAGCTGTGAAAGAGCAATTACAGGAACTTCCAATTCCTTTGCCAATACCTTAAGAGATCGGGAAATATCAGATACTTCCTGCTGACGAGATGAATTAGCACGCTCGCCGTATGACATAAGCTGCAAATAGTCGACAATAATAAGGCCTAACTGGCCCTTAGCCTTAAGATCCTTACATTTGGATCTCATAGAACCTGGAGTTACTGTAGAAGCATCGTCTACATAGATTGGGAGATCGCTTAACTGCTTAACCGTATTCCACAATTCTTTCTCCTGCTCGGCAGTAACCTTAGCTCTCTGTAATTCCTTACCAGTTACATTTGATCTGCAAGCAAGAATTCTGTTACCAATCTCAGACTTACTCATCTCCAAAGAGAAAATGTTAACTGGATAATGACGGGCAAACGCCACGTTAACAGCGATATTAATTACGAGTGCTGTCTTACCCATACCAGGTCTAGCAGCAACAATATTAAGTGTTCCTGGTCTAAATCCGCCAAGCTTACTATCAAGTCCTCTAAAACCACTCTTGATTGCTTTCTGGCCATCCTTGTTAGTAGAAGCTTCATGAAGTGCTTCGATATTTTTTCTAAGGATGGAATGAATATCTTCAAATCCTGTACCATCATCCTGACCACGCATCTCTGTGAATTTACCAACACCAGCGTCAACGAGATCATTAACGGTACTTCTGCCACTCATAGCTTTAGATGTAAGAGAGTTGAGAGTATTAACCAAATCTCTCATTCTGCTCTTCTCACGAATAATCTGAATATAGCTGTCAATATTACTCATTACACCATCGGCATTAGCAACATTAAAAAGATAAGAACTATCACCAGCTGCATTCAGTTTACCCTTGCTCTCCAAATGAGAACGAAGAGTAAATCTATCAATCTTTCCTCCATTAATATAGAGTTCTGAAATTGTCTCAAAAATAATGGCATGACGAGGATCTGCAAAATCCTCCTTAACAATACGATTAAGAACGACTGCATCAAGACCTTCCTTCTTGTTCATACAAAGAGCAAGAAGGGCACGTTCAGTATCCAAATCCTTAATTGCCTTCTCACCGCTGTTATCAGCAAATTCCACGAAGTCATCCTTAGGGATATCCATATCATCCCCCTGGAACTGTGGAACAGGTGGTTCAGGCATAGGAACAGAATCCTGAATCTCTACTGGAGATTCAGGAATATCAGATGGAGCCAGATTGTCAGTCAATTCTCTTTCCATTAATTAAAGTGCCTCAACAACAATATTAACTTCGCAGGAAACCTGTGGGTGAAGCTTAATGCGCACACCAAATGTACCAACACTCTTCATTGGTGTATTGATAACAACCTGCTTCTTCTCAATTTCAAAGCCCTCTTTCTTAAGGGCATCAGATACATCCTGATTAGTAACAGCGCCGTAGAGCTTTCCGCCCTCACCAGCCTTCATCTTAAGTGTGAATGACTTATCACCGAGCTTCGCGCTCATCTCCTTAGCTGCTTCAAGAGCTCTTCTCTCATGCTCAGCCTGAGCACCCTTCTTAAGCTTAACCTCATTAAGGTTAGCAGCAGTAGACTCCTTAGCGAGTCCCTTCTTCATGAGAAAGTTACGACCGTAACCATCATTTACATCAACTACGTCATTAGCCTTACCAAGACCCTTAACATCTTTAAGAAGAATGAGCTTCATATATATATCCTCCAAAACACAAAATCTGAATATAAAATCGGGCTTCTTCATTTTCAGAAGAACGCCCGATTATTATATACTAAATTGTTCCCTTATGCTATTAGTCAGCTACGTAAGGGAGAAGTGCAACCTGACGTGCGCGCTTAATTGCTGTTGTAAGCTCACGCTGGTGCTTAGCACATGTTCCAGTCATTCTCTTAGGGAGGATCTTACCTCTCTCAGAAATGAACTTGTGAAGGCGAGTTGCATCCATAAAATCGATAGCCTCAACCTTTTCAGCACAGAAAGCGCAAGACTTTCTGCGGGAACGTCTCTGTCTCATATTGCCGGAAAACTCACGTCCAGCCTTAGGTGCTCTGTTCTCAGCCATAATAATATCTCCTTAACTGATAAACCTGAAAGATTAGAATTCGAATGGGAGACCAAGATCTCCGTCATCGCCAAAGGCATCGTCATCCATTGATGGAGCAATAGATGTCTTAGGTGCTACTGGTGCAGATGCTGCTACTGAACCCTGTGGTGGAGGTGGAGGAACTGCTCCGTTACCATTGCCCTGTGGGCGCTGACCCTGACCACTTGCTGCTGAAGACTCTACAAACTCTGCTTCATCAACAACAACCTCAGTAACATAGCGCTTCTGTCCATTATTGTCATCGTATGATGTGGACTGAATACTTCCTACGATTCCGATCTTGGAACCCTTATGGAGATAAGATCCGATAAATGATGCTGTTGTTCTCCAAGCTACACAGCTGATGAAATCAGCCTGACGCTGTCCGTTAGCATCCTTAAATCTACGATCAACTGCAATTGTAAAATTACAAAATGGCACCTGTGAAGCTGTATTCTTTACTTCTGGATCCTTTGTTAATCTTCCAACTAAAATTACTTTGTTCATGTTCTTCCTCCGTCGCTTCTGCGATTACTCGCTTACACGAACGATAAGATAACGCAAAACGCCCTCAGTGATCTTGAGTACACGCTCAATCTCCTTAGGGAAATCACCTTCAGCAGTAAATACAACCTTTACGTATGTACCCTCTCTCTGATCATCGATCTCATAAGCGAGCTTCTTAGAACCGAGATTGTCAAGTGCATCGATAGTTGCTGCTGTCTCAACCTTAGCCTTAACTGTGTCGATAAGAGCGTTAACACCCTCTTCACCGTTGTTGTTGCTAAGAACGAGAATCAACTGATACTGATTTGCCATCGTTGTTCACCTCCTCTTGGACATTAGGTCCGGTAATCACTACCGAACAAGGATATACTGCCCCCTATGGAACAGCACCGTGAAGAATAACACAGCAAACCTATAAAAGTCAAGTAAATCCGTTATCAAAAGTTCGTGTCTAGTAATTCAAATTTCTTACTACTTCATTATACCCGCTGCTCTACCATTATGCAAAACGAATTAAACAAAAAGTGTCCTATAGATAGGACACTTTATTATGAGCTAATTATTTGCAAAACTCTTCCATTGCAGACTGCAATAACCTGTACACATTCGCTACCAAAAAGCCATCTGCTATAGCGTGGTTAAGGCGAACCGTGAGTGGCATCATCAATCTACCATTTTCTTCACGATATCTTCCCCAGTTTACTATCGGAAGGAAATATAAATATCCGTCTGGTAATTCAATATTAAGTGAATCATATGACAACCAAGAAATATAAGACGCATCAAACCAGTTCGGATGGTTAGCTGCATCGAGAGCGTAGTCCCTTGACTGCTTGGCACTTTCGACATCCTTCAAGGCATTGTCATAAAATACCTTGTAGTCCTCATAGTAAGTTGTGTACACCGGAGTGTATGTTTCTGTGTCATCATGAAAAACATACTGAATAGGGTTAATCACGTCATAACAAATCAGCTTATCTTCCTGCCAAATATATCCCATTCTGTAATCATCCCTAGAGTTAAGAACTCTGGATAACAAATACAGAAAATTAATATAAAACTTAGTATTTGTCTTCTTCGAGAATTCGACCAACTCAGTTACATCCAGTCTCGCAGTCATGGAAGTCGAGCACTTACAATCCTCAGTAAAGTGTCTGTACACACCTTTTCTATAGTATTTTTCTTTATCAATTATCTTGTAATTCATATAACGCCTATTTCATTTTCTATTAATCGTTTTCGCTAATATTTGCTTAAGGACATCCAAATCTATTGGCTTAGAAACAAAGCCATCCATTCCCGCATCCATGGCCTTTTGTCTGTCACTTTCAAACGCATTCGCTGTCATAGCAATAATTGGAATAGAAGACTTGGCATCATCATCCATCTCACGGATTTTTCTTGTTGCCTCTAGGCCATCCATTCTAGGCATCTGGAAATCCATCAGAATCATATCATAATAACCAGCTTCTGCTGCTGTTAACATCTCGATACACATCAAGCCGTCACGAGCACGCTCGACCTTAGCATCTTCAATACCAAGAATATCGATCATAATTTCTGCATTAAGATCATTATCCTCCGCGAGAAGAATTCGTTTGCCACTAAGTACAACTTCATCAACCGAAGTATTTTCAGAAGAGATAACATCTTCTTCTCTAGCTTTCCTAAGTGGAATATTAATGGTTACACAAGTTCCCTTATCCAGTTCACTATCAACCTCTATAGTTCCATTCATAAGATCTACAAGCTGTTTAACGATGCACATACCAAGTCCTGTTCCCATAACAGCATTGGAATTAGCGTCATCTTCACGTGCAAAGTTCTCAAAGATATGAGGGAGAAACTCTTTTGACATTCCTTTTCCGTTGTCTTTAATTTGAACAAAGAACATCACAATTTCAGGATCGTCCAATTCTCTATCGTTTACAGTTATTTCTATACGACCACCAACAGGAGTGTACTTAATACTGTTGCTAACAATATTAAGAAAAATCTCATTGCATTTGCTCTTATCAAGATAATTGTATCTACTCTTAATATCTACATTCCTTACCACCTGAATATTCTTCTCATTATAAGTAGCATCAAGCATTACATTGATTTCATCAATGAACTGAATAACATCTGTCGCCTCTTCAGAAAGAACAAGGCGTCCACTCTCGATTCTACTCATCTCTAGAACGTTATTAATAAGATTCATGAGCTGTCTACTGGATATCTTAATATTATTAATATACTTCTCGCTCTGCTCAGGATCATCGGTAAGTGACAAAAGTTCTGTATAACCAACTACCGCATTCATTGGAGTTCTAATATCATGCGACATTCTATTAAGGAACAAAGTCTTGGCTTCATTTGCCTGGTTCGCATCTTCAAGAGCTGCATTAATTCTATCCTCGAAGAAGGCCTGCTCAATAATTCTTCTACGATTATATCTAGCAATATGATAACAGATATATACAAAGGCTATATAAACAGCTAGTGGGAACAGAATCTCGATAGCAGCCTCTCTATAAACATAAGACATTTCTATATGTCCATTTTCTCTAATGGCATTATAGATTCCAAAACTACCCTTCTTAACAAAAAGGGTCTCATCAGATGCCATCTCGATAAAGTTGAGATTCATATATCCTGTGGCAATACCGTAAGGGATAAGCATGTAATGCGTAAAAATAATGCCTAAAGTTGTCGTAACGCCAGCATGCACAGTGAATTTCGGATCAGAGTAACGAATGGTATAAATTACACAAAGAACGAACATAGGCCAGTTAACATTAATTCTCAAGAGAAAACTAGAGATAATACCCGCCATAAGAAGGTCCGTTACTATAACGAAATGCAACCTGTCACCCTCACCTTTATGGGCAATAATAACGCCAGCTGTACCAAGCCAAGCGGAGAAACCAACAAGTGCGAATCCCATGAGATAAGAACCATAATTAGTGTTAACAATCTCAGAACGAAATCCCACAAAATATAGAGCGATCGCGAGTCCAGCAGCAACTGAAATAATAATCAGCATAGTCGCCGCAAACCTATTTGCCTGTATTCTATTCTCGTAGAAAATCTTATCACGTGTATTCATAAAGCAACTTACCCTGTAATACTACTTATAACCCCAAAGCCTACACGTTTAATTATACGACCTTAATCAACAGCTTCGCAATTAAGTTCTGACCAGGCAGGAACAAATCCTGCAGAAAGTGCCACTCTTTATAATCACACCTTATTCTGGAAAAACTTGATAATAAACAGCACTCCAGCTAAGAACAAAGCACAGCCTAATCCCGTATAGAAAAATGCTACAAAAACATCAGGGAAAACGCCGGCATTTCTTAAGCCTATTCCGCCGCCCATCATTACAGCCATAATGATATAAGATTTTATATCAAAGAAATTCCAGACCGGACGATATGCTTCCGCATAATTCATAATTCTTTTGCTGTGTTTCTGAGTCATCTTATAAAACATCATTCCAAATAATACAAAGATAATCACTGAAAGAACTGGCAGGTACCACTTCATCTCGATTAGCTTATAAGAAATTATGCCCAATCGAACAACATTGAATCCAGCTATCATCCAAATAATTCCAGCAATAATTAACAACACACGCTTAGGAACTTCATATACTTTTTTATTCATATACACACTCCAACCTACAACACGAATATAAGACTTAGCGATGAATATACATTCTTGTCATCTCGGGTTCGTCATCCCCCTGAACCATACACAGGAATTCCCATCCATAACGCTCATAAAAGCCTGTGTGGTCAGTAACAAGATATACAGGAGAAATACCTTTCGCCCTGCAGTCCTCGACCACCAAATTTAACAACTGACCAGCAATGCCTTTTCCGCGATATTCTTCATCCGTATATACAGCACACACATTAGGTGTCAGGTCTTTTCTATCATGGAAATCATTCTCAATCACGCCCAGTCCAGCAATGATTCTCTCTCCATCAAGGCACAGATACCATCCATAGTCTGTATCGCCATTCAGATTTGCATCCATGCATTCAAGATACGCATCCTGAGGAACGCCCCACTTACTATGGAACCATTCCGCAGCCTGGCCTTTAATCGATGGCATTTCTTTCAGCGTAACGTATTTATAATCAGACATTTTAATTATTTCAACTCTGCTCCAAGGTCCTTAAGGATGTATGGAAACAAAATCTGAATCCATGAACTCAACGCCTTAACTGTGTGCTTATATGTAGCATAATTCTCACCAGCAGGATCAGGAATAGAAATGCTAATAACACGACCCTTGTCGTCCTTAAACACGATACCCTTAGATGCTGCATATGAAGATAGAGAATGTACTCGGCCATACAAATCAGGATAGCTATTAATAATCTCATATGCCTGACTGTCTCTCATAGTAAGAATCAGATCGTTATTGTTATACTTCTCAACACTTACATGAGAAGTAATGTGGTGCTTCATAGAGATGCCGTAAAGTTCCTTAAGGGCGTCACACATTTCGTCATCTGCCTTGTCCCCCTCAGATGCATAAACACCTGCTGACTCGCAGTAAATTTCCATGCCAACCTTCTTATCCTCACTGAGGCAGAAAGGTGCCTGAGTGCGAATCATGTTGCCAAAAACCGCCTCGCACGCAGAACTGAGATTAATATTGTCATCACAAACAAAAAGCACGGAAGAAGTGCAAACGGATTCGAAATCATCAAGATCCATGTGTCCTCTTGTGGCCTTATAGGAGTCTGACTTACTAGAATCAGGAGCATCTCCACCCTCAGTCGCCGCTTTCGAGAGGCGGTTCATATACGCCACCTCCAGGTCGTTACCTGTAAAGCCCGCAGCAAGAATAAGATTTACGCCCTGAAGATCAAGATGTCTCAGACCATCAAAAAGGCAGTGAGAAGCGCCAACAATATCGTAGCACTCACCATAAGTATAAAAGTTAACGTGAGACCACAAGATCTCATCACCCATACTCTCGATTACAGTCTTAACTTCCTCACCAACAAACATTCCGATTCTGACTGTTGGATTAGCAGCGAGAATATCCTTAGCTGTAAGGATAAATGGAGAAACCACTGAGAAAAGTTTCTGCTTAACATCATCATCAAGTTTCTTAATATCACTGTCTGCTGGAAGCAAAGTGCCGTTATCCATCTCAGGCATAGTAATAATCTTCACCTGCGCAGAAGGTGCGTAATGGCGATATTTCATGCCCGGTGCCTTAGGAGTCTCCCCCGCCTTCAAAGTCTCTGAGGAAGTAACATCGCTTCCCATAACATCGTCAATCATCTTGGAAGTAATTGCACCAGGACGCAAAACAACAGGCTTCTCACCAGTAGCGTCAATAACTGTGGACTCCAGTCCAACATCGGAATCACCGCCATCTACAACCGCATAAACGTAACCGTCCATGTCATTCATAACGTGGCTGGCATTTGTTGGAGAAGGACTTCCAGAAAGGTTAGCAGACGGAGCTGCAACTGGCTTGCCACAAGCCTCGAGGAAAGCAGCTGCAACTGGGTGAGAAGGCATTCTGATGCCAACAGTATCAAGACCAGCAGTAACCTCGGAAGGCACAACATCCTTCTTCTTCATAATAATAGTCACAGGACCAGGCATAAATGCATCAATAAGCTTACGTGCCACAGGTGTAACTTCACTAACAAGCTCATCTATCTGTGCTTTATTCCAAATGTGTACGATAAGTGGATTGTCACCAGGACGACCCTTGGCCTCGAAAATCTTCTTTACTGCGTCGCCGTTAAGTGCGTCCGCACCAAGACCGTATACAGTCTCTGTTGGGAACCCAACAACTTCGCCTGCCGCCAGAGCCTGCGCGGCATCTTTAAGTCCATCCTGATCATTACGCTTAATTAATTTTGTCTCATATGTAGCCTTGCGTTCCATTATTCCTGGCCTTCCTTTTCTTCCTTCGCCACTGCATCAAGGGTCAGCGCATCGACTATCTCATCGAGGTCACCTCCGAGGATGCTCTCTAATTTATATAATGTTAATCCTATTCTGTGGTCAGTAACTCGTCCCTGATGATAGTTATAAGTTCTGATTCTCTCAGATCTGTCACCAGTACCTACCTGTGCTCGACGCTCGCTATCCTCTGCATCCTTCTCGGAAGATCTGGTCATCTCCCAAAGACGACTCTGAAGAATCTCCATAGCACGATCTCTGTTCTGAAACTGGCTTCGTCTATCCTGACATGCAACCACAATTCCAGTTGGAATATGTGTAATTCTGACAGCAGAACTTGTCTTGTTAATATGCTGTCCACCGGCACCTGACGCTCTATATCTATCGATCTTAAGATCATCTGGATTAATTACAACATCCTGAGGTTCCGCCTTAGGAAGCACCGCCACAGTAGCTGTAGATGTATGAACTCGTCCACCTGACTCAGTCTCAGGAACACGCTGAACACGATGAACACCAGACTCGAACTTAAGTCGGCTGTACGCGCCCTTTCCATTTATCTCGAAGACTAACTCTTTATATCCGCCAAGCTCAGTATCGTTATAGTCAACAATATCTACGGTATAACCCTTAGCCATGGCATATCCCTTATACATATCAAAGAGAACAGAAGCAAAAAGTGCTGCCTCTTCGCCACCTGCACCACCACGAATTTCCATAATTACAGAACGGTCATCACGTGGATCACGAGGACGAAGAAGAACCATAAGTTCCTCCTCTGTTCGCTCTATAGTCGCCTTAGCGTCACTTAACTGTTCATTCGCGAGATCATATAATTCCTGCTCGCCTGAAGACAGCAACTCCAATGCTTCTTCCTTCAGCTCAACAGCTTCTCTTCTAGCCTTAATCACTTCCACAATCGGAGTAATCTCACCAAGCTCCTGAGATAATTTTGTGTAACGCTCATTATCAGCGGCCACAACAGGGTCGCTCATAGCAGATAAAATCTCATCGTATCTGTCAGATATAAATGCAACTTTCTCTTCGTTAATCATTAGCTTTGTCCACGAATAACTATCGTAGGTTCTCCAACTTCAAATCTGTGAATATACGGATCCGTCTCATCGGATGTATATTCTGTCATATATGTAGGTTCTGTCTCAGCTGTAGGCAAAGTAGCCTGTGGCTGTGTCTCCACTACATACGCCTCACTGGAATATGTCTCCACTACCACTGGCGCTGGCTTTGGCAATGGAAGTCTTGCGTAAAATGTTCTTAAAATTCTCTGGCAAGGCTCGTACTTATCATCCAGATATGCCATAAAATTCAAATCTATTCCTGATATTGAATTATACAGGAAGTATTCTTCTTCACCATCCGCCTTAGGAAGTAGCAGGGCTTCTCTGAAACATTCGCACTGAACATTTCCAATAGCCAATAACTCACAGTTAGTATTTGCAACACACTGTCTAATCACTTCTATAGTCTCAGGCTTTAGTTCTTCTGTAACATTCACCACAATAAAAATATTAGTAGCAAACTCATCTCTTGTCTTATATTTTATCGGAACTCCATTCTCATCCTTTATCTGAACTTTCTGAAAGTAATTACAGATAGGCATATTTGACATAGAAACCTCATCAGGGCTCATAACAACAAGATGGTCACCAACATACTTATCGAGGTCATCGTAAGGAGTTCCAATCCAGATAATAGTGTAGTCATTGCTTTCCATGTTAGCAGCCAGTTCTCTACATTTGCCATCTGACACAGAATTATAGTAATCCCTGTACTGATCAACCATACTACGCATCAATAACAGCACTAATATAGCGGTGGTAGCCAGGACAATAACGCCTATTAATCCCTTACGCTCTCTCATATACTGGTTTTGCTCCTTCAGCCGCGTTCTTAGCGTATTCCTCATCCGCGCCTGCAGTAAAGCACTCGAGTCCATCACAGTAAGGCTTCATAAAGCGATTAAACGTATCAAAGATATAATTACGCTCATTTTCCGGAGCATCACACGCCAGAATAAATAACCAGCCCTTAGATGAAGCATCACTATTCTGGAAGAATCTAACATAAGCCTTAGAAATCTTTGGCTCATTAGAACAGAACTCCACAATCATCTTCTTCATATCTACAGGATATCTATCAGGATCGCCAATCTGAACTGTGTTATCTGGAGCCATATTCTTAAGAATATCCTTAAGCATATCTTTTCCGAGAATGATTTCCTCTGCACCTGGATTAAGTATCAATCCATCGAGTCCCAAATTCTCCTGACAAGCTGCATCAATAAGATCAGCAAAAGAAGACGCTACAGCCTTCTGATCATCTGACTTTTTATTGATATCAAAACTATCTGAATCAGAAAATGCCACCATAAACCTGCGGCCATTCTTATCACCTACAGCCTGCAATGAAAACGTGTCATTAATAATCTCTACTGGAACAATAAATCTACAGCCTGTTGCTTCGCTTAATACATCCAGCATATTCTGAGATGTTCTCTCTTTACGAACAAGTCGCATCAATTCCAAAAGTCTAGGGTTTTCTATTCTCTCGCGAAGGAAAAAATCATTCTCCATTATCTATACCTCATATATAAGAATTATGGGAAGAACTTATAGCAAACACTAATAAGCAACGGCATTGTGATTACCATAAGCAAAAGTGTAAGTGTTACAGTTCTAGCGCAGAATTTTGGTGCGCAGTTATACTTTTCAGCAAAAATCGCATTCATTGTTCCTGCTGGAAGAGCTGTCATAATTACAAGTGTAAAAATAGTATGGTGAGAAATGCTAATAAACTTACCTACCACTACCAAAGCGGCCATCATGAGCACTGGTGAGACAATAAGTCTTAAGAAAGCTACAACATAAGATTCGAGATCAATAACAAGCTTCTTCCAATCAACAGTAGTGAGCATAGATCCGAGAATCATCATGGACAATGGCAATGTCATATCACCCACAACACTGACTGTATCTGAGATGAATACTGGAAGTCGTGGAACGAAGAACAGAATAATAGACAAAATTGATGTAAGTGATACAGGATTAACAACGATATCGTAGAAAGAATTCTTCCCCTTGGAAAGAATGTGAGCACCAAGAGTATAGAAGAAAATGTTATACACGAGGTTATAAACAGCTGCGAGAAGAAGTCCTGACTTACCCATGAGACCACTCATAATCGCGATACCAACAAAGTTAGTATTTCCGAAGATGGAAGCAGTAACAAAGACCCTCTTCACCTGCTCATTAAGCTTTGATTTCTTCACAATAGTCCAGATAACAATCAAAGCAACAGCGTAATATGCTGCTGAACCAACAGCTACTGCTGCAATAGAACGAGCCATACTCTCAGAATACTCATACTGGCTGGATGCGATAATAGTAAACGGCAGCACGGCCTTCAGAAGAATTTCTGATAGGTTGTTATGGCTTCGCTCATCAATAACTCGTGATTTACGAAGTGAGAATCCAATGGCAATACAAAGCGCCATCTTAACAAAAATCTTAAGAAGCAATGTAATACTCACGTTGTTTATCCTTTCACGCTGGCAGCGGTAGCAGCTGTTACCGCCTGACGATATGCATTCATTAATTCATTTGCCTGAGCAGGAGTCCTAGAAGGCGCATATGACTTATGACCTTCATACAACTTCTTAATCTCATCAACAGATGCGTAGTAGCCTGACGCCAGACCCGCCATAAGGCCCACGCCCATGGCAGTCATTTCGTCGGACTGCGCCCTGGTTATTTTAACACCAAGGAGGTCTGACTGAAGCTGCATCAAAAATTCACACGCACACACTCCACCATCCACTTTCATTGACGTGGAAGTGATGCCTGTGTCTTTCATCATAAGATCAACAAGCTCAGTTACCTGATACGCGATAGATTCTACACCTGCTCTGACGATATGGCGACGTCCAGAACCACGTGTTAATCCCACAATAGTTCCTCTCACATCCGGATTCCAGTGTGGTGCACCAAGGCCGGTAAAGGCAGGCACCAAATAAACGCCACCATTATCCTCCAACGACTTGCAGATAGGATCGCAGTCTGACGGCTTGTCGATAATTTCCATTTCGTCCTTAAGCCAGCTGATAACGGAACCGCCCTGGAAAACACTTCCCTCCAGAGCATATGTTGTCACGCCATCAATAGACCACGCCGCAGATGTAAGAAGACCATTATTAGAGATAGTTGGGTCCTCACCAATATTCATAAGGGTAAAACAGCCCGTACCGTATGTGGTCTTGGTGTCACCCTTCTCAAAGCAATTCTGTCCGAAAAGCGCTGCCGCCTGATCTCCGGCAACACCTCTTATATGAACGCCATTAAGCGTCATAAGACAATCTGCCTGACCCTCAGTAAGGCCAAGTGCCACAAGGCGGTCCTTGTCGAAAGCAACACTACCATAGTCTGCGCAAGAAGGCAGTGGTGTGGCAAGTGTCTTACGAGGAATATCAAACAACTCCAAAAGCTCATCAGAGTAATCAAGTTTCTTGATATCAAAAAGCATAGTTCTGGAGCAATTGGAATAATCAGAAGCAAAACTTACGCCGGCTGTGAGACGATATACAAGATATCCATCCACAGTAGCAAATAACAATTCACCTGACTTGGCAGCCTTATCCGTACCAGGAATATTCTCGAGAATCCATCGAATCTTTGTAGCAGAAAAATATGGGTCAAGACGAAGTCCTGTCCTGCTACTAATCTCACTCTCCTTGGACTGCAACTCCTCACGTCTGCAAATATCAGCAGTTCTTCTGCACTGCCATACGATAGCAGGACAAACAGGATTACCCTCTCTATCAAAAGCAACTGTAGTCTCTCGCTGGTTAGTAAGGGCGATAGAATCAATCTCTCCTACAGCTTCAGGATTATTGTGAATGAGATCTGCCATGCATTTAAGCACGGACAAATAAATCTCCTGAGCATCATGCTCAACATAACCCGGCTGTGGATAATGCTGTGTTATAGGCACAGGGTTGGACGGAACAAGATTTCCGTCCTTATCCAGCAAGAAAGCCTTAGTGGATGTTGTTCCCTGATCTATTGTCAGAATGAAATCCGGCATAAATATAACCTTCTTTTATCTTCTGTAAAGTCTGTTAAGTTCTGTGTACCACTTGTTGTCGATACCATCCAGGTCTTCCTTGGAGAATCTGACAACCCAGTTACCAGAGATAGTACCTGGTGTGTTCATTCTTGTATCGCCACCGTATCCAAGCATATCCTGGATAGGGATGATTGTGCAGTTAGCAGCACTCATCCAAAGTGTCTTAATGATAGCGCGGCAGGATGCAGAATATGTTCCGCCATCACCCCAGTTATCACCCTCAAAACCACAGTACTTAAGGCACTCTGCTCTCTCGTCTGGATTAGCCTCCCAGAGCCATCCGAGAAGAGTGTTGTTATCATGTGTACCTGTGTAAGCTACGCAGTTCTTCTCATAGTTATGTGGGAGATATCCGCTATCCTCCCATGGATTAAATGCGAACTCCATAACCTTCATACATGGAAGACCAACCTTCTGGAGGAACTCCTCGAGATCTGGTGTCTTCTCACCGAGATCCTCAGCGATAAGTCTGGAACGGTCACCAAATGTCTTATCCATAACCTCAAAGAAATCAAGTCCTGGACCTTCAACCCACTCACCAGTTCTCGCTGTCTTAGCCCACGCTGGAACCTCCCAGTAAGAACTAAATGCACGGAAATGGTCGATTCTTACAACATCATAGATCTTGTAGTTCTCAGCAATTCTGCTCATCCACCACTTATAGCCATCAGCCTTGTGCTTCTTCCAGTCATAGATTGGGTTACCCCAGAGCTGACCGTCCTCACAGAAATAATCTGGTGGTACACCTGCAACCTTATCAAGGATGAGTGCCATCTCAGGGATAGGCTCGCTATCATCCTCACCAGCCTTCTTACGTGCTGCGTGAATCTTCTTCTCAGCATCCTTAGGTGCCATCTTGAACATGTCCTTAGCAGCCCATACATCAGCAGAATCTGCAGAAACGTAAATAGGCATATCACCAATAATCTGGATGCCATTCTCATTAATCTGGCGCTTAATGTCAGCCCACTCTGTCATAAAGAGGTACTGTACGAAAGCGTGGTACATGTAGTTAGGGTCGTCCTTAAGCTTAGCTACTGCATCAGCCTTATAGTCAGCAAGGTCCTTATCTGGCCACTGCCACCAAGCCTGCTGATAAAATTTATCCTTAGCTGTCTGATATGAAGCTACATCATCAGCCCACTTATTCTCCTCAAGGAACTTCTCGACATCCTTGAGCATTTCCTTAGTTACTCTTGTATAAGCAAGTCTTAAGAGCTGATCTCTAGCGCCTCTTAAGTAATCGTAATCAATTCTCCACTTGTTTACGTTATACTCTGCGCCAACAACCTCACTTGCAGTAAGAAGTCCCTTCTTCATGAGACTTCTAGGGTCGATAAACAACCAGTTACCTGCAAATGCAGAAAAGCTCTGATAAGGTGAATCACCCATTCCTGGATATGAGAAAGGCAATACCTGCCAATACTTCATTCCCTGTTCTTTAAGCTGTTTACTGAACGCTACAGCTTCCTCTCCAAACACTCCAATTCCAAAAGGTCCTGGTAGAGATGCGATATGCATCAAAACTCCGCCGCCTCTTTTCATAAATAGTCCTCCCTTTGCGCTATTCGCACAAACTGTTATAATGGTCTAGCTTTATTATAAATAAACTAAACATTCGTCTATTATACAACAACATACACCGAGGTGCCTAATGAACTACACAACAGAGGAAGAAATTAAGAGAAGACGTACCTTCGCCATCATTTCTCACCCTGACGCAGGTAAGACAACAATGACTGAGAAATTGCTCCTTTACGGAGGTGCTATCCACATGGCAGGATCCGTAAAAGCGCGTAAGGCTGCACGTCATGCCACATCTGACTGGATGGAAATCGAGAAGCAGAGAGGTATTTCTGTTACATCATCCGTAATGCAGTTTAACTACGATGGTTACTGCATCAACATTCTGGATACTCCTGGCCACCAGGACTTCTCAGAGGATACATACCGTACACTCTGCGCTGCCGATGCCGCAGTAATGCTTCTTGACGGAGCGAAAGGTGTCGAGGCTCAGACTATCAAGCTCTTCCACGTTTGTCGTAAGAGAGGTATCCCTATATTCACATTCATCAACAAGATGGACCGTGCTGCCAAGAATCCATTCGATCTTATCGATGAGCTCGAGAAGGTTCTCGGAATCCGTTCCACACCAATTAACTGGCCAATCGGTACAGATGGTGACTTCGAGGGTGTTTACGAGAGAGAGTCTGGTGAGGTTCTCCTCTTTGACGCATCTAATCAGGACCACGGTGCATCCATGGTTAAAGAATCCGTTACAGGTATTGATGACCCTAAGCTTAAGGAACTTATGAGCCCTGGTCACTACGAGACACTCCAGAACGATATCGAGCTTCTCGACATGGCGGGTGACGAGTTCGATCTCGACCGCGTTCTTAAGGGTCAGCTCACTCCTGTATTCTTCGGTTCTGCTATCACAAACTTTGGTGTCGAGGTTTTCCTTAAGCACTTCCTCGAGATCGCCCCAATGCCTCAGGAGCATCACGTATCTGACGATACAATGGTTTCACCTACTGACGAGATGTTCTCAGGCTTTGTATTTAAGATTCAGGCTAACATGGACCCTAAGCACCGTGACCGTATGGCATTCCTCCGTATCTGCTCTGGTAAGTACGAGAAGGACATGAACGTTAACCATATGAGACTTGGCAAGAAGATTACTCTCTCTCAGCCACAGCAGTTCATGGCTCAGGACAGAAATATTGTTGAGGATGCATATGCTGGTGACATCATCGGTATCTTCGATCCAGGTCATTTCAGAATTGGTGACACACTTATCAGCTCCAACCGCAAGTTCGAGTTCGATCCTATCCCTGTGTTCCCACCTGAGAATTTCGCCAAGGTTATGCCAAAGGATTCCATGAAGCGTAAGCAGTTCCTTAAGGGCATCGAGCAGCTCTCTCAGGAAGGTGCTGTACAGCTTTATAAGCAGCCAGATATCGGAACAGAGACATACATTATGGGTGTAGTTGGTGTCCTCCAGTTCGAGGTTTTGGAGCACCGTCTCCTCGCAGAGTATGGCGTTGAGATTCTTCGTCAACCACTCCCATACAGACTCGCACGTTGGGTATACAGCGAAGCAAATCCTGGATTTGATTACCATGACTTAACTTTGACATCCACTTCCCTTATGGTTCTCGATCGTGACGACGAGCCAGTTGTACTCTTCGAGTCACCATGGGCTGTAGACTGGGCGGTAGATCACAACGAGTCATTGAAACTCAGATTCGAAGACATTCACTCTAAGGAGAGCTAATCGACATGTTAGAAAATATTCTTTGGATTCTTTTATGGGTAGCAGTTGCTATCGTTGGCGGATATCTTCTCATCTGGATTATCACACCATATTTCATCAATCCTAAGAAGGAATACAATACAGACAGCAAGTTCTATCGTTGGTTGCTTTACAGTTCTACTGGCATTGCCATGAAGATTTGCCGAATTAAGATTATTACAACTGGATTCGAGAAGATTCCTGAGAATACTCGTTTCCTCCTGGTATGTAATCACAGATCCAACTTCGACCCTATCGTATCCTGGCACACATTCCGTAAGTACAATCCTTCTTACATTTCTAAGCCAGAGAACTTTAACTACCCTATCTACGGAAGAATCATCAGAAGATGCTGTTTCATGGAAATCGATCGTAAGAATCCTCGTAATTCCATGACAACAATCCTCCGTGCTATCGACCTCATCAAGAACGACACTGTTTCTGTAGCGGTATATCCTGAGGGAACAAGAAGTAAGAAGCTTAAGCTCCTTAAGTTCCACAACGGTGTATTCAAGATTGCTCAGAAGGCTAACGTTCCTATCGTAGTTGCTACTATTCAGGGTTCTGAGCTCGTTCGTAAGAATTACCCATGGAAGCGCACAGACATCCACATCGACATTCTCGATGTAATTCCTGCTGAGACTGCCAAGTCACAGAAGACTGAGGAAACAGCCGACTACTGTCGTAGCCTCATGCTTCACGCTCTTCCTAGAGAAGAGAACGAAGCTGAACTCCTCGCACTTGAGGCGTAATAGTAATATTAAATATAAAGTAAAAAAGGAGCTGTGAGGCTCCTTTTTTGATGTGATTTTTTTTGTAAATTGGGGGGACTACCATAAATTCAAAAATAACTACCAAAATAGCTTTCAAATGGTAGCAAGTATGGTAGTTTTCTCAAAATTACCACAAAAATGCAAAAAGCTACCATTTTCGGACAAAAATGGTAGCGCATTTGGTAGTTCAAAAAAACTACCAACACTTATTTGCCATTAACCAAAATAAATTGTATTGGTCTAGGATTATTCAGGTATTCAGCAACCTTATCATCAAAATAATCAAAGTCCTCACCTGTACAAACAACAGCAGGATCACCATCACCAATAACTTCATACAAAGAAATTACGTCTGTCTCAAAGTCATAGTCAGAATAAAGGAAATATTCATCTGTCATATTCTGAATTCCTTCACTAATATCATATACCTTGAATTCAACAAAAGCGGCTCCTCCAGATCCCCAGTTAACAAGCTTATTATCATTAGTAATAAACCATGAATTACGTCCCCAGGCATCAATTACCAGCTCAGCATTATCGCCATCAAGTGTATAGATATCGAGAATCTGATAGCCTGCTCTACCGATTGGAGAATCAGGATCTGCCCTATCCTCATCTGCGAGACATCCTATAATAAGCTCATCAGTACCATCTTCATCGAGATCGACAAGTGCATAACCAATGTGTGAGTCCAAATATTCTTTATCTGAACTCTGACAAATTTCAAATAGGCCACACAATCTTGTTGGATATACATCATCTTCTCCCGGAACTTCACCAGTCTCCATAACGGTACGAATCTCATCAAGAACATCCTTATAGGCATCTGGCATATCAGAAGGAGTCTCTAACTCATAATTCGTAGCTTCAATTTCTTCCGAATCAGTCTCCGCTACAGCTGAAGAATCCGCTGGAGTAATCTCACTCTCTTTTTCTTCTGCCTCTGCTGAAGTCTCTGACTTACTATCCTCAGGCTTCCCATCACTCTTACTACATGCAGCAAGGCCACACATAACGAAGCAACTAAGAATAATTGCAATTATCTTTTTTGTCTTCATATCTATCATTCCTTTCCAAGGGTAATTTACCCTTACATGGAAATGACGACAGAAAAAACAGATGCGTTGCAAATAACCTTATTTATCAAACAAGTAATAGTACTCCATAGATAAATATTTATTCATCCAATAATTCTCTTGAATCACCTGGTTATCAACACTCTCCCATGAATTACTTTCAGCAGAATAGTATCCATTAGAATGTATCATTGGTATATTTTTTCTAATTTCATTTATTGATGAAAAATAAGAAGAATAAGGAATACCTGCTGCAGTTAACACATCAAGGGCTAGGTAGTTTATTGATGTATCCAAATTTCTATTTTGCAATTCTTCTGGCAATTCATAATTAGCCCAGATAAGATATGGAACCTGCCATAATTTACCACCTGCATCAAATCCATTTGGAGTACTATTAACAGAGAATAAACTTGGCTGATGATCTCCAAAAAACAAAACAAGATATCTCTCATCTTTCTGTGCTAATTCATCCAACAAATACTTCAATGCCGTGTCACTTCTATTGACATTTGATAAGTATGTATTTGTCTGATTGTCATCTTCAATAGAGTCAGAAATATAGTGCTGAACCTCTAAACGTTCATTTTCTTCGCTGTATCCGCCATGATTCTGAATTGTAATCAAGTAATAGAAATTAAGAGTACCCTCTTCATTTTCATCAATCATATCCAAAAGATTTCTATATGCACATTCATCTGACATTAAGCCACTTTTACCATACATTAAGTCAAGCTGTCTAACCAAATCAGATTCTGTATATTCAAAATCATCTATAAACATGATATTTTCAAATCCAAGAAGTGGATATACATTAGGTCTGTTAAAACCAGTTGATAAATATGGATGCATAACAGTTGTGGAATAACCTAATTCAGATAAAAACTGAGGAAGCGTATTCATCTCGGAATCTATATACATAGTATACGGAACCGCTCCATTAGGTAATCCGCATGTTGACAAACCAGTAAGCAACTCGTATTCAGAATTAGCTGTAGTACCACCATACACAGAAGAGTATGCCGTGCCACTAACAATATTATTTCCTGATAAAGAATGAAAATATGGAATCACATCTTCATTCAACTGCAACTGATCATTAAAAATTGAATAATCAGCGAAGGACTCATTCATTACTATGATGATGTTAGTGTCTGCTTCATATCGAACGTCACTATTATTTAGATTTGAATAGTCATCCCTGTTATATCCTTGTGGAGCAGAGATATTCAAGTCTAGGACAGACATAGCAAAATTAGTAATAAAGCCATTATACGCAGATGGTTGATTTCCCCATGTAAGAGTTTTCTTATAAGTTTTTATATGATTCAACGTAAAATAACATGCCAAAGAAAGAACTATACACATCACAATACACACTAGACAATGTATTTTTTTGTTTATATACACCCCTTTGTTATCTGCATTAACATAAAGCGATATAACATAAATAACAAACGGAATAACCGCTACAATAATTATCGTTCTTAAGTCAAAATGGTAACCACCAATAACATTAAATGCTGTTTCAGCAGACTTAAGCTCTCCAGGAAGCAATTCAGTCCCTTTAAATTTAAATTCATAATAATCAACTATACATAACGCCATTGTTGGAATAGGTGCAATAATAGCTGAGATTTTTGAACCAATACCAAACGCTCTGCAAACGCAATAAATAAATGCTATTACAAACATTTCGATAACAATAGATGAAAATCCAGTAACCTGCATTATAAAAAGCGATACATATTTTCCACCATATGCGTTAACCAAAAAATCCATATCGTAGGTACATATGGAATGGTCAATATATACACCAACTAAACATGCATAAAACAAAACGATTAGATCTGATACTAATGTAATCTTTTTCTTAAATGAAATCTTTACACATGCAAATACTCCAAGAATAAAAGCAAACATAAGCATCTCACTGCCATCTGAAATAGAAAGAACGCACAACAAAACAAGACAAAGTGCCACTATCGTATATCTCATAAAGTCTTTTTTGTTTTTTCCTATTTCAAACTTCATCTTAATTCCTCAATCATTCAAGATCTTCAAACATCTCTAATCCCTTAGGTGCATCAGCCTTAACATCACCATGCTTAACCATTGTCATTGTGCATATACTAAGGAATGAGAAAACAGTCGCATAAACGAACAAAACTTTATAGCTAATAACTCTCATGAGTGTTCCTGCCAGGATAGGTGTTACAACCTGACCTGCCATAGAAGCTGTATAATAAAAGCCAGTGAACTTTCCAAGGTCGGCACCAGAGCACATCTCTACTACCATAGGAAGGGAATTAACACTAATTGCAGCCCATGCTACACCGATAAGTGCGAACACCAAATACATAATTACGCTGATATGATCATTAGTAACAGTGAGAATTCCGGCAAGTGCGAAGCTGACTGTAAGAAGACCTGTACCAAAGTAAATGGACTTCTTACGACCAATCTTTGCTGCGAGCATACCAAGGGGAATATAAGAAACGATAGCACCTGCATTTGCGATAAGGAAGCACAAGGACGCACCTCCGATACCCTCGCCCATAATCTTACTAATATAAGTTGTAAACCATGTAGTAACCGCGTTGTATCCTATGTACCACAAAGCAATCGAAGCAAGAAGGAAAATCATAGAACGACGAACAGGAGCGGAAAGCTTCTGACTAACCGACTTATCTTCAGAAACCGCCTCAGAATCAGAATCTATATCCCATTCCGGATGCTCCTTTTCCAGCTTCATATTCGCCTCAGTTAATGCATTCTCCTTAACAGTCAGGAACATGATACCAACGCAAACAACCATAAAAACTGCCATGAAAACAAAGAGCATGTTGTAATTAACGTGAGCAAGTCCCTCTGTCTTTGACTTAGGGTACATAATGGCGGCGAAAGCGAGATAAATTATGCCACCGAGTGCACCCATGAGATTAATAATGGCATTTCCACGTGAGCGCAAAGGCTTAGGTGTAACGTCAGGCATCAATGCAACCGCAGGTGTTCTATAAACCGCCATAGTAAAAAGCATGATGCCAAGAATAATCACAAACATTGGGAGTGTGTAAAAGAAACCTGCCTTACCAGCAGCGGCACCATTATCAATAATTGGCAAAATAACAAGAAGAACTGCAGCCACCAAAGTACCCACAAGGATGTATGGCATTCTCTTACCTATTTTGGTTGAAGTCTTATCTGAAAGCTTACCGAAAAATGGGAGTAAGAACAAAGCAAGCACATTATCCGCAGCCATAATCACACCAGATAGAGTCTCGTTCATATGAAACGTATTAGTCAGTAGCAATGGAACGATATTATCGTACAACTGCCAAAAGGAAATAATGGACATAAATGCCAGTCCAACAAGAAAAGTATTACGGAAATTAAGCTTCATTGACGCCTCCATGTGCATTTATTACAAAAACCTATTAATCACCATTTATATTTCGTTCATTTTTACCTCAAAGTCACCCTACAACCTGACTTCAAAATCGGTAAAATAAGATTGTTCCTAACAGAACACAAAAAACTTCTTCGTTTTTTCCTATGTCCGGCCAGATATTTGGATCTAAGTTTCTCGGTTCTAGCAACCGAGTTTTTTATTACCACTTATATTCTACTATTTCACAGTTCTTTACGCCAAATGCTGCATATTCCTCATTACTCATATCAAAGAAATAAGAATTAACAACTCTGGCTATTCCATTATGCGCCACGAGAATGTATGTCTCATCTGAATTCTTAACATCGTCAAGCAAGTTATATATACGCTGTGCCAGACGAAGCATTGATTCACCGCCACTATAACTATTAATAAACTCAGCCTTTGCCAGCTGGAACTCCGCGCCGTCTCTGGCTGTGGACTCATACTTACCAAAATTCTGTTCCTTAAGTCGCATCTCTTCCCTGGCAGGAATACCAGTAACTTCAGAGATATGAAGTGCTGTATCCTTTGCTCTCATTAATGGAGAATACAAAATCTCATCCGCTGTAATTCCCTTGGCAAGAATTGCTTCTCCAGTCTTCACAGCCTGCTCATGACCAAGTTCAGTCAATGCGATATCTGTCGCACCACAAATCTTATTCTCAACATTCCAGATAGTCTGGCCATGTCTTACAAAATACAAATGTCCCACTATACACCTCACATCAAATCAAATATAGATAGCTGTCTATATTTTTCAGGATACTCATTAAGATAGTTAAAGCACTCATCCACATCGCACATTATATTGTGCTCCTTACATGTCTTACGAAGCATCTTCATGAGTTCATAGCTTCTAGGACTTTCCACATCATACATGTTGCCATATGTTCTGATGTACTTTTCCTTAAGCCCTGGAAAGTGCTTATCAAGTGCATCATAAAAATACTCACGGTCACCCTCTCTTAAAGTGACACCCATATTCCAGCAAATGATTCCCTTAACCTCTGCCTTAATACAAATGTCCAGAATGCCTTTGATATTCTCTTCTGTATCGTTTATAAACGGAAGTATCGGACAAAGCCACACCACCGTAGGGATTCCTCTCGCCTTGCACTCCATTAACACTTTCGCGCGCTCCGAGGTAACGCACACATTTGGTTCTATCACTTTGCACAGCTCGTCGTCGTAGGTGGTAAGCGTCATCTGCACCACACATTTCGACTTGTTGTTAATGCTGGTCAGCAAGTCCATGTCACGCATAATCCTGTCGGACTTAGTGAGAATGGACAAACCAAACTGATGGTTGTCAATTATCTCCAGACACTTACGGGTAAGACCGAGTTGCTCCTCACAGTGCATGTAAGGGTCGGACATGGCGCCGGTGCCAATCATACAGTTTTGACGCTTGGATCGAAGTCTCTTCTCCAGAAGTTCAGGGGCGTTACTCTTTACCTCCACGTCCTCGAAAGCGTGGTCCATCTTGTAACACTTGCTTCTACTGTCACAATAAATACACCCGTGAGTGCAACCACGGTAAATATTCATGCCATTTTGTGCGGAAAGAATTCCCTTAACCTCTACGAAATGCATACGCGCTCCTTGAACTGCAATGCACTAATTATAATCTATTTTCGACCAATCAAAAACTGGCCCTCTTAACGAGAGCCAGTCGTAGCGCGGAGAACCGCGAGTAAATCACCTTTTATCCGGCGAAGAAATAATTTCAACTTTACGAGACCTACGCACAAGCGTCAGCGCGGAGGACCGCGAGTAAAGTTAAATTATTTCTTCTTGATGATATCGATGAGCTTAACAGCTGTTGGGCTGAGGATTACGTTAATAGCAAGCTCAACGAGGAAGTTAGCTCCAACAAGTCCTACGAAGAGGAACTTAACTGTGTTCATATCTCCTGCCCACTCCTTGATTGTGGACCAGAAGAATACGCGTGTAGCAATAAGGAAGATTCCTGTATTTACTACTGGGCAAGCAACAGCTGCAGCAACTACTGCAACAAGCTTATTCTTATTAGCAAGAGCCTTGTATACGATACCAGCAACAAAACCAGCTGCAGCACCCTTAAGAAGTACTGTAATTACTGTTCCAACTGCATTAACTGCAAGGAAAGCTGCTGCATCACCGCTGATAAGTACAACGAGGCCGAATACGAATCCGAGCCATGTAGCAATAGCTGTTCCGCATAAAGCAGCACCAATTACGATTGGAAGTAATACAAGAGATACTGAGAATGGTCCTAAGTGAATGAAAGAACCAAGATACTGCAATACGATAACGATAGCAGTAAGAACGGCACCCATGGCCAATGTCTTGTTGTCAAACTTCTGTTTTGTGTTCATTTTTCCTCCTACTGTCGCCCACTCACGTGGTGCAACGCTCAAAAAAATATTTATATTAAATTCTGGAATTCACCAGAAATAATATACAAAACTATAAATTTGTCTGCCCCGATACAGGGGTTATGCGTTCTTCTTGTAGATTATATTTAATCCCTTAAGAACTAATTGTTCGTCGAGTATTATCTCACTTCGGCAATATTTTACAATAGTAGATGCGAGACCACCAGTCGCATAAACGGGAATTGCACTACCGTATTCCTCGAAGCTTCTGTCAATCATACCATCTATCATGCTGGCATTGCCATATATAACACCAGACTTCATACAGTCCACAGTGTTCTTGGCGATTACTCGACCTGGATTCTCAAGACTTACCTGTGGAAGCTGTGCAGTTCCATCAGACAGTGCATTTAATCCGATCATAACACCAGGAATGATAGATACGCCTTCAAATGTGCCCTTGTCACCTACAAGAATCAACTTAGTAGCTGTTCCCATATCAACAACAAGAGAAGGACTTCCATAGATGTTGTGAGCCGCCACGCAGCAACAGATAATATCTGCACCTACAGTGGATGGAACGTCACAGTGAAGATTGATTCCCGTCTTAATTCCAGGACCAACGACAATAACATTCACGTCATAGATGAAGTTAATTGCCTTCTTCATAATGGAAGTAAGTGGAGGAACAACTGAAGAAATTACTGCACCTTCAATAAGGTCACGCTGGATATTATGAACAGCCATGATATTAATAATTTTGCTGGCATATTCGTCCTCAGTGCCTGTAGTATCAGTAGCAATTCTGGCTGTAAATACTAATTCATCGTCGACAAATCCACCGAATACAACATGTGTATTTCCAATATCTACTGCAAGAATCATATGTCACCTCCACGAGCATCTTATGGTGTTATGCTCATGAATTATATCAAGATGTGTCAAAGTTGTCATTTTTTTGCATCCCGGTTCAAAAACATTTTTATATAGGCTAAAATATGTGAGGGATAAAAGAGGAATACAACAAGGGGATATATATGATCAGAATACTTACTGTCGAAGACGATAGCGCTATTTCTAATCTTATTTATATGACACTCACAGCAGAGAACTATCACTGCACCGTTGCAAATGACGGTGAAGAAGGTCTTCGCGCGCTGGATTATGACGAATATGACCTTATCCTGCTAGATCTCATGCTGCCAAAGATTTCAGGATATGAGCTTCTCGAGATTATCAGAAGAACTACTTCCACACCTGTTATTGTTATCTCAGCCATGAATCAGGTTTCTGACAGAATCAGAGGACTTAAGATGGGTGCGGATGACTACCTCTGTAAGCCTTTCCAGATTGGCGAGCTGGTGGCACGTGTTGAGTCAGTGCTCAGAAGAACAATCAAGGAATCCAATACTTTCTCCTACCTCGGAGTAACAGTTGATATCGATTCCAGAAGAGTCTTTGATCCAAACAACATGGAAATCCTTCTCACAACAAAGGAATTCGATTTGCTGGAGGCGCTCATTCGTAACAAGAACATCGCCCTCACTAGAGAGCACCTGTACGAGTCAGTATGGAAAGAAGAGTATCTCGGTAACACTAGAACTTTAGATAATCACATTCAGCGTATTCGTAAGAAACTTGGCTGGGATGATGTTATTCAGACTGTTTTCCGCATCGGATACAGATTATACGTTCCTGAGAATCGCTCATGAAGTTTTTCACGAAGTTATACCTGGTTATACTCATTCTCTTAACGGCGACCCTGGCGTTCACCGAATATTTCATTATCAATATTAGCCTCAAATCAGCCCTTAACACTCAGGTTGACACTTCACTTAAGCAGCATCAGCTAATCAAATATGCCATTCAATCAGACATGCTCTCCGCCCTTCAGACAGGCAACGAGAACGTCATTGAAGTTGCTACAGAAGTTGCATATTCCACAGCAAATACTATGGCCACCGATATCATGCTGCTCCAGGATGATGAGCAGATGATCTACAGAACTGCCAGCGTAGCACACCCTATTCCAGAAGATGGCGTTAACAAGAATCAGATTACATACATAACTGTCTACGACAACGGCAGATATTATCTGGAAATGAACAGCATTCTTAATCAGGCTGGTCTCTCCTGCCGTATTGTTACACTGACAGATATCACCTACATCTACGATAATGTTCAGACGATGTCACGACAGTGCGCAATAGTATTCTTAATTATCGTATTAGTCGGTGCCATCATTGCGGTTGTTTTTTCCAACTTTATCACACTCCCAATTAAGAAACTTACCAAAATCGGTGAGGAATTTAGTAATGGCGATTATTCCGGACGAGTTAACATCACCTCCAAAGATGAGATTGGTGAGCTTGGATCTGTATATAACAAGATGGCGGACTCTATCGAGGATAAAATCGCTCAGCTAGAGTTGGCAGTAAAGCAGAGAGAAGACTTTACCGCCGCTTTCGCACACGAGCTCAAGACCCCTATGACAAGCATCATCGGCTACGCAGACACCCTTTACCAGAAGGACCTGAGTGAGGACGAGGCACGAAATGCAGCGGGCTTTATTGTTAACGAGGGCATGCGCTTGGAGTCGCTTTCGTTCAAACTTCTGGAGCTTATGACCCTTAGCAAAAACGACTTCCTCCTGGAGGAGGTGCAAATGGCTGACTTCATCAAAGATATTAACGACACAGTTAAGCCTGCTGCACAGAAGAAAAACGTGCGTCTTTTCTTCGACTACGAAGAGGGTTACTGCAAAATCGAGATTGACCTCTTTAAGACACTTATCCTTAACCTTATCGATAACGCCATGAAGTCAGGAAGTCCTGACGTGGCAGTGCTCTCACAGAGCCAGGGCAACAAGTACATGATCGCAATCGTTGACCACGGACGTGGAATCCCTGCGGCAGAGCTTAAACGCGTTACCGAGGCTTTCTACATGGTAGACAAAGCACGTTCCCGTCAGCAGCACGGTGCCGGTCTTGGCCTTGCTTTGTGTGAGAAGATTGCTGAGCTTCACGGCTCCAAATTGGATATTCGTTCCGTAGAAGGCGAAGGAACTGCCATCAGAATTACACTTGAGAAACTGGAGGCTGAAGACGATGAAGAATAAGGCCTCTGTACGTAATGTTATTATCTTGATTCTCACTTCACTGTTGGTAATCAGCGCGGGTATTCTGGCGCCATTTGGACTTCTTAAGCTTAAGACCAGACCTGCTAACCTGCCTCATGGCAAGGTTGACTCTGAGAATATTCAGCCATATGGTGCTGACACCATTCAGACTGAGAAATCCATTATTGCTGCTCTCAAAACTTATGGCAGTAACCGTAAGATAATCGACCGTCCGGAATCAACTTGGATAGCAACAAAGGAGAATCATTTTGAAGAAATTGGAATTCAGCAGGTACTCTATGATCGTGGTAATCCACGTGAAGCTGAGTTTGTTGATTTGCTTGACGACGCTATCTTTGACAGCATCGGAGAGAGCGGATTTGGCAACGCTGTTATTGTAAGTTCAACAAAGTCCTCTCTTCCTGATGACCATCTGATTTACAGAATATCTGCCAACGACAATAATACAATTGTTATTGTTGATGGAGAGACTGATATACCGGTGTATGCGAAGATTACTGTTGTCTCCCCTAACCTCGCTAACAGAGGTTATCTGAGAAGCCAGATTGTTCAGCTGTATCAGGAATATACAGGCATGAGTTTTATAAACGTTACAAATGATCCTGGCACCATTGACGATAAGGATAGCACGTATTTCTATGAGATCGAGAATACTGATCACTCCATCAAGCTGACCATCGAGATTACCAGTGGATGGTACTGGGAATCTCCTAACAGCAATTCAACAGATTGGCAGCCAACAGACAACTATATTTGGTATGTTAAAGTCTATGTAAATGACTACGATGCAGAATATTTTTAATTAGTTGCAACTCTGACACATCTATGAGGAATGTTGATGACATAAGTTCCGTATCATTAATTCATAAGTTCAAACATGAATTAAGGGATACGGAATTTTTATTATGAAAAAGCATTTAATTACACTAATTCTTTTTACTACATTGATCCTTGGAGGCTGCATCTATATTGTCTGGGATACATTTCTCAAACCAGATGAAACTGTAAAACACAAGAACCTTCCAGAAGTAACTAATTATGAAATCGACATGACGCATAACGTAAACGCAGAGGGCATTTCCCAGAACCGTGGCACAGGAACATTCACTGCCATGGGCGATGGTCCAATCGATATGGAAACTGCCCAGGAAACCATCCGTGCTTATGCAGCCGAGCACGGACTTTCCACTGCTTATTATCCTGATTATCTGGTCAACAGAATGGCCAATAATCCAGAACTCGAATATTTTGTTCTCAACTATCCCCTCGGTAACAAGAATGCCTCCTCCGAGGAGATATCAATCACTCGTGATATTAGTCTGGCCAACGGAAATGTCCCATTCTTTTTGCAATGGGACGAGCGTTGGGGCTATACAACTTATGGCAATGACCTCATGGGACTTACTGGATGTGGTCCAACAGTCCTCTCTATGGTCGCTGTATATCTCACAGGCAGCTACGATTACAACCCTCTATATATGGCTGAATACGCCATGGAAAACGGCTATTACGATTATGAGAATTCCTCTGGAACTTTCTGGTCTCTCATGACAACAGGTGCCGAAAATCTCGGCCTCACTGTCAATGAAGTTCCTGGCGAGAACGAAGCTCTTATCGCAGCACTCGAAGCTGGTCATCCAGTAATCGCCATTATGGGTCCTGGAGACTTCACTTCTGAAGGACACTTCATCGTAATCACAGGTTACAACAACGGCTCTGTTAGCGTAAACGATCCTAACAGTATCATCCGTTCTGAAAAAACATGGCCTATCAACGATGTCGTAGAACAGGCCAATGGACTTTGGGAGTACAGCTACAATGACTGAGTTGGAATATGTAGTTAACAAATACGCAGATGATATCCTTCGTGGATGCGTTCATTATCTCGGCAATATGGAAGATGCTGAGAAAGCATTCGAGGATGTATTCTGCACCGCATATAGAAAAGGCCTGATGACAACCACGCGTGATATTCTTCCTGAACTGCTTAAGATAACACGCAAGGTTTGTCTGGCCGATACAATTCGAGACGATGACGAGGCTTCTTTCCTTCAGAATTTCTATGGATTAAGCACCACTCAGGTCCGATACATTCTTGACCGCAAATGCTCATATAAGGCATATGAGGTCGCCTATTAATTAAGCCATTTTACTTCTCTAACCTTCTTTTATTTTCTGCCGCCTGCCCCCTCAGGCGGCTTTTTCCGTTTTGAATGCCTAAAAATAGAACTTTTCTGTCGGAAAAGTTCTATTTTCACTTCTAAATTCCTCAATATAGAACTTTTTATTCTGAAAAGTTCTATTTCTAGGCAGTCATTTGACAAGTTCAAAAAACACAACAAAAAAGAGCTGCTCCAAACGAAGCAGCCCTCAAGTTATTCAATTACAAATCTCTTATACTCTCAATGAGTTATTACCTGTCTCGTGATCCATTCTCCAGCTAATACAACGATTGAGATAGTGCTCATACTCGGCACTCTTACACATACCCTTGCCTGGAACATCAGAAATCTTAGCAACGTCCATACCATTACAAGCTGTTGTCTTCATTACGATATTAAGAGCTGGAACATCAGTGTCATTTGCAATGTATGTACCGATTCCGAATGCAACCTTACTCTTACCCTTGAAATAGCGATAAATCTTTGTAGCCTTCTCAAAGTTCAAGCTATCGGAGAAGAGCAATGTCTTAGTGAGTGGATCGATACCCAATGACTTATAGTGCTCGATCATCTTGTCACCCCACTCAAGTGGATCACCACTATCGTGACGCACACCGCTGAACAATGTAGCATATGTGAGCTGGAAGTCCTTAAGGAAGCAATCAGTAGTAATCGCATCAGTGAGAGCAGTTCCGTTCAAGACACCATACTCCTTAACCCATGCATCAAGTGCATACCAGTTAGAGAATGCTGGGTTGTGCTTGTGATTACCCTGACCTACACACATAATCCACTCATGAGCCATAGTTCCTACAGGAGTAATGCCGTACTTCTTAGCGAGATAAACATTAGATGTACCAACAAAAATGGAGTTTGGATACTTCGCATTTGCAAGAGCCATAACTGCCATCTCCTGAGCCTCACCAGAAAGTCTTCTTCTCATACCGAACTCAGAGAAAGGTCCGAGCTCATATTCATCACCCTGAAGCTTAGCAACCTTGTCAGCAAGGCGACGCTTAAAGCTCTCAATAAGCTCAGAGTAATCATATGCCATTCTGAAATAAACCTCGTTAACGATAGCGAGCGTAGGAATCTCATACATGGAAGTATTGAGCCATGTACCACGTGTCTCGATTGTGAGGCCACAAGGTGCATCTGTACCGAATGAAAAATCTTCGAATCTAGGCTTCCAGAGTCTTAAGAAGTCACAGTAAGAACCCTTAATCCATCTGATGTTATGAAGATACTCGAGCTCTTCCTCTGTAAAACGAAGCTCACAGTAAAGCTTAATCTGTCTCTTAATTTCCTCGATCATCTCTTCAGTGAAACGAACGTCCTCGTTACGACACTTAAAAGACCATGTTGTCTTATAGTCACTGAACTGATGGTAAATTGCCTGGCCCATAGAGAACTTATAAGCATCTGTCTCGAGCAAGCTGTTAATAATTCTTTCCATATAAAACTCCCTCCGTAACGGGTATTGGGTTAAGTGTATCACAATTTAGAGGTGTCTTGACAGCATTTATTCTTTGTTAATTAAATGTTATCATTCTTGCATGATAAAAGTAGACTTAATCACAGGTTTTCTAGGGTCAGGAAAGACCACTTTCATTAAGAAGTATGCGCGCCACTTTATGGATAAAGGCCAGCGTGTAGGCATTCTTGAGAATGACTACGGTGCCGTTAATGTGGACATGATGCTTCTTAAGGAATTGCGCGGCGAGAAATGCGAGCTCGAGATGGTGGCAGGCGCCTGCGACAGCGACTGTCATGCCAGAAGATTTAAGACAAAACTTATTTCCATGGCCATGAGCGGATATGACCGCGTCATCATCGAGCCATCTGGCATCTTCGATGTGGATGAATTCTTCGATGTAATCCGCGACGAACCACTAGATAACTGGTACGAGGTTGGCAATGTTATCGCGATTGTCGACGCACGACTCTCCTCCGAGAATGACTCCACAGCTGACTATTACCTTGCATCACAGGTAGCCAACGCTGGCGCCATTGTACTTAGCAGAACACAGATGGTCTCCCCTGAACAGCTCGAAATAGCCAAACAACACGTGATAAGTGCCTGCGAAGGTTTAAAGCTTCGTCGTGACATAACCAACATCTTTTACGCACAGCCTTGGGGCGAGTGCGATTTCGCCACTTTCGAGAACGTGTCCCACAGGGAAAGCTCTTACGTCAAGCTCATGACACGTGAGAACACCTCTTACGAGACTTTGTATTTTCTTGACACGCCAATGGATGACGCACACGTGAAGAAAATCATGGAAAAGATTTTCAACGGCGGTTACGGCAGCGTAATGCGCGTTAAGGGGTTTTATCGCGAAAGCGACACATGGCACCAGGTTAACGCCATCAAGGGGCAGTGTGATATCGAGCCTATAACTGACGGTCAGCAAGTACTCATTGTAATCGGCGACAACCTGCAAAAAGAAGCCATAGAAAAGCTAATTAAGGCATAAAAAAGAGGTCTAGCGACCTCTTATTTTTTATCTGTTATTTACCATCTCAGGGTTCATGTCGTGGTTAGAAAGTCGATCCCAGGCCATCTTCTCCCACTTGGTATCAGGGCGACCATAATTGCAGTATGGATCGATGGACAAGCCACCACGTGGAAGGAACTTTCCAGTAACCTCGATGTACTTAGGATTCATGAGCTTAATCAAGTCCTTCATAATGATATTGCATGTATCCTCATGGAAACATCCGTGGTTACGGAATGAGAACAAATAAAGCTTTAGGGACTTACTCTCAACCATTCTCTCATCTGGAACATATGAGATATACAAAGTTGCAAAATCAGGCTGAGCTGTAATAGGACAAAGAGCAGTAAACTCAGGACAGTTGAACTTTACAAAATAATCATTCTCCTGATGCTTATTCTCGAATGTCTCAAGTACAGATGGATCATAATCTGTAGGATACTCTGTGTGTCCACTTCCAAGCTTAGTTAAATTCTCGTCTTCTCTCATGACTTACCCCTTAATAACATTGTACTTAATATCGTAATCGTAGGTATCTACGCCTTCAACCTTCTTAAGCTTATTCACGATAGCGTATGTTGCTGGTGTGAAGATGATCTCGTATCCAACCTTAAACAAATACTGGAAAAGAATCATCTGGAAGATTGTCTTGTTATCCATTGTACCCCAGAAAGACACTGTAATGAAGATGACGGAGTCAAATCCTTCACCAACAAGTGTAGAAAGGATAGTACGTACCCAGAGTTTCTTACCCTTGGTGGCAACCTTAAGCTTACTTAATACCATGGAGTTAGAGAACTCACCAAAAAGATATCCGATGAAAGATGCTGCAGCAACACGAGGTGTTGTTCCCATTACTGTGGCGAAAGCCTCCTGATTCTGCCAGAAACCTGGATGAGGAAGTGCGATTGTAATGAGGTAAATTGCTACTGCAAAAAAGCTACATGCGAATCCTAACCAAATTACTGTTCTTGCCTGGCGGAATCCATATACCTCAGTGAAAATATCACCAAAAATATAAGTGATTGGGAAAAGGATTACTGCTGCTGGAAGTGTAATTGAACCTGTAACTGCCCACATCTTACCTGCGATGAGGTTAGAGAGCAAAAGGCATGTAACATACACCACTGCGATAACCATAAACATGGTTGAAACTGTTGTTTTCTTGTTTGACATAAGATTTCTCCTAATAAAAAAGACTTTGTATAAACAAAGCCCAAACCAAAAACAATCAAATTGTCTGGTCCCGGTTTTGCTTAACGGCAGGAAGGTACGAATGAACTGCCGGTTCATAAAAGAACAAGTGAATTGTACCACGAGGTATTTATATGTCAACCGTGATATAATCAAATAAGTATTATATTTATTAGGTAGGGTACATTAATGAAGCTTTCTGATTTGCTTGATTATAATAATATTGTTATCCAGTGTCATGATAATCCTGACGCAGACGCACTCGCATCTGGTTACGCACTCAAGTGCTATTTCGACACCGTGGGAAAGAAATCCCGTTTTATCTACAGAGGACGTAATAAGATTAAAAAGAGCAATCTTGTAATTATGATTCAGGAGCTTAATATCCCTATTTCCTATGAGCCAGATTTTGATGAAGTTCCTGAGCTCTTGGTTCTTGTTGACTGTCAGTATGGTCAGCGTAACGTAACAACTACTGAGGCGAAGAATGTCGCTGTAATTGATCACCATCAGATTTGTTCCAAGCTCCCTCCACTTTCCGAGGTAAGACCTAACGTCGGCAGCTGTTCTACAATCCTGTGGTCAATGATCGAGGAAGGAGAAGGAATGGAGACTGATAATAATAGAAGCCTCTCCACTGCCCTTTACTATGGTTTGTATACAGATACTAATAAGTTCTCAGAGATGTCTCACCCAATGGACAGAGATATGGTTGATGATCTCACAATTAACAAGTCAATCATCGACTTCATGAGCAACTCCAACTTCTCTCTTGAAGAGTTAGAGATCACTGGACGAGCAATGCTTAATAACAAGTATTATTCCACTTCAAAAACTATGCTGGTTCAGGCAGAACCATGTGATCCTAATATCCTTGGTGTTATTTCAGATTTCACTTTGGAGACTGATAAGGTTGATATCTGCGTAGCTTTCTATGAGAGTCCTGAAGAGATTAAGTACTCTGTAAGAAGCTGTTCAAAGGAAGTGCATGCCAACGAGCTGGCGCAGTATATCGCTAAGGATGTCGGTGGTGGCGGCGGTCACCTTCGTAAGGCTGGCGGAACAATTATCCCTGACCTTATCGGAATCCCTGCCCGTGACCTTATCATCGGCAGACTCGAGGAGTACCACGAGGAATTCTCTGTACTCTATGCTAAGGACACAATCGTAGATACAAAATACATGAAGAAATATGCTAAGCAGGAGCAGGTTGTTGGTACAGTAAAGCTCTCAGAAGTATTCGAGATTGGAACTGAGGTTGAGCTCAGAACAATGGAGGGTGACATCGATGTTATCATCCAGGATGATACATATCTCATGATTGGTATCGAAGGTGAGATTTATCCTATTACTGAGGAGAAGCTTAAGAGAAGCTATAATCTGATGCCTTTCCAGTACACACGTAAATATGAGTACGAGCCTAACATCAGAAATAGAAAGACTGGCGAGAAGAAATTCGTTATGCCATACGCCAAGAGTTGCACAGCTATTGCCAAGTCAACTATTCTTGCTCAGCCACTTAATCAGACTATCAAGTTGTTTACTGCATGGGATGATGAGAAATATTACACAGGTGTTCCTGGAGATTACATCGCAGTAAGACCAGATGATCCACATGATATTTACATCATAAACAAGGACATCTTCCCTATGCTTTATAAAGAAATCTGATTGTGCTAATCGCAAAAGAATCAAATTAAAAGCGACTCCTTCAAACTGAAAGAGTCGCTTGTTTTTATCCACCGTATGATGCCTTCTCTTCATCGGAGAACTGATAATCACCTAAGATGTTCTTACCCATCTGAATAAGCTCATCAATAGTATAGTGCTTAAAATATCCTACTCCATATCGCTTTCCATCAGTGGTTGATATTGTATAAATCTTATCCGTCTCGTTACAGTGACCTATAGCAGAGTTAATTACTGAAACTTCATACCAACTACTCATATCAATCATACTCATAGTTGTCTTTGAATTTATGTACAAATAATTTCTATCAATATCAAAATTCATTTTTACTTCGTAATTGCCTTCTTCAAAAGCAACCATCTTATTAGATCCAATTGAACTATAATCAGAAGTACTGTATCTGCACAAAAATCCAGCTGTTGTGGAAGCCAACATAACTGACTCTTTGGATTTGGCAGGAGTATAGAAATCAATACAATTAACTGAACCCTGATTGCAGATAATAGTATTTTTCAGATTACCCTTCTGATCAAATACTGCAATTCTTGAATTATCAGCTAGGCACAAATCTCCTTCAGGTGACACTGCCACTACATTAGTTCTCTGCCATTCATCAGGCATATCAAATTTGCTCTGTTTTTTGGTTTCCACATTGTAGAGCAGATTTTTACCATCTTCATTAACGTAGAAAATCGAATTTATATCACTAAAATAAACAGGTATGAAGTACTTGGCACTATAATTGTTTTCCATCTCTATGGAATCTAGCTCTACAGTCTTTGTCTTTCCGGAGCTAGTATCATACAGACCAATAGAAGTACCATCCCTGTCCTGAGAGACTATGTAGGAAATGATATTACCACATAACTTAGCCTTATAATCTCTATAAAAACTTTCTGTATCTACAAATATTTCTTTGTATTTTCCAGTATCACAATCGATAGATGCTACTACGCTTATTCCCCAACAGTAAAAAGAAAAGTATGCCTTACCATCAACCACGCCCAAAACATCATATATTGGGTAAGAAATCTGATCCGGATAAAAATCATCCATATCAACATGAGCTAGTTTTTTATCAGAATTAACGTCGTAAACATCTACAATGTTCTCTTCGCTAGATACTACTACAACTACTCCGTCTTCCACCGTATACTGAACATCTTCGCTATTAGTTGCAATAGGAATCTTTTCATCAGAAATACAATTCCAGTTTTCATCATAAACATTAAAGTCAAAAAGAAGAATCTCATTGCTGTTTCTCTGAACCAGATAAAGCACGTCATGAACTTCTGCCATAATCAAATCATCTGGCAAAACATCGTATGTATAATAACAACCTGGACTATATGTCTCATTTGCAAGAGATACTTTACCATCAGCTGTTATAATCATAGGCTGACCTGAATCATGTCGATCTGCAATACCAGCGATAGCAGATGTCATCTGACAATTTACAACTTCAGTTCCATTCTTAAGATCAAATACCTGATAGTTATCTCCACAAACCAGAGCAATTTTGTCGTTGGAAACGAATTCAAACAAGCCGAAGAAACCAATATCACCTGTATATTCTGTTTGGGAATTCCAAAGCACCTCTCCGGTATTAACATCGATACACATCAATTCACAAGTATCCTTAGCTATGTAAGCAGCGTCGGTACCGACATAATGGGTGTTATAGTCATTAAGCAAGGCAATAACGGCCTTATCCTCACTTATCCACTCAACATCATAAGAAACCATATTATATATTCCTACTAAAGTTTCTTCACCTGTAGTGGTATCAACAACACCAACTATATGGCAGTAGGTTCCACCCTCTCCCTCATATGCACTTCCAAGAGTTATATACTTTGTAAGCTTGGCATTAGGATACGCAACAAACGGACTGAAGCCTGCAATATCAAATGACTTAAAGTCATAATCATAGTTTTTATCAACATTTCCGGTTGCTATATCAATATACGCAACACCATCAATATCGTCTGTAAGAATAAGATATTTTCCATCTTCACTTATAGGCGCTCTAGAATGATGAATACCATAATAACCTGGAGTTTCCCATTTCATTTTTCCTGATGTTACGTCATAAGCTCTCACCTTAGTTGGATAAACAACCACAAAAGTATCATCATTTGCAAACAATATACGCAAAGACTTAACCGGCTGTGCTCCCAACTGCATAATTGGCTGTTTGGTCTCCATATCCCAGACATAAATATTCTCAGAGTCATCTCGACCAGCAAGATACTTGTCATTAGGAGATACCTCAAAAGCATTAATATTACTGCTCATAGAGTAACTCCATACAGCACCTGGATTAAGCGTGCTTTCTGTAACATAAGCTGATACTGAGTCGGTAAGCGCACGCTGCGCTTCTGGAATAATTGGACAGTCAGGATTCTCCTCACTAGGAAGTGCCATCAAGGCCAACTGAATCGCCTTAATCCTCTGATCCTGTTCAAGAAGTCTCTCGGACTCACCTGCGTAGTAACGCGCCTGACTGATTCTCGCCGCCTTAAGGCTGTCCTGGATTTTCCTGTAAGTCCAGAAGAAGTAAGAACCAAGCGCAATAAGCATAGAAATAACGAGAGAGAAAATAAGCACCATCTGTCGTGTTTTATACTGACGGCGACGATTCATAAGCTCGTCATAGGAACAACCAATAATCGCACTAGCAAGACGTGGTAACTCTTCCTTATCCCCCTTACGAAGGCCCTCTCTGTAATCGCATGAAAGTGGCTCCATGCTGGTGGTGATAGTTACCTCTTTTCCATTCTCATCAATAACCGTTTTCTCCTGGGTAGTAAGTTCCTCAGGGATAACATCATATGGTTCACCATCGCACAAAACCGTAAGGATGCGGCTACGATCGTGAGTCTTAAGGAAAAACTCAATCTCTCTTTTTACCCAAATAGATTTCTTAGTATTAGTAGAGCAAATTACAATGAGGTAATCTGCATGTTCCAGCGCATAGGAGATAGTCTCAGTAAGATCACTTGTAATAGGAAGTTCGTCCTTATCACGGAAAACACGCTCAATCTTCTTTTTACCTGTCTGCTTCTGAATCTTGGCAGGAATATGAAAATGTTCCAGTTTCTTCTGAACATGCTCTGCTATCTTATTATCAAGTTCTGCATGTTTATAAGATATGAATGCATTGTAATGATCGATCATACAAACCTCCAAATACTACTCCACACTATACTAATTTATATTATATAATAGATTCTCCCGTAAATAAAAACTGTCTCACCCTTGGTTTAAGAATGAGACAGTATATTTTTGTTATTTTTTCAATCTATTATCAGAGACCGTAATTCTCCAAGAAATAATCAGGAAGTTCTGGATTATAGCAAGGCATTCTTACGATGTCGAGCTTAAACTTGCTACCCTTATAGAGCTTCATAACCTTATCGTAATTAGGTGTCTTCTCACCTGTTCTGATAATTGTATTAATCTCATGATATGTAACACCGAGCTTAGCCTCGTCACCCATAAGTGTTCCATCTGTGTTAAGACTCATACCATCTGTAGGCATCTTATGAGTAAGCTCACTTGGGAGACCGAGATAATCACCGATAGCTATAACCTCCTCAGTAGTAAGACGAGCAACTGGAGAGAATGTACCAGCGTTGTCACCAAACAATGTGGAATATCCAACAGCATCCTCGCTTCGATTACATGTGTTAATAACAAAACCGTTACCAATCTGTGCAGCGATACCGAACAATGTTGTCATACGAATTCTTGCTGGAGTATTAGTGAGATAACCCTGATTAAATGTCTCAACATTCATCACATTCTTAAGCTCGTTAGTCAGACCAGTAACAGCATCTGAAATATTAACCTCGAGATTAGGAATACCAAGATGGTTAATGAGCGTCTTACTGTCGTGGATATCAACCTGCTTACCATTTGGAAGCATTACACCAAGAACTCTTTCCTTACCGAGAGCTGCTGTCATAATAGCTGCAACTACGGAACTATCCTTACCACCTGAGATACCGATTACTGCCACACCATTTGGATTAACAGCGTTCATATAATCGCGTGCCCACTCGACACATTTCTTAGCCTGTTCTTCAACATTAAATTCGTAAGCCATAAAGTGCCTCCCTGTCCATTTTAGTTTATTTTAACAGAAAAGGCGTTACCGATACACTCCACAGTTAATTTATATCCCATTCTGGCAAGGTTATTTTCAGCGATGGCGAGACCCAGACCACTACCGCTATTTTCACCTCTAGAGTTATCACCCTTTACGAAAGGCTCCACCAGCGATTGCACATTCTCAACAGGCACGTCAACAGGGTTAGTAACCCTTATTTCTTTGTCCGAAAGACTGACAACAATCTTACCCTCTCTAGACCCATACTTAACTGCATTATCAACAATGTTTGCCATGGCCTGATTCCAAAGTTCTTTATCTACCTTACGGACACTATCGCCAGTTACCTCATAAGTCATCTTGTTATCTTCAAGGTTAGCAGAAACTTTCGCGAAATAACTCTCGAAAGATGCCTTAACAAAAACATCTTCCTTCTTAAGTTTCTTCACAGAATCCTCACTATTAGAGAACTTCAGGATGTCATTAACAAGAGAGTTCAGATAATTAACACTATAACTTATCTTTTCAGCATGCTTCTTAGCATTTTCTGGATTGCTATCAACTGACGCCATAAAGTTATCCACATATACGGATGCAATTGCAAGCGGTGTCTTAAAATCATGAGCCATAGAGGCAGTTGTCTTACGGCGATAATCAAAAATCTCGTAAATAGACTTAGCCTTAAGATACTGGAACGCACTAATTACCACCGTAAGAAATAATACAATGAGAGCAGATACTGTAATAAATATAGTTCTTGTACCCGAATCTAATATTTCAATAACAGTCTTGTCATACTCAATTTCATAATGATGCAAACCAGTATCAAAATCCCATGTTACTTCATCATATCCAGGATTCCTTATCCCGCCACATATAGAAAAGAAAAAAATATCATCGCCATCAAAATATGAATCACCATTAATATTCTTCACATATGTAAAGCCTTCAACCAAGGACATGTCCTTAGGCGTCAGATCGATAGTTTCTACTAATTCAGGCAATTGTTCATTGAGTAGTAATAATCTTTCAAAATACACCCTGACTTTGGCAGGATAAAATTCTTTGGTCTCATAATTTACATAACCTGTCTCAACACTTAGTGAATACATATTTCTTCCTAAAAATTTCCACTCAAAGAAATTGTCACAGTATCCTAGAGCCTTAGTGTACTGATTATTAAGATTTTCATCCCAGTCCATATACACAATGTGACGATTATTAGGTTCATCTTCATTTGCTATAATCCCGACAAACTTATTCTCAGATGAGAATATAACGTTGTCATCAACTTTAATAACCACTGGAGTTCCTTGATTAGAAAGTGTGATGGTCTTATTCACAAGTTGAATATACTCTTCATCATCAATTACTCCATCATTCTCGATTGAGTCTCTTACATGCGGATAAAGCAGATTAATATTATCTCTTAAATACTGACTGTGATAATGCAACAGATTTACTATCTGCTCATAAAAGATTCCAAATAATAGCCAGTATGCCAGAAAAATAACTATGAACGTCTTCGCGAATATCACAGATTTCTTTGGTTTCTTAATTGTCTTCGGTTTACATTTTAACACTTCTATCACCTCACTGAATCTTATAGCCACGTCCAAAGAGCGTAACTATTCTATTGCCTGAAGTGCCAAGGTGTTTACGAAGTTTCTTAATCTGGCTGTCTACTACGCGATCAGTACCGTCAAAGTCATATTCCCACACTAGATTAATAATGGACTCTCTACTGAATACCTGCCCCTTATTTTCCATAAAGAGCTTAAGGATAAAGTACTCCTTAGGAGAAAGTTCCACCTCCTGTCCATCTACAAAAACCTGCATGGTATATGGATTAAGTTCCAACTCATCCATCTTAATAGACTTCACTTCCTGAGACTTTAATCTACTAACTAAAGCTTCAACCTTACAGTAGAGTTCTTTAACAGAAAAAGGTTTAACTATATAATCGTCGCCGCCAATCTCATAGCCTTTGAGAATATTCTCTTCATTTCCGAGAGCTGTAAGAAAGAATACAGGACAATCACTAGTCTTACGAAGTTCCTTACAAATATCGAATCCTGATGCACCTGGAAGCATAATATCCAGAATAACAAGATCATATTTGTTTTCCCTTATCTTATTCAATCCTTCTGTACCTGTAGCAGCCTGATCCATCGTTACTGAACCTTGGCTCGTCATCTCGAAGTACTCACATACACCTTCGCGAATCATAGTTGAATCTTCAACAATTAAATATTTGTGTATCATAAAGCACCTCCTTACGACTTTATAGTACAGAAGACTTGTGACCATCTTGTGATTCTTCAAAAATAAAATCCACTACTAATGAACATCCCATCGCCTTGGCGATACGATTAAGTGTACCTACAGATGGATTAGCAATTCCACGTTCAATCTTCGAGATGTCAGATTGGTCGATACCCGTTAAAACAGATAACTTTTTCTGAGATAACTCAGCTCTTGCTCTCGCTTTGCATAAAGCATCGCCAAATGGTAATACATCACTATCAATTCGAATAGTTGTACCGTCCTCATAGATAGTCTCAACGTCTATATCCAAATCATCATTCCAATATATTCCAGATGAACCACAGAGCCTACCCGCCAAAAATAAGTTACGGTTTTGCAAAGCCTGCAAAGAAACGTGTTTCTCAAACAACAACGCCATATCATAAGACTTCACTTCTCCTGTCTGAAACTTTACTTCAAGCACGGTATTTTCTTTAAATTCAACTTCTACAGCTTTATGATGCATCATACTAATGGTGGAAGTTTAATATACTTTTCCGTCTCCCACATTTCCTCCAATTCACATTTATAGTTCAATACAAATTTCTTAACTAATGCGGCTGATTTCTTAGGGAAATAGCCCTCCATAATTTCTCCAGTCGAAATGAGAAATGGTGCATCAAAGTCTTTGGTAATTGCATGTATATGTGGTGGATTATGTTCCTTATCCCTAAAATACATCACAATAATTATCCTCCTTCATAATATGGGATATATCCCCTAATGTCAATTATACTTACTATATCACTAACGCCTCGAGAAACTGTACATTTATTGGTACACTTACATTCGACGCCGACCGACCTATCCACACAAGCAAAAAGACCATGCCCCGGGAACGACATGGTCTTGCAAAGGAGAATTATATAATCACAATGAATTATATCAATTTAAATACCGCTGTATTAGCGTAAGTAAGAGGGTCAGTGTGCATGAAGAACACCTTAGACTCTAGCGGAGCATAGAGTGTCTCCATAATCTCACCGTCGTATGGATTAACGATATTAGCAAGTGGTGTTCCTTCGCCTACGTCATCGCCAACCTTAACAAGTGGCTCGAAGATACCCGACTTAGCAGTACGAACAGATACAAGCTCCGTATCATCAAACACGATAGACTGCTGAACACGACCACTGGACTGATACTTAACAATACCTAGAGCTGACAGGAACTTCATAACACTAAGAACTGCCTGGCCTGCAGAACGGCGGTCAATAGTAGTTGTGGAAGTAGTATAGAAGCTGAATGCCTGTGTCTCCCACACCTGCCAGTTATAATTAAGAGTTGCTGTGTCATAAGGACGAACCTTACGGCGAACCACGTATGGCATCTCGAACTTAAGAGCATCTTCTACTGTGCTGTATCCTTCATCCATCATACGAACGTGAGGAATAAACTCACCTGGCATATAGAACGAGGTAAACTGAATACCATACTTATAGTCCTTAATAGCCTGGAACACACCATCGGCAATACGCTGTGTTGTCTCACCGAGATCATAACCTGGGAACATACGGTTAATATCTGTGTTATCAATTGGCCAAAATCTCTTCTGGATATTAATTGAATATGGGTTACAGCTAGGAATAATAAGAATCTTGTGACCAGGAGCAATTCTACCTTCCTCTTCAAGCTGCTTAAACTTCTTAACCAACTGTGAACAACAATAGAGCTGCTGTACCTCATTACCTCTCATAGTACCTACGATACAGATACTCTTCTTGCCCTTACCAAACTCATAACCTGTAACGCGGAGACTGTCTCTGTAAAGTCCCTTTAACTCATAGATAATTTTCTTTTTCATCCCTCGTATACCTCCTTGCGAAGAAGTCTTCCCACAAGTGATCCTTCATCTACTATCGGATAGTCACGAATGGTAAAAAGAATGCCGTCCACAGGTGACGTAACACTTTCGAGCACCTGTCCTGTGAGAGGATTAATAATCTCTCCGATAAGGTCGCCTTCCTTAAGCTTTACCCAGTGATTTACGTGTGGTACAAAGAGACCTCCCACACTGGCATTAAGATAACTAACATCCTGCCAGTCTTTGGAGATAATAGGTTCTCTTACAGGGTTAACGTCCCCCTCCCAGATACCCATCTCTTTCATCATATTAAAGATACCGTCAACCATCTGGTCGCCATAAGCCTTAGTTATACGCATGCCCACGCCCATTTCGACTACGAGACAAGGTGTACCTGTGCTGTTAAGGGAGTAAGCGAAAGTGGACTCAAGAACGGTACTAGCACCATGGACCCAGATGAAGTCCACGTTAGACTGCTTTGCCACAGGCACGAGAAAATCCTCATGAAGTTCGTTGATTCTAATCTGTGGAATCTCTGTAAGGTAAATATTACTTGCGTGGATGTCCACAACCAGGTCAGAACCAGACACATCCTTCATAATCTCAGCTGCGAGATACTCAGTCATATTACCCTCAATATTACCTGGAAAAAGTCTATTCATATCAAGGTCAAATGCAGGGATACCACGAGTAATGGAATCGATTCCAAGAGGATTCATAGCTGGGTAAATATCAACAATACCCTTAAGCTTATCTTTCTGGGCTTCAATTCTTCTGCCGAGCTCATAACATACGTACTGTCCCTCCAGCTCATCGCCGTGAATACCAGTGACAACACTGATTCTCTTCATGCCTTTTGTCTTACCTTCTGGTGCGATTCTGCGCTTTTTTATAGCGAGAACTTCATCAACTGGCAAAGCTACTGATGCTACCGTTTTAATCATTATTCATTTTCCTTTCATCTATTTCTTCAACTGTTACATTAATTGTCTGAGTCTGACCGCCACCGCCATGCATAATGCCCCTGTTAATCATGCAGTCATTAGCGTCACGGCCTACACCGAGCTTAATATGCTCATCAAACACCGGTTTATTATTTGTCGGATCAAGACCATACCATTTACCATCGCTCAGCACCTCTACCCAGGCGTGGCTGGCACCCTCACCTGTAATAAGTCCCGTTACATATCTGGCAGGAATTCCAGCCAGATGCATGAGTGCGATAAAGATATGCGCAAAATCCTGACATACACCATACCCTTGAGAGAACGCCTCCTCTGCGGTGGTATAAATGCTTGTGCTATTAGTTCTATATTCGTAATCATCATGAAAACGGTACATGATTCTCATCGCCTTCTGATAAGGATCATCAATACCGTCTACATCAAGACTATCGTAATATTTCTTTATATTTTCCCCCGCCACATTAAGGCCGTGAGGATGGTTGAATATCATGGCGAGACCTTCATCTGCAACTTCATCATAAAGAGACAAACCAACCGCCACATCACCCGTAATTTTAAAGGTGAAGTAATCATGAGGTTCCCCGTTCTTACCGTATATCTGCGGATTATTTAGTCCGTCGGATCCCAGACAGTACTTTGTGGGCGGACATATATCAATATGAACATTGTCTGGGACCTGACGACTATTTTTCTGCGGTATACACTTAATCGTGAAACTACACGTAGAAACCATTTCCTCATAATCGATTCTCATAGAATAATCGAAGTGTAATTTCTTCATTTACTACTCCAATCACAATATGGATTCGACTTCACTGACGATTCCGTAATAATCGATCACATCTTCATTAATTAATTCATCGATGTGCATCAATTTATCTTCGTTATACTCGAGACCACTCTTCTGAACTCTAGGAATCATACGATGTATCTCTCTGGCAAGTTCCTTACGGGAAGCACCGAGACGGGCATACATATCGATTCGCTCAATTCTCTTACCAGACTTGATAATATTACGGATATTCTCACTATCAATCTGATCATCAACGGTTCCGTAGAACGCGAGAAGATTGTCATTAACCTTCTGGAAATCAACAAGTGGTGAGCTACTCTTAGCAGCCTTATTCATCTCATAAATAGCGAGCTGAATATACGCCAGTGTCTCAGATCCGATGCTCTCACGAAGCATAATCGCATTGTCATAAGCGCGGTTAAGATTGCTGATAATAGAATCTGAATTCTCAGGATCAAAAGGATATCTGTTAATGAAATCCTCCTTGCTCTCATAAATGTTAGGAATATCAATATTCTTGCAGAATTCGATATAGTTATCTGCAATCTCATCGATCATAATGTCGAAGCTCTGAGAATAAATTCTAAGTGTTGTAAAAACTCTTTCTGTATATCGACCGAGCCAGAATAAACGGTCAGCCTGTTCTATCGAGATAATACCCATGTGTCTTTAAAACCTCCTCCTTGTGATGAGTTAACAATGAATGAATCTGGGTTACGTGAGAATCTTGTAAGTCCACTCTTCCATACGAGTGGCTCATCTGCCATGAGAACGAAAGCTCTAAGGTCAGCCTTACGTGGAACCTGCAATCCGTTATCTATAATGTCCAGATCCTGGAAGTCAATTACTTCCTGTGCAATGAATCTTCTTGGTTCTGCCTTAAGGAGATCCAGGAAGTCTGCCTTCTCCTGCTTTGTCATCTTGTTACCAAATACGACGCCGTATCCACCAGCCTCAGCAACGTCCTTAAGAACCAGGTTGTCGAAATTCTCGATAACGTACTTGTAGTCATCTTCATAGAATGGCAGATATGTTGGTGCATTATTAAGAATTGCGTCCTCACCAAGGTAATACTTGATCATCTTTGGTACGAAATAGTAGATACCCTTATCATCAGCAACGCCATTACCAGGTGCGTTCATAAGCGCCACGTTACCCTTACGGAATACATCATAAATATGAGGAATACCAATAAGGGACTCAGGGTTGAAATTCATAGGGTCCAGATACTCGTCAGAGATTCTTCTGTAAACGACGCCAACCCTCTCCTTGGTGCCGTTTGCAGTTATGAAATAGAGCTTGTCATCTTCAACTGTAAGCTCTGATCCATTAACCAGGTGTGCGCCAGTTTTCTCAGCAAGGTAACTGTGCTCGAAATAGGCTGCGTTATATCTACCAGGAGTAAGAATTACGCTGTGACCACCAACATTAACGTTATCCATGGTTCTTCTTAAAAGCTGTGCGTAATTACGGTTATCCTCAATCTTCAGGTCAGAGAATGTGCCTGGAGAAGAACGTCTGCAAAGGTCTCTCGCGATCATCGGATAAGATGCACCAGAAGGAACTCTTAAGTTATCTTCAAGAATGTACCATGTTCCATCCTTACCCTTTACCAGGTCGATACCAGAAATGTGAGAGTACACATCCTTAACAGGATTTACACCCTCACACTCCACCATATATCCGCTGGATGCGAAGATGAAGTCCTCAGGAATTACTCCATCCTTTACAATCTGCTTCTTACTATAGATATCCTTAAGGAACATATTAAGAGCAACAACACGCTGCTTAAGTCCCTTCTCCAGATATTCAAATTCATCCGCCTCTATAACTCTTGGTATAGCGTCGAACGGAAAAAGCTGCTCGTGAAAAGTATTATTCTTATAAATACCAAACTTAACGCCATAACGTGCGAGCAATTCATTTACGGTATCCGTATGCTCAAGAAGTTGTAATCTGTCCATACTCTAGCTCCTTTAACACAAAAAGGCGCTGGTATCTCTACCAAACGCCTTTGTTTTACCCGTATAATTTCATTTCCATATACAAAAAAGGAGCCCGCTTCCTAGAAGCAAACTCCTTTGTCCTTATGTGAGAATAATACTACAACAATTTTCTTTTGCAATACTTTATAACAAATATCAAAATACTTTGTTTATTTGGATTTCCTTCTGAAAAGCAACGGCTCATACATCTTACGAACCTGCCTTACAACTTCATTGCCATCATCACCAGCAATTAATATGTCATACTGTCCTTCTATGGTTCCAAGTGTTACTGTCTTTTCCAGACCTGTTATTTTCTTCAGCTCATTAAGTGTATTCTCTTTATTCGCATCTTTATCGTAGATTTTAATATAGGAATAACCTGGATAATCGACTGACGGATACTTAACGATTCTGAGGAACTTAGCGTATGGCTGACTGTTAAGTACAAGTTCGAATGAGTTTATAATATCTGTTCTGTCAAGCAACATGAAATACACTACGTCTTCGTTAGCAGGAAGTTCTCTCTTCACATAATTACGGAACGGAGAAACCTTAAGCTTACGAACCATATTAAGATTGGTCTCATCTTCCATATCACCATAGAAGATAATGAGTACATCATCCATAATCACGTTAGCATACCAGCAAAGTCCTGACAGCTTAAAAAGTCTTATCAGGTCTTCTGAGATAAAAGGCTTAATTTTACATGTATGCAGATACTCATTCTTCTTCACGTCATATAGAACAGCACCATCCATAGCTACAACAGGAAGATTAAGTCTGACATCTCTCATTGGTTCCATAAGTGACGCTGGTGTTCTGATAGTAGACACTGTGAACTTCATACCACTATCGATCATTCGGTTAAGCTCGACTTTACTGAAACTACTGAGCACCTCATCTTTATCCAGAAGAGTATCGTCAAGACCTGATATAAACAATGTTTCCTTATCAGGATTAATACAAATATGAATATCGTTAATCACAATACCGATAACGATACCAATCATAGTATCTAGGAAACGATTCCACACAAACAAGTAAGGGACCATATCAGTTGAATGATTAATAACAATACTTAGAAATACTACGCAGGAAAAATAAGATGCCTGCTTCTTATCAAGAAGAACTGTGGTGTATAGAACAAGTAATATTCCGAGAGACACCATGCCCATCTCTAGCCAGAACGCAGCGGATTCATTAACCGCAGAACTTCTGTATATCAGCAAATAGATAAGTCCATATACAGCGCCCACAACTGTTCCAATAGTTCTCTGAATGGCATTACGTATTGTGTTGCTTCTGTACATCTGAATGCACCACAACGAAGCAAGGAGAGAATAGAAAACCATTCCCTCCTCACCTCTTGGTAGGCTTACAAGAAAGCAAATTGCAACTGCAATTGCTGACTTTACAATTCGCATTCCAATACCAGGAATGCCATGTTTTTGTTTGTGTTGATTAGCTGTTCTCAAGTGTCTCACGAATAGCCTTAATAAAGTCCTGACTGTTAAGCACAGTCACGTTCTCAAGTGATGTGATGAGCGCCAGATCTTTCGTCATCTTTCCAGACTCAATAGTAGAAAGTGTTGCCTTCTCGAGCTTGTCTGCAAACTCCATAAGCTCAGGGATGTCATCCATTTCGCCACGCTTACGAAGAGCACCCGTCCATGCGAAGATAGTAGCAACAGAGTTAGTTGATGTTTCCTCCCCCTTAAGATGCTTGTAGTAATGTCTCTGAACTGTTCCGTGAGCTGCTTCGTACTCATACACGCCAGAAGGAGAAACAAGCACAGACGTCATCATGGCAAGTGATCCGCATGCTGAAGAAACCATGTCACTCATTACGTCACCATCATAGTTCTTGCAGGCCCAGATGAAGCCTCCCTTGGCCTTCATAACACGTGCCACAGCATCGTCGATAAGTGTATAGAAATATTCGATACCAGCAGCATCAAACTTCTCCTTATACTCGGCCTCGAAGATGTCTGCGAAAATATCCTTAAATGTATGATCGTAAATCTTAGAAATTGTATCCTTAGTAGCGAACCAGAGGTCCTGCTTAGTATCGAGAGCGTAGTTAAAGCAGGAACGTGCAAAACTCTCGATAGACTTATCCTTGTTGTGGATACCCTGGATAATGCCTGGGCCATCAAAGTCCATAATTGTCTTTCTGATTTCTGTTCCATCCTCTGCTGTAAATACGAGCTCCGCCTTACCTGCGCCTGGCACCTTAATCTCGGTATTCTTATATACGTCACCATAAGCATGACGTGCGAGAGTAATAGGCTTAGCCCAGTTCTTTACGCAAGGATCAATGCCCTTAACCTGAATAGGAGCACGGAATACTGTACCATCGAGCATGGCACGAATAGTACCGTTAGGGGACTTCCACATCTCCTTAAGATCATACTCAGTCATACGTGCAGCATTAGGAGTAATTGTTGCACACTTAACAGCAACACCATATTTCTTAGTTGCCTCAGCGGAGTCGAAAGTTACCTGGTCGTTAGTCTCATTACGATACTCGAGTCCAAGGTCATAATACTCTGTCTTAAGATCGATAAAAGGAATCAAGAGTTCATCCTTAATAATCTGCCAGAGAACTCTTGTCATCTCGTCTCCGTCCATCTCTACAAGTGGGGTTTTCATCTGAATTTTAGCCATAGTTTTATCTCCATTTCTTTTAATTAATCATTCACGTTCATCAATGTTTGGACAGTCAACATGATGTCCAACATACTTATATGCAGGTCTTATAATCTTATTACCATTAAGAAGCTCTTCCAATCTGTGTGCACACCAACCAGGGATACGGGCAATAGCAAATATAGGTGTGAACAACTCCTCTGGAATGCCTAACATCGTATAAACAAGTCCACTATAGAAGTCTACGTTTGCACAGACATTCTTCTGAACCTTATGCTTCTCCATTATGAGAGCGCCTGCCAGTTTTTCTACACGGTTATAAAGCTCGAATTCCTCCATCATGTCCTTCTCTCTGGCAAGAGATTCAGCAAACCTCTTAAGGATTACTTCACGAGGATCAGACAGTGTATAAACCGCATGTCCCATACCATATATAAGCCCAGAACCATCGAAAGCTTCCTTATTCAAAATCTTACGAAGATATGCTGTAATTTCTTCCTCATCTTCCCAGTTGCTCACATTACTCTTAATGTCGCGGAACATATTCTGTACCTTAAGGTTAGCACCACCATGACGTGGACCCTTAAGAGAACCGATGGAAGCTGATACAGATGAATATGTATCTGTACCTGATGATGTTACAACGTGAGTTGTAAATGTGGAGTTGTTACCACCACCGTGCTCAGCATGAAGTATCAGCGCGATATCCAGAACCTTGGCCTCCAACTCAGTGAACTCGCCACTTGGTCTCATCATATAAAGGATATTTTCCGCCAACGAATAACCCTTCTTAGGATTACGAATCAACAGTGACTGATTCATTCTAAAATGCAGGTAAGACTGGTAAGAATAAACTGCAATCAATGGAAGCTTATTTATAAGTTCCAAAGACTGTCTGAGAACATTCTCCGGACCAATTCCATCCGGATCAGAGTCATATGTGTATAGCGTAAGAATACATCTCTGCATGGCATTCATTATGTTTGCGTTTGATGCCTTCATAACAACATCACGAATAAATCTATTACCAAGAGTCTGCATCTCACCCATGGCATATAAGAACTTATCAAACTCATCCTTTGTTGGCAGCTTACCAAATATAAGAAGATATATTGTCTCCTCGAATCCAAATCGTCTTCCCTTCAAGTTGGAAATAAGTTCATTTACGTCACAGCCCTGATAGTACAAATGGCCATCACTTGGAATTCGCTTACCATCCACATCATCATAAGCAACGACATCAGATATCTCTGTAAGGCCGGTTAATACGCCTTTACCTGTAGCATCACGAAGTCCACGCTTAACATCGTACTTGGTATATAACTCTCTATCTATAAGCTGATTCTTAAGCAGTTCCTGATAGAATCTCTCCAAATACTCTATCATCTCTCCAGACTCTGCAACCGTTGGCATTTCTTTGTCTAATCTTAAGTCTTCTTCTCTATCGAACATGCCTTTTCCTCCTATTCTCAAAACAAAAAAGCGCTCGGAATAATCCGAACGCCATTGTCCTGTGTAATAAAAAAGGAGCTCACTTCAAAAGTGAACTCCCTTGTCCTTATGGTGCTTATATTACTATAACAATTATTTTTTTCAAGGTTTCCAGCTGAATATCAATGCAATTTGATTATCTGAAATAGTTGTTGACACACAATATTATACGTCGTATAATATCCAACGTAATACAGTATTATACACAACGAAACAAAGGAGATAGACATGGTATTTCAATTAGGTGCGTCTTTACTTGATGCGTGCGTATTAGGAGTACTGTCCGGGGGGGACGCCTACGGATACACTCTCACTCAGCGGGTTAAACAAGTAATAGATATTTCAGAATCCACCTTGTATCCAGTACTAAGACGACTTCAGAAAGATGGTTACCTGACAACTTATGATGAACCGATTCAGGGACGTAACCGCAGATACTATCAGATTACGGACAGCGGGCGTGAGAAGTTTGATTACTACTGTAAGGAATGGAAAGACTTTAAGACATCCATTGATGGTCTTTTGGAAAGGAATTAACTTATGAATAAACAAGAATATCTTAATGAGCTTCGTAAGAATTTGAAGCGTCTCCCAGAACAGGAGATCAACGATGCTCTTGAATATTACACAGAATATCTTGAAGAGGCTGGCCCTGAAAATGAGGCTACAGTATTAGAGGAATTAGGCTCTCCTAAGGAACTCGCTCGTAAGATCATTATCGAGGCCGTAGACAAAGAATTCTCTGAAGACAATGAAGAAGACATCAGCGAAGGTGATAAGAAAGAAAAGTCTCATAACAGCATTTGGACTATCCTTCTTGCGATTCTCGCTATCCCTATGTCACCTGTAGTAGTTGCATTACTTCTCGCTTTGTATGTATTGTTCTTCGCAGTACTGATTACCCTTGCTGCACTTATTCTCGCATTTGCTATTACTTCAGTCGCTGGAATTCTGGTATTCATTGCAGGATTGATTGTACTCTTCATTAACCCAGGTATCGGATTCTCAGCACTTGGTGCAGGACTTATTATCATTTCCCTCTTCGCGATATTTACTATCTTAGTTGTAAAACTTACAAAGATCACATTTGTAGGAATTAAGCGTTTTGGTGGAAAAATTGTTCACAGAAAGGCAGGTAAAAAGAAATGAAAAAAGCTTTGAAAATTTTCTTAATTATATTCATTATCGGCGTAATTCTTGGAGGTATCGGTATCGCCATCAGAGGATTCAAGCCATTCTCTATTTCATATACCAATGGCAAGCTTGAGGTTAACGACGGTCAGAAGGCTCAGCTCACCCTGGATAAAACAGAAGTAGATGCATTCACAAACATCGATGCACACATTGCAGTTGGCGATGTCAATATCATCCCATCAGATAAGTACGCTATCGAATATGCATTAGATGCTTCAAAGGTGACTTACGAAGTTAAGGATGGCACCCTTGTTGTAGATACTCAGGAATCCAACAAAGTGAGTATGGGTTTCTCATTCTCTTCAAATAATTACCTTAACATTTATGTTCCTGCAGACAGCGAATTTGCCAAGGCAAGTATCAGAGGAGATGTTGGTGAGATTAACATCGATTCACTCACAATTGACTCACTGGAGATCATCTCTAACGTAGGTGATGTAACACTTACAAAGTGCACAGTTAATACTTCCAATATTGTTGTTAACACAGGTGATCTTAAGCTCACAAATTGTGCCCTCACTTCTTCTGATATCGAGTCCGACACAGGCGATGTAACTGCAACAAATTTGTCTGTTAATACTAAGCTTAAAGTCGATTCCTCAGTTGGCGATGTGGTAATTGCTCTTAAGTCTGATAAGTACAACCTTGACCTGAAGACATCAGTTGGCGATATCAAGGTAAACGGCAAAGAAATGGATGATGGCGTAAGTCAGTCATACAAAGAAGATAATGATGGTGCTTCTATCATTATCTCCAGTAGCACTGGTGATATAGAGGTTAACTACTAATCAAGGTGATTACACAATGAAAAAATTAATTAACAAATACGGTTTGGCCAATGCAGTGATATCAATTATATGTTGTGTTGTTTTCATACTAAATTGTCTTTTTATAACCAAAGACGCATTGCTGAATATTAATGATAATATTTTCGTCGCGTATTTACTGAACTTCCTGGCAGGGTGCGAGGGTGTTCTTGGTAAATGGGGCAGCATGTCATACTCCATGGCAATCGAGAAGCTACAATTGTGGAGAGTAGTTACTCAAGCTTATTTACATGGCGGCATCTTCCACTTGGGCTTCAACCTTGCTGCGTTGCTAGTTATAGGCAAAAATGTCGAAAAGAAATTTGGCTCTGCTACGTACATAATGGTGTATCACCTAATCACAATCATTGACGCAGTAATAGTAAGTTTTATTTTTACTTCAAGCGTATTTGTTGGTGCTTCAGGAGGCATTTTTGGAGTAATAGGAATTGCTTTAATAATGTGCATAAAGAAGCAATTGAAATTCAAAAAGAGCGAGTTAATTTTTCTTATATCTTTCAGTGTAATAGCCAACGTGCCGGCAATATATGCTATAGATACTTTATTAACACACGTGTTCGGCCTGGTTTTAGGAGTGATTTCGGGAATGGTTTTACTTCGACAGAATACTTCTATCGAACTTACATATTAATTGGAATTTTGGATAGATATAGATAATGGACTATGATTAATTTCATAGTCCATTTTACTTGTCATTATTACATTTTTCCAAACTACCACAAATAAACAAAAAACTACCATATATAACCTCATATTGGTAGCAGTTATGGTAGTTTTCTCCACAAAATAAAAAAGCTGTGAAATCACAGCTTTTTTCATTATTACTCCAGACCCTTTGCCTTTAGAACCGCTTCTAGCTGTTCCTTACGCTTAATCTTAAGTGATGTTGTCTTAATAAATGACTCCGTTGTCAGGAACAAATCTGTAACTCTCTTATAGTGCGGAATTGTCTGGTTAACCTCCTTAACCTTGTTCCACATTGCCTCACGGATTTCGCTTTCGGACACGTCCCCGTAAGCCTCCTTGCACGCTGCCGGATCATACTGCACTTCCATAGCGATCTTAAGGTCTGCGTAGTCACCGTCAATTGGCTCACCATAGACGAAAACATCCGCCACACCAGGAATCTTTGCCATAAGCATCTCAATTTCCTCTGGGAAAGCCTTCTTACCATTCTTAAGAACGATCATGTCCTTCTTACGGCCAGTAAGGAAAATATATCCATCCTTATCCATATAACCAAGGTCACCTGTATGGAACCAGCCGTCCTTATCGATTACTTCCGCTGTAAGTTCAGGATTCTTATAGTAACCAATCATTACGTTAGGAGCCTTAACACAGAGCTCACCGATACCCTCAGAATCCTTATCCTTCATCTCTGCAGTAACGTGAGGAATAGCAACACCAATGGAACCAGGTCTTACGTGATCCTTGTTCTCAGCAACAAGAACAGGTGATGTCTCTGTAAGGCCGTAGCCCTGATAAATCTCGATGCCAAGGTCATGGAATCCACTTGCTACACGACTGCTAAGTGGCGCACCACCAGAGATGATATAACTAAGTTCGCCTCCGAGCTGCTTAATAACATCCTTGAAGAGCTTACGACGAATATCGATACCAAGGAACATAAGGAATCTGGAAAGCTTTGTTGCCATTGCCACCTTCTTAGTCATTCCCTGCTTCTCGATGCCTCGCTCTACCTGTGTATACATATTATCTACAATGGCAGGTACTCCAAGGAAGAAATTAACACCATATTCAGTGAGGTTCTGCCTAATGTAACGGATACCGTCAGAGAATACTGTACGCATACCATCAGCAATACAGAAAAGCATACCTGTACCACCAAGAATATGGTGATAAGGAAGGAATGCGATGTTTGTGCTATGCTCGTCAAATACCTCATATACGAGAAGGTCACTGACGTTAATAGCAAGACCATGGTTACTAAGCATTACAGCCTTAGACTTGGATGTAGTACCTGAAGTGAAAAGCAAAATTGCCATAGATGCAGGATCACTCTCATAGTCAACAAATGCCTTCTCGCCTTCCCCGATAAGCTTGGTTCCGAGCTCAATAAGCTCCACCGCTGAGGTATATCCAGCATCACTATCATTCATGCAAAAATACTCTTTGATAGAAGTCTTGCCGTTATTCTTAATAGTCTCGATTTGATCCTTATACTTAACGTCGAACATAACCGCATCGACCTCAGCACGAACGAGAGAATCCTCCATCTCGCCCAGTGGAAGTTCCTTATCGATAGGCACAGATACGATGCCTCCGAGAAGACATGCAACATGAGTTACAACCCAGTGATACTGGTTACGACCAATAATAGCTACACGCTTGCCAGCAAGCCCCTTGCTATAGAGTGCTGTGCCCATTCCATTAATATTAGAAAGGAACTCCTCATAAGTGTAATCCTTATATTCAGGTTCTTTTCCTGCCTTCATCTTCACACGGAAAGCAACATCATTCTTATATGTCTCACACGCCTCAAGAATAAGATCCTTGACTGTATTGTATTCTTTTACGTCATACTTCTTTTTCATACTTAAACCTCTTTGTCTCTACATCAAATCATCCAAAATAGTTATTTTCCGGACCGCTTACATTCAATTTACACCTGAATATGCAACCGTCACCTTCGCCATCCTGACCATCACCTGAAGTAGTGATGAACAGTTCGTCCATGCTCTCTCCTCCAAAGCAACAACATGTGACGTTATTAGCATCTACATCTATTTTACCAATAAGTTCTCCAGTTTTACCGTCTCTATTCTCGACCCTTCTTCCACCCCAGACCGCAATCCAGAGATTATCCTGTGCATCAATACAAAGACCGTCAGGAACGCCATCCGTAATCTCACAAAGAACCCTGCGGTTAGAGATAGTGCCCGTCTCCATGTCGTAATCGAAAGCAAATACAGCATTCTCAGGGGAGTCCGCCCAGTAAAAAGTCTTACCATCACTAGACCACGCCATACCGTTCGAAATGCCAGTCTCCGGGATAACTTTAGTTACCACGTTATTATCAAGGAGGAAAAGGTCTCCACCAAACCCTGCCGTCTCATCGTTACTGGAGGAACCAAACCAAAGTCTTCCCCTGGAATCACACTTGGCATCGTTAGAGCGTTGGAAAGATTTGAAGTGAGAACTCATATCAACGAGCTTTTTTACTTCTCCATCCTTCTCGATGTACAAACCATCTGTGCAGCAGGCCAAAAAGCCGTCAGAATCCTTCAAAGGAATGGCTGCCCCCACTGTAGAACCCACTTTAACACTGTTACAAACGCCGTCAATTAAGGTGTTTACAGTTCCCTGAGGAATATCGACCCAAGACAGACGATTAAATCTGGAATCGTAGTATGGACCCTCTGCCAGGCTGTGTTTTTTATTAAAATAAATGTCAGCTTTGTATGTCTGCATCGTTTCACACCTTGTTTACATCAACTGAATCAGCTTACAATTCTCTATTCCTACACTCCAGAAATCCTTAAGAGGAATATCTCTAACCTGGCAGACAATAGATGTATTCATGGCACCATGACCAACAATCAAAACATCTTTGCCACTATTAACTAATGGGATTGCTTCATTGCTAAGGAAATCACCTGTGCGCGCGAAGAGATCTTCAAATGTCTCTCCACCTTCTACGCCCTTATAATTCTCTGGATCCTTGAATAGTGGATACACAGGACAGTCTGGCTTAGAATACACATGATCTACACCCTCACACACGCCAAAGCTCATCTCTATAAGACGATTATCTGTCACTATAGGAACGTCACGATTCTCCAGGAGCAACTTAGCAGTCTCCTGCGCTCTTATAAGAGGAGAGCAATAACACACATCGAAATGAACATCTGCGTAAGTCTGAGCTGCATCACGCGCCATTTGTCTTCCGTCATCATTAAGAGGAATATCTGTTCTTCCCTGAAGTCTGTAATCGACATTCCAATCAGTTTTTCCGTGACGCATTATATATAACATTAGTTAACCCTCTTTTGTTTCTATCTAGATAATTATAACACTAAAAAACAACCCGCCATTACAGCGGGTTGTTCATAGTAGCTTTTAAGAATTAAGCTTTATTCTTGATCTTCCTTTGACTTAAGGACAACTCTACCTGTGAGTACGAATCCACTTGTCATCAACAAAATCAATGCCAACAAGAATGTAATTGATGCTTCCTCACCAGTTGAAACTGAACCATTACCAGACTGTGGTGTAGGTGTTGGAGTTCCTGTAGGTGTAGGAGTTGGTGTTCCTGTGCTTGGTGTTGGAGTTGGGCCTCCAATATCAGGTGTTGGTGTAGGAATATCAACTGTAGGTGTAGGAGTATCGCCTGGTGTAGGTGTAGGGATATCTCCTGGAGTTGGAGTTGGTTCATCTGTAGGAGTTGGAGTTGGCTCATCAGTTGGTGTAGGTGTTGGAGTATCCTTCACGTTCTCAACCTCGAACTTATATCCTGTACCCTCATTTGTAGCATATGGTACTACGTTCTCTGGAGCGTTTCCTGTTAATGTAATCTTTCCATCTGCATCAACATGGAACTTAATTGCATCAATAGTCTTATATCCTGTTGTTGCACTTGTCTCCTCGAGAGTGTAATCACCCTCAGCCAATGTCATTTCCAACTTGTAAATCAACTCATTGTCTGCTGACAATCCATTAGGATCAAGAGTATAAGTATCACCTGTATCAACATTAGTTACTACAAATGTAGCACTGTAATTTGTTGGATCATTAACGCCCTCGAAAGTCTTGTAAACCTCAATTGTGTTAACTACAGGTGTCTTAGCATCCTCAACTACGATTGTGTTGTCATCAATTACCTTACCATCGATAACAACCTTTCCGTCATCGTTGATGGAGAATGTGATTGGAGCTGCAATATCATAGCCATCTGGTGCCTTTGTCTCTGTAAGAGTATATGTCTTACCAGCGTAAAGCTTGCCTGCAATCTCATCTGCAGCTGTTGTAGATGTCCATGTTGCAACTGAGTTGCCATCAGCATCTGTGATTTCAAACTCTGCCCCATCAAGAACCAATGTTGTGTCCTTGAGATCCACCTTCTTAACAAATACTGTTACAGGTGTAGGTACAAACTTATCGTTATTAATTACGATTACTCCACCAGCAACCTCAGCTCCATTTACCATTACCTTTCCATCCTTAGTAATTGTGAATGTTACTGGATCTGCCTTTACGAAGCCCTTAGGTGCTTCTGTCTCTGTAATTGTGTAATTTACTTCTACGAGAAGTCCCTGGAATACCTTTGCTGTATCTGCAGATTCCCATGTTATCTTCTCATCGTTCTTGTCATTTGTAAGCTCGAACTTAGCGCCTGTCAACTCACCTGTTACATCCTCACCTGTCTTACTTACTGTTACCTTTGTCTGTGCATCCTTAACGATAAGCACTCCATCATCATTTACGTTTGGTAAAGCAGTACCATCAGGTGCTACGATGTTGCCATTATCATCAAGCATGAACTTAATATCTGCAGCACATGTATATCCATCTGGAGCAGCTGACTCTCTAAGAATATATGTCTCGTTAATGCTAAGGATTCCGCCGTACTTGACAGTTCCAAGAGTAGAAGTAAACTCAAATACCTTCTTTGTCTCATCAGAATTCCAAATCTGGAATGTAGCGCCAGGAAGCATATTATCGTTAGCATCTACCTTACCGAATTCTACTTCTGTCTTTGTATCCTTAACAAGGATTACATCTCCATCAACATCAGCTGGGAACTGTAAACCGTCTGTTGTAATCTTGCCATCATCTGTGATTGCAAAATAAGTATTAGTTCTAATTGTATAACCAGCAGGAGCTTTCTCCTCTACGATTACATATGTATGACCTGTTTCAAGGCCTGTAACCTTATATGGATCTGCATCCTTATCTGTTATCCAGGAATCCACTGGTGTAACAAGGTCGTTAATTTCGTAGATTGAGATAACAGCGTTGCTGAGTGGTGCGCTAGTATTTGCATCTATCTTAGATACACTTACTGTTGGCTTAATCTTTACATCAGCAACTACGATGGTGTTGTCATCAACCTCTACGCCATCGATAACAACCTTACCATTCTCATTGATGGAGAATGTGATTGGTGCTGCCTTCTCATAACCCTTAGGAGCAGTTGTCTCTGTAAGAGTATATGTCTTACCAGCATAGAGCTTATCTGCAATTTCATCTGCAGATGTTGTAGATGTCCATGTTGCAACCTCTGTACCTTCAGAATCTGTGATTACAAACTCTGCTCCATCGAGAACCTTAGTTGTATCCTCAGAATCTACCTTCTTAACAAGTACTGTTACTGGTGTAGGTGCAAGCTTCGCATCCTCAACTACGATTGTATTGTCTGCTACTTCTGTACCATCAATTACAACCTTACCATTCTCATTGATTGAGAATGTGATTGGTGCAGCCTTCTCATAACCCTTAGGAGCAGTTGTCTCTGTAAGAGTATATGTCTTACCAGCATAGAGCTTATCTGCAATCTCATCTGCAGATGTTGTGGATGTCCATGTTGCTACTGTTGTTCCCTCAGAATCTGTGATTACAAACTCTGCTCCATCGAGAACCTTAGTTGTATCTTCTGCATCCACCTTCTTTACAAGTACTGTTACTGGTGTTGGTGCAAGCTTTGTATCTGCAACTACGATTGTATTGTCATCTACTACCTTATCATCGATAACAACCTTACCATCATCGTTAATCTTAAATGTAACTGATGCAGCCTTGTCATATCCCTTAGGTGCCTCTGTCTCCTCAAGGATGTATGTCTTACCTGCGAAGAGCTTATTAGCAATCTCGTCTGCTGATGTTGTGGATGTCCACTCATCAACTACTACTGCCTGTG
>JAKSRI010000008.1 GCA_024403695.1 Saccharofermentans sp. | reverse complement strand
TAATTGATTACAGAACGAAGTGGAGCAAGACCGATACCACCAGCGATAAAGAGAAGGTTCTTTCCCTTAAATACAGTATCAACTGGGAAGTTGTTACCATATGGTCCTCTTACAGTAATCATGTCACCAACCTGAAGGCTGTGAAGTGTATCTGTCAAAGAACCACACTTCTTGATACTGAACTCCTGGAACTCCTTGTTTGTAGGAGAAGAAGTAATAGAGAACATACCCTCACTAACACCAGGAACGCAAACCATTGCGCACTGACCAGGCATATGCTCGAAAAGCTTTCCGCCATCTGGAGCGTTTACCTTAAATGTCTTAACATCAGGTGTCTCTTCTGTGATACCTGTGATAACACCAACCTGAGGTACAAGAGTGTCAATTACATTACTCATTAAGCCTGACCCTCCTTATCTTTACTTGCCTCAAAAGCCTTAATTACCTTAACGATATTAAGGGACTGTGGGCACTTATCAACGCAACGTCCACAACCTACGCAAGAGAACATACCATCGTTCTTATCTGGATAGTATGAGAGCTTGTGCATGAATCTCTGACGGAATCTCTCCTTCTGAGAATTACGGTTGTTACCGTGTGCCATCATTGTGAAGTCAGAATACATGCAGGAATCCCAACATCTGTATCTCTGAATTCCATCCTTTGTTGTGTAATCCTTAATGTCATAGCACTGGCATGTTGGACATACGAATGTACATGTACCACATGCGAGACATGGCTTAAAAATCTCATCCCATACTGGGGAATAGAATCTGTCATCGAGAACGCCCTTACCCCACATATCAAGTGAGAGATTAGCGTTAGGAAGCTTAGCGAGAATTGTCTCGATAGAAGCCTTAGTAGCATCTACTGCAGCCTCATCGCTATCCTCGAATACAGACTTAACAGACTCTGTAAGAGCCTCACCCTTCTCAGAAATTGCTTTCCAATAAAGGTTACCATCTGCCATCCATACAGCAACGTCTGCCTTTGCCTTAGAAGGATCAGCAGCATCGATGCCGAAAGCAGAACAGAAGCAGGACTCTTCTGGCTCGTTACAAGCCATAGCTACGAGAATTCCGTGCTCTCTTCTTGCCTTATAGAAGTTATCTACTGGCTCAGCAAGGAATACGTTATCAAGAACTTCAATACCCTTAACATCACATGGCTTAATACCGAAGATTACAAAATCCTTATCTACGAGTGGTGCCATCTCAACGGAAAGTGTAGAACGAAGTGCAACACCTGCACCCTCGCATGCACCCTCTTCTGCAGACGCATCAACAGGAATAATCTTCTTATTAACGTTGTAAAGAGTCTCGAACTGTGGGAAGAAAGCGTTCTTAGGAGACTTTGCAGTCTTGAGAGTATCGATAGCAACATCAGCACCCTCTGTGTAAGAAGCATAATCTACAACACCAGCTGTACGAACAGGAAGGATAAGTTCTTTGTCTGCTGCGATTGCATTATATAAAGCACTAAGCTTATCAATAGAAATCTTTAACATTAGCCCTTACTCCTTTCTGAAACGATCTTTGGCTCAACATCCTCGAAAGTAAATGCTGTAAGTGGGCTCTGAGCCTCTGGATCCTTACCAGCCTGGAACTCTCCGTAGAATGTATCAATATCCTTAATAAACTTCTTATTGAAGAGGTGGAGAGGAATACCCTGTGGGCATACTCTTGAGCACTCACCACAGTCAGTACATCTACCTGCTACGTGGAAAGCTCTAATGATGTGGAACATCTTCTCTTCAAAGGAGTCAACATTTGCCTTCTGCTGTGAATCGAACTTTGTAGAATCGAATACACACTTACGGCATGAGCAGCATGGGCAAACATTACGGCATGCGTTACAACGAATACACTTGCTAAGTTCCTTCTTGAAGAACTCGAACTTCTCAGCGGAAGACATAGCCTCGATCTCAGCAACCTGTGCAAAACGATCAACTACTGCTGTGTCCTTGGACTCGCCAATAACTTCGTCAGCAATAACATGCTCTTTACCCTTACACATATAGCAACGACCAAGCATAATCTCGTTGTAAGCTACTTCCTTGTCACCATAAAGTGTCTTGAATGTAACTGTATCAGCGCCATCATGCTCTGTGCCTGTTACTTCAGTAATACCCTTGATACCTGTAGCCTTAGCTCTCTCGATATCAAGCTTACCGCGGCAAGCGATACCAATAATGTATGCGTTGTCACGATTTACTCTGTGCTCACGAATAAGCTGGTTGAAGCTATAAGAATCACATGGCTTGAGGAGAACTGCTGTCTTACCCTCGAGCTTTGTAGCATCAATCATCATCTTGCTTAAGTTAGCACCACAGAATCCGTCATATACGAACTCATCAAGGTCCTCAACGCTATTGAAAATAGCTGGAGTTGGATTGTAGGACATATCGCCCTTCTTCCAACCAATTACTCTTGCTACTGTACCGTCAGCGAGAAGAGCCTTTAAGCGATCAATTAATCCTTGCATCTCAAATCCCCCAATCTGACGTTCTCGCCGAGTGACTTAACCTTCTCTACAAACTCATTCATTGTAGCCTGGAACTTAACACCCTCAGCGGCTGATACCCACTCAACTCTTGTACGACCATTCTCGATACCAATGTACTCGAGCATGGAGAAGAGAAGTGTCATTCTTCTTCTTGCATAGTAGTTACCTGTGCTGTAGTGACAGTCTCCTGGGTGACATCCACAGATGATTACACCATCTGCACCACGCTCGAAAGCACGGAGGATGAACATAGGATTTACACGTCCTGAGCAAGGAACACGAATAATCTTTACATCTGCTGGGTATGAGAGACGGGATGAACCTGCAAGGTCAGCACCACCGTATGAACACCAGTTACAGCAGAATGCAACAATCTTAGGTCTGAATTCACCATTAATCATCGGCATATAGCATCTACCTCCGAAATCAACTGTCTGTTAGAGAATCCCTGGAGATCCATAGCACCGGATGGACAAGAAGCAGAACATGCACCACAACCCTGACAAAGAGCTGTATTTACAACTGCAACACGTCTTGTCTCGTTAACTCCTGGACCACGAACCAACTGATCCTCATAGGAGATAGCGCCGTAAGGACATACATTTGCACAAGTAGAACAACCGTTACATGCGATTGGATCACACTTAGCTGTGCAAGGGTTTGTCTTAAGCTTGTCCTTAGCAAGGAGACCGATTACCTTAACGGCAGCGGCACCAGCCTGGGAAACTGTCTCAGGAATATCCTTAGGACCCTGTGTAACACCAGAGAGGAAGATACCTGCTGTTGGTGACTCTACAGGACGAAGCTTAGCATGAGCCTCTGTAAGGAAGTTATTTGTATCGATACTTGCTGTGAGCATTGTAGCGATCTTACGGATATCTGGGTTTGGCTCGATTGCAGCTGCGAGAACTACCATATCAGCGTTAACAACAATCTGCTTGTTATCGAGAAGATCAACACCCTGAACATCAAGAGTACCGTCAGCCTTAGGTACAACCTTACCAACCTGACCCTTAACGTAATTTACGTGATACTGCTCAACTGCTCTTCTGTAGAACTCATCAAAGTTCTTACCAGGAGTACGAACATCAATATAGAATACTGTTACATTTGTATCAGGATACTTATCACGGATAAGCATAGCGTGCTTAGCTGTGTACATACAGCAAATCTTAGAGCAGTATGGCTTACCACGGTGATCGTTACATCTTGAACCTACGCACTGAATAAATACGATATTCTTTGGAGCCTTTCCATCGGAAATTCTCTCGAGGTGACCAGATGTAGGACCAGCAGCGTTCATAATACGCTCGAGCTCAAGAGATGTGATAACATCTGCGCTCTGACTGTATGCATACTCGTCGAACTTATCAAGCTTGATCATATCGAAGCCTGTAGCAACAACGATTGCACCGTACTTCTCTGTGATGATCTCATCCTGCTGCTCATAATCAACAGCGCCAGCCTGACAAACCTTGGAGCAAACTCCACACTTACCAGTCTTGAAGTACATACAATTCTCACGATCGATTACAGGTACGTTAGGTACGGCCTGTGCGAAAGGAGTATAAATAGCAGTTCTAGTATTAAGATTACGGTTAAACTCGGATGGAACCTTCTTCATAGGACACTTTGTCATACAAACACCGCAACCAGTACACTTGTCCATATTTACGGAACGTGCCTTCTTACGGATATCTACTTCGAAGTTACCTACGAATCCGGAAACATTCTCAACTTCACTGTATGTGTGAAGTGTAATAAGTGGATGAGCAGAAGCCTCAACCATCTTAGGTGTAAGGATACAAGAAGAACAGTCGAGTGTAGGGAATGTCTTATCAAGCTGGGACATTCTACCACCGATAGAAGGTGTCTTCTCAACGATATCTACTGGATAACCAGCCTCAGCAATATCAATAGCTGTCTGAATACCAGCGATACCACCACCAATAACGAGCGCACGCTTTGTTACTGGGCTCTCACCCTCCTGCAAAGGAGCATTGAGGTTTACCTTAGCGATAGCTGCTCTAGCGAGGATAACTGCCTTCTCAGTAGCTTCCTCCATATCCTTATGAATCCATGAACAGTGCTCACGGATGTTAGCAATCTCAACCATGTATGGGTTGATACCAGCCTTCTCAGCACACTTTCTGAATGTAGCCTCGTGCATTCTTGGAGAACATGAGCAAACTACGATACCTGTGAGATTCTTCTCCTTAACTGTATCGATAATTCTCTGCTGTCCAACCTCAGAACACATATATGTGTAATCTTCAGCATGAACTACACCTGGCTCAAAGCGTACGAGTTCGGCAACTTTCTTAACGTCAACAGTAGCAGCAATATTAGTACCACAGTGACATACAAAAACACCAATTCTCTGCATCTAATTACCTCCTGTATCTGCGGAATGCACTAACAAGAAGCTGCTGTGGCATATCTGGATCGAGAAGCTCAGGAATCTCATCAGCCTTGAGGTAATCTCCACCCTGCTGACGCTCAACGATCTGTCTAGCAGCATCGATAAGCTTACCTGGCTTAACATCACGTGGACAACGCTCTACGCATGCAAAACATGAAAGGCACTTCCAAAGTGACTTAGAATTAACAAGTGACTCAATATCATCACGGAGTACATAAGATACAAACTGATGTGGCTTGATATCCATTTCATTGAAAGATGGACATGAAGCGGAACACTTACCGCACTTCATGCATCTGTAAGGATCGCATCCACTAATCTCACGAATCATTTCAGCATCACGACTCATATCAGCAATCCTCCTTTACTCCGAGAGCCTCAGCGAGAAGCTCTGTGAAATAGTAAACTGGAATCTTAGAATCAGCCTCAGACTTATTGAGGTTATATCTACAGAGAGGACATGCTGTAATAAGCATCTCGGCACCCATATCTGTGCAGTTATCAAAGATCTTCTTTGTACGATCCTGAGCCATCTCACCTTCCTTAAGTGAAATGTAACCACCGCAGCACTCATTTCTATTTGCATAGATAACTGGTTCTGCTCCAATTGCACGGATGAAATCCTCCATAATCTTAGGATTCTCTGGGTTATCAAACTCAAGAATCTTTCCTGGACGGAGTGTAAGACATCCATAGTATGCGCCGATTTTCTTACCTGTAAGTGGATTTACAACCATCTTCTTAAGCTCATCGAATCCGATAACATCACGGATTACCTCGAGGAAGTGGAGAACCTTTGTCTCACCTCTGTAAGGCTCATCGAGCTTCATGTAGTTGTTTGCACGATCAGAAATGTCCTGTACGTTCTTCATGTCGTCATTAACACGCTTAAGAACGTGATGGCAAGCTGAGCAAAGAGTAATGAGATCCTGTCCCTGCTCCTTAGCGTAGTTGAGTGCACGAACAGATGCGAGCTTGGAAGCAATCTCATCTGAACCGAGCGGATAAACTCCACCACAGCACTGCCAATCTGGGATCTCCTCGAGCTCGAATCCGAGCTTAAGAGCAGACGCCCTAGCATATCTGTCGAGATCCTGTGCCTTGTTCTTCAAGGTACACCCTGGGTAATAACTGTATTTCATAGTTCCTCCCTTTGTGTTTATGCCATAATCTCGAACTTATATTGCCAAAAAATGGGTCACAAAAGTACTGAACCATAGACCGGGTCAACATAAGCCACTATGAATTTAACATATTTTGTCAACGATTTGTGTAAAAAAAGAGTGAACCGCCGATTTCTCGACGGTCACTTGTTAAAAATGATGAATATTTTTTACGTTAATCTCCTTTGGAGAGCATAAATGATTTTCAAATCATCTATATGATCCATTCTTTTTCTTCTTCTCGGTTTTTTCTGAATAAAGCTTCTCATCAGCGAGATCAAGAACAGAATAAATATCAATGTCAGGGGAGCATTCAAACTCATATACACCAGTACTCATATCGATAGGATATGGCTTACCAGCATTCTCGTTATGGCGCTTGAGAATCTCGTTAATTCTCTTCTTGATAATAGCTTCACAGTTCTCAACACCAACGATGGCAAATACGATAAACTCATCGCCTCCGAGTCTTCCGATGATATCTGTGCTTCTGAATGTCTCCTTAAGTACGGCTGCAATCTCACGAAGAGCAAAGTCACCTTCGTCGTGACCGAACTTATCGTTAACCATCTTAAGGTTATCCATATCAGCATAACAAACAAGAGTCTTCTTACCCTTATTCTGAAGATCCGCGATCGCCTTCTGTGTGTGATCAAGGAATCCACGTCTATTATAAAGACCTGTAAGTTCATCAGACTTAGAGATAGCATCAAGAAGGCTATTGTCTCTCATAAACTGCTCAAGAGAATTCTGCAATGTCTTCTTAGCTTTATTCTGACCTTCAATAAGCAACAAAGACTTCAATGTGATAGAAATCTGGTTCGCAACAGGGGCGATATTGCTAAGATTGCTACTGTCAGTATCTACAACAAGCATTCCATACAAGTCATCTCCAACAAACAGAGGGAAAGCAACCATTGTCATTCTGTTCTCATCTTCAACAAATTCGTTGTTGAAGATGCTTACTGTACGAACAAGCTGCTGCTCTTCTACTGGAGCAATCGCACCCTTGCTGTTAGATACAGCCTTAAGAAGAATGGAATTAGGTCTCTTCCACTTAACATCTGCAGAATTGTGAACATTACCCTGGAAAAGATACATCAAAGCCTGCTTAAATCCGACATTTGGAAGTCCGTCAATAAGATGCTCATATGCAACCTCATTATCATTAGACATAAGGAAGATATCTTCTGAACGCTGATTAACAAGTCTGTCCAATTTATCTGATCTATTACGATCATCAATATCAATGCTAATTGCTCTGAAAGAAATCTCTCTGTAGAAATTAGCAAACATTCTATGGATAATAACCTTAGTCTCAATATCATCAAACATATTTACTGCAATATGCTGAAGCGTTCCCAAAACGTTATAGCACTTCTCTGGAACTGTATATGAGAAGAGCAAAGGGAAACTAATGTCATTAAAATCAGCTTCCAGCATACTCCAATCATCTGTTTCTTTTCGAATGATTTTTGCAAAATCAGCCAGCAACACACCAAGCTTCTTCTTAAGTTTTGCTACAGAACCATCTTCTTCAAAGATACCAAAAAGATATTTCTCAACAGACTCAATAAATCTATTATCATTATCGACAATAGTGTCCATATGGAATCGCTTTGTCATGCCTTCATAATCAAGTCCATCACAACCACAAGAAGATCTCTGAACAAGGAAAGTCTCGACCTCCATGTTAGTAAGCTCTGTACCTGCAATATAGTTAGGAGCATTAAGAATAGCCTTATAAGTAAGGTCAGCAGAACTTGCTTCTACCGTAGTTAAAGGCGGAACCATGGAAATAGAACAGTCATCGTCATCGAATCCAACAACGAGAATATCCTTACCAGGAGTAAATCCCATCTCATAAATAACGTTATAACCACCAACAGCCATACTATCGTTGGCAAATACAATCGCGTCGAGCTTATCATTCTGACGAATAAGTTTACGAACTACATCTTCACTCTCATCAGTAAAATCACCATAAACAACGTGCTTATCATCAAAAACCAGACCAGCTTCAAGAATTACTTCTTTATAAGCTTCAAGTCTCTCGAGAGCATCCTGATTTGTCTTAGGTCCACTTACGTATCCAATATTGGCAGCACCATGCTCCTCAATAAGATGCTTAACTATCTTAGAAAAGCCTGACTTGTTATCAAAAGTAACTGACTGGTATCCATCAACCTTAGCAAAAAGCTGAACAACAGGAGTATTAGGGAGATTCTGTAAAAATTCTTCCTGAAGTTTCTCGCTAGCTCGTGAACAGATTGTACCGAGAAGTACATAGAGAATGTCTACATTCTGACTACTTGGAAGAGAAAATACTGAATTGTACTGATACTCATATTCTTTACTTCCAAACTTACCATCTGGCTCGCCGATATATCTTCCAGGGAAAATGAGCAAATTTGCATCCAAATTCTTAGCTGCAAGTTCTGCGCCTCTGCAAGCTTGATTAGTAAAGTAATTATTCAAATCATCTACAAGAAAGCCTATATTCAATCTTTTATTCATGAATACTTTATCCTCCCCCATTACTACTAGTGTTAATCATAGCATAGGAAAACTAACGATTTTAACCTGTCTATATTAACAAAAGATAAACTTTATTTTTTACGATTATGACGTCCAAGGAAAAACAGCCCTACATAGGCACCAAGAACGGCCACAACTCCTATGGTAACGTAGATTGCAACACTATTGCTGGAAGACTTCTCCTCCTCTTCCTTACCATCGGTTTTCTTGGCTACAGTCTCTTCTGATACAACTTCTGTTATAGCCCCCGTTGTTTCAGATGTTTCTGCTACAGTAGTTTCTGCAACAGTTGTCTCCACCGGTTCTGTCTCCACAGGCTCTGGAGAACTCTCGATAATAGGTGTTGATTTGCTATTACTTACTATGGCACTGACAATGCCAGTCTTCCACGTAAGATTACTTCTATTTACAATGGCATAACCACCTTCGCTATTACCAGAACCAAACTGACCATTATCCCAGACAAAGCACTTAATACCCTTCTGAGAAGCAGCATTAATAAAATATCCAAAATAGCTAGCAATAGCCTCATCGTTATTCTTATACTCAGCACCACACTCACCGATAATAACCGGGAGACCTGTCTGATTGGAAAAATTACTGATAGCACTCATAACGCCATCAATCTCAGACTTATCTGCATCGCCAAAATCGTTATGCACAGGAGTCCAGTTAACTGTTGCATTTGTTCCTGTAAATCCCCATGGAGAATATACATGAACCTGCAATGCGAGATGATTAGTTGCTGAATCCTTAGGGACAACAAAGTTATTAAGAACCTGAGGATCAAAAGAAGCTACATACGTGTTAACAATAAGATTACGCTGAGCATTATTTCCGCCTGTAGCTCTTACTGTATCGACAAATGCCTGAGCATATGAATTAACTGCACTATAAGCGCCATTACCTGTGCTTGGTGCATTCCATGTATTATTCATATCCAGCATCTCGTTATAACCTTCAAACATGAGATGATAGTCATAATCCTTAAACTCATTGGCGATATTAGTCCAAAGAGCCTTAAACTTGGCTTCAGTAGAACTGTATGTACCTTCATCAGCAATAACCCAACAAACCTTGTCGCTACCATGCTCACCAGTATCATGATGAACATTTAAGATGACATACATATCCAGATCATAGGCATAATCTACTACCTCTTTAACTCTGGCCATCCATGCTGCGTCTACGTTTCCGTTAGCATCGATATGCTGAGCCCAGGTGACAGGAATTCTGATGGCATTAAAGCCCTGGTCCTTAACAGACTGAATGAGCTCTCTTGTAACCACAGGGTTCCCCCATGCGGTCTCGAAAGCGGATGGGGATGTGCCACTAATCCAAGTACCATAAGAATCAAGGGTGTTACCCAAATTCCATCCCACACTAATGGCTTCGATCTCTTCTTTCGCAGTTGGAAAATAACTGTCAGCTCTTGCCGTGGAATGAGCACCAGGGGCGAAAAGGCCCACTAATAACAGAACTGTTAGAAAAACTGCAGTAAGCTTACGCACGTAACTCATTTCGTTTACCACTTTCGCTGTCTGTTCTCGTTATAAATACCAAAGCAGCACTCTGAAGACTCTGGTGTAGGTCCCTTCCAAAGCTCATCAAACGCTTCGAAAACAAATCCAACAACCTTGTCTTCCTCAAGCCATGCAAAAAGCTCGTCATCATATGTAGACTCATCATCAAGACTCACGCAGGAACTCCAGCCCATCTCTGTAAAGATAAACTCCTTATCAGGGAAAGTCTCTTTCATAAGCTTAAGGTGATCGCGGTTAAACTGAACTGCGTCCTTAACTTCTACATTGCAGTGATATGGGTAACTGTGACCACTAATGAAGTCTACCTCAGCAGCTACCTCTGGAATATTAAGCCAATCTGAACATCCCTCGCAGAAAGTAACCGGAATATCGAGCTGGGACTTAATCTCACGGATGTGATGCAAAAGTCTCTCTGTAGGAACCTTATGGGCAGTCCATACAGGTGTATTCTCGTTACCAACAGAAACAGCAATAATAACGTCACTAAATTCCTTGGCAAGAGCAATAAGTTTTACTCTCTCACCGTCGTTACGAGCGATATGAGCCTGAAGATCCTCGTCTGTAAACTCCTGCTTCTCAAAAGGACACTCCTTATTGTTCACTTCATTAACGGAATCCATTCCAACGATACACTTGATATCGTAGTTATTCTCACGAATAATCTCACAAACGTATCTTGCATGAATATTAGGATCGTACATTCTAACGTACTTATATCCTTCATCTACAAGGATCTTAATATCCTCAGCAATCTGCTCCTTAGTTGGAGCCTCTCCCATAGGACTCTGACCCTTTCTATAACCTGAATAACATATAGCTTTACCGTATTCAAAAATGCTTCCCATATAAACCTCCAAACAAAACATTTCCACATTGAATTTTATCATCACATTACCCTGTGGTACAATTCATTGATATGAAAATTAATAATAATATAACAAGAGCTAGAACAAATAAGGTACCAGTATGTGTAGGAACGATTGTATTATCGCTTCTTATAGGTGGTTGTTCTGTTTTGGGAAGATTTAGCACTGATACAACTGGATCAACAACTCTATCTAGCCAGACGTTGTCCACAATGGCACCTACAGAACCAACTGTAGAAACAGATGCGCCTGCAGAAACAACTCTTCCACCTATTAATCCTGAGGCAGAATTTGTTAACTTGTTATATATGGAGCTTCTCGGACGCGAAGCTACTGAAGATGAGAAAAACAATCTTGTTTACGCCATGGACAATAATTCCATTACTGTAAATACGGTTGTGCTTTCCGTTATAAATTCAAGTGAATTTGAATCAAAGAGATATTCTGATGAAACTTTCATCAATATCTGCTACAAACTTTTCATGCGTAATATTCCTGATGTAACTATGCAAGAATACTGGATGAATCTTATGGAAAATGGATATTCCAGAGCTGACATCATTAAGGAATTTATCAATGCTGAAGCATTTAGAGAACTGTGTTCTGGATATGGTTTTCTCCCTGAATACGATGGAAGTTCGGACGACTTTTACAGTTCCAAAGAAGCTATTTCAAACATAACTGATATGGAAGCAGTTCAGGGTATTGGTGGATATGTCCCAAGCACCTATGCATTGACCGAAATTAACTCCGCACTCGAGGCACTCAGCAACAGAGGTACAAAGGTCGGATTTATCGTTCTTAACCTGCAAACAAATCAGGGAATCTGCTACAACACTGACAGACAGTTTTATACAGCAAGCTCCATCAAAGGCCCATTTGCAGTCAGCCTCGCCAAATACAATCCTGAGGCAGCCGAAAGATGGAATAACACTATAACTAATATGCTTGTTAACTCAGATAATGATGCGTATACAGCTCTTAACGATTCATTCAGAAGAACATATATCCAGCAGTTCTGCGAAGAATGGGGTGTCGATCCTGCATTATGCGTATACAAATATCCTCAGCTGGCATGTAAGGATCTTGCACTGTTATGGGTTGGTGCCTATAACTATTTTGAAGAGGATGAATTCGGTGATTCTATAGGCGCAATTATGGAAGACCCTGCTTACTCATTAATACACAGTGAGTTTGAAGACGTTTACACCACCAGAAGCAAGGCTGGATGGGAGTATGATGAGAACAACTCCAAGCACAACGGTACCGCTGATGCTGGGATTGTATATACAGACCATGGCGATTACTTAATCGTTATAATGTCTACAGTACCAAGAGATATTGAACCTCTGAGACCACTTCTAAAGGCTCTAGAAAATTCAATAAATGAAATGTAATTGGGAGGGACTATGAAAAAACTTACAAGATTACTGGCAGGCGCACTTATTGCTTCCATGATGTTCAGCATTACAGCATGCGGAAAAGAAGGAAATTTCACTGCTAAGAAGTTCAAGAAAGTAGCAGTAGAAAACCTTGATGCTGAAGAATGGGATTTATCCGATATTAATATCGAAGACCAGGATGACATCGAAGGCTATGCCGCAGACATTATGGCGGATCTGGAAGATGGTATCTTCGCCACAAGAACTGGTGAAGACATTATGGATGATGACAACTACGACGAGGATATTTATAACATTATCTGTGGTGTACTGGATATCGACCTTGATATGGAGAAAATTGATGCTAACTCCATTTATTTACGAGGCTCATTGGAAGATGAGGACGAATACTATATCCTCAGTGCTTCCCTCTTAGAGTTCAAGGACAAAGATGCTGCTTCTACATACTTCCAGAGTGTTCTTCATAACATTAAGAGAGGCTCCAAGATTGCAAATGCAGTTTGTGGTACAGAGTTCGACATTGAGACTCTCGAAAAAGAAACATTCAAATATAACGGCAAGAATTCTGGTCATATCGTAATCAAACTTTCTTCTGAGGATATTGACGCATTTGATGATCTCGATATTGATGAAGAGATGACTGTAGTATTTGGATTCTATATCGAAGGCAAGGACGTATTCACTGTATTTTCTGTATGTCCTGATGCCGAAGGAAATGATGAGACAACAGAGTTCTTCAAGCTTATGGGTATGAAGAATCCTTACGAATTAGAGTCTACAGAAGCTGTAGTAGATTTCATCAATGATGTATATAAAAACTCTGACAAGATTTATAAGCGCTGGATGGACAAGTTCGAGAACAGCACAGTAGGTCAGGTAGTATCACAGACAAGAATATAATTTCTAGATAAATTAATAACAAAAATAGCTGCCTCAGTGAGGCAGCTATTTTAATGTCATAAATACATTTTGTTATTATTTGTTCTTCTTGAACTTGCCGAATAATCCACCACTCTTTGTGTTAGACTCTGGTGCAGGCTGTGGAGCAGGAGTATCATCATCCTCCATTTCCTTTAGTGCCTTCATGGCAGCTGCTGGATTAAATGCCTTACCAGATGAGATTGTTGCTGTAGAAGGAGCAGACTGGTTGTAAGCATTGCTTGTAGCATTTACTGATACCTTCTTCTTGTCATCACCTGCAGATGGTGCAGCCTTGAATGGTGAAGCAGGCTTTTCTACCACTGGAATTTCTGTAAACTTAGCGATAGCAGGAGCCTTCTTTTCAGGCTTTGTCATCTGAATTGGCTGTGGAGCAGATCCATTGGACTTAAAAGGTGATGGCTGGTTATCAACTTCCTTCTTCTCCTCTTCAACAGGAGGCAATACTGCTGTAGCGATTGCAGGAGCATATGGCTTCTTCTCCTTGGACTCCTTAGCGAAAACTACGGATGCAGCAGATGGAGTAGCATAAGCATTAAGAGCACTTGCATCAGGTCTGTTCATTGTATCAGCATTTTTTGGAGCCTTCTTAGCACCAGCGCTTGCCTGAGCACGACCAGATGAAAGTTCCTTTGGTCTCTTGATTGGAGCCTTCTGCTGGAATGGACTATTACGATGTGTATTCTCTTCCATCTTTTCTTCCTTCTTCTCTTCGGACTTTGCTGCTACTGGTACTGAAGCAGCAGTTGTAGCAGCAGTTGCAGTTGCTGCAGGAGCTACCGATGCCACTGGAGCAGCTGATGTAGCTGCAGCTTTATTAACTCCTCTAGTTGGTCTAGACGCAGGTGCATTAGAATATGCTGGTCTGATTGGAGCTGTATTAGACTTCTTAAGATAACCATTCTCATCTACATCTGGCTTAGCAGGTGCTGCCTTAGATGTAGCAGTTTCCTTAGGTGCAGGTGTTGCCTTTGTAGCAGGTGTTGTTGCCTTACTTGCAGCTGTTGCAGTTGCTGCTGATGCTACTGCAGAAGTTCCAACTGGAGTCTTATTAACACCTCTTGTAGCCTTTTCAGATGGAGCATTTGAATATACAGGTCTGATGGATGCCGTATTAGACTTCTTAAGATATCCATTAGCGTCAACATCTGGCTTCTCTGCTGCTTTCTGTGCTGCAATAACTGCCGCTGGTGTTGCATGACCTGTAACCTTACCGATTACTCTTCCTGGAATAAACTCATAGAAAATCTCGCTATTATCCAACTCTCTCTTCTTGAGCTGAGCGTATCTATAACCACACAATCCAAGGATTAAAAGAAGAATAATAATCCACCATGGGAAAGAACTCTTTTCCTCTTCCTTTGTTGTACCAGAGAACTCCCACTGAGCTGGAGTTGGAGTAGGTGTTCCAGTTGGTTCACCTGCTGTGGTCTCAGTTGTAGCCTCAGTTGTCTCCTTAACAACAGGTGTAACTGCTGCAACAACTGTCTCTGTTGTCTCCTCTGTTTCTTCTGTTTCCTCAGTAGGAGTTGGAGTTGGGGTTGGTGTTGGAGTTGGCTTGTCTTTTTTAGTCTCTGTTGGTTGTGTTGTTGGAGTTACAGGCGCAGGCGTTGTTGGTGTCACTGGATCAGGTACTACTGGAGCAACATAGTTAGGGTTTGCTACACTGCATCGCTTACAGTTTGGAAGATTTGAACCAAAATCATGACCCAAAGCTGTGCCCTGTGTAGCACCACATTTACCACAACTCTTTGGAGTTGTACATGTTGCAGGAACAGTATACTGATGTCCTGCAGCTCTTCCCTGTGTTGCACCACAAGAACAAGTAGCAGGAGCTGTACATGTAGCTGGAGCATACTTATGTGTGTGCTTTACAGTATTGTAAGTTACGCCGCCACGGCCAATACCCATATTCAATGGAAGAACTGTATCATCAACTTTAATTGTAAGCTGATAACCAATACTACTGCTAACAGCAAATGTCGCGTCGCCAGACAACGAAGCAGTAATAGTCGCTGTAGCACCACTAAAACTAACACTTACTCTGGCACGACCGGAATTATCCCATCCACTACCACCTACAATTTCTGCTCCGCTGTTATAGCAGATAACAGTAAATGTTGCGACTGTAGAATCAGGCTGACTTCCTCCAACAGTGTAAGAACCACTGTAATTCTGCCATGTATCTGCAGCCTCAGCTGTCTTGGCAGGCATCAAACCAAATGTAATAGCAGCAATCATGACCATTACCATGACTGAAGCAAGTCTGCGTAACCACTGTGATTTATAAGAATTTATTCTCATTACACAACCCCCCGTGAATGATATATAAAAGTAAAATAATTAAACATTATTTTTCAGTATACGATTATACAATGGTAATCTCAAAAAATCACGACAAAAAACCTAAGGATTTTGGGCAAATGCTTATATAATATGATTAGTTAAAGGCATTTTGAGGTAATAACAATGGATACAAAAACATCCGAGAACCTTCTCGAACAAGCTAAAGCCGCTGCGAAAACCAACACCTGCTGTTCCTACTCAAACTTTACTGTGGGTGCGGCTCTTTTGGATAGCAATGGAAAAGTTCATGTTGGCATTAACATTGAAAACCATGGTATTCAGTCCATTTGCGCAGAAAGAACCGCTTTCGTCGGCGCCCTTACCACAGGTGCGAAATCCTTTCGCGCCATTGCCGTTGTTGGCAAAAAACTGGATGCTAAATGCTTCTCCAGAACTCTCCCTTGTGGTTACTGCAGACAATTTATGAGCGAATACGCAGGCCCCGACCTGGAAGTAATAACCCAGGACGAGGCCGACAACAAAATTTATACTAACAAACTATCCGAATTGCTCCCAAACGCATTTCTGGATTTCTAACCGGAGGCCAATATGTATTTACCAAAAGACCCTGCAATGCTTCTCAGTGTAATTAACACTCAGCTTCGTGATAACTATAGCTCACTGGATGATTTGTGCGATTCTTGTGATGTATCCAAAGAAGATATCGAATCCGCACTCTCTGGTATTGGATACGAGTACAATCCTGAACAGAACCAGTTTAAGTAATTATCCACGCTTAATTGGTGGAGGAGGTGCCGGAGCTGGAACTGGTGCTGACTTTGGAGGTGTTGGAGGCACTGGTGCAGGAGTATACACAGGTGGTTGCTGAACAGGATACTGATACTGATATTGATACTGTGGCTGCTGATAATCGCCATACTCCACATCATCTTCATCCTCATCACCCTTGATAAATGCACCAGCAACTTTTCCAATAATCAACATGGCAATACCGACAGCGCATACAAATCCGATAACCATCAGACTTTTAATTGAGGCGCCTGCTAGAAGATTATTTGCATAACTTCCTAACATATCTGTATCAGATGAACTAAGGTTTTCAAGGAATGAAGGGAGAAATACTCTCATCGCAAATACTGCAACTGCGCTTAATGCCTGAGAGATTATTACTCTAATTCCAATCTTAGCCAAAGCGCTGGATTTGTGCTTATGTATAAGGATTATTATCAAAATAAATGCTACTGAAATTCCCGCCGCGATAAATGTCGCTTTCTTCAACTCAGACTTAACATCAGATATTACACTTCCATAAGGTGTATCCTCACGAATCTCAGCCACGCCATCCACGGATTCATCCATGATATCAATTAAGCCTTCCAACAACTCTTCTCTCTGAGAAGCTGAGATATCACTATGTTCATCAAAGAATTCCTCTGTGGAATCTTCAACGAGGTCATACATTTTGTCTGAATCGTAGACATCGTCTCCAAAAATAGCTGCATCAAGAAGTGACTCCACATAATATTCAGAGGCCTTATTTGACATAACTGCTTCTGTAAACTCATCAATATCATCCAGCTCTTCAAACTCAGATGAAGCCAGAAGTTTTCTCTCTGTAGAATCTATAAGCTCATCATAGTCCATAGCCTCAACAACAGCCTTGGAACTAACAACAAAAGTCATGAGATTAAATCCATTTACTGCAACAATAAGCGAGAAAACAAGAAAAAAACCCAAAAAACCACTAAGAACACTAACGTATGCTTTCTCCGTATTCATAAAAACCTCCCCAAGTTGTTACTATTTTACTAGCAAATTGTGGCGAAAGGCAAACTTTCCGCAAAGAAATCCACGTGTTATAATGACGTGCGTATAGAAACTAATTAATAAGGAGATATATTATGACAAAACCAGTAGTTTTGATGATTCTCGATGGCTACGGCATCACTCCTGAGACACAGGGTAATGCTATTTACGATGCCAAGACACCTAACATGGACAAGCTCATGGCTGAGGCTCCATACCAGCTTGGTTACGCTTCCGGTCTCTCTGTAGGACTTCCTGACGGACAGATGGGTAACTCTGAGGTAGGTCACATGAACATCGGTTCCGGTAGAATTATTTACCAGGATCTTACTCTCATCACAAAGTACATTGAGGATGGCGTTTTCTTCGAGAACGAGGAACTCCTCCGTGCTATTAACAATTGTAAGGAAAAGAATTCTGATCTCCATATCTGGGGTCTTCTTTCTGATGGTGGTGTTCACTCACACAACACTCACCTTTATGCAATCCTTGAGATGGCTAAGCGCAATGGTCTTGACCGCGTTTATGTTCACCCATTCTTCGATGGCCGTGATACTCCACCAGCATCTGGTAAGGATTACCTCCAGGCTCTCGTTGACAAGATGAATGAGATTGGCGTTGGTAAGGTTGCTTCCATGCATGGCCGTTACTATGCAATGGACAGAGATAACAACTGGGATCGTATCCAGAAGGCTTACGATGCTCTCGTTCTCGGTGAGGGCAACAAGGCTACTGATTGTATCGAGGCTATGCAGGCTTCTTACGACGCTGGTGTTACAGATGAGTTCGTACTCCCTACAGTAATTACTGATGAGGCAGGCGCTCCTATCGCTACAGTTAAGGCTGATGACTCCGTTATCTTCTTCAACTTCCGTCCAGACCGCGCTCGTGAGATCACAAAGGCATTCTGCTTTGCTGATTCTGATGTTGCTGCAGCTGATGGTGACGCTGAGGATCCAAAGTGCATTAAGTTCCTTAAGAGAGCTAACGGCTATATGCCACTCACATATGTTTGTTTCAAGAACTATGAGGAGTCTATCCCTAACAAGTTCGTAGCATTCAAGAAGGTTGAAATCACAAATACATTCGGTGAGTTCCTTGCTAACAACAATATGAAGCAGCTCCGTCTTGCTGAGACAGAGAAGTATGCTCACGTTACATTCTTCTTCAACGGTGGATTCGATGAGCCAAACAAGGATGAGGAGAGAATTCTCGTTAACTCACCTAAGGTTGCTACTTATGACCTCCAGCCAGAGATGAGCGCTCCAGAAGTATCTGTTAAGCTCAATGAGGCTATCAGATCTGGTAAGTATGATGTAATCATCATCAACTTTGCTAACCCAGACATGGTAGGTCACACTGGTGTTATCCCTGCTGCAGTTGCAGCGGTTGAGGCTGTTGATTCCTTCGTAGGTTCTGCTATGGAAGCTGTTAAGGAGACAGATGGTGTTCTCTTTATCTGTGCTGACCACGGTAATGCCGAGCAGATGATCAACCTCGAGACAGGTAACCCACACACAGCTCACACAACTAACCCAGTTCCATTCATCCTCTACAACTATGATGATGCTTATACTCTCAAGGAGGGTGGTAAGCTTTGTGATATCGCTCCTACACTTATCGATATCATGGGTCTTGAGAAGCCAGTAGAGATGACAGGTGAGTCACTCCTCGTTAAGAAGGCTTAATTCTTAATTAATTAAAATTCACTGAAGGCGGTTCCTTTCGAATCGCCTTCTTTTTATTGCACAAATATTCATTTCTTGCTATATTTATTAGCGGTTTAAGGGGTTTCGCAGGGATGTGAAGCAATATTTTTATAAAGGGATAGTATTTATGAACACAAACAACATTTCTACTGAGCTATTTATAAACAATAGTTTTATTAAAAGCGGCAAAATTTGTCTTGGAATTTTTGCAGCTCTCAATGTCATTGCAGGAGCTGTAATCACACTTAATAACAACAATGACTTTTTAAGCGACTATCCAATTGTACTCATTATATGTGGAATGATGGCTGTTGCAGGTTTTGTAGTTGGTCTTTCTGGATTGATTCTTCTTATCAAAGGAATAGCCGGAAGAAAGAAGTTCGAGGCATTTATCGCAGAATATGGTGAGGATGCATTTATGAGCGAAATTAATAATGACACTCTCTATGTTTACTCTCGTAAAAGCAAGCCAATAACAATCATCACACATAAGCACATTTTTGAAGTTGGCGGAGACATCATAGATCCGGCTACTATCGACTACGCATATGGTTACAGTTATAAAGGCGCTACAAGTATTCATGCATACACAATTGATAACAAGCTTAAGACGTTTGCCAGCAGTATTTCTCTTCACGGAGATGAGATAAAAAGTGTATTCCAGGCACTTAGAACTGTTAATTCCGATGTTCTTCTAGGATTTACACACGAGAACAACAAAGAACACAAGGCACGAGTTAAAGAATACAAACAGAATCGTGGTTTATAAAATAAAAAAGCGAACCCAAAAGTTCGCTTTTTTATTGCCTTGAAACACTCTGCTATTAAAAAATCATTAGCGATGCAATTACGGTAATAAAAACAATCACCATTATGATTACTGTAACGGTAGTAATCAAAGAAACTATCTTAGCAATATTCAAGTCATCAGTGTGATCTGCTTTGCAGTCGTTATGAGGTCGAGTATTGTTAACAGGCATATATGAGCCTGGATGATCGTCACGGTGATCTGCAACGCAATCTCTATGCGCCTTCTTAGTTCTAGCAGCGCTCTCACGGCGAAGTCTGATCTCATCAGGATCGAGAAATTCTTCTTCGTTATATCCACCAAATAGTCCCATAGTAATCTCCTTATTAAAGAATATACTCTATAAAAGGTACATTATTTATCTTACACCAATTATAACAGCAATAATAAAACTCCTCATAGGACCAGCTCAGATCGTTTCTAGAAAGCATTGGTACAGCCTTATATCTGTATTGTCCATTCTCCACAGCAATATAGAATGTACTACAATGTGGAGCATGAGGATTATCAGATCCGATAGGAGTAATGTAAACTGCCTTTATCTCATTTGAAGAGATAGACAAATCATTAATCCTAAGCTCCCCTTCCCCAAATGTCATACTCTCAGGGTAGATAGTTGGGATAAAAGAATTAGACCCAAATACATAGATAAGTACAGTTACAATAATCATAACCATGAGAACAACCATTGGGAAGATTACCTCTTCAGGGTCACCTCCAAAAATCATAGCACACGCAATACCAATAATAATCAAAGCGACAGCAGGTATCATTAATGCCAATCTGTTTGTAGTCCAATTACCTTTTGTGAGCTTTTCGGACCATGAGAAGGTTTTTCTACCAGTTTCAACTATATAATCCGCTTCAGGACCATTAAGCTCGTGCTTTCTTTTCTTGGCGTTATAATCAAAGTCGCTAGCAGCTGCAGGAATCGAAGAGCAAAACTTAAACTTCTTAACCTCCATACCATCACGGATAAGAATATGATACACAGTGCCAGAATAATGATGATTTTTTCCATATATTCTCTTTGTAAATAATCCTTCGTAACTACTCAACGGAAAAACCAACTTCTTATTAGAACTAACCTCTACCTCGATAGAATCATATGTTAATTTAAGACTCTTACATCTTTTACCGGTGCCCATAGCAGCAAACATAATTCCAAAGAAAACAGCAAAGAATATAGCTGCAGGAACAATCTCGGATATATTTCCGTAAATAATTCCAGTTGCAATCATCACTCCTACAAAAATAATTGGAAACAAAATGAACATTATACGGAGAAGATCATCTTTACCCATGTTTTCCTTCTTATAAAGGAGACTTCCATCAGGCAATTCTTCCACCTTGAATTTTTCATTTTTGGCGAAGTTCTTCGCTTTAGCTTTTCCTTCTGAATTTGAAGAATCAAACTTATCACGCTCTTTTCGCATCTGAGCCTGCTCTCTCTTATAATCGTCGAAGTCATCAATATTGTTTCTACCAAATAAACCCATATAAATATCTCATATCCTTTTTATAATCATACCAATATTGTACATTTTCATAATTATAAATAATTCTCAAGTTTAGCGAGTGAAAGTAATTTATTAAACTACTAAATTAATCCATTTTTTCGCTCAACTCTTTTTGTTTATTGATGAGATAGTCAGCAGCATATTTAGCAGATTCCCCTATATTAACCCAGTCTTCTTTACGAATCATCTCGTAAATATCAAATCGTCCGTCATCATGAAGACTGCTGTCAATCAGTGGTTTAAGCTCAGACTCAAAGTTTTTACCAACAGGTTTGCCTATCTTTTTAAGAGTTTTTAAAAGCCACTTTTCCTCATCATTCCAATACCCCTCGTACTGAGAGAAATCGAATTCGAATTCTGAATAGATTACTGGCTTATTGAATACCAAAGAAAAATCAAAAATAATACCTGAGAAATCTGATATTAAAATATCAGCTCGATTAAGCACATCAAAATTATCACTGTCGGTATTCCACTCCAATTTGTCGGAAGCCGGAAACATTTTCATAAGTTTATCGAGAATATCTTTCTCAGAAACATAAGACTGTGGGTGCGGCCTAATTATTACGTGATAACCAGTATTCACCAATGCAGAAACAAATTTCTCACCATACATTTGAAAAATGGAATTCACACCCCACGATGGTGCCAAAAGAACTACAGGTTCCTCATTATGTATAGCAGGAGCGTTCAACTTACGACGATACAATAAATCTGCATAAGGCATACCTGTATCAATCAGTTCCTTAGTAGGCATAGATCTAAGCTCTTCATATTTTCTAATTTCCTGTCTGTGAACAGGACCAGACAATAGCACTGCATCATACATATCTAAAGGAAACATTCTATAGAAACTACTTCCTCCGAAAGCATGAAAAATATGCACGTACCATTTTACGTCTCTAGATCTCTTCCACTGAAATACATCTAAATTAGGTGTTGTTGAAAGAACTATATCAGCCTTTAACAAATTCATCTTGGAATATGTCACATTGCCACGCTTAGAATACAAAGGCTTAATATACTTATAATTCTTAAAAAACACAGGGTCATCTTCTGATGAAGTTATATAAACCAGTTCAATTTTTCTAGATTCAAACTCATCACATATAGGACCAAAAGTCGTAAAGTATCTCTTATCCTCTGCAAAAATAACATACTTGTATGTATTCTTATCAGTCTCTGCCTTCCCACTAGTGATGAGAAATTTTAACTTTACAAAAATAGAGCGCACGAAAAACACCAAAACACTATACACACCTATAAGGATTGTAAAAAGCATGCTTCCCGTACCAGGATCAATATATAGCATCATAGCTTGTGTTTCCCTTTCTATAATTATTTATCATAATGTGTCCAGTTTTCGACATTAAATGTATGTCTAGTATCTGACGTATTTGTAATCACATACCATCCATCCTGATTGTCAAAAACATTGCCATTGTTTCTATTAGTAAAATATTCATGTGAAGCGCAAATTCGAATAATTCCACTATGCTTATCTGAATCCACAATTGGATTTCCAGTATATGGATTAACAGGATTTTGAATAATTCCATCCATTGCTATAACTGGTGTATCCGCATTGGTCATAAATTCATCACTCACGATAAATCCAGTACTGTTAAAATCCTTTACCATAAATGCAGGATTATAAAATTCTGTAGTGTATCCATCCTGCATATCAGAATCATCCCAGTACTTAACAGGAAATCCATGATCAGAAACAATTATTATTCTGGTGTTGTCATATACACCACTCTCCTTCAAATAATCGAGCCACTGCGCAAGAACATCCAAAGATATTCCACCAGAATAGAAATGCCAATAAGTCCACTGATTATAGTTAGGCATCGCATATACATCATTTCTAAACTGTTCTTTATCTATATTTACATCAACCAAATCATACAATTTGAGAACATTCTCATGTGTCAGTCTGTTTTGAAATAATAAACAGTTATCACTATCATCATCAACAATTTCTGTCATATCTGTCAATGAATGAAGCGTATAGTAACAATCAGCTGATTTATACCATTCACCATTTAATTCAGCACAACTAGCAAAATTGTATTCTATCTGAACCATAAGATTCGGGTTATGGTAGTTTCCGCTATCAAAAAACACATCTCTAGAATAAACCAACGACGCACACACACCGTACAGAAACATGTTTCTTTCACGATTTGCAAGCAATTCCGCATTATACATGTCTGAATTTGGATTAAATGCATCTCCTGTGTAATAAGCACTTACACCATCGATATCATCATATATCGTCATGTTAGGAATATCTGTATATCCCGCCAAAGGAGGATCAATAACAGTTACGTCATATCCTGCCTCAGAAAATACCATTGGCATTACCTTAAGAGCTTCATTTTGTTTACTTGCGAGAGATTCATCACTTCTAGAATTAATCATATCTGGTGTATATTCATATCCACCGAAAAGAGCAGGTGATGCAATATTAGTATGACCACCAAATGAAATAGTATTAGGATAAAAAACAAATCCATCAAATTTATCCTTCAGTTCCGGAAGTAATTCAAAATCCTTTTCGAAACCATATCCGAGACTGCGATCCATCATAATTACAACAACATTTTCACCACTAGTAGATAACTTAAAAGAAATTTCTTCATTATTAGTTGGCTTAACAAATGTAGCATATTCTTTTCTAATCTTGGAGATGTTCAACACACTCATAGACAGGAGAACCAATAATCCCCCCATCAAAATCACCCTAACAACCTGTCTGTAATGCTTATATACGACTATCAAAAGATACGCAATAAGAATAAGCAAACATAAATATAAAAGCTTCCCAGTGATACCATTTTTCAACAACAAAAAGATTTTCTCCGAGACAAAGTAATTAATCAGGAAAACACAACTCATTATCAGAGAAACATAAAAAAATACTACTCGACATTTTTTAGGCAACATATAATACGCAATGGAAAACCAAACAACAAATACACCTAAAGCTGTCAGGTAAGAATAAACCAACAAGATAGACGGTCCATCAAAAGTAAATGGATTTACAAATTCAATTGGAGAATCTGCAATAATCGCTGATGGGATTAACAAACCTGTTAGTGTAGCAATAACTAACTGCGCCAAAGCAAACAACGCTACAGAACCACCATCAGGAGTAATGACAGATACAGAACATGCCATCTTGATAACAGTCTGTAACCATATCTTTAAAATATTAATTCTTGTATATGCCCATACTACAATGATCTTTAATAAAGAAAACACATTATTAAGTGTCCAGTAAAAAGTAAGTCCTGCAGGAGAGTTATACAACAAAATCAAAAACAGTATCGCCATAGTATTTAACTGTACCTTTTCCCTAAACGACTGTCCTCTTGTATAAATGACTCCTGAAAGAATGTTAATCAATGTCATTATGATTGGCAAAACATTTATTGAGAACGTCCCCATTGAAAGCAAGGCATCAGGACTACCCAAATCTTTTATAAACCAAAATGATGAGCCTTTTAAAAGATTCAATGAAGAAAGCATATTATATGCAGCCATGAAAAATGGTATCTGTAATAGCAATGATGTAGCACTTCTCAAAACCATTATTGGACTATATTTATTGAGTCTGTAATACATCTGGAGCATCATAAAACGCTCATCACCAGAAAATGCCTTTTTTATATGTTTAATTCCAGGCTTTAACTTTTTCTCAATTTCTCTTTGTTCATTCTGGATTTTATCAGCACGCATATACATTGGTAGCACTAATAAATTCACTACCAAACTTAGGCAGATAATCGCACCACCTACATTATGAATATGTCTGAAGGCAATATCAAAGAGTATTTCAAACCCTAACTGCAAGGGATAAATGAATAATAAATATAATGCTTTAAATAAATTCATCTATAATCTCCCATTTGCATATTAAACAAAAAAACCCTTTGAACAAATGTCCAAAGGGTTTATTGGCGGAGAAGGAGGGATTCGAACCCTCGAAACCCTTTTGGGGTTTACACGATTTCCAGTCGTGCGCGCTCGACCAGGCTACGCGACTTCTCCATACGTATATTGATCGATTAATTGCGATATTCGCAATGCTTGATAATTTTAATGTCTGAACTCAAATTTGTCAATGTTTATTATTAATGTCTGTGATATAATGCACAGTATGAAAAAAATAGTAACTAAAATTTTATCTTTTGTCCTAGTGCTTACCTTGGCATTATCCTTCGCAGGATGTGCTGAGAATGCTGACGTATTCGAGACAGAAGAAGTTCTTCCTGATTATGAGGAAGTATGTCAGAGTTTTGAGGATTACAGACTCGCGTACTCCACATACAGAGAAGAAAATGATAATGATATCTATAAAGTAACTGATGGATATACAACAAAGGAAATTTCCTGTTCTGTCAGATATATTGAAGCTGATAACGGCGTTTACAGAATGGCTGAGCTCGAGGCTTCACGTAACATAGATAATTATGAAGTTCCTGTAAGAGATACATATTATTCACTTAGCGACAGCGACATGTATATCACAAGATGGTATGTCGATAATGCAGGAAACTATATACTAACTGAATTCCTCGTAAGAGACGGCATCCTCTACTCTGTAAATCATGATCTCTATGAGATTGACCGAGAAGACCGAGCAGACTTTTACGATTTCTACCTTGATTTTAATCAGATTAAATCACTTTACGGAGCATCCTAACATTGATATTTAATAGGGGAATAAAAGACGGATTAGCAATCGGATTGGGATACTTATCAGTATCCTTTTCTTTTGGAATAATGGCCGTGTCTCAGGGACTATCCTGGTGGCAGGCCGTTTTGGTGTCCCTGTTTAATCTCACATCTGCAGGTCAGGTAGCCGCTGTCGGCATTATGGGCACTCCAGGCATCTCCCTCTCAGGAGGAATGATCGAGATGGCAGTATCCACTCTGGTTATTAATCTGCGTTATTCACTCATGGGCATTTCGTTGTCACAAAGGACAGACGAGACCATGACAACACCTGCAAGACTTGTTACAGGTTTTGCCATCACCGACGAAATCTTTGGCGTGGCATCCTCCCAGGAAAAAGTTTCCCGTAACTATATGCTGGGACTTGCAGTGCTTCCTATCTTAGGCTGGACTCTGGGCACCCTTCTTGGAGCAGTGTGCGGCAACATCCTCCCTGCCATCGTTACAAATTCTCTTGCAATCGGTATATATGGTATGTTTGTTGCGATTGTTCTCCCTGTATCACGCAAGAACAAATCTATCGCTTTCGTATCTATAGTAGCTGTTATTCTCTCTATAATCTGTTACTATGTACCTTTCCTTAAGGCGCACATCTCATCAGGATTTGCCATTATTATCTGTGCGATTATTGCATCACTTATGGGAGTGTTCTTAATGCCACCAAAGGAGGACAACGCAAATGGATAATGCGATTTATGTTCCTCTGCTACTGGTTAGTGTTCTAGTAACTTACCTGATTCGTGCCGTGCCTTTCGTGCTCTTTAAGAAAAAAATCCAAAGCAAGCGCGTGCAGGCATTCTTTGACTACATACCTTATGCGGTATTGTCAGCCATGACTTTCCCTGCCATCCTCTACTCCACTGACAGCATTATTGCGGCAGCGGTTGGCTTTGTTATTGCACTTATTCTGGCGTACCGGGGCAAAAGTCTCCTAGTGGTTGCACTTGGAACATGCGCAGGTGCTTTCGTAACAAGTCTTCTTATAACTTTTCTTGGTTAATTTCTGAATAGTCCCCCATAGTTTAATGGATAAAACTACAGTTTCCGGTACTGTCGATACGGGTTCGATTCCTGTTGGGGGAGCCAACTCCAAAAGTAATTTCTGCTCAACAAACTCCTTATCGGGTTTGCTTAGTCTTTCTCTTCTTGCGGGTCTTTACCTGATACATGCTGTCGTCTGCCCTCTGAAGTATCTCATTAAAATCATTTGTGCTAGTGCACCTTCCTGAGGCAACGCCAATACTAAGTCCCAGTGTATAAGGATTAACCTTGCTGTTGTTAATGGAGTCCAGCTCTTCCTGAATTCGTTTCTTGGCAAGATTTATAACGTCAATACTCATGTCAGTAGATGCAAGCACAAACTCATCACCTGCATATCTGTAAATAACAATTCTATTTCCCGGCATATGACTTAATGCTCTCTTTAGTACTTTAGCAATCTGTACGAGTGCTTCGTCGCCAGTAACGTGACCGTAAGTATCATTAATACTCTTAAATGAATCAACATCAATCATAAACAAGGTAAGATTAGCCTCTTCTCCACTGCTTATGAGTGCATCCTCATAATTACGAAGAGAGCGCCTATTATTAAGTCCTGTAAGCTCATCGCGAATCATCTGACTATCTTGAATCTGCATGAATACGAGAAGAGAAGAAATAGCAACACCAATCTGAAATGTTGACGATCCAAAATTACTAATCTGCCAACCTCCGGCTATCAGAGTTGGAATAAAATACAGAAAATATGACGTGTATTCACGACGCTGTATCTTGTTTTTGGCTTTCCAAATCGCATATGTAAGCTGAACAAAGGAACCCAACACATATATAAGTTCGACTATCCAATGAATATAAATATAATCAGCTCTTCGGTATACATTATTACTATCAACCGTAAACAAAAGACCTGTGAAAACATTCAAGATAATTGCCACCAAGAAAAAAATCAATGGCAACACAAGCAGAACCGTTCTTGGAGATACAACTGTCCTTATTAACTTGAGTCTAATCTGGAAAAATACTAACCATGTAAACGCCAGCATTGCCTGTGCGCCCAGAAAGATAGAGTTACCTGCAATAACAATGAAGTGCACACCAGGATACTTAACACCATCTAGGGTTAGTGCAGCAATATCACCTACACACATGATAATCAAAAGCCATAATGAAATATAAAAAACGACATTGGAAGATGCGCCTCTTGAAGTCTTACGAGCAGTCTGAAAAATCAATATAGCGGCTATAATTATTGCAGTTAAATTTACTTCAACGTAATAAGTAATCCACATAGGAAAGCTCCTTTTTTTTATCCTAACACGGAGCGAATTACTTTGTATTGAGAACACGTGTTATATAAAAAAACTAATTGTTAATAGTTGCGCATGATATTTTCTATACATCGCTAAAAGTGAAAAAAGACATTTGTAAAATAATAGACTCATAACATTAACCTTCTACTAACACAACCAAGAGTAAAATATATCTTATGAAACTAGCTCTTAAGATAATTGGTAGATTTTTTCTTGTATTGTTTGCAACCTTAATTATTATTGTTGTAGGTGCTTGGGGTGCCCTAAAATTAGCAATAGAGGGACCATCAACTCACTTTAGAGAAATATTCGTAACTTCCATGATGGAGTCCAGTTTTGGCCCTAATGTTATCAGACTCGTTATGTCAGAAGAAGAAATTCAGGCTATCCTTGATCTGAACAAAGTAATTGAATTCGATGAAATTACAGATCCTTCCCTTATCACAATTATGCAGAAAGAAAGTGAAGATAAGCAGGCTGCCATAGTAAGGGACGAAGAAACAGAAGAAGAATCACTCGACCCAGATGGTGACGGAATTGAGATACACGAGATTTCTGGTCCTATGTACCACGGATATCTTATGATCGTATATGACCCTTCTAGAGTTATTTGTGGAACCATCTCCACGTACGCTCAGGAAAGTAGCGGAATGACACTCGAGAGCATCATCAACAAGTATGGTGGTGTTGCTGGAATTAACGGTGGACGTTACGAAGATGAAAGTGGTCTCGGCATGGGCGGCTATCCGCTAGGAATGGTTTTCTCTCAGGGCAGCCTCCGACATGTTGGTTATCCACTCATTCTTGATGAAGAGACAGGTGAATATGTTGAGGATCCAGAGCCACAGGAGACAACTTTTACATTCTGCGGATTTAACAGAGATAACGTTCTCATAGTAGGAACTATGGGTCCTGGATATGCACAGAGTCTTGGTGTTAGAGATGGTGTATCATTTGGACCTGCACTTATCGTAAATGGCGAACCAGCTGTATATAATGGTTCAGGCGGAGGTCTCAACCCACGTTCCGCTATCGGACAGCGAGCTGACGGTGCCGTAATTCTCCTTTGTATCGAAGGTCGTAAGACAACATCCATGGGCGCATCAATGGCTGATCTTATCGATGTTATGCTTCAGTACGGCGCAGTAAATGCCTACAATCTCGATGGTGGAATGTCCTCTTCTATGTTCCTTAATGGTGAGGAAATTGTTGATAATGCTAATATCCGCTCAGACAGAACAATTCCAACAGCGTGGGTAGTTCTCCCTCAGAAAGAGGAGGGCTAACTTATGAGAAGAATTGCTAAGATAAGACATTTTCCTATATTCGTTGCTCTCCTTGCTGTATGGCTCATTGCTGTTACATGTGTTATTTACTGGTTCTACGGCAAGGCTAACGATTACATGATTCATTACGAAGAGGTATATCAGGCTTCATTGCCAGTTCACGTGGCAGATGATGTTTATTCTCATCTTAAAAATTATGACGTGGATTATCTTTGGGACCACTTAGACTCTAAGCCAAGAATCTCCCGATTCGAGACAGAAGATCATGTTAAGGAATACATTCACAACATGATTGACGGAAAAGAAATTACATATCAGCCTTCAAGTAAATATTCAGATGCACTTCCTGTTTATGTAGTTGAAGCTGATGGTCTTGTCATAGCTGAATTCTCTCTTATTAAAGATCTTCAGAATCCAAGAGAATTCGGATTCCCTACTTGGCAGCTGAAGGATATCACATATTACACTGAACCATTTGAGACAGTTAATATTAGTGCACCTAGCAACTTCCATGTATATGTTAATGGAACCCTTCTCGAGGATAATTATATATGCTCAGATGAAGTAAAACCATCTGACGAGAACTACCTTATGGACTACGATACAATGCCAGGTATTCACGAATACTACGTGGCAGACCTCTATCTCGAGCCTGAAGTAAAGATTACTGATATGTTCGACCAGGAAGTAGAAGTTACTTATGAAGAAACCAAGGATCTCTACTCCACTGGTTATACTGACCAGCACCCTGATAAGGCTCAGATGGAAGAGTTCGCTATTAATTACACGATTACTTTTGCAAATGTTATTTCCAAGGATGACAGGCTCGAGAATCTGAAACCTTATTTCCCTGAAGACAGCCAGCTTTACGATGCTATTAGTCGTAATACTGCACTTAAGTACTTTACTTCTCACTATGGCACTACTATTGCCACTCAGGAAATTAAGGAATTCATCGTTTACTCAGAGACTGTTGCTTATATCGAAGTATATATCGAGCAGAGCATGAAAATGGGTGGTGCGGATCAAATCGTACCAACAACCGCCCGACTTTACTGTGTAAAGCTGGACGGCGAATGGAAAGTTATTTCTATGAGATTCTAATTAAATTATGCCTCGTTCTTCTCCATGACACTCATATAAGCTGGTCTGATGATCTTGTTCATACAAATCAGCTCCTCAATTCTGTGAGAACTCCATCCAACAATTCTGGCAATAGCAAACAAAGGTGTATACAGTTCTGATGGGATGCCCAACATGTCATATACGAATCCACTGTAAAAATCCACATTAGGACAAACTCCCTTGTAAATCTTTCTGGAGTGACGAATAAGGTCTATACCCTCTTCTTCCACGATGTTATAGAACGCCATCTCCTGAGACTTGCCCTTATCAGCTGCCAGTTTCTCTACATAGCTCTTAAAGATAACTTCACGTGGATCAGATACAGAGTAAATAGCATGACCGAGGCCGTAAATAAGGCCCTTTTTATCGAATGCCTCACCTGCGAGCATCTTGGAGAGATAAGAACGAATCTCTTCTCTATCATTAATATCACTGACATTAGCCTTAATATTTGACATCATGTCCATTACCTTGATATTGGCACCACCATGCTTTGGTCCCTTAAGAGAACACATTGCCGCAGCAACGGCAGAATATGTATCTGTACCAGCTGATGTAACTACACGTGTCGTGAATGTGGAGTTATTACCGCCACCATGCTCCATGTGAAGAATTAGAGCAATATCCAGAATACGCGCCTCCAGCTCAGTATATTTCTGATCTGGTCTTAACATGGTAAGGATATTCTCAGCTGTAGACAGATTAGGATCTGGTCTATGTATATACATACTTGTATCGCAGAAATAATGGTTATATGCGTGATATGCATATGTCGCCAACATAGGGAACTGCGCGATAAGAAGCAGACACTGACGAATAGAATTTTCCAACTCCAACGACAACGCATTATCATCATAAGAAGCCAATGTAAGGATACTTCTAGTCATTGAATTCATAATATCCTTGGAAGGCGCCTTCATAATAACGTCTCGAGTAAAATTGGTTGGAAGTGTTCGGTTCTCACCGATTATATTGCAAAACTCCTTAAACTGACTGTCAGTTGGCTTCTCTCCAAAAAGGAGCAAATATGCGATTCTCTCGAAGCCAAATTCACCCGGCTTAATATCATTTATCAAGGAATTAACACGATATCCTCTGTACCACAACTCACCATCAATTGGCACCTTAACACCATTTTCATCCTTAAAAGCCAGCACCTGAGAAATATTGGTAAGTCCTGTAAGAACGCCCTTACCGTTAACATCTCTTAGGCCTCTATTAACACCATACTGCTTAAAAAGTTCCTCTGAAATTGAATCATTCTTCTTACATGTATCGCACATCCTTGATGCGTACATTGAAATATTAGAGCTATCCATCCCTGTGCCTCCTTAAAAATTAGTACTAAAGACACAAATGCCACCCTAAATATAGGATGGCAAATAGAATAGCAAACAAATATACTGCAATTCCTCTGCCTGACGAAATTAGCTGACGGGCTGGGTTGAGGTAACCTTCCATATGGATACGCCCCAAAAATTGGTTCTTCCGCTGTCTAACGACACTCGACAATTTGCATCTTTATTTAAGTATATAAGGGCTACGAATAAAACTCAATTATTTTTGCCATATCACTAAAATTTGCCTCAAATTTTACCAGGCACCCTTCTCTTTATGGGATTTCTCTAGTTTCTTCACAACATAGAAGAAAGCAGGAACCAGGAACAAGTCCGCCAGGAGCCATGCGAAAGGCGATGCCACGCACGCACCAACAAACCCATAATGAGGAATAAAGAAGATACCGGCGATGGTTCTCGCGATCATTTCGAACACGCCCGCAAAGATGGCAAAAGTGGAAAAGCCCACGCCCTGAATAAGGAACCTGAGCACGTTAACAAGCACTAGGAACAGCATGCACCCAATAGTAACCAACACGTGAAGTGCAGCCTTGTCCACCATTTCGGGAACGGGGTCATCAATAAAGAGCATAATCAGAGGACGTCTTACAAAAAGCACTGCCACGAAAGCAATCACGCAGTAACACGCACCAATAACGCACGCTGCCAAAGTGCCACTCTTGATTCTCTGTATCTTGCCTGCACCAAGGTTCTGTCCACCATAAGTCGCCATGGACGCACCAAGGGCATCAAGAATGCAGATAAACAGCATGTTAACCTTACTTGCGGCAGTAACCGCCGCCACGGAAATAGCACCCAACACGTTTACACTGCTCTGGAGAATTACAGAGCCAATAGCTGTAATAGAGTACTGAAGTCCCATAGGAAGACCCATGGCACAAAGTCTCTTCATACACTTATTGTCCACCTTCCACTCGCTGCCGGACACATGAAGAATAGTAAATTTCTTAACGACCAGAACGATACACATAAGACCTGATATCAGCTGGGCAAGAACAGTTGCAAGCGCTGCACCGAACACGCCCATGTGGAAAACCACAATAAACAGCAGGTCCAAAAGCACATTAATAAATGTACTTATAATCAGAAAAATCAGCGGTGTTCTGGAATCACCTATGGAACGAATAATGCCTGCCAGAACGTTATAAAGGAATGTAACTGGAATGCCGATAAAGATGGTAAGAATATACGCATATGAATATTCAAAAACATCATCTGGAGTGCGCATCAAAGTGAGAATCTGTCTGCAACAAATAGATACAATAACAGTGATTACAACAGACAGTCCGATGGATAGATACAAAGCGTTAGCTACAAATTTACGAAGCTTAACATAGTCCTCAGCACCATAACTCTGAGCAACTGGCACGGCAAAACCTGCGCACACACCCATACAAAATCCAACAATTAAGAAGTTAATGCTACCTGTAGCACCAACTCCTGCAAGAGCATTCATTCCCAGGAAATGTCCGACAATCATGGTATCCACAAAGTTATATAACTGCTGGAGCATGTTTCCGAGAATCATCGGAACTGCAAATGCAATTATAAGCTTAAAAGGAGAGCCTACTGTCAGATTAAGTTCAGAACTTTTTCCTTTTGACATATTAGTTCTCGAATTTTTCTACTGCTTCCTTCATATGCTCGATGATAGACAAATGCTGAGGACATACACCCTCACACTGACCACACTCTACGCACTCAGAGGCCTTGCCACCTCTGTCGCCGAGTCCATTATAGAAGAACTGTGGTCTTCCGTCAGTAGGGAATTTACGTCTTGTATTAATAGCACTGATGACATCTGGAATGCTGATATTCATAGGACATCCGTCAACACAGTACTTACATGCAGTACAACCGATCAATGGTGTATCAAGCATCTTCTTAACAACAGCATCAATTGTTGTCTTCTCTTCTTCTGTAAGTGGCTCAAAATTCTTAAATGTATCGATGTTGTCTGCCATCTGCTCATCTGTACCCATACCACTTAAGATAGTACCGATTCCTGGAAGACTGCCACAGAAACGAAGAGCCCAGGATGCCACAGACTTATCAGGACGAACTGCCTTGAACATGTCAACATATTCCTGATCCATATTAGCGAGGGTTCCACCCTTGATTGGCTCCATAATAATCATTGGAATATTACGACGAAGAAGAATCTCATAGAGCTTGCCTGAATGAACAATCTTATTGTCCCAGTCAGCATAGTTAAGCTGAATCTGAACGAATTCAATCTCAGGATGCTTATCGAGAACCTGTTCTAACAGTTCAGGTGTGCCATGATATGAGAAACCAAGATACTTAATCTTGCCCTCGGCCTTCTTCTGCATTCCCCAGTTAAAACAGTCAAACTTCTCGTAGTTGTTATAGTTATTACCATCCTCAACACTGTGAAGGAGATAATAATCAAAGAACTCCAGACCAGTTCTCTCGAGCTGCTCGTTAAATACCTTATCTCTGTCCTCGAGAGAATTAATACACCATGCAGGAAGCTTGCTGGCAACTGTAAACGCCTCTCTTGGATATCTCTTTGTGATTGCTTCCTTAACAATCTTCTCGGAATTACCGCCATGGTAAACATATGCTGTATCAAAATAGTTGAATCCATTCTCCATATACATATCTACCATATGGTTAACCTTCTCCAGATCGATGGCACCATCAGTCTCTGGAAGTCTCATAAGGCCAAAGCCAAGTTTAGGCATATCATTTACATTAAGACTCATAGCAATATCTCCCTGCTAAAAATTAATTATTTAACGTAATAAACGTAATTATCCTTACGTGCTGCTGGTGCTCCAAGCTCAGATGCTGCATAACCAAGAGCACAGTGACCAATACCTTCGTAATTACCCTCGATACCGAGATCTGCAAGCATCTTCTTGCCGAAGTCAGACTCGAACTCTTCCTTAGCTCTGTGAATCCAGATACTGTCAACACCAAGACTCTTTGCTGCGTTCATAAGATTGCCCATTACGAGAGAACCATCATACATATATGTAGGAACATCCTTGTTAGCAAGAACAATAAGAATTACTGGTGCACCATAAAATGGATCGGAATTAACACCCATAACACTGGCGTTTTCCTTGGATAACTGATCTCTTACTTCTTTATTTGTAACAGCGATAATAACCGCACTCTGCTTGCCCATACCAGAAGCTGCATATGTTCCAGCCTCCAAAATAGCGTTTACTGTCTCCTCATTTACCATCTTGCTGGAATCAAAGTTTCTGCAACTTCTTCTTGTCTCCAACACCTTAATTGTCTCGTTCATAATATGCACCTCCACAACTTAACTATAGTCTTAATTCTATCAGCCGCTGTTTGATATGTATTACATAAATATGAGTATTTTGTTGTTTTAAATAGACTTCTGTTCCCTTAACTTGAAGTCACCGAACCGGAATATTAAAATATATCCGAATAAGGAATAAGGATAAACGGAATGAAGGTTTTACGTAAATCAATATCTCTTTTTATAATAATTTCTATGGTAATGACTATGGTGTCATGTGCCAGTTTAACTTCTGGAAAAACTAAGAAAAAGAAGCACGACGACGTTACTTATCCATTGCTAGATTTGCTTGACCTTAGCGAATGGGAAGCTGAAGTCAATGCCACTAGAGAATCCGTTCTCGCCGTTATATATAAGAATAGTGATTGCATAATTTATCACGATGCTGACTTCATAACCGATGTAATAGGTGATGACGAAGCATATAAGCTCATAGCAGATACTGCTGATGGAACAATCAATGAAGAATCTCTTTCCATTACCTCTACAGAAGCTTCTGTAGACGCTGTTTACACTATCGCTGATTTCGATGAAGTAATTAGAGATGATAACAATCTAGAGGATTCTTTAACTTTTTCCAACGCACTTAATGTAGCTGGCAGGACAGAAATACCAGTTACCTATAAACTCACAAAAAACGATGCTGGAGACTGGGAAGTAACTAATATCAGTGAGATTGTCGAAGCTGTTACACCTTATGTCGGCCTTACTATCAATTTCAAACCTGTGGTTGTTCCTGCTGATCTTAACGACGGCACATATGTTGCCAAGATTGACTACAAGTACTACTTTGACTCTATGGTGTCAGCAGAAGTTGGTAAATCCGTCACTCTAGACGGAACTTTGTATGTATACCTCTACCTCGTTATAGAGGATGACCACGCCTCCATTTACCTCGACGAGACAAAACTTCGCCAGGATATTGATGCCTATGTGACCGCCAACGAGGACGCTATCGTAAAGGCCAGCACAGGTGTTTCCATTGGGACCGCGAAAATCGTTACCGGCATGACCTACGAAGAAATCCACCAAATGGTAATGGATACTGTCATGGGTGAAGTTAACAAGATCAATTTCAATATTTTCTCCAAGAGCGGTGACTATCGCGTAGAAGCAGATACTATTATCATTACTGACAGCATAACAAAGAGAGAAATTCTAGGAACAATATCAGGAAAAACTATCACTCTCGATATGACAGATTACCACGATATTGATAACTTCATAGATACTGATTTATTCTCATTCGTTCTTAACGGAAATTAACACCAAACTAACATATTTGTCTTATATACAGCTGATATAATTAAGTTGTATTACTGTGTAATAGTGAGGGCAAATGGTAGTTGGCATTATATTTGCAATCGGGATAATAGTTGCGATTTTTCTGGCAAATACTATTCTGGATAATAAGGACTTCGTTGAGACATTCGTTATTGGCGTATGTCTGTATTTTGTTACTCATGCCTGCGTTTCCTTTAGCCTTTTTTTCCTTGATATTTACTCAATTACAGGAACGGTTTGTGCCACACTGATAATTCTGGCAGTAATTGTCAGCATTTCTTTGATAAAAAAGAAACATTTCAAATTTAACTCATCCAAAACCAAAGAGTTTATCATTCCACTCCTAATAGCTTTGATATTATTACCGCTTATCAGTATCAAAAATGAATACTATGGTATGGGTCAGGATGAAGGTGTTTATCAAACTCAGGTTCTAGCATTTCTCGATGGTGACACTAAGACCATAAAGAATTTCCCAGGTTACTACGAACACTCAGACTATAATCAAACACTCTTTGATATCAAAGCTGACAATCTTTCTGGACTAGATACAGACAGAACTGATTATCTCGATTTAAGACCAGTCAATGAGGGCCAGACCCCTTCTGGATATCTCCATGGAATCCCTGTTTTCTCCGCGTTTATGGCCACATGGGCATCTATCTGTGGATATAGTAACATGCAGGGAATTCAGTCAATTTTCTATGTATTACTTCTTCTATTAACTTACTTCTGCGCACGTAATTTAGGACTAAAGTATTACCTTTGCTGTCTTAGCGAATTCGCAGTTGGATTTTGTCCACTCATAGTATGGCTTGGTAAATCTGCATTAACAGAATTGTTCTTAGGAGTAATGATTGCCTTGTTCATGTATTTCATTACAAGTGATGATGCAAAGCTACAGTATTACTCCATTATCCCAGTTATCGTATTCTCTATCTATCATATTTCTTTCTACACCAAAGCACCTGTGTTTATTGGTATCTACGGCATGATGTATTTTCTGTCACGCCGCAAGTCCCATGCGATGTTGTTACTTAGCATACCTGTAATCTGGATTGTCGCTATGTGGGCTTCACTTAAAATTCAGCCAGTATATACAACAAACAATTACGAATTCATGTTTGGAAAATATCAGGAAACAATCTCAGAGAAAACAATGCCTTGGCTAATTACTCTGGCGGCTGTAGCAATTCTTATTATCGAATTGCTATATATCTTTATAGTGAATAAATTCTGCAAAAAAACATCTCTAAAATCTCTGTCAAACAACAAACTCTTCCTTAATTGTCTGCGTCTGTTAATCATACTACCTATACTTAAAATGGTAGCCAGCATCTACCTTCACCGTAATAAAGAGCAATCCATAACAAGGGCTGTATTATATCAATTTAAGATTCATTCATTTACCAGATTTATTCTTGTTTCCGGAGTGATTTTATTTGTGGTTGCTCTGATTATTGCTACTATTAAACCTGCAAAATTAATCAAAAATAATGCCATCATGGTACTCTCCATTATGTTCTTCTACTGCGTCATTATTAATTCTGCATTCCTCAGTGTTAGCGTACCTATGCTCTACTATTGGGGCAGATACCTCATTCCGTTTGTGGCAGTAAGCATTCTATTTGTGATGAGCATGGTAAACGGTATGAAGAAATGGTTTGTATATTCAGCCTTTGTGCTTGGCATAGTTATTAACATTCCAGCTAATATCTTCCTCATTAACCATGTGGATGATACCAAAATGAACTGGCACATTATTTCTGATATTTCAAATATCGCTACATCTGAAGATACAATTATTGTTGCTGAGGATTCTGAGCTTGTTATGTGGATGGCAACTCGATACACCTCCGATGCAGCTGTATATCCTCAGCTGGGTGATCTCCCTAGCCAGGCTGACGATATCTTAAGATCTTCAGGTGGCAACGTATACATTATCTCTTCATCTGAACTTAAATATGACTATGCTGATATGGAGTTGGTTTACTCCGACAACACCACATACATTCCTGATAATGATAATCCATATCCATCAACTCTGACTTATCCAAACTCATTCAATGAAGAGTCCAAATCAATATATGTTTATAAATGCGCTCTTATGGAAAGTGGTCCAACTGACTATGACATTAATCACTTCTATAACAGCTACAACGGCCTCAGCATAAATGAGGACGAATATGCATGGACCTGTGAATCCGATGTTACCCTTAACTGCTATCTTGTAAAGGATTCCTACACCGCCAGCGTGGAATTCTATGGTGGAATACCATATGTAGCATTAACGGGAAACCCATATTCAATCGATATAAGTGTCAACGGTACTTATATCGACACCGTTGTCGTAACTATTGATGATAACTACAACGGGTTTACATTCAACATCGATAAGTCATACATGAAGGATGGAAAAAATATTATTACCTTCTCAAGCGAACTGTGGGATGGCACACTTCTTAATCCAAACGAGACCCGAATGTTCGGTTACCCACTTCACGCTGTATCTTTCCGCGCTACACAGTCTGCGGATTAAGTTCCCACTTAGCTTCAACTTTCTTAAGAACACCACGGCAAAGGAATATGCCAAGAATTCCAGCTGCAGCCCACGCGAGAGGATCTGAAGCAACTGCCAGCCAATAAGAGTGCATCTGAATCGAGATAAATGACGTAATAAGACGTGCTACCAACTCACTAATTCCCATCACCATAGCAGCTACACCATGACCCACCGCCTGCATAGAGTTACGGTAAATAAAGATCATGGCAAGAAACATATAGCAGCTCGCACTCTCGAGAATATAAGTTCTGGCATAAGGCAGGAATGGAGTAATATCTGTTCCCTTCTCAAAGAAAATCGTAAGTGTTGGCTTAAGGAAAGTGATAATAAGAACTGCGGACACCACGGAATAAATGGCAAAAATCTTAAGGGAAGCAATAATACCCTGACGAATTCTCTTCATATCGCGACTACCGTAGTTCTGGCCCACATATGCAGCCATCGTCTGCCCTATAGTGAACATACCCTGATTAAGAATTCCCTGTGTCTTCTGGGCAGCTGTAAAGGCCGCGACAGCAGTGGAACCAAATCGATTAATAGCAGACTGCATAACTATAGTTCCAGAAGCTGTGATACCAAACTGGAGCGCCATCGGGATGCCAAGGATAACCTGTGTCTTAGCAATTTTGCCGTCAAGTTTTAAGTGCTTTCGAGACGGTCTTAAGGATGGCACCTTAAACATAATGTAGCAGAAACAGAGAACGGCGCTTGATGCTTGAGAGATAACAGTCGCCCAAGCCGCACCTGCAACTCCATACCCAAACTTAACAATAAAAAGCAAATCCAGAATAACGTTAAGACTAGCAGAAAACAGCAGGAAACAAAGTGGTGCCTTACTATTACCTATCGCCCTGACAAGGGATGAAAAATAATTATTAAAAACCGTGGCAAAAATTCCCATGCAGATAATGGAAAGATACTTGTATGCATTATCAAAAATATCTGTAGGAGTCTTCATGAGAATCAGCAGGTTCTTAACTGTAAGAAGACTGATAGTAGTAACAATGGCAATCATGGCGATGCACAGAATAAAACCTGTACTTACCGTTTTCTTAGTTCCATCGTCATCCTTGGCACCGTATCTCTGACTGGTAAGAATAGTAAATCCTGTAACCATTCCATTTGTGAATCCCATAAGAAGAAATACTACAGTACCTGTAGATCCAACTGCAGCAAGAGCATCCTTGCCAACAAACTTGCCGACAAGGACTGTATCACAAAGGTTATAAAGTTGCTGAAAAATATTACCCAGCAAGAGTGGAATAGTAAATTTCAGAATAAGGGACATAGGATTTCCCGATGTCATTCTGTTTTGCATAAATTTACCTCTTGCGCTTAATTACCGCCTCAGTAACATCTCTCATGACCAGCTCACCATCTTGGTTAGTAATATCTATGGTCAGTTCCACGAGACCGTTATATGGATTACGTTCCACCATCTTGGTTACTGTAACCACTCCTATCAGAGTGTCTCCTGCAAATGTTGGCTTAAACCATTCAATCTTAGTGGATGCACCGGCGATAAGCTCCTCGCCAAAATAATCCTTCTCAAGATACTTTGCCCACACCACCATAAACGACATTACACCTGGGGCAATTAACTTGCCGAAGCGTGTTCCTCGCGCATACTCCTCATCAGTGTGGAGAGGAACATTATCATACTTATTAGCAAATGCCAGCATGTCATCTTTATCAATTACTGCAGGATCCAATGGCATACTCATGCCTACAGACAAATCTTCAAAATACATTTATCCGAATTGCTCCTAATTACTCGTACTTATTAGCAACATCCTTAAGATATGTTGTTACTGGTAGGTGCTGAGGACAAATGCCTTCGCACTGACCACACTCAACGCACTCAGATGCTTTTCCACCACCTGCAACTGCTGCCTCGTAATCGCTTCCGTCCTCGTTATAAAGAGCGAAAAGCTTAGGGATGGCAATATCGAGAGGACAACCCTCTGTACAGTAAGAACAGCCTGTGCAAGGAATCTTAATATCACCCGAAATCATCTTACCAGCCATCTTACAAAGATCCATCTCATCATCTGAGAGAGGCTTAAACTCCTTCATGTAAGAACAGTTATCAAGCATCTGCTCCATATTGCTCATACCACTTAATACCATCTTTACGTTATCAAGTGATGCTACAAATCTAATAGCCCAAGAAGGAATAGAAAGGTCTGGCTCTCTATCCTTAAACATAGTCTTTACAGCATCTGGAACATTAACAAGAGTTCCTCCCTTAACTGGCTCCATAACAATTACAGGACAGTTATGCTTTGTTGCTACTTCATAGCACTTACGGGACTGAACATTCTCTGACTCCCAGTCGAGGTAGTTAATCTGAAGCTGAACGAACTCCATATCTGGCTGCTCTGTGAGAATCTGATCGAGAAGCTCTGCATCAGAATGGAAAGAGAACCCAAGGTGCTTAATAAGGCCCTTTGCCTTCTTGTCACGAGCCCAGTTAAAAGCATCGTACTCCTTATACTTATCGTAATTACCACGCTCGATGTCATGGATGAGATAGTAATCAAAATAACCTGCACCAGTCTTCTGAAGCTGTGTAGTAAATACCTTCTCCTTCTCCTCGCTGCTCTTTACAAAACCAACGTGGAACTTAGTAGCGAGTGTATAACTCTCTCTTGGATAACGGTCTACGAGAATCTTCTTTACCGCATTCTCACTCTCGAATCCGTGATACATCCATGCTGTATCGAAGTAAGTAAATCCCTGCTCCATGAAGTAATCAACCATCTTGCAGGACTGCTCGATATCAATATCAGTCTCCTTACCACTGTCATTAAGTGGAAGTCTCATTGTTCCAAAACCCAGTTTCTTGTCTGATGTAAAAATGCTCATACTTAACCCTCCCAATATATTAATTAATTTATCACACCTAGTAATTATTTTCCCAAAATAATTTCCAGCATCTCTATAACTTCTCTAACCGTTCTGTTGTGATGTCTTGTGCGTGGCTTGTAGTGAAGATATGGCTGACCCTGTGCACAGAACAGAACGTGTCCTGCATATTCCACAGTACCAACTACTCTACCAATCGCCTCTCTGTCCAGCTTACGGTCAGGAGCAAAGTACAAAAGCACAGCTGCCTCATTGAACTTAATCTTCTCAAATCCACAAGCCGCTGCCAGACCTCGAATAAGCGCAGCTCCAGCAAGAAAATTCACTTCCTTAGGAGGATCACCATAACGGTCTGTTACTTCATCAATAAAATCATCATAATCCTTACGGTCTGTTATAGTCGCGATACGTCTGTATGCCGCCATTCTCTCAGCTTCATCCTGGATATAACGTGGTGGAATATAAGAGTCGAAGTCTACTTCCAAACTAACATTAATTCTAGGAAGAACTGATGTATCTCCATCTTCTCTGAGCACCTTAATTTCTTCATCGAGAATACGACAATATAACTCGTAACCGATAGTATCCATCTGGCCATGCTGCTCAGCACCAAGAAGATTACCAGCACCTCTTACCTCCAGGTCACGCATGGCAACCTTAATACCTGAACCGAGCTCAGTAAACTCACGGATGGCCATAAGTCTCTTACGAGCATCAGAATTCATATCCTTCTCAGGACTGTATGTAATATATGCATATGCCTGTCTGTCAGAACGACCAACACGACCCTTAATCTGATACAACTGAGACAGACCAAATCTGTCAGAATCCTCTACAATCATGGTATTAACATTTGGCATATCTACGCCAGACTCGATGATGGTTGTACATACCAGAACATCCGCCTCGCCAGCAATAAAGGACTCAATAATTCTCTCCATCTGGTGCTCACTCATCTTACCGTGTGCATAAGCAATTCTTACACCCGGCATAATGGACTCCAGATAGTGAGCCTTCTTATCGATATCAGCAGTCTTGTTATACAGATAGAATATCTGTCCACCACGACCAATCTCACGCATGCAGGCCTGGACAACAATCTCTTCATCGTACTCTACAACATATGTCTGAACAGGACGTCTGTTCATCGGAGCATCGTTAAGAACGGAGATATCTCTGATACCTGACATGGACATATGAAGTGTTCTAGGAATAGGTGTAGCCGACAAAGTAAGAACATCAACATTACTTCGAAGGGCCTTAATCTTCTCCTTATGATTAACACCAAAACGCTGTTCCTCATCTACGACAAGAAGTCCCAGCTTATGTGGCACAACATCATCGGAAAGAATTCTGTGTGTACCAATGACAACATCAACTTTGCCGTCCTTGATGTCTCTCAGATTCTCCTTAATTACAGCAGGCTGAACAAATCTGGACAGCAATGCCACACGCATAGGGAAACCCGCCAGACGCTCTATAAAGTTATCGTAATGCTGCTGAGCAAGAAGAGTTGTAGGCGCCAACAGGAAGGCCTGACGACCATTAGCAACTGCCTTAAACATGGCACGGAATGCCACCTCTGTCTTACCAAAACCTACGTCGCCACAAAGAAGTCTGTCCATAGGTGTATCAGACTCCATGTCCTTCTTAATATCACGAATAGCAGCGAGCTGATCATCCGTCTCCACATAAGGGAAGCTCTCCTCGAACTGCTTCTGCCATGTATCATCTGGCTCACAGGAATAACCCTTGCTGGCTCTTCTGGATGCATACAGCTTAACAAGGTCAAAAGCAAGCTTCTTAATAGAGGTTCTGGCACGCTCCACATGCTTGCTCCACTCACCTGAATCAAGGGAAGAAAGCTTAGGATTACTACCGGCAGGACCTACATATTTCTGAAGCTTATCAATCTTATCTACAGGTATATGAATCTTGGCATTCTTAGCGTAGGCAATCTCCAGATAATCCTGTGACGACTTACCCATTCTAAGGTTAACTATGCCCTTATACTGACCAATACCATGTGCGTCATGAACGACAAAGTCTCCTGGCGCGATATCGCCAAAGAAAGTAATTCTGTTTCCGGATTTGGCAGTCTTCTTAGTAGAAATCTTTTTCTCACTACCAAAGATTTCCTGCTCACCAATAAGAACAAGATTAATCTCAGGATACAAAAATCCCTCAGGCAAAGTTACCGGAATAATATCAGGTGTAACCTTCTCCTCCAGCATTCTAATACGGAAGGCTTCCGTTCTCTGCACACCTGAGAGCATAAACTTAACTGTCTGATTCTTCTTCCATGAATTAACGGCAGCCGCCAATTCCTTATCTCTACCGCGCCAGTTATCACCAGCAACACCGGACACACCAACTGTCTTGCCACCAGGCAAACCATTTCCAGATGCACCAAGGCATGCAATAGTAATCATGGACCCATGCTTATCAATTCTGCGCATAACTTCAGTGATGTCGTGCATGGCGTCGAAAGCGCACTTTGGTGCGGAACCAAGCTCGAAAGCGTTACGACAGCGGGAAGTGTACTCTGCAGCGTAACCATCAATGCGGCTTCTGCACTCACTCATCTCGTCCACGAAAACCTTACATTTCGTGCGGTCCACATAATCAAGGATGCTCTCTGGCTCCTTAATAATTACCCCCAGCCATCTGGCAATACCACTGATTCGCACGCCCTCACTCATAGCCTCCACGTCGGCCTGAGTAGTTCTCTGCAAAAGCTCAGCGATAGTGCGCTGAGAATTTTGGTTCATGTGGTTAATGTCTTCTGCCGCAGCCAGCTGCATTGCTTTCGCATAGCTGCCGCGAAGATTAGGGTCGATAGTAATCTCCTGGGCAGGATAAATCACAGCACTCTTAAGTGAATCAAGAGAGCGCTGACTATCTGTATCAAATGTCTTCAGCTGATCGATCTCGTCATCAAAAAAGCTGATACGAAGTGGTGACTCCATGTCAGGAGAAAAGACGTCAATAATGTCGCCTCGTGATGAGAATTCACCGCGAGCCGTTACCTGACTTACGCGCTCATAACCAGCCTCAGATAACTTCTTAATAACCTTCTCCGGCTCCATCTGATTGCCGAGCTTAAGCTTAAGAATTCGTCCTTCATATGTCTTATGAGGAATCATAAGATTCATGAGTGCGCCGGCACAAATAATAGCCGCGCCAAAGTCGCACTTCAATATCTTAGAAATAGGTCCTGTTCTCTCTGCCTCAGTATCACGTGAACTTGCCACAGCAGATACCAGTGACAGCTCACTAGGCTTAAGAATAACTACTTCACCATCAACAAAAGGCTTAATGTGATTGGCAAAAGTTCTAGCACGACCATAGTCAGAGGTAATAATTACTGGCTTTTTCTTGTCTCTGTTAGCAAGTGCAGCAACAAAATATCCCTTCTGCTGTTCGGCCAAACCAGCCACATTAAGATGGGCCCCCATGCGCATACATTCATCATGCGCTGGAATGACCCTCTCATCTTTTGATATAAGTTCAAGTAATTCGTTAATTGATTTGTCCATTATTCTCAATATACTTTAATGCTGCATCTGCAGCCATTTCAAAAGACTCGTAAACTTTTGGTCTTATATCCTTAGGAATATCTGCCAATACATAATCAATTAGTGCCCACTTCTCTGGCACAGGACCTGTACCAACTCTTACTCTTGGAAAATCCTGTGTACCCATGCACTTAATTATGGACTTCATTCCATTATGTGTTCCCGCACTGCCCTTGGTACGAACTCTTATGGAACCTATAGCGATATCAATGTCATCATAAATAACGATAACGTGGGAAGGATCCACTTTAAAGAAGTTAGCCATTGGCGCGATGGACATACCGGAATTATTCATGAAAGTCTGTGGCTTAAGAAGAATTACATCTTTGCCCTTATACTTTCCCTTGCCGTAAAGTCCGTCAAACTTAGTTCTGTCCATAGAAATTCCGCATTTATCAGCGAGAAGCTCCATAGCGAGAAAACCACAGTTATGCCATGTATATGCGTACTTGTCACCAGGGTTACCAAGACCTGCGATAATCCATGTATCGTTAGCCATTGTTATCCCCCTTATACCTCAGAACGCTTGCTGTCGAGCTTAATAAAGCTGGCACCACGAAGTCTGTTCTTCTGAGCTACCCAGTCTTCCTTGTTAACCTGCTTGGATCGACCGATACCAAGGCCTAAGGAAGGAACGTCTGCTGTGATAGTGGAACCAGCAGCAATATAGCTGTCCTTACCAAGAACAACGCTGCTGAGAATATTAGAGTTACCACCGATAAATACATTATCCTCGATGATACATCCAACCTTATCCTGACCATCGAAGTTACATGTTACTGTACCGCAACCGAAGTTAACGTTCTTACCAACAGTAGAATCACCGATATATGTAAGGTGTCGTGCTCTTGTATACTCACCGATAGTAGAGTTCTTAACCTCGACGTATGCACCAAGTGTTACATTGTCATCAATCTTAGTTGAAGGTCTGATGTGTGCGAATGGTCCGATACGGCAGTTCTTACCAATGATGCAGGAAGTTGCAACGGAATAATCAAGAACTGTTCCGTCACCAACCTCTACACAATCGAGACGGGAATTCTCACCGATAATACACTCCTCACCGATAACTGTATTACCCATGATTGTTGTGCCTGGAAGAATCACTGTATCTCTTCCGATCTCTACTGCAGAGTGAATCCATACTGCATTCTCATCAACAATCTCTACTCCGTTACGCATGTGCTTACGAAGGATTCTCTTGTTCATAATCTGATTAGCTCTCATGAGCTGAATTCTGTCGTTTACACCGAAAGTATCCTCGAAATCACAAACTACAGAACTAACTACGTGACCATCATTAATAAGAATTCCGATTGTATCTGTGAGGTAATACTCCTTCTGTGCATTGGAAGCACTAAGTCTTCCAAGAGCAGAGAGAAGAAGGCTTGTCTTAAAAATATACATTGAGGAGTTAATCTCCTTGATAGCTCTCTCCTCTTCTGTAGCATCCTTATGCTCTACAATTCTAAGAACGTTGTCATTCTCATCTCTGACAAGTCGTCCATAACCAGTTGGATCATCAGCCTGAGCTGTGATTACAACTGCTGCATAATCGCCCTCAGATATTTTCTCGATAGACTTGTTAATTGTGTCTGCACTAACCATTGGGCAGTCACCAGGAAGAACAATAGTGTATCCATCTCTTCCCTCGAGGAAAGGTGCGGCCTGCATTACTGCGTGACCGGTACCAAGTCTCTGCTCCTGAAATACATAAGCAACAGACTCGCCGAGAATATTACGAATCTCTTCCTGCTTATCACCAACGATGTAAACCTGCTCATTACAGCCTGCTTCACAAAGAGCATCTGCAACCCACTGAATAATAGGCTTACCACAAACCTGGTGAACAACCTTAGAATGAGCTGACTTCATTCTGGTACTATTACCTGCTGCCATTACAACTGCACAAATATCCATGTATAAAAACGCCTTTCTATGCGAAATATTCCGAGAGTAATTATATCAAAAATACTAGTGTTATAATGTTAAAAATATGTGGCGAAAGTGAAAGTTATGAGAAGGACAACTAACAGAACTTTTAAATTTATATCTCTGCTAACAATTAGCGTGATGTTCATATCCTCCGGATGCCAGTCTCAGGAACCACCAGAGACTACTGAGGAAACACGTATTGTCGTTCCGATGGAATTATCCGATAAGACACCTGAGGGCACTTTTGCCGTTGTAACAACAGAACCTGACATTACTGAACTTGTTACACCAGAACCAACCCCAACACCTGAATATATAGAGCCAGAATTCGATGAGACCTGGTACAACGGCTTCGTTGACCCACGCTCTATCCGCGCTCAAATAGTAGATAATCCGAATGATATTACAGTACTCGTTAACAAGTACTACGCCCTTCCTGAGGACTACGTTCCTGAAGACCTTGTACCTTGCAGCCACTCATTTGACCAGCAGCTTCGCGCAGATGCAGCAGCTGCCTGGGAGCAGCTTTATACTGACTGTCTGGCAGAAACCGGCGAGGGCATAACTCTCGTTTCCGGTTACCGCGACAACTGGACACAGCAGTATCTGTTTGACAGATCACGTGACAAAAACGGACTGGCTTTCGCCTGCAAGAAAAATGCCATTCCTGGTCGTTCCGAACATCAGTTAGGGCTCGCCATGGACATTACTCCAGCCGGCCACGACAACATAATGGATTTCTTCGACGAGACAACAACAGGTAAATGGATCTGCGAGAACGGTCACAAATACGGCCTCATCCACCGCTATAAGGAAGAGTACGTGTACGAAACAGGTTACGGCGTGGAGGGCTGGCACTTCCGCTATGTGGGCGTGGACCTCGCGACCTATCTGTATGAGAACCATATGTCACTTGAGGCTTATTACGGTAAGCAGCAGGTGGTGCCATGGGATGAATGACGTTCGAACATCTTGCTCTTGGCTACGAACAGTCCTCGTCGCTTCACTCCTGCGGAACTAGCAGAGCAAGATATTCTCACTTTTACGCGGAGGGCGCTCGAAGTTAAATTTCTTCCTCTTTACATCAACTGCACATAAAACGCCCCCCTAAAAGAGGGCGTTTTTCTTACTTGCAAAATGTTGGGTGAGTTGCCGTGTTGTATGCCAGATAGATTAAAATCGGGATAGCGATACAACAAATAGTCAGTAAAACAGCAGGTTTTTTTCTGTATATAACCAGTGCAACTGAGGCAGCTATCACTGCTGCAAAAAGACCTGCCACTATTCCACCAGAAAACTCTTCATACTCAAATGTATACAGGAACCACAAAGGAATACGGGATATCTTCTTATTGAAAATAGGATCTATTTTATCCTTAACCTTCTGTCTTTCCAGTTCTAATTCCTTTTCTTTTGCCAGGAATTCTTCATTGTCTTCAAACGTTATATTATCCCCATCTACCACCAGATTATGTGGACGAACTCCGAATGCTTCAGGATTTTCAGCTTCATATAAGTGATTTACACAAGTGAATGACTGTGGCATTCCTGCTGTGTAAAAAACCAGTACACTCATAATTATGGCCATTACTATGCTTAACTTATCTACTAACCCCTTTTTCATGAGTTTCCCCTCCACATTCTCCTTACAACAGGTTAAATTTAAATAAGTCTGTATGAACCTCTATAAACATTACTTCCAATAACAAACTTAGAAGGATTAACCTTGTTAACAAGTTCCTTTGTTGTGATAAATTCCTTATCCACATTTACAAAATACTGCTTATTGTTCTTCTCTACAAGATAGTAATAAGACATATCATTTGCAGCGTCAAGAACATTAACAACACCAGCACCAGCAATAAAATCGATAACACTTTCGATCTTATTCATCTTCTTAGATCTCATAAGGGCATAAATAGCAGTTGCATCCTGATTCTTTGCCAGACAAACCGCGTCATTTTTGCATCTGGCTTTTCCAGTCTTCTCATAATCACTAAGATTAATCGCTTCCTTGATCGCGTTGAAACTGATTTCATCTTCATCACTTACAAGATAATCTACACTCACATTCAGAAGCTGAGACATCGCCTTAAGATTTGTAATGTCAGGCATACCCTTGTCTGTTTCCCACTTTGCAACCGCAGATCTTGATACGTTCATTTTCTCAGCGAACTGCTCCTGGGATAAACCGGATTCTTTTCTTGCGTTTCTTAATTTCTCACCAAATGTCATGTTAATGACCTCCTTTTAACTTTGCCGTCAGACGGCGTTTTTTGTTTGCAAGGTCATCCTACGACCAGACCATAGTGACAAACAAGAAACTAGCTGTGACATCGTTGTTACTCTCCGTAACACCCAGTAAAATCAAGGGTTTTCGAGCTTATAACGAGCTCACTTTTTCTTTGAAATTTTGTTATAAATCATTCCAACCGGTATTGCTATAACCAAAGTCAGAGCAAGTGACAAAAGAAAAAATACAAATGTCTGTAAAGATTTTCCCGCTAACACACTAGAGAACAGTAAATACTGAACACCAACATGGAACAAATAAATCCACAAAGAATACTTTCCTAAGAAATCCAGAATTTTTCCCTTGAAAGAAATGCTGTTGCTGACATATATAAATACGATTGGTGCCATAGTATATGTAGCAAACAGAACCAGATTTGATGCAAGATTCTCATCAGCATAGAAATAATTTGGAAGAACGAGAGTGATAGCAATTACGATAAGCGCTACATATCTGAAAGTGTCTTTGCTAGTAAATTTCGCATCTATAGTTTTTCTGAAAAGATGCAAAGCAACACCTAAAATAAAACAGTGCATGTTACGAATTACCCAGTACCCTTCTGTAAACGCCACAATAACTGCAAATATTACATACAATACCGCAAAAGATATAAGCAGTTTCTTTGGATTATCACCCGCGATTTTTCTCGCTATAAAATAGAATGTAAATAGTATTGCTGTAGCCTCGATATACCATCCAGCCTGAACAGTTGGTGTAAACACGAGGTAAGATTTTACCAATCCGCCAATCAAATTGTAATTGTTAGCAGATGGATAAAACCAGAATAGCAAATGATAGAAAACCGCTGCGACAAGATATGGCAGGAGTATATTCTTATATTTTCTAACAATAAACTTCGGTGTTATCTCTGCTTTGCTTGAAGTATAAGACAATGCATATCCACTCAGCAAAAAGAATACAGATACAGCCCATGGTCCCACTAATTCTAGATAACCATTCATGCTGTGACCAAATACTACCATCAGGCACAAAATGCCTTTTATCCGATTTGTCTGTTCCTTAGATAAATAATCCACCGACTTATTCCACCTGTAATTTATTTATATGGTCTACACTACTCTATATTTATAGCATCGTCAAACCAAGCTAATACATATTGCACTTTAGCGCACTACATAATATAATACCCACGAATCCAAGGCGGGGTTAGTTTCCCCACCGGCGGTGATTGAGATGCATATATGCTGATCATAAGCCCGCAACTCCTGCAAAATCTTTAAGGCAGGACTGACACGGTTCGATTCCGTGGCCGACGGTTAAAGTCCGGACGAAAGGAGTCGTATTTTTTATGTCCAAAAACACAACTAGAAGTAATGCTATCAGCATTCGTAAAATCGCCAGCGCAGGTATTCTCACAGCTATGGCTGTAGTGCTTATGTACTTGGAATTTGCACTTCCATTTATGCCTGCTTTCCTTAAGTTCGATTTTTCTGAGCTTCCAGTATTAATCGGTGCTTTCTCTTTGGGTCCCGTATACGGAATCATTATCGAATTCCTTAAGAACCTTATCCATGCTCCAGCAACTGGCACACAGTACATCGGTGAGATTTCTAACTTCATCACAGGCAGCATCTTTGTATGCACAGCAAGCGTGATTTACACGAAGAACCGTACACGTAAGGGTGCCATCATTGGAATGGCTGCCGCTACAATCGTTCTCACATTGATTGCTGCTCCATTCAATTACTTCGTAACTCTTCCACTTTATGGATCTGTATTGGGATTCCCACTTCCAGCAATCATTGGAATGGCTGCTGCAGCTAACCCACATGTAACATCTAAGCTTGGACTTATCTTCTGGGTATTCATGCCATTCAACCTTTTCAAGGGAATCGTCATCTCATTTATCACATTCTGGGTTTATAAGCCAATTTCAAAGCTTATCAACAAAACTTATGATGAGACACATAAGTAATTTTCATAAATATTAAGACTTGGATTTAGGCGGCTTCATTAACTTGAGGCCGCTTTTTTACATCCCAATATTTTTAACTTATAATTCAACTAATTCACTAGGGTAAGCGAGAAACAATATGTTCGAGAGTATAAAATCAACTTTTAAAAATGAGCGAGGAGTGAGGTTTTTCCTCCTATCTCTTTTTGTCACTGGAATAGGATACGGAATATACAAAGGCATCATCGATAATTACTTTGCTGAGATTGTTAAAATCGGAGAATTTGACCGTGGTGTTATCGAATTCTGCCGAGAGATTCCGGGTTTTCTCCTTATAGCAATCCTGGCAGCTCTATATATGTTCTCAGCTGAGAAACTTTATAAGCTGGGTGCTGTAATAATGATGATCGGTATGGGTATGTTATCCCTAGTATCACCTGGCAAACTTCTCGTCACCATGGCGGTTTGTATCATCTCCCTCGGTGAACATATTCAGCTGGGTATGAAAAGTACTTTATCACTCGAATATTCCAATAAAGATAAGGGTGGTCAGGCACTCGGATATCAGCAGGCCTTATATCAGATAGGAACACTTATAGGATATGCAGTAATCATCATTTCCTTTATTTTCCTTGTGAGCCAGAAGCCATATAAAACATTCTTTGCTGTAGCTACAATTCTCATGGGCGCAGGTATGATTCTCTCACTGGGACTTACATCTAACAGCGAGACTGACAAGGCCAAAAGAAAACTTTATTTCCACAAGAAATTCACAAAATTCTATATGCTGGAATTATTCTATGGCGCACGTAAACAGGTATTCTTCACCTTTGGCCCTTATGTATTGATTCTCTTCTACGGTGCCAGCGCTACTACTATCAGTATTCTCTTCGCTATATCTGCGCTGCTGAGCTTCTTCTTCTCACCTGTCATCGGAAAGATTATCGACAAGCTTGGCTATAAAATCGTAATGGTGTCTGATACGCTGATTCTTGTAATTGTATGTTTCTTCTACGGATTCGCCCACCACATATTTGATATGAAGATTGCATTCATTATCTGCTGTCTGAACTACATTCTGGACTCCATAATATCTCTTGCATCTATGGCTTCTAATGTATATGTACAGGATATTTCAGATAATAATGAAGAAATGCGTGCGACAATATCTACAGGCATTTCAGTTAACCATCTGGTTACCCTTGTTATCGCGTTATTCGGTGGATGGATCTGGCAGACACTCGGTATCGAGACACTATTCATGATTTCAGCTATCTTAGGACTTTGTAACAGTGCTTACGCAGCTACAATTAAAGTGAGGAAAAAATAATATGGATTTTGAGAACAAAGTTGTTGTAGTAACAGGTGGTGCTCAGGGCATTGGAAAATGCATTGCAGAACAATTTAGCAAAGTGGGCGCCAAAGTAATAGTTATAGATAAGCAGGAAGGTGATCACTACGTTGGTGACATCAGTAAGAAGGACGTGCTTGAGGCTTTCGCCCAGCACGTAATAAGCTCTTACGGCCACGTGGACGTTCTGGTAAACAACGCACTTCCTCTCATGAAGGGCATCGATGAGTGTTCATATGAAGACTTCCAGTACGCGCTTGCCGTAGGAGTAACTGCCCCTTTTTACCTCACAAAGCTTTTCGCAGACCATTTCGCACACGGTGCCAGCATAATTAACATTGCCTCTTCTCGTAAAGGCATGTCTCAGCCACAAACCGAGAGCTACACTGCAGCCAAGGGTGGAATCGCTTCCCTCACACACGCACTGGCAGTAAGTCTCGCAGGTAAGGCACGCGTTAACTCCATCTCACCAGGATGGATTGATACTGCATACACAGAATACGAAGGTCCTGACGCATATCAGCAGCCTGTTGGACGTGTTGGAAACCCTATGGATATTGCCAATATGGTATTGTTCCTCGCCTCCGATAAAGCAGGTTTCATTACAGGTGAAGATATCCTTATTGATGGTGGAATGACCAAAGCCATGATCTACCACGGTGAACACGGCTGGAATCTGGATTAATTATGGATTAGGAACAGCAGGTTCTGTTCCCTCTTTAACACCAAACAGATAATCGTAGTAACCGGAAGATAAAGTTCCCCTCATGAAGGTAATCTTGTCTGATACTATAGCACGGACTGAATCCACATATCCCTCAGGGATATATACAGAATCATTCACTGGAGTAAACTCGCCCTTGGAACTGCTATAGCTTCCGAGGTCAGTCTTCCAGTCATAATTCAGATTGAAATAAATAGCCATCGCACCAGAGAATACGTCGCGTCCAGGGAGAAGTCTGGAATCCCACTTACATCCGAACAGATTGAGCAATGTAGGAAGGATATCAATACTGGATACAGGTGAATCCACAACGATTGGCTCCTGATCCTCGAGACATCCGCTCCAGATAATCAGACGATTATGGTCGCGCTGAATGTAGTTTTTAACATCATATCCATAAAGCTCAGAAAGGTATGGCATGTGGCCAGGACCAGCATCCTTATCAAGACCATATGGATAGTGGTCAGCACAGATTACGATTACTGTATCATCAGCAATTCCTGCTGCCTCCAGCTCCTCGATAAGGTATTTCATGGACACATCAAGTTCTATATTTGCAGCCTTATATGCACGCACTCTCTCTGAATAAATACCAGCGAGACACTCTGTCTCATCCCAGTGAGCACGTGACTGAGCATTGGCGCCCTTACTATAGTTGCTGTGACCACTTACGGTCATGTAATACACATTAAATGGCTGCTTATCAATATAAGTTGGAACTGTAGCCTCGAACATCTGAAGATCACTTTCTGGCCATACAGGATCTACATAATCCTCCAGACCATTACCCCATCCGATAAAGCCCTCCGAATAGCCAAGCTTGTTATGAGTCTCATTACGGCTATAGTACTTATAGTCGTTATTATGGTATGCGATTCCATAATAACCTTCTCTGTTAAGAGTAGCCCCCATGTTAAAGTAGGCATTTCCACGCGCAGTCATATGAGGAACAGAACTTCCTCCATCGATAGGAAGCATTCCAAATATATGAGAGAACTCACCACCAGTTGTACCAGCAGTTGCAGGCACATAGAAATCATTAAAATTAATTCCCTTAGTTGACATTCTATAAAGTGTTGGGGTCAATTCAGGATCAATAGCCTCAGCAGTAAATGCCTCTGCTGTAATAAGAATCAGATTCTTGCCCTTAAACATACCAGTGTACTCATTGGTTGTGGTCGGTGTGAGAGTAGCACAGTATGAATTAAGTTTCTGAATAGTACCAGTCGAATTCTCAGCCAGATATTCAAAATTAATGTTCATGGTCTGAGGCTGAGGAACTGGTGTTGGAGTTGGTGTTGGTGTTGGAGTTGCACCTGGCTCCACTGGCGCTGGAACCGGTGTCGGAGTTGGGGTTGGAGTCACATTATTCTGTGCCAACAATGCCTCCAGCTCAGCCTGACTCATTACGTCATCTTCATGAGAAAACTCCACATCCTCAGGGCTAATCTTGTTACGCAAATCAAGAGAAAGTCCCTCCAGAAGTCCGAACTTAGCCTCAGCATTCTGGAAACTATACTCAACCTTATAAGCGTTATAAGCAGTCGGCGTAAATCTGATAATAGCCATATTAGCAAGAAGTGCGCTAATGCACACAATAACAACAATACCGATGTACCACTTGTCATGGGTTGGCTCATGCAGTTTGCCAATAATGGCGAGAACCAACAAAATTATAGCTGGCAACAGGAAAAGTGCGATTCTAAGAAGTCCAGAGGTACTTAGCATCAGGTCAATAATCGTGGAACGAAATCCAGTAAGTGCATCCCCCTGACCATTAGTAATGGTATTAATGTCATAGAGTGTCTTGAATTGCATATTTATAAAATATTCCACGAGATATGGAAGGGCCGCCACCAGGGATGCTGCAATAGTAAGTGCAGCTGCTGCCTTACGGCGCAAGAAGCTGGCAATAATTCCCACCGGAAGACCAAAGTAAATGGATGCCAGTACTACGTGAATAATACTTTTCCAGAAGGCTGAGCCATGAACAGACAACCCAAAAACGGCCTCGTAATAGAGGATTACACAAGGCAGAATAAACGGTGTCAGATAACTTGTAACAGATTCTTTTTTTAACTTAACCGATGGCATTTCTAGCAAACATCCTTACTGCCTCAAAGGCCTGTGGTTTAGTTGGCTGAGCAATAGGGAAAACATGGAATGCCTGCTCGTCATCATTAGAAACAGCATCAATAAATTCTGCTTTAATGCCCATCTCATCATAGAGGTTTTTAAGCTTCTGATTTTCCTTACGAAGGAAATCCTTATCACCTGTAACGATAGCCGCGTTTGGAGAACCTGTTCTCTTAACAAGATCAAACAGGTTATAGCAGAACTTTGGAAGCTTATTATCCTTCTCAAAATACCATCCAGGGAATCCGAACTTTCTATTCTTATAACATCCGCATACAGGGTTAACAGAACCCACTGTAACCTTAATATCACCAGGCAGACCTGCCTCTTCTCTGGCACTCTTATCCATTGTGAGACAGCTCATAATGAAGGCGAGATATCCGCCAGCAGAATCGCCTGTATAGTGAAGTCTGTTGAAGCCATAATTGTCTGCAACATAATCCACAGCCTGGAAAAGCTCATCAAGAATTGTCTTGAGATCACCCTCTGGCATGAGAGTGTAATTTACATTAACAACAGGAAGTCCTGACTCCAAGGCAAGATACATACCAAATCTCTTGTCGAGTTCCTTAGAACCATATACGAAAGCACCACCATGAATCAAAAAGAAAGCGTCCTTACTATCAGGCTTAGCTTTATCATTCTGTGGCCAGTAAACATCAAGAACATGCTTACCATACTTAATATCACTATCCACCTTTACCTCAGATGGATATTCTTCACTCTGCAAACGTGGTGTATCAAATTCTATACAATTTTTAATAAATGTTTCTCGCTGTCTCGCAAATAAGTCCATGGTATGCCCTCTCGTCACTTAAACTATATATAACTATATGTACCAGAACAGCCAAAATCAATTTAGTTATTTTACATTTGGGTTATAATAAATCCATTATGAGTTATCCATATCTAGACGAACTGAAAAATAAATTCGATGGGCTGATTTTTGACCTGGATGGAACCCTGCTGGATTCTATGAATCTCTGGGCACAGGCAGACATAGCCTTTTTGTCCAAAAGAGGTTTTGAGGTTACACCAGATTACACAGACTATGTTAAAAGTGTATCCATAGATGACGCGGCACTTTACACCAAGAACAGATTCAATCTTCCAGATTCTCCTGAATCCATCATGAAGGAATGGAATGACTTTGTTGGTCGCGGTTACAAAGAAACTGTGGAGCTTAAACCAGGTGCCTATGAATATCTCATGGCCGCACACAAGGCAGGTTTTAAAATCGGTTGTGCCACAGCCCTCACAAGGCCTAACACTGAGGCCGTTCTTAAAAGATGTGGAGTTTATGATTTGTTTCGCGCCATTCTCACGCTTGATGACATAAAGGGTTGCCCTGACAAAAGACAGCCTGACATTTATTTAAAAACAGCTGCAGCCATTAGTTCCGATCCAGAAAAAACACTGGTTTATGAGGATGTTCCTCTCGCTGTCATCGGGGCACAGACCGGTAATTTTAAAGTCTGCGCGGTGTTTGATATCGTTGGTGTTGGTACTGAAGAGAATTGGGAAATCATGGCCAATAACTGCGATTACAGCATTAGAGTTTGGAACAACTAGCGCTCGACTTATAAATAAAAAATTACTTTTTCTTCACGCGTTTGTCATATTTGTATTAGATAATGAGTCTTATGAATTATGATGAGATAAATTTGTTTTTCAAGAAGCGTAATAGCTTCATTGCCTCAACAGTCCTGCTGACATTGCTTTTTGTCAGTGGTCTTGCTGCGCAGAGCATTATTTATCAGGGTTCCCTGCAAATTTTTATTTCTATATTCCTTGTTGTTATTTCAATTGTTTTTAATTTGGCTTTGGGAACACCAGGATTTGTTATCTCACTTTTCCTCACTATCGTTCAAATTATTATTTACGTTTATCGCTATATACTATCCGAGCAAACTACAAGACTATATATGATTACCATCGCCCTAATGTCCCTGGCAATCATTCTTATGTTCCAACTCTTCTTCAGACGTATTGCAAACAACATGGACGCGCTTCGTCAGAGACTCGAGCGCGAGCAAAACAGACGAATTAACAGCGAGACTCACGCGCTTATCGAAGATACAGTTCAGAGAACAAGCCTTATTATCCGTCACGACAACGTCAAGGATCAGCAGAATGTCGCTGAGGTTTACGAGATGTCTGTATCCAAACCAATCGATACTATGACAACTCTGCCTAATAGAGACATGATTATTGACCATCTCGATCACCTTATCGATAAGTCCATTAAAGAAGACCAGAATTCTGATAAGTTCCTTAGTGAACATAACCCTATTTACGTTTACTATGTAACAGTTACTGATCAGGTTCGTTTCTCTCACAAGTTGGGTCACAGAATCGTAGACCTCTCTATTCAGGCTATGGCTCATAAATTAAGAGAGGCAACACATCCAAGTGATCTTGTAGGCCGAGTATCACGTAATGAGTTTGCAGTTATTACTGCAAGATTCAGCAATGATGACGAAGCTAATAACTATGTTGATGTAATTAAAAATGCTATTGCCGACTATCCGCACTCCAACTTCCTTTGTGGAATAGTTCAGTATCCTAGAGATGGCAGATTCCCTGGCGAATTAGTTCACCTGGCTGAGTCACGCATGCGTAATCCTGCATATGTTAAGTTCACACCTGACCACGAGATCCTTCCAGAGCATCTTCGTAAGGCATCTCTGTCAGATTTTAAGGATTTGTCAATTAAGGAATTAAAAAAGATTTTTAGCGATGCTATAGCTAATGACGAGATTTACATGGTGTATCAGCCACGTTTTGATAACAAGAAAAAATTAACAGGTTTTGAGGCATTTGCTAGATGGAACAGCCCTACATATGGCGTAGTTAACACAAGAGCTTTCTTGTATTACGCTGAGAAAACTGGCGATATCTATGAGATTGGTCGTATCTCGATGCGTAGCGCACTTAAAAAACTTGTAGAAATTAATGCCATTGAGCCTAATCTCACTATGACAATTAACCTCTCTATCACTCAGATTAGAAGTGCTTCTATTGTTCAGGACTTATCTGCTGCAATTGAAGAATCTGGATGCAACATCAAAAACATTATCATAGATATCCCTGAGGAAGGTCTCACTTCTGTTACTCACAACATTAGACCTGTTCTCGAGAAATTCGATTCCATGGGTCTTAAGATGGCACTTGATAACTTCGGACGCGGATATTCTTCCCTCAATAACATTCCATTGCTTCCTATCTCACTGGTTAAGCTCGATGGTCACTTTACTGAGGATATGTCAGAAGGAAGCGCACAACACATCCTAACCAAGTCAATTATTGAACTTCTTAATGATATTGATATCGCAGTTGCAGCTACAGGTGTTGGCTCATCAGAGCAGTTCAACACACTTGTTGACTTCGGATGTGCTTACTTCCAGGGAAAGCATTTGTGCATGCCTCTTAATGCCAGAGATGCACTGGAATATGCATGCAGATTCTTTATAGACAACTGAGTTCCCTGCTAAGCCTCATTACAGGTAATCCAACGACATTAAAATAATCACCAGATACCGACTTGACTAGAAGGGCTCCACCCTCCTGAATTCCGTATGCACCCGCTTTGTCATAAGGCTCATTTGTATTGATATATTTCTCGATTAGATTCTTCTGGTAATCATCAAGAGGTGAGAACTCAACTATGCTTTCCTCTGCAAAAACATTTTCACCCTCAGATGTAATTACCGCCACTCCTGTAACAACACTATGTGTGCGGCCCGAAAGGGATGTCAGCATCTCACGGGCATCGTCCTTGGATGATGGTTTGCCCAGAATTTTATCGTCAATAATTACAGACGTATCTGCACCAATTACAGCCACCTCTGCCTGACGCTGACTACCCAAAGTCTCGTACACGGCCTTTGCTTTCGCGCGTGCTAACTCCTTGGCCACTACAAGCGGGTGCTCCCCCTTAAGGCCATCCTCAATTGCACGCTCATCCACATCGGCAGTAATCACAACATAATCTGATGTGATAAGCGACATTAATTCCTTGCGTCTAGGTGACGCACTAGCTAAAACTATCTTTTTCATGTGAGCATAATAACACAAAAATGTCGGTGTGATGTCCAAACTCTGCCAAAAACAAAAAGACCGCCTCCGAAATGGAGACGGTCCAAATGTTACTAAATTAATCAATCAATTATGAATTGAGATCATCAAGGTCGTCCAAATCATCGAGTGGAGCATCGCTCTTCATTCTCTCCCAGATTGGAACAACTGCATCCTCAGCAGGTGCCTCTGTAGCAACCTCTTCTGCTTCTTCTGCCTCAGCCACTTCCTCTGCAGGTTCATCAGCTTCTACTGTTTCCTCTGTCTCTGGTTCTGCTTCTTCCTCAGGCTCAGCCTCAACCTCAGGTTCAGCCTCAACCTCAGGTTCAGCCTCTGCTGGAGCTTCTTCAGCTTTAGCTTTCTCCTCTACCTTCTCTTCTTCCTTCTTCTGTGACATGGCATTAAGTGTACCAAGAACACTTGGAATATTGAGTTTAGGAAGGAGTCTATCGTCCTTTTCTTCCTTCTCTTCTGGCTCAGCCTTCTCTTCTACTGCTTCAACAACTTCAGCTGTCTCATCAGCTTCGGTCTCTGCCTCTTCCTCAGCAGGCTCAGCCTTTGGTACGAGTTCAGAAACATCAACCTCAACCTTGTGAATTACATCATTGATAGAATCAAATACGCTTCTAAGTTCACCGGATGGCAACATCTTATCAGCTGTAGTGTCATAGTTGTGATCAGGAGCATTCATGAACAAGGCATATACTTCCTTTGGGTTCTCCTTCTTGGAAATTCTGTAGTAAGTGTCAACAAACTTTCCAAGTGTCTTACCCATCATCCACTTTGGCATAGTCTTAACAGGATCACTAGAACCATTAGCCTTACTAACGTCTGCAAAGAAATCCTCTGATTTCTTGTGCTCGCCATTAAGAACATAACTTGCACCAGCCTGTCCATCCTCAGTAATACCAAGTAATGCAAGGACAACATCACGAACGTCTACGAAAGCATGTCCACCCTTAACAGGAGACAAACCCTTCTCGAGATAACTTTTAAGGATTCTGTTCATGTCATAGTCATCACCAAAACCAGGACCAATAATAAATGTTGGCAAGAGAAGTGATGCATTAAGCTTGTTAAGGGAAACCTTCTCCATTACATAAGAAGCAGCCTCTGCCTTTGTCTTCGCATAATCACCTTCAACCTTTGTTCTATCAAAACTCATTACAGAATTCTCACGAGCTGACTTAGGATTAATGGCATATGCAGAACCGAGACAAACAACTCTTCCGATCTTTGTCTTAACGCACTGATCAATTACATTATTTGTACCAGTAACATTAATACGTCTCATATTAATATTCGTCTCTGCGGAAATACTTACAATCTCTTCTGTATGAATAACAGCTGAATGTCTTGGATCGTCAACCTTAAAGAAATCCTTCATAGAATCCTTCTCGAATATCTGACCCTCAGAAATCTCAACATCTAATCCGTCGAGAATGGAAAGATCTGCCTCAGGTGGTACCAGAACCTTTACCTTTTTACCCTCTTCCAAAAGCATCTTAACCACAAGGTTACCTACCGGATAAAGTGCACCTGTTACTAAATATTTCTCGTACATAATACTCCCTCTCTTACGTACAGATTTTGTCTGCTAACAGACCTAATATTAATAGTTACATTTTATTAGTCTCAAATGTACATTCCTTTTATTCCGTGTAAATAAAATATTAATAAAACTTAGCAAATATAGGTGTTGACAAACGAGATTGCACAGATTATTCTCTATAATGTTTATTTATATAGACACGAAATGCTATGACGAAGACGGTCGAGTATTTACTGGCTACAGAGAATCGGGTTAGCTGAGAACCGATACCATGTTATTACTCATAGACTTATCACTTCCGAGCAGGATCACCGAACGGGTCCCTCATCCAGAGGATAACCTTAGTAGACTGTTCCCGAAGGCAGCCGCGTTAAGGCAAGGGGTTTGTCAGAACCCATAAGGTGGTGTTTTTTAACACAAGTTGAGTGGTACCGCGGATTTTATTCGTCTCAAGTTGCTTCGAAGGAAAGAAGGCTTGGGGCTTTTTTATTGCCCTAATTCCATTTACCTGGCAGGCAGAATCAACCGCCACAAGGCTGACACCTATGGGCAAAGAGAATTAACACAAAGGAGTACAAAAATGTCAGAATTAGATGTAAACATGAGCGAGAAGATCATGGAAATCGCAGACCGTGTTAAGGGACTTCGTCTCGACATGGAACTCACAACAGCTGAAATGGCTGAGAAGCTTGGCATGGGTGAAGCTGAGTACGTTACTTATGAGAACGGCGAGAAGGACTTCAACTATAGCTTCCTCTCTAAGGTAGCAGCTATCTCAGAGATTGATATGCAGGAACTTATGGAAGGTTCTTCTGCTTCACTTACAGAGTACACAGTAACAAGAAAGGGTGAGGGTCGTTCCATTGCACGTCGTGACGGATTTAAGTTCGAACGTCTTGGTTCTAGATTCAGAAACAAGTTCTTCGAGCCATTCCACGTAGTAATCCCTTACTCTGATGACGCTCTTAACCCACCATATGAGATGCATTCTCACGCTGGTCAGGAAATGTTCATTATTACAAAGGGTACTCTTAAGGTTCTCCTCGGAGATAACTCAGAAATCCTTCGTGAGGGTGATTCCGTATTCTTTGATAGTATGACACCACACTATGAGTGTGCTGTTGGTGGCGAGGACTGTGAGTTCTACTCCATCATCTTTAATCCAGAAGCTTGGACAGAGGGCAAGACACGTAAGGAGACTCTTAAGACAGAGCTCAAGACAGATTCTGTTACAAACACAGATCTCGCTACTAATGTAGTTGACCCTGTATACAAGCACTTCTTCTGGGATGAGTTTGATTCCACAGGTAAGCTTACAAAGGTAGGTTTCCATAAGGAAGCATGTGATAAGTTCAACTTTGGTTTTGATGTAGTTGATGAAATCGCTAAGAAGACACCAGATAAGACAGCAATGATGTGGGTTGCCAAGGATGGCGTTACAGACCACAGATTTACTTTTGAGGAAATGAGCAAGAGAACAAACCAGGCTGCTAACTACTTCAAGAGCCTCGGCATCAAGAAGGGCGATAAGGTTATGCTCATCCTTAAGAGACACTATCAGTTCTGGTTCTCCATTGTAGGTCTTGAAAAGCTCGGTGCTGTTGCTATTCCTGCTACTTGCCTCCTCCGTGAGCATGATTTCGATTATCGTTATAAGGCTGCTGGTGTATCCGCAGTTGTTATGACACCAGACGGAGATACAGCTGAGGAAGCAATGAAGGCTGCTAAAACAATGGCAGCAAACGGCGAGGATGCTCCTACAAAGTTCATGATGGTTAATGGTGCTCGCGGTGAGTGGCTCGACTTCGATAAGGGAATCGAAGAGTGTTCCGATGTATTCGAGCGTCCAGAGGATTGTTCCTGTGGTAACGATCCAATGGTAATGTTCTTCACATCTGGTACAACTGGCTATCCTAAGATGGCATTGCACTCTCATTTGTACGCATTAGGCCACATCACAACAGCTAAGCACTGGCACAATGTAGACCCTAATGGTCTCCACTTCACAATCTCTGATACAGGTTGGGGTAAAGCACTCTGGGGTAAGATTTATGGTCAGTGGCTCTGTGAGGCTCCTATCTTCACATTCGACTTCGACAAGTTCAAGTCTGATGAGATTCTCCCTATGTTCGCTAAGTACGGAATTACAACATTCTGTGCTCCACCAACAATGTTCCGTTTCCTTGTAAAGGAAGATCTTAATAAATATGATCTCTCCTCTATCAAGTACGCTACAACAGCTGGTGAGGCTCTTAACCCTGAGGTATTTAATCAGTGGATTAAGGCTACAGGTATCCGTCTCATGGAGGGATTCGGTCAGACAGAGACAACTCTCGCTATCGCTAACCTCGTTGGTTCTAAGATTCGTATGGGTTCTATGGGTAAGCCAAACCCACTTTATGACATCCATATCCTCGATGCAGACGATAAGGACTGCAAGCCAGGTGAGACAGGCGAGATTTGTATCAAGACTTCTGAGTATATTCCAACTGGTCTCTACTCCTGCTACTACAGAAATGAGGAGAAGACAGCTGAGGCATGGCACGATGGTTACTATCACACAGGTGATACAGCTTGGATGGATGAGGATGGCTACATCTGGTACGTAGGTCGTATCGATGACGTTATCAAATCTTCTGGTTACCGTATCGGACCATTCGAGATCGAGTCTGTAATCATGGAGCTCCCATATGTACTCGAGTGTGCTGTAACTGGTGCACCAGACCCACAGGGTGTTCGTGGTATCGTAGTTAAGGCTACTATCGTTCTTGTTCCTGGTAAGGCTGAGGCTTCTGAGGAACTCAAGAAGGAGATTCAGAACTACGTTAAGGAAAAGACAGCTCCATATAAGTACCCACGTATCGTAGAGTTCGTTGAGGAGCTTCCTAAGACAATCTCTGGTAAGATTCGCCGTACAGAAATTAGATCCAACGATGCTAACAAGTAATATAGCTTAACATCTTGATTAACTCCAAGAGGACTGCTAATTGCAGTCCTCTTTTTATTTGGCAATATCCCATAACATAGTTGGATTATCAGTCAGTCTGCCGCAGACATGTAAAGGTCTGATTCGCCTGATATTCCCCTCGTTAATAAAATGCTTCCAAAGGGAATTATATACATAGTCGTGATTAATCTCTGTCTTAACAGCTATTCGACTAGTATCTACAATATAGTCATTGTCACGTCTTCTAAGAAGCGCCAATTTATGTCGTCTGTCATACAGTAGAAAATCTTCCATAGCTGTATTTCTGAGAACACTATCCATCATTACTGGAAGCACAATATTCCTAGGATTAATAATCGAGATATCTGTATTAATGAAATGAGAGAAGTTGATATCATAGGGAATGCTCTGTGACTCTCTGTAAAGGTCTCTAATGGCCATCTGAATACGTCTAAGTGAATCATTGCTAAAATCGTCACCAACGCTATTACCGCGCCACAGAGCCTGTCTGACGAGCATATATATATCAACCTCCTTATTAGGAAGACTCGTAAGGAAACAATCTCGTACCATCTGCTGAACCTGTACGTCAGCAAATTTACCTATATAATCGTATAACTTATGAGCTAACGACTCGTTAGTCACAATATGCGTATACTGTTCAAACTCTAATTTACTACTAAGTATATAGTCAGGCTGAATATTCTTAGGAATGACTCTGGTACTAATACATCTCAACAAAACGCAAAGTAATCCCTCAAACGTTCCATCATAAGTAAAGTTATAAAAAACGTTCGACATGCTAGAATCTCACCTCCACACAAATTAGCTGTGAAGTCATTCTAACAAGCGAACGTTTGTTTGTAAATACAAATTATGCTGTTAAGTGTCCGTTTATTGTACCTCTATATAAGGATATCCCAACTTTTTAAGGAAATCTCTTGCCGCAAAGCGTGAGGTGTTCTCCATATGCGTAATTACCATAACCACAACATTACCCTCACAATAAACACCACCATATGTCTGGCCAACACCGAAAAGAGATCTTCCAGGTTCACAACTAAATGAACCCTTCAAATAAACATATCCACGTGAGCCTGATGTGCTCTTTTTACACTCACCCTTAAAGAAACTATCTTCAAAAATATCTTCAAAATTCTCGTGATATCTATTGAAATAATTAGAAGCGCTGTCATCATCTAGAAATTCTAAATAAGTACAACTAACACCGTTACCATAATATGTAATAACCTTATTGCATCCTCTTATAGGAGTATTATCAGGAGTATATGCTGCGACTGTATATCCACCTTCTGGCGCACCCATTTCTTCCTTCAATGCAGTTTCAAATTCAGTTGCTGTAGCAGATTTAAAATAACAACCTGAAAAAACAAATGCCAACATCATAATCACTATTAGAGATAAGCATTTTGTTGTTTTTTTCATATTCAGGACCTCTTATCTATTTTTAGTTATGTTAACATTTTATTAACATTTTGTCCACGATGCGAAGTAGATTGCAAATGAAAAACAGAGCCCAATAAAGAGCTCTGTTTTACTGTTTTAACTATCACTTGAATTATGGCCTAGGGAAATTCAGTTCTTTCAGAACTTCATCAACATGTTCACGCGCTTTATCTTTATCCCTAGTTGTAATAATAGTTACAACCATATGGTCTGCATAATATACTCCACCATAAAAATACTGATCCTCATATATCCAGGAACCATCGTCCTCGCCTTCTCCCGCTAATACTACATAGCCCTGGCTACCAGATCGCTTCATATCATGCTTACCATCAAAGAGGTCATCATCAAAATCCTCCTCGAATCCTGAATATGCAACATCAAAATAATCTTCTGCATCATCTTCATCATCATACCAGCGATAATTGATAACTACATCGCCACTATCACTTAAGAGACCATAGCAATTATCGTAATCACGATCAAAGTAATCACCATCTGTATAATCGTCAAGGAAATCCTCGAAGTCATCAATAGACCATTCTTCGACCTTTGTCTTTTCTTTCTTTTCCCTGTCTTTCTTATCCTTCTTTTTTGATCCGCTATCTGAACATGCAACCATACCCAAAGATATAGATGCTATAAGAATCATTGATACAACTTTAGTGAAAATTCTCATGTGTCACTCCGTTAATTTTAAATATGAATAATTATAACAAAAAACAGAGTCCCGAAGGACTCTGTTTTAATAGTTAAGTTAATAATCAATGATTATGGCTTTGGAAGACCGAATGCCTTAAGGAAAGCATTAACGTCATCACGAGCATTATCCTTATCCTTACTTGCGCTTACTCTAATAACCATGTTATCTGCATAGTAAACACCACCATAGTAATACTCATCTTCTAAGAAGCACTCAGCATCATCATCTGTGCACTCACCCTTAAATGTTACATAACCGGAAGTATCAGATGACTTCAACTTAATCTTGCCATCGAATACATCATCTTCGAGATCATCCTCATAACTATCATAGAGATCATCGAAAACATCAGCAGCATCATCCTCATCATCATAAATATAGATTGAGAAATATGCCTTACCACTCTCGCCATAGAAATAATCATAGTCATCATAACTACGATTTTTAAAATCTTTATCCTTCTTAAGCTCGAGCTTCTCCTTAAGGATATCCTTAACTTCCTTCTTATCGCGTGCCTTAACGCTTGCACAACCTGCAAAAGACATCATCATTGCACCGATAAGCAAACCAGAAACGATTGTCTTAATTTTCTTCATTTTTTATTCCTTCTTTTTTTCTAATTAGGTTACCCTATGTATAAATATACCTTTTTACGATATATAAATCAAATATCACACCTTCTTAAGTCTGTGGTAAACCTTCTTACCCTTACGAACAATTGCTTCACCATTCTCATCGAAGTCGCTATCGCTAAGTGCATAGAACATATCCTCAACAACTACGTCATTAAGATATACACCCTTCTGCTGCATCATTCTCTTAGCCTCACCCTTAGACTTGAAGATACCTGCATCAACCATAACGTCTGCGAGCTGCTTGCCAGAAGCGATATCAGCCGCTGTCATCTCAGTTGTCTTCATATCCTCAGAACGGCCCTTATTCTCGAAGAGATCCTCAGCTGTCTTCTTAGCTGTAAGAGCAGCTTCCTCACCGTGAACGATCTTTGTAACCTCGAAGGCAAGTCTCTTCTTAGCCTCGTTGATAGCAGAATCTGTAAGCTTAGCGTACTCGTTGATTTCGTCCATCTCGATGAAAGTCAAAAGCTTCATGCACTTGATAACATCTGCGTCATCAACGTTTCTCCAGTACTGGTAGAAATCAAATACAGGTGTCTTATTAGGATCAAGCCATACAGCACCCTTAGCTGTCTTACCCATCTTCTTACCCTCGCTGTTTGTGAGGAGAGTAAATGTAAGACCATAAGCTGGAGCCTGCTCCTTACGTCTAATGAGCTCTACACCACCGATGATGTTGGACCACTGGTCGTCACCGCCAAGCTCGAGGCAACAGTCATACTTCTGGTGGAGATAGTAGAAGTCATAACTCTGCATAAGCATGTAGTTAAACTCAAGGAAGGAAAGACCCTTCTCAAGTCTCTGCTTGTAGCACTCAGCTGTAAGCATCTTATTTACAGAGAAGTGAGGTCCGATGTCACGAAGGAACTCGATGTAGTTAAGATCACGGAGCCAGTCACCGTTGTTAACGATAAGAGCCTTACCATCATCAAAATCTACAACCTTACCCATCTGCTTCTTAAAGCACTCTACGTTGTGATCGATTGTCTCTACTGTCATCATCTGACGCATATCTGTTCTGCCTGATGGATCACCAACCATTGCTGTACCACCACCCATGAGAGCGATTGGTCTGTGACCAGCCTTCTGCATGTGGCTCATAACCATCATCTGAACAAAATGACCTACATGAAGGGAATCAGCTGTAGGATCAAATCCAATATAGAAAGATACGCCTGGCTTACCAAGCATCTCATAGATCTCGTCCTTATGTGTAGCCTGTGAAATATAGCCACGCTCCTCAAGTATATCGTAAACGTTTCTTCCCATTTCATTTTCCTCCGGAAAACCTAATAAAATCAATAAAATCGACTATCTATTTTACCCCAAAAAGTCGCATGCTACAAGGGCAGCAGTCGCTCCATCAGATGTAGCTGTTACTAGCTGACGAACCTTCTTGGTACGCACATCTCCTGCAACAAAAATACCCTCTACATTAGTGTGACAATTCTCGGTAGCAATAATATATCCACTGTCGTCCAAATCAATAACTCCGGAAACAACGCTACTGGAAGGAATCTGTCCAACAGCCACAAATAAGCCATCAACAGCAAGAGTAATGTCACTCTCACCCTTAGTGGATTTTAACCTAACACCGTTAAGTCTGTTTTCGTAGATTAATTCATCAACTGTATAGGATAAAACACTCTCGACATTATCCAGTGACGCTAGCTTTTCCTGTAATCGTCTCTCCCCACGAAGTTCATCACGTCTGTGTATGAGATAAACTTTGCTGCACACGTTGGATAGATAAATTGCATCTTCTAATGCCGTATTGCCACCACCGATAACAGCAGTAATCTTGCCCTTATAAAAGTTTCCATCACAGGTAGCACAGTAGGAAACTCCCTTTCCTATAAGCTGCTCCTCACCCTTAACGCCTAATGGCCTGGACTTGGCACCCGTAGCAATAATTACTGCTTTTGCATCTATTTCGGTTCCATACTCACCATGAAGCACAAACCCATCAGTACTATTACCAGTAATTTCTCTTATAAAATCGAACTCCAGCTTAGCCCCCATGTCATCCATCTGAGACTTAAGTTCCTGCGCAAATTCAAAACCTGAAAAATTTTTACGACCAGGATAGTTCTCCACCTCTGGTGTGTTTATAATCTGTCCACCGTATGCCTCACCCTCGAATACAACCACATTCTTTCCAGCTCTACTAGCATAAATTGCAGCTGCCATTCCCGCAGGACCTGCACCTACGATAGCTATATCAACCATTAATTACTCCTCTATATACTGTTGCATCTTCTCGTAAATATCTGGATTGCTTCTCTTAATAGAGATAATCTTGCCGTCATTACCGATAAAGCAATGCTCACTTCGACCAGTACAACGGACTTCACCTGTGGTTTTATCACTAATGATATATTCGATATAGAGCCTAACACCTGTAAACTTAACAAACTTTACTTCAATATTTACAGTATCGTAGAACTTAGTCATTGTCTTAAATTCGGCGGTAACAGAAGTAACCGGACTAACGATTCCATTCTCCTCCATCTCACGATAACCAAGACCAATTTTATCGAAGATATACACTCTAGCTTCCTCGAACCATCTAATGTAGTTAGAATGGTGAACTACAGCCATCTGGTCTGTCTCATAATACTGTACAACGTGCTCATAAATTGGAAGCTTACTCATTTCTTTACCCTCTCAAATATAATATCAATTCATCTTGCCGGCCTTGCGCATGCATTCAACATAAAGACCAACATTAACAGGATTCTGAATATCCTCCGCGTCAAGTCCCTGATAGCAGCAAAGGTCATCCCAGAGAGCGCTGCTGCCCTCTACCTGGTAGATACCACTTTCCTTATCTACCATAACAACGATATCTGTTGTCTCACCATTAAAGCGGAACTCCTCATCCTGCTCCTCATAAAGCTTAACTCCAGGGCCCTCTTCAAGAATTCTAAATACATGAATGTCTGGCTCCAGTCCCTTAGGAAGCTTGTCGCGCATCCAGCCATTAGCATAGATAGCCGCTGCAAAATCCAGCATTGCGCGCTGATCACGAATCTCCTTCACCTTATACTTCTTCTGAATAAAACGAATAACCTCGATACCAGAACGGCGATTAGGCTTAAGTGTTGGAGCATACTGCTGCCAGAGTGCGAGCCAGTTATTAAACTGCTCTTCAGTTGGATTAGATGTAATCATATGTCCTCTTTCCTATTATGGGAGTGCGATAAAGTCCGCGATATCCCTAAAATATTGTTTGTTTACTTCTGGTTCATTCTGAATCTCGTGACGATAATGACCATAATTCTTAACAGTCACTACCTTGCCTGCTGCGCGGTATTTCTCTGCCACCTCACGTGGACCACTACCGTAACTTCCAACAGGATCATCTTCACCATAAGTCAGAAGGCATGGCGCCTTACCTGCATTATTATACGCCTCAGGTGACTGCATTCGCTTAACAAAAGTGAATAAATCCTTAAAACCTTTCCACGTAAAAAGAAAACCCGCCAGAGGATCTGCGCAATAAGTGGCAACAACCTCATCATCTGTGCTAATCCAGTCAAAGTCCGTTTTCTTATTAGGAACGCGCTTGTTATAGGTTCCGAAAGCAATTTTGTTAAGGCGCTTTCCAGGCTTGGACTTAAGACCAAACATCATGCCAATGCTCGAAAGCACAAGGCCCGCCCCGACCGCAGGGTTAGTGCCCATGGTGGAGGCAAAAACATATTTTGTAAACTGATTAGTATAATCAGGTGTCATATAAATATTACGAGCGACAAAGGAACCCATACTGTGGCCATACAGAACATAATTATCTGCAGGTCCCATATGCTCGATTGCAAGTTTATGAAGTGTCATCTCGTCTTTTAAGATGCACATAGCTGAATCCTTGCAGTCTCCAAAATAACCCAGTGGCATATCGTTATTCTTATTTGCCTCATAGGTCTGACCATGGCCCATCATGTCCATTCCACAGACATTCCAGCCTTCGTCATTAAGATATTCAATAAACTCTTTATAGCGCCAGAAATAATCTGCCATACCATGACAAATCTGAACGATACCCTTTGCTGGCTGAACCTTGTCAGTTGGGCAGAAAAAAGCAACTATCTTATTGCCTCCGCCGCACGCTGCATCAAATGTTATTGTATCCATAAACTACCCTCGAATTAAATTCTTATTCTGATTTTAATTGCCTGTACTCAGTTGTCAATTATCCAGGCAATTCCCTTTGCTATTCTCTCCATCGGATTAGTAAAATGTCCGCCTTCATTCCATTCAAAAGTCGATCTGCTAACCATAGAATTATCGCATAATATATCGTAGGTTTTCTGGGTGCTAATTCCCACCGTACTCATAACCTGATTTTTTGTCTTGGGTTCCTTGTCGCCGAGACTTAGATATACTTTTTTAGCGCTAGCAAAATTCTGTTCTCCTATATACTGACACCAATTTGGATACCAAAGTGACCCAGAAGCAGAGACTGCCCCGTCAAAAATATTGCTTTCGCACATTGCCCATAGAGAAAAAAGACCTGCCAGGGAGTAACCTGCGATATAGATTGGGCGTTGAGAGATGTTATTCTCGCCAAGCTCCTCAAGAATGGTGGTCTCTATAGCAGAAAGCTGCTCTCGGGCATTACCCTGGAAATCTCTGCCACCAAATATTCCACTTGCTGGCCATGGGGTCAGCATGCTGTCCCAGTCCTCAACCATAACCTCGTACATTGTAAAATCAGATGTAGTACATGCCGTTACTGCGTCGCACAAAGCTTCCGTCTGAGATGACTCATGTTTTCCTGTTATATGTATAACGATTGGACCGTTCTTTTTGTCGATTAATAGTCTCATATTTTTATTATATATAATGTCCCCAGGCGTTGCTGCCCAGGGACATGTAAAGATTAATTTTTATACTAACTTATGCAAGTTCTACTACAATCTTGCTGCCAATCTTATCAGCTGGGAGCACGTTGGAGCCCTCTACCACCTTAGCGCCATCAACTGTGATGGAAGCTACAGAAGAAACGCCTGTTGTCTTCTTATAAGTTACGTCGATTGGCTTACCATTAAACTCGAAGCTTACACCCGCCTCGCCATTCTCATCGAACTGGGATTCAACGAGCTGTGGAACGAACTTAAGGCTGCCGTAATCACCCTTAACACCGAACATCTCTGTAAGTACTGTGAGCATGAGCCATGAAGCAGCACCTGTGAGATAGTGGTAAACACCACGACCCTTAGGATCGAAATACTCAGGAACACCTGGGAAAATCTTACTTGATGCAAAGTCTGTAGCGTGTCTGTAAAGAGTGCCGATTACCTTCCATCCTTCATCCTTAAATCCTCTTGTGTAAAGAGCATTACCGAACATAACTGTCATGTGTGAGAATACTGCACCGTTCTCCTTCTGTCCGTAAGAGAAACCGAACATTCTACCCATATCAGTCTTAATCTCATGGAAGTTCGTATTAAGCTTATAGCCTCCGATAGCCTCATCGTAGAGATACTTGTCAGCGGACTTAACTACTTCCTTAACCTGATCCTCAGAAGCGATACCGGACATTACAGTAAATACCTGAGAAGTGAGCATCATGTTACCCGCATCACCTGTCTCGAGAGCGCGACCACTGTTGTCATAGTAACCGTTAAATCTTGAATAACCATCAGCATCTGTGAACCACTCGTTCTCGAGAATGTGCTTCTCGATATAATTTGCCTTGTCTTCAAGATCCTTAGCGATATCCTCGATCTCGTATACCATCTTGGCACCGCCAAAACCATACTTAACGGACTCACAATAGTCTCTGAGAGTGGACTGCATCTTCTTCTCAGAAGGCACACCCATAAGGCCATCAAGCTCAGCTGCAGCCTCGATAACGTCAACACCCTTAATCTCAGAATACTTTCTAAGAATACCAGCGAGGCGTCTGTAATTAGCACAATAAGCAGCTGTAAATGCTACGGACTCACCACGGTCCTTACCCATATCGAGAGCGTCGTTCCAGTCAGCACCACGAAGCTTCATGTGACCGTGCTCACCGATATCGAAGAAAGCAGCAAGGTTCTGAAGGAGAAGATGCTCGATAACTGTACCCTTATTTGTAAGCTTCTCATCGAGCTCGCTAGCGTCGAGAAGTGCCTCACCTCTCATCACCTGACGGTCAATAAAGTAAGGAGCAATCTCATCGAGAATTCCAATATCACCGCTCTGCTTAATATAAAGTTCCATTGTCATAAATGGCCACATAGCGTGATCCATCCATACACGAGTAATTCCATTACGGTCTGCGATAAACTCACCGCTCTTAGAACCAATGATTGTGGCATTTGTTCCGTCTGTTCTTACACCACCGAAGTTATCGATAAGCATTGCACGAACATCACTTGGATCCATGATGATAAGTGCGAGGCAGTCCTGCCAGAGGTCACGCCATCCACGGCCACCCTTACCATAGTCATGGTGTGGAAGGAAGGAACAACCAAAGATTCTTCTGAGCATTGGCTGAACACCTACCCAGTACATCCAGTTATCGAATGCCTTATCACCTGTTCTGAATGCGATGTTATTCTTCTTATCCCAGTAAGCCTGCTGCTTCTCATACTCAGCATCAAAGCTTGCTGCAGAGAGATACTTCTTTGCCTTATCCTCAAGTGCCTTAGCATCAGCCTGAAGATCAGCGTCTGTATCAGCAGGACGAGCGATATCATCAACCATAAGAGCGACAACGTAAGTAGCACTCTCGCCTGGCTGAAGTGTCTTATCAGCATACAAAGCTGTACCCATTGCCTCGAAACCGTCCTCACGGTAACCAGCAGCATTACAAGGAGTCTTTGTAACAGGGAATCTAGGGTTATCAAAGGAACCACCCTCACCAATAAAGTCCTCAGCTACAGGACATGCACCAACTGGCTTCTTACCCTCACCGTCAGCGGAGAAGAAACCATAAACAACCTTATTACGTCTGTGTCCTCTCTCATCAAATGTAAGAGTTGGGTTGTTAACTGTACCATAATCTGTAACGAGCATTCTGTTAAGCATAGCAGTTACGTTACGGTGGTCACGGATGTTATCAGCAGAACGACCATAAATAGGAGTTGCTGCTACAGGTGTAAAAGTAATGGCCTTATCTCCTGTGTTTGTAATAACAATCTTTGTAAGCTCCACCTTGTCCTGTGTCTGAACTGGCACGAAAGTGGTTACCTCTGTGGTAATGCCTCTGCCATTAATCTTACGAACAACCTTCTGGGAGAGAAGTCCACCATAGAAAGTAACTTCATCTTTCTCATCTGTGAATTTCTTACTGCTCTGTGCAGAAGATGCGCCCATAGCAGATACAAGTGGCTTACCCTCTTCATAAATCCAGAAATTACGTGTGCTTCTATTGTTATGGAGATTATCAGAACTAACTGGCTCCAAAAAGAATGTATTCTGTGATGTCTTAAGGTCACCTCCGAGTTCTGGTGTAACCGCACCCATCATGCCGCTTTCGGATCCTACTGGGAAATAAAGGTAACTGAACAAATCAGGATTCTCCAATCTGAAATTACCTTTTTTATCCATAAATTCGTAGCTCATAGTCGCCTCCTAGAATTAATAATTTACGCTAACTTTGATGGTAACATTTAAATATTTAAACTTCAATTTGAAGCACTATATTTAATAAGATTTTAACAAAAAAACCGCCCCTGACGGAGCGGTCATAATAGTCATAGAATACCGATAAAACTTATCTGCGACGTCCTGAATTACCACGGATAGCAAGAAGTCTTAAAAGTGTAACTGCAGCAGATGCAAGAGCAATAGCATAAGTATCACCAGCTGCTCGTAATACTTTGTAGGAGAACTTCAACTGATCCTGACCTACCCAGCCAGCCTGCTTCATATCCTTATAAGCTCTGTTACTTGCATTACGCTCTACAGGAAGCATTACAAGATAAAAAAGAAATGCTGCCATATAAATAATAATTCCAAGTGTGCAGATATTATATGCCAGCTCACTTCCACCAGAAGATGCCTGCGCAACGATAAGGCCAATCATGGCAAGCCATACTCCAGCCTGAGAGCTGATTCCAGCAACAGGTGCAAGCATCTGTCTTAATCTGTAAATAGGCATATTCTCATGATCCTGAACAGCATGTCCACACTCATGTGCTGCTACAGCAATAGCTGTAATACTGCACTGATTATATGTTGTATCAGAAAGGTAGATCTTTCCTTCTCTTGGAGAATAGCAATCTGTAAGTTCGCCTGGCTTGTGGTCGATCGTAATGCCAGTGATGCCATGCTCTCTAAGCATTTCTTCAACAACCTGATTTGCTGTCTTACCGCTAGCTGCTCTAATCTGACTGCCCTTTGCTGCCTTTGACTTAAGATTACTCTGAACAACAAAGCTGCCAATCATAACAGCAAGTGTACCGAGTAAATAAAGAATGTAATAATCACCCATATAAGTATCCTCCAACCAGTAGTTTACTCTTGAATAAAGATACACTAAATAAGCCCCTATGGGCAAGATATCAACAAATTAACTATTTTTTCCAATAATATCCTTGAAGTCAGCCGCAGCAAAAATACCACATACAACTACAACAATCGCACAAATAATAGTTACAGGCGTCAGTACGGAAGTATCTCTTAAGATAAGCACCGTAAACACAATTGCCCACGCTGTATAAGTAACATTTAGAGCCATTGATTTTGATGCACCAATCTGAGAAATAGCTCTGTAGTAGAAAAGGTAGGATACTGTTGCAAATAATGCTGCGATAGCAATTACTGGAAGAAGCCATCCTGTATTTGAAGTTAACAAATCTGCTGTAAATCCCCATCCCTTAATTAATGGAAGTATTATTGCACCGTTAACAATAGCGGATGTTGTCTGTCTAATTTGAAGTGCATATTCATCTTTGACATCTGGATCCTGCATGCACTTTGCAAGAATAACCGCCTCGATACCCCATCCGAAAGCACACATGAGTGCTCCAATAAGACCAAGCCAAAAATTATGAATATTCAAATCAGGTGAATAACTTAATCCGTAAACACCTAACAAAGTAATAATTAACAAAATCCAACGATACCACTGCATTTTCTCTTTCAAGAAAAAGTAAGCAAGAACGGCTCCAATTGCTGGAAAAATTGCACTTGCAACCGCTCCAATAGAAGCACCCATATAATTTACAGCCATAACATAACCTGTCATACCAACAGGTCCACCAATAATTGCTGCTACTACAACAAAGCGACCACCTTTTTTCTTAAGGCACGCAAAAACTTTCAACAAATTACCTCTTACTGTGTTGTAAATCATCGCCCATATTGCAGAGAAAAAGTCATGCAAAAAAGTCGATACGAAAGGGGCTAGAAACACCGCCTGTTCTGTTGATACGAAAGGTGTCATAGCAAGAGCTATACCCAAAATTACTGTCTCAAGAGCCCATGTAAGTCCTGCAAGAATTCCAGCTATCATTTCTATTCCTCCTTTAAATCTTATTAAATTCAATAATATTATTTTTAAGTCTGAGATAACGCTCTGTGGCCCAATCTTCCATAGGCTGTCCATCAAATGGCACTCTTGTCTTTGCCCACAGCGTCCACAAATAATCTACGTAGATCTTACTAGCCAAGAAATGCTTCCATGTACCATTATCAATTGATGAAGAAAAATATTTTTTCAACAATAATTCATCCTCTTCATGTGTATAGCTAGCTTCAATAGAAACATCTGCCAAATCCCACATACCATCATTCATTCCAGCATATTCCCAATCGATTAGATACATCTGATTCTCTCCAAGAACCCAGTTCTCACATAGTGGATCATTATGACATGGAACCTTTTTAATGTCACAAGAAGAGTCAATTTCAGTCTTTATATCCATAACCTGTGCCTTAATAGCATCATAGTCTTCATATAGCTTTACATTGCTATCAAATATTATTTTCTCGTAACCAGCCGCCATCTCGAAAACTTCAAATGGAACTCCTGTGTCTTTCTCAGAGGAATGAAGTTTTTTAAAAATATCAGCTACTTTTGCAATATTAGTAGGTTCCTTAATCGTTTCAGGTGACATTGTAATTGCATCTTTTATATATTCAGTTACCTTGAATCCATCTTCTCCAAAGAACAGACACTTTGCATCAATACCAAGTTCACAGGCAAGCATTGTACTCTTCTGCTCATCCTTACGATTAATAAGTTCTTCTGTACCATCTCCAGGAATTCTTAAAATATATTGTTCACCGTTATCAAGCGTAATTTTATAAGTGTGATTTGTTAAACCACCAAGACGCTCTATATTTTTATATGTTTCCTTATTCAAAACTTTCTTCAGTAAGTCCTCGAGTAAAGAAATATCCTTCTCAACAATTTCTCTAGCCATACTATATCCCCCTTATAATTCATTATTCATTTCGATAACTCTTGTTGAATACTCTCTTGCGATCTGAAACCAGCGAAGCAACCATACTCCAACAAAATTCCCTCTAGTTTCCTGGAACAATGCCCATAAAAACCAGAAATAGGCTGTCATTGCTACACATCCACAATAGTGAATTGTTTCCGCTTCATTCGGAGTATGTTCAAGATACTTTTCAATTATTCTTAGTGCCTCTTCATAGGTATATTCAGAACAAGAGATAAATGTACCTATATCTAGTGCGGGATCACACATACCGGAATATTCCCAGTCAATTAATCTCAGCTGATTATTTCCGTCCAAAAGGAAGTTATATGAACAGCAATCTAGATGACAAAGACAGTTTCTTTTTAATGTGCTTTTTTCAAGGATTGCATTCACCTTCTTCATTTCATAAAGTAGGTCTTCGTATCCAGTAAACTCCGCCTTGCCCGAAAGTGTCAGATAATGATGCAAAGCCATTGTCTTATCCCAGAAATCTACGGTGTAATCTACTTTAGTATCATATCCATGAAGTTTTTTTAGGATGTCTAAAGCTTTGTCCACCTCAGTCTCATTGTTGTAATCCATTTCGCGAAGGTCAGGAATATACTTTGATACTTTCCAACCCTTTTCTTCATCCATATAGACAAATGAATCATCAAAATCTAACTGTTTAGCAATGTTTTGAAAAGCTGACTCGCTTTTTCTACTTACATAGGTCTCACTTCCACTACTAGGATGACGATATATGTATTTATCTCCGTTGTATTTAAATGTAAAAGATGTATTGGTCAGCCCTTTTTTAATAGCTTTAATTGACTCCAAATCCTTTTGTTCACATCCAAAGTATCCACAGATATTAGCAAAAATAGTCGAGTCCATATTGTTAATGTAAGCATTATCAAATTCACGCAATTCTTCCAGTGAATCAAATTCCTTTATAACATCAGAATCATATTTTTGAATATACATATCAAGTGACTTGATATTCTTAATATATAAATCTTCCCAATACTGCTTCTTTGTTTCCGGAAACTGGTACTGTTCCTTCAATATTTCAACGAATTTTTTGCTAAATTCTCTATCAAAATAAACGTGACCCAACATGTACCAGGAATCCGAACCACCAACTGTTACATTGGTTATTCTTCCATGGTTATCGTATTCCATGCAGTATTCTTCAGTTCTTCCCTCACCATAAATTGCTGAATAGTATGAATGATATACATACTCTTCAAACACGTTCTTCATAAAATAATTATCACTAGAACAAATATATGTGTTATCAAGAATATCCATTACGCAATAAACTGTGGAGGAATTATTGTACTTATAGTAATCAGGGTTAACAGCTAACTTCACACCATACTTATCCTGAAGATAGAAAAACTTCTCCTTCATATAGCCAATTACAACCGTAATATCCTTTATTCCCGCTTCAAAAAGCTGTTCAATCTCTCTTTCGATAAGTATCTCACCTTTGACTTCAAGAAGTCCCTTTGGCTTTTCATAGGATAAAGGGGCAAATCGGCTAGACATTCCAGCTGCCATAATAACAGCGTTTTTCACCTTATATGGAGACAGCTCCTTTAATCCAAGTTCTGTTGGCTTACCATCTTCAACAAGCTTTTTCTCGGTTAATTCACTAACAATATTATTTATTTTTCCCAAAGAATACCCCGTGTTCTTAGCAATCATTCTCTGAGTAACACCTTCAGGATTTTTCATCAAAAAATATAAAACATCAAACTCTGATTTTGTAATCATATATCCCCTTGTTCATTTTTGCGTTTTTTTATAAGAAAATGAACAAGGGGAGTATATAAGATTCTTTGATATTAGTCAAATCCACTTTCCGGCACAAAAAATCCCTGATGCACATAATGCACATCAGGGATTAAATTCAATCAAGAATTATTAGTTTTTAATCCGATTAGGATTAGAGCTCCTCAGCAAGAACGATCTTGGAGAACTCATCAGCCTTAAGGGAAGCACCACCAACGAGACCACCGTTGATGTTAGGCATTGTAAAGAGGCCCTTAGCAGATGTGGACTTAACAGAACCACCATACTGGATTGTGATAGCCTCAGCAATCTCCTCATCATAAAGATCCTTAACCTGCTCACGGATGAGTGCGCAGATTTCCTCTGCCTGCTCGTCTGTAGCAACTTCGCCTGTACCGATAGCCCAGATTGGCTCGTAAGCGATTGTGATCTGGCACATCTTATCAGCTGGAACATCCTTAAGAGCACCTACGATCTGGCCCTTAATGAAATCCTTATGAACGTTAGCCTTACGCTGATCAAGAGTCTCACCACAGCAAACGATTGGCTTAAGACCATACTTGAGAGCTGCATGAACCTTCTTGTTAACTGTCTCGTCTGTCTCAGCGAAGTACTCACGACGCTCAGAGTGACCAAGAATTACATAAGAAACACCCATCTTAGCGAGCCAGAGTGGAGAAATCTCACCTGTGAATGCACCCTTCTCCTCGAAGTGGCAGTTCTCAGCTGCGATCTTGATGTTAGAGTAAGCTGCTGCCTCTACTGCTGCTGCAAGAGCTGTTGCAGGAACACCGAGAGCAACCTTAGCCTTAGCCTCTGTGATGAGTGGCTTGAGCTCGTTGATGAGCTTAGCTGCATCTGCAGGGATACCGCAGTTCATCTTCCAGTTACCAGCTGCGAATGTACGATCTGTCTCCTTATCGAGGAGGCAATCAATACCTGGGAGAACCTTACCCTCGATGAACTCGAGAGAAGCTCCACCACCTGTGGAGATATGAGATACCTGGCTAGCATAACCAAGCTTCTCGATAGCTGCTGCAGAGTCACCACCACCGATGATAGATGTAGCATCTGTCTTAGCGATTGCCTCAGCGAGAGCCTTTGTACCTACTGCGAACTTCTCGAACTCGAATACGCCTGCAGGACCATTCCAGATAACTGTCTTAG
>JAKSRI010000007.1 GCA_024403695.1 Saccharofermentans sp. | reverse complement strand
CTACAGCACTCCGTTCTTCTACACAGGGTCGTGGTACATTCGTAATGCAGATCTCTCACTTCGCAGAGACACCAAAGAGCATTATGGAGTCAGTACTCAAGAAGTAATATATACTTCAAATTTAAAACTAATCGCACAGGCCGTGATAGGCGCCTATACTTGAAATAAAGTGCAGAAATCTGTAAAATAGGGACTATCATGCGCCCATGGCGGTAAGATATAACTAATTAATAAATAAATTTCAGGAGGAAATTTACAATGGCTAAGGAAAAGTTCGTACGTAGTAAGCCACACGTAAACATCGGAACTATCGGTCACGTTGACCACGGTAAGACAACTCTTACTGCTGCTATCACAAAGGTTCTTTCTTTTGCAGGCGGCGCTGAGTACAAGGAGTATGGTAACATCGACTCTGCACCAGAGGAGAGAGCTCGTGGTATCACTATCAACACAGCACACGTAGAGTATCAGACAGAGACACGTCACTATGCTCACGTTGACTGCCCAGGCCACGCTGACTACATCAAGAACATGATCACTGGTGCTGCTCAGATGGACGGTGCTATCCTCGTTTGTGCTGCTTCTGATGGTCCTATGGCTCAGACAAGAGAGCACATCCTTCTCGCTCGTCAGGTAGGCGTTCCTTATATCGTAGTATTCATGAATAAGTGCGACCAGGTTGATGATGAGGAGCTCCTCGAGCTCGTAGAGATGGATATCAGAGATCTCCTTTCTTCTTATGAGTTCCCAGGTGATGACACACCAATCATCAGAGGTTCTGCTCTCGCTGCTATCGAGTGCACATCTACAGATATCAATGACCCAGCTTACGCTCCAATCGTTGAGCTCATGGCTGCAGTTGATTCTTATATCGCTACACCAGAGCGTCCAGTAGACAAGCCATTCCTTATGCCTGTTGAGGACGTATTCACAATCACAGGTCGTGGTACAGTTGCTACAGGCCGTCTCGAGAGAGGTACAGTTAAGGTTGGTGACGCAGCTGAGATCGTTGGTCTTCAGGATGAGCCTAAGGCTACAACAATCACAGGTGTTGAGATGTTCCGTAAGCAGATGGATCAGGCTGAGGCTGGTGATAACATCGGTGCTCTTCTCCGTGGTATCGACCGTAAGGAGATTGAGAGAGGTCAGGTTCTCGCTAAGCCAGGTTCTGTAAACCCACACACAAAGTTCACAGGTCAGGTTTACGTTCTTACTAAGGAAGAGGGTGGCCGTCATAAGCCATTCTTCACAGGTTACCGTCCACAGTTCTACTTCAGAACAACAGACGTTACTGGTATCGTTAATCTCCCAGACGGCACAGAGATGTGTATGCCTGGTGACCACGTAACAATTTCTGCAGAGCTCATTACTCCAATCGCTATGGAGCAGGGTCTCAGATTCGCTATCCGTGAGGGTGGTCACACAGTAGCTTCCGGTACAGTTTCTACAATCATTGAGTAATCTGTGATTAATAACTAACCAAAGTTAATAAGAGAGCTCCGAGTTATCTCGGGGCTCTTTTTGTATGGTTTAATTAGATTTATGGAACGGTATTTGCAATTATAGTTTTCCATTCTGTTTGGGTTATTTTTCCTTCATAGGTAGTTCCTCCTTTCACATAATAAGACAATCAAAATTCAAAAAGGTTCTGTTTATCGGAAAATTTATGGAAATAAAATAATAGACAATAGTTTATAAAAATGAGGCAAAATAGGCTAAAATTATAAGTATAGTAGCGCGCGACGCATATTGACTGTATAATGCTGTTGTGCAATACTTTGATTATCAAAGGATTTATAGGAGAGACGTATGATTACTGGAAAAATCGTTGGTTTAGGTTCATATTTGCCACCTAAGATTATGACAAACGATGACCTCGCTCAGATTGTTGAGACAAATGATGAATGGATTACAGAGAGAACTGGAATAAAGAGAAGACATGTCGCTGATGGTATCGAGGATAAGTCTTCAACAATGGCATGTAAGGCAGCAAAGGCAGCTGTTGAGGATGCAGGAATTGATCCTACTGAAATTGACCTCATCGTTGTAGCATCTACTACTCCAGATCTTGTTTTCCCAGAACTTTCAGTTTGTGTTCAGGGTGCAGTAGGTGCCAGTGAGAATTGCGCTTGCTTTGATGTAAATTCAGCATGTCCTGGATTTATTGCAGCATATAATACAGCTCAGGGCTTTATCGAGAGCGGTAACTCAAAGTGTGCACTTGTTATTGGCGCAGAGTGTCTTACTAACTATGTAGACTGGGAAGACCGTGGAACATGTATCCTCTTTGGTGATGGCGCAGGTTGTGCTGTTCTTAAGGCTACTGAGGTTGACGCTTCTGAGAAGAACTCTTTTATCATGAGATCTTCTTTGTCTCGTGGAACATGCTTACACTGTGAGAATATGAAGCAGCCAAAGAGGTTTGAGGAAGAGGGCTTCCTTAAGTCAACAAACATGTTCATGGCTGGTAGAGATGTATTCAGATTTGTAGTTACAGAAATCCCACAGCTTGTTGAGGATCTCTCAAATAAGTATGGTTTTGATATTAATGATGTGGATCACTTTGTATTCCATCAGGCTAACTTAAGAATCATTGAAGCTACAGCTAAGAAGCTTCAGATTCCACTTGAGAAGTTCCCACTTACAATTGCTGATACAGGTAATATTTCTTCAGCTTCTATCCCAGTGCTTCTTACACAGATGAAGAAGGAAGGTCAGCTTAAGAAGGGCGACAAGATTGTCATGAGCTCCTTCGGTGGTGGTCTTACTTGGGGTGCTAACTATTTCGTATTCTAATTACTTTGATAAATAAATTTACAAGGAGATAAGTTTATGGCAACTATTGCAGAAATTCTTGGTATTAAGTATCCACTCTTCCAGGGTGGTATGGCATGGGTAGCAGATCATCACATTGCTGCTGCAGTATCTGAGGCAGGTGGTCTTGGTATCATCGGTGTTGGTGGTGCTGATGAGAACTGGCTCCGCACACAGATTCAGGAGATCAGAAAGCTCACAGATAAGCCTTTCGGAGTTAACCTCATGCTCATGAACCCACGTGCTGATGAGATTGCAAAGGTTATTGCTGAAGAGAAGGTAAAGGTTGTTACAACAGGTGCAGGTTCTGCACAGAAGTATATTCCAATGTGGAAGGAAGCAGGTTGCTTTGTAGTTCCAGTAGTTCCATCTGTAGCAATGGCTAAGAAGATGGAGAGAGACGGTGCTGACGCTGTTATCGCAGAGGGTACAGAGTCTGGTGGACACGTTGGTGAGCTCACAACTATGGCTCTCGTTCCACAGGTTATTGATGCAGTTAATATTCCAGTACTCGCTGCTGGTGGTATCGCTGATGGTCGTGGTGTTGCAGCTTCTTTCATGCTCGGTGCATGTGGTGTTCAGTGTGGTACAGTTTTCTGTGCTTCTGAGGAAGTAAACATTCACCAGAACTACAAGGATATGATCATCAAGGCTAAGGACACATCAACTAAGGTTACAGGTCGTAAGGCAGGTGCTCCTGTTCGTCAGATCAGAAACCAGCTCACAGCTAAGTTCCAGGAGCTCGAGGACAGAAATGCTGGCTTCGAGGAGATGGAGGCACTTGGTGTTGGTGCTCTTCGTAAGGCAGTAGTTGATGGTGATACAAAGAACGGTACATTTATGGCTGGCCAGATTGCTGGTATGGTTAACGAGATTAAGCCAGCTAAGACAATCATCGAGGATATGTTCGCTCAGGCTAATGAGATTCTCGGTAACGCTAAGCCAGTTTGCTAATTAAGAAATAAACCAAAAAAGAAAAGGAATAAAGAAAATGAAGATTGCTTTTGTTTACCCAGGTCAGGGTGCCCAGAAGATTGGTATGGCTCAGGACTTCGTAGAGCAGTACGACTATGCAAAAGAAATGATTAAGGAGGCTTCTGAGGCTTCTGGAGTTGATATGGAAAAGCTTCTCTTCGTAGAGAACGATGATATCAACGTTACAGAGTTCACACAGCCTGCACTTGTTACAGCATGCATGATTATCAACAAGGCTCTTGTTGACGCAGGTGTTAAGTCTGATATCTCTGCTGGTCTCTCTCTTGGTGAGTATTGCGCACTCGTTGAGGCTGGTGCAATGACTTTCTACGATGCAGTTAGACTTACAAGAATCAGAGGTAGCCTCATGAGCAACACTGTTCCAGCTGGTGAGGGAACAATGGCTGCTGTTATCGGTATGGATGCGGATGTTATCGAGAGCATCATTAAGGATTTTGATGGTGTTACAATGGCTAACTTCAATTGCCCTGGTCAGATTGTTATTACAGGTAAGACAGAGGGTGTTGTAGCTGCTATGCCTAAGCTCCAGGAGGCTGGTGCTCGTAAGGTAGTTCAGCTTAACGTTTCTGGTCCTTTCCATTCACCAATGCTTAAGCCAGCAGGTGACGAGCTCAGAAAGGAGCTTGATAAGGCTGAGATTACAGATCTTAGAATCCCATATGTAGCAAATGCTACAGCTGAGATTGTAGATAACAAGGATCAGATTAAGGATCTTCTTCAGGTTCAGGTTTCTTCCCCAGTTAAGTGGGAGCAGACACTTCGTCTCATGAAGGACAACGGAGTAGATGTATTCGTTGAGATTGGTCCTGGTAAGACAATCGCAGGTTTCGTTAAGAAGACTTGCCCAGAAATCCCAGTAATTAATGTTTCTACAGTAGCTGATGTTGAGGCTTGTGTAGCAGCACTTAAGGACATGGAAACAAAGTAATTAATTTTAATTTGAATAAGGAGAATTATCATGGCTAGAACAGCAATCGTAACAGGTAGCGCAAGAGGAATTGGTAAGTGCATCGCTATGACACTTGCTTCTAAGGGAATTAACATCGCAGTTATCGACGCTTGTCCAATCGAGGGCATCCAGGAGTCTGCTGACGAGATTAAGGCTACATATGGCGTTGAGACAAAGGCTTATCAGTGCAACGTAACAGATGCAAACGCAGTTAAGGAGTGCGTTGCAGATGTTAAGGAGACATTCGGTTCTGTTGATATTCTTATCAACAACGCTGGTATCACAAGAGACGGCTTCCTCGTAAGAATGAAGGAAGAGGACTTCGATGCAGTTATCTCTGTTAACCTCAAGGGTTCTTACAACTTCTTCCGTGAGTGTGTACCTGTAATGAGCAAGCAGAAGTTCGGTCGTATTGTTTCTATCAGCTCTATCGTAGGTCTTCAGGGTAATGCTTGCCAGGTAAACTATTCTGCTTCTAAGGCAGGTGTACTTGGTATCACAAAGTCTGTAGCAAGAGAGTATGCTTCTAAGAACATCACAGCTAATGCTGTAGCTCCAGGATTCGTTCAGACTCCAATGACAGACGTTCTCCCAGAGAAGGTTAAGGAGCAGTACATCGCTTCCATCCCTCTCGGAAGATTTGGTCAGGTTCAGGATATCGCTAACTGCGTAGCATTCCTTGTTTCTGATGAGGCTTCTTACATCACAGGTCAGTGCATCAGCGTTGACGGTGGTATGCACATGTAATTAATTTCTTAAAGGAAATAGGAGATAAAGAAATGGCAAACAGAGTAGTTATTACAGGTATGGGTGCGATTACACCTCTCGGTAACAACGTAGAGAGTTTCTGGAATGGTCTCGTAGAGGGCCGTAATGGTATCGGATCCATCACAAGATTTGACACAACAGACTACAAGGTAAAGGTAGCTGCTGAGGTTAAGGATTTTGATGTTACACAGTACATGAGCTTCAAGGAAGCAAAGAGAATGGAGCCATTCGTACAGTACGCAATGGTTGCAGCAACAGAGGCTGTTGAGGACGCTGGTCTCGACATGGAGAAGGAAGATCCTTTCCGTGTTGGTGTTATCGTAAGTTCTGGTGTTGGTTCCATGCAGGCTAACGAGAGAGAGATTACTAAGATCAATGAGGGTAAGAAGGTTGGACCTCTCTACATCCCAATGATGATCGGTAACATGGCTTCTGCTAACATCTCTATCAAGTATCACATGATGGGTAAGAACCTTGATATCGTTACAGCTTGTGCTTCTGGTACACACTCCATTGGTGAGGCATTTAAGACAATTAAGTATGGTGATGCAGATGTAATGCTCGCAGGCGGTGCAGAGGCTGCAGTTTGTCCTTCTGGTGTTCTCGGATTTACAGCACTTACAGCTCTTTCTACACAGGAAGATCCTAACCTTGCTTCAAGACCATTCGATAAGGACAGAGATGGTTTCGTAATCGGTGAGGGTGCTGGTGTTCTCGTTCTCGAGGAGCTCGAGCACGCTAAGGCAAGAGGCGCTAAGATTTATGCCGAAATGGTTGGTTACGGTGCTACTAACGACGCTTACCACATCACTTCCCCTGCAGAGGATGGTTCCGGTGCTGGTATGGCAATGAAGATTGCTATGAAGGAAGCTGGCGTAGAGCCTAAGGATGTTGAGTACATCAATGCTCATGGTACATCCACACACCACAACGACCTCTTCGAGACACGTGCTATTAAGTATGCTTTCGGTGAGGATGCTAAGAACGTTTCTATCAACTCCACAAAGTCCATGACAGGTCACCTTCTTGGTGGTGCTGGTGGTATCGAGGCAGTTGTTTGTGTTAAGTCTATCGAGAACAACTATGTACATGTAACACGTGGTACAGCTAACACTGATGAGGAGTGCGATCTCGATTACACACTCGGTCAGGGTAAGAACCGTGAGATTAACTACGCTATGAGTAACTCTCTCGGATTTGGTGGCCACAACGCTACAATCTTAATCAAGAAGTACGAAGCATAATTTAATTAAAGGAGATACTTTCAAATGGCTAATTCACTTGATATCAACGGAATTAAGGCAATTATCCCACACAGACACCCATTCCTCCTCCTCGATAAGGTAGAGGACTATGAGCCAGGTCAGTACTGTGTAGCTTATAAGAACTTCACTTTTGATGAGTGGTTCTTTAAGGGTCACTTCCCAGAGCAGCCAATCGTTCCAGGTGTTCTTACAGTAGAGGCTCTTGCTCAGGCAGGTGCAGTTGCAATCCTTTCCCAGGAAGATTTCAAGGGTAAGATTGCTGTATTCGCAGGTATCGATAACTGTAAGTTTAAGCGTCAGATCGTTCCTGGTGATCAGGTTCGTCTCGAGACAAGAATCACACAGGTTAGAGGACCTGTAGGTGTAGGTGAGGCTGAGGCTACTGTTGACGGTAAGACAGCTGTTAAGTGCACACTTAAGTTCGCTATTCTTGTTTGATAATTAAAATTAATTATTATTTTGACTGCCCTGGAGACTCGACTTTCTGGGGCAGTTTTTATGTTTTATATTTACTTAATTCTCCGAAGGAAAGAAAAAATCCAAATTGAAAGTGATAGACTCTTATACATTACAGTGTATTTGTTTTTGGGGGTATTTTATGGAAACTTGGAAGACAGTATTAATTATTATAGGTATTTTCGTTATTATTGCTGGTATTATTATTTTTGGATTTTTTCCAACGGTAAGCCAGCTTATGCATGATGATGAGGTTGAGTTTTTTACAGCAACACTTGTTAACGTGGATCAGCAAAGCGTTTATCATAGACGCGGCCGTAATAGATCAGGATATACAACTTACGTAAATACACTTACTTTTAAGTCTAATGATGATAAGCATCCTGCGAATTTTATAATTGTAGATGAGACAAGATCTTTTAATAAATACAAACTTCAGATAGGAAATACATTTTCTGTATACAATTACTCAGATAGATATGCATTCACTCGTGAAGATTTGTTTGTGACAACTGGTTTGAAAACTGCGGGACTAATTGCTATAGTTGTGGGAACAAGTATGGTAATGGCACCTATTACAGGTGCAAGAAGACGCAGATTTTATTAAGAGGATTGGCATGAAGAAAGTTTTATCAGCTTTTTTATCAATGATTATGATTGCTGGGATTATTCCAGCATCTATTGTCATAGCTGATAAAGGCAACCCAACAGAAAATTCTCAAAAAGAAGACACATATTTCTGTTACAGTGAAGACGAAGAGAATCAAGCTAAGTATTACTATGACGATGCTTATTTTGATAATAGTTCGTATGAATATAATCCAAGCCTCGCCACAATGACGCTTTGTCTTTCTATGGCGGCGGCCAATGTTCCTGATGATGATTATAAAAACGGAGACCGTAATGCCAAAGCCCTCATGACAGATATTGGAATGACTTTCTATGAGGCAAACGAGTGGTATAACAAAAAGCCCGAGGCCGACTCCATTGGTGTAATATGCAGTGCAAAGCAAATGGATGATTACACCCTTGTGGCGATTGTAATCCGTGGTGCAGGGTACGCCAGTGAGTGGTCTAGCAATTTCGACATGGGCAGTAGTGGTAATCACGAGGGCTTTACAAAAGCACAAAAGGACACGTTAGATTTCCTAGATTCGTTTATGGAAGAGAATGGCATAACTGGTGACGTAAAGTTTTGGGTTACCGGATACAGTCGTGGTGCAGCAACTGCTAATCTTGTTGGTGGTGCTCTGGACGACGAGTATGATTTTGCCAGCGACGTAACTTATGCTAAAGAGGGTGTTTACACTTATACTTTTGAGACACCTGCTGCATATTATGGAATGATAGAGGGTGAGAAGTATAACAATATTTTTAATATTATTAACCCTAATGATGTTGTTCCTTATGTTGCTCCTGCTGAATTTGGATTCAGAAGATATGGTATAGATATGTATCTGCCTTCTGCCGAGACTTCTGCTAATTATTATGAACTCAGAAAAAGAATGCTTAATATATATGCGACCTTCCCAGATTATTCAAATTATATTATCGATGATTTTAAGGTGAAGAGAGCTGATTTTACAATTGGAGCTAGTATGGATTCCATCATCTCCATGGAAGATACAGACTCCATTAATACCCAGGCTATATTCTTCAAGAATTTTATTAGCGAGTTAGCTGGGGAGATGATTGGCGACAGAGAAAACTACGCTGACATGTACGAGACAGGATTGCGAATTGTACTTGATGTTATGTTAGGCGGAAACAAGGGCCAGGAAAAGGAATCTGTTACAGATTTTATAGCTAGAGTCATTAGCAGTGCAGAGAATGCCGGTTTTAGCATGTCGACAATCACGGATTCAGGAAGTGCAATACGAGCATTTATTGAGTATATGTTCACTAGTAGACCATATGATTTTGCAACACTTATAAGCAACAATGCAGGTCTTATACAGGCTCACGACCACACTATTTGTTACTCCTGGCTCGCCTCTATGGATAGTAACTATTATCAGGGTGTTATTAATCATACAAATAATGGCGATTATAGAATAATTCGTGTTAGTAGCGTTGCAGATTTACTTGTTACCGATGGTAATGGTAAGGAAGTTGCTAATATTCAGGATTACAAGAAGATACCTGTAAGTGGTTCAGCTTATGTTTATGGCATGATGAATGGTGATATGGTTGTGGTATTACCAGTAGATATGGACTATGAAATTGCTATCGATAAATACAAAGACGGACCAGTTAGTGTAAGTGTCAGTGAGTATAGCGCTTACGCTCATTCTGTTGTCAGAGTAGACGATTATAAATGTTCAGATGTCTCTGATGGAGATAAGCTCATATTTACGGTTCCTTCTTATACTGAAGAGGAGATAGATAAGTATGTTCCTAATGGATCCTCATGTGAATACCGACTTTCCGCCTCAGAGGAAGTTGCTACTAGTTCATTAAGGGGAGAAGACACATCTGAAACTTTCTATATGATTAAGCTCGAGTCTTCTTCAGTCATTAACGGAATGGTTTATGGATCTGGTAAATATCAGAGTGGTCAGAATGCGATTCTCGAGGCCCATGCTATGTATGGAAGCAAGTTTGAAGGCTGGTATGTGGGAAAGGAACTATATTCCGAGGATCAGATTCTCAATATTACTGTGAGTGAGAATCTTGATTTGACTGCGAAATTCTCTATGGATCATTTTGCCTGCAACCACACAAGTATTAATCTTCTTGGATATACTGATGCAGAGTGTGATACTGACGGGTTTAACGGTAATGTTATATGTGATGGTTGTGGCAAGAATCTGAATGATGATTATGACAAGGATAAGTATGCTGCTGTCATTGTGGCATTAACAGGAAAACTCGATGTACCTGGACAGAAAATCCCTGCTATGGGACATGTTTATGATGATGGCATCTGTATTTATTGTCAGGCATTTGAGCCAGGGTATATTCCATTTGATGAGGTTGAATTGCTTCCTGAAGAGAAAGCTCTTATCAAGGGCGATGAAGAGACAGTGGATGCACCAGAAGATTCTGATGATTATTCAAATAGCGAAGAGGGCAGTTTCTGGAAAAACATTATCATCTGGATTATTCCTGGTGTAAGTTTAGCTGCAATAGTTGTAATTATTGTAATTAGACGTAAACGAAAGAAACATATCTGAATTTTTAATCGTCTTACTATTGTTGTATAATATAGTATCTATGCTTATGCGAAAGTGAGACGGAATATGAAGGTTGTAATTCTTGCAGGCGGATTCGGAACAAGAATCAGCGAAGAGAGCGGCGTTAGACCTAAGCCTATGGTAGAGATATGTGGTATGCCTATTTTGTGGCACATCATGAAATATTACTCATCTTTTGGATTTAATGATTTTGTTATTTGTTGTGGATATAAGCAGTATGTAATCAAGGAGTGGTTCGCAGATTATTTCCTTCATACATCTGATATTACATTTGACTTTACAGCTGAGAACAAGATGATTGTTCATACAACACATACAGAGCCTTGGAAGGTAACTCTTGTCGATACTGGTCTTAACACAATGACTGGTGGACGAATTAAGAGAGTTCAGAAGTATATTGGCGATGAGCCATTTATGCTTACTTATGGTGATGGTGTAAGTAATGTGGATATTAATGCTCTTCTTGAGTTCCATAAGAATCACGGAAAGATTGCAACTATGACAGCAGTAAATGTAGGTCAGCAGTTTGGCTGCCTCGAGATGACTGCAGACGGCAGTGTTACAAAGTTCAGAGAGAAGAACGATGGTGATGGAGCCATTATTAATGCTGGATTTATGGTAATGCAGCCAGAGATTTTTGATTACATCGATGGTGATGAGACAGTATTTGAGAAGAAGCCACTGGAGACTCTTGCCAAGGAAGGTGAGCTCAGAGCTTATATTCACAGAGGTTTCTGGAAGTGTATGGATACTAAGCGTGATAAGGAGAAGCTCGAGTCATTAATCGAGAGCGGTGAAGCTCCTTGGATTGTCTGGGAGGAATAATATGTCTGCACCAGATATGAGCTTTTTCAAGGGTAAGAAAGTTTTCCTTACAGGTCATACAGGATTTAAGGGAACATGGATGAGCAGAATTCTTGTTACATCCGGTGCGATACTTACAGGTTATTCCCTGGAGCCACCTACTAATCCAAGTCTTTTTGATATGGCTGATCTCGAAGACAAGATGACTTCGGTTATCGGTGATATCAGAGATATGGATTCACTTAAAGCAGCTTTTGATAAGGCTGATCCTGAGATTGTTATTCATATGGCAGCCCAGCCACTTGTCAGAGATTCATATAAGGATCCTCGTTATACATACGAGACTAACGTAATGGGTACAGTTAACATTCTGGAGTGTGTTCGTAATTCCAAGAATGTAAAGACATTCCTTAATGTAACAACAGATAAGGTATATAAGAATAATGAATGGGAATGGGGTTACAGAGAGGATGAGCCTCTCGATGGATTTGACCCATATTCTAATTCTAAGTCATGCTCCGAGATTGTTACTCATAGCTATAAGTCATCCTTCTTTATGGGTGAGGATGCACCTGCTATCTCTACAGCTAGAGCAGGTAACGTTATTGGAGGCGGTGATTTCGCCACAGACAGAATTATTCCTGACTGCGTAAGAGCAGCTAAGAGTGGCAACGACATGATTGTTAGAAATCCATATTCCACACGTCCATATCAGCACGTTTTGGAGCCTGTATTTGCATATCTTATGATTGCTGAGCAGACATATAAGGATAAGAGTAAGGCTTCTTGGTATAATGTAGGACCTGATGACTGTGACTGCGTTACTACAGGTGACCTCGTGGACATGTTCTGTGCGAAATGGGGTGGCATGAAGCGCGTGGACAAGAGTGATCCTAACGCCCCTCATGAGGCTAATTTCCTTAAGCTGGATTCCAGTAAGCTTAAGAAGACTTTTGGTTGGAAACCAACATGGCATATAAATGAGACTATGGACAGAATTGTCGAGTGGAACAGAGTATGGTTTGCTGACGGTTCAATTCCAGAAATTATGGATAAGCAGATTAATGATTTTATAAATACTTAATTAGGAGTGCGCAATATGTTTGAGAACATGAATGAGTTAGAAGCAAGAGAACAGATTCTTGGCATGGTAGAGGAGTATGCGAAAGCTTTCCACCAGACTAAAGAGTACAAAGAGGGAGACAGAATCCCTTATGCAAGAAGAGTTTATGACCATGAGGAAATGGTAAATCTTGTAGATAGTTCCCTCGAGTTCTGGCTCACATCAGGAAGATACACTGACAAGTTTGAGAAGGCTTTCGCCGAGTATCTTGGCGTAAAGTATTGTTCCCTTGTTAACTCCGGTTCGTCTGCTAACCTTGGTGCTTTCATGGCTCTTACAAGCCCACTTCTTAAGGAGAGAGCTGTTAAGAGAGGCGATGAAGTAATTACTGTTGCAGCAGGTTTCCCAACAACTGTTACTCCAATGATTCAGTTTGGTGCAGTTCCTGTATTTGTTGACGTTACTATTCCACAGTACAACATTGACGTTACTAAGCTTGAAGAGGCTCTTTCTCCTAAGACAAAGGCAGTTATGATTGCACATACACTTGGTAACCCATTTGATCTTAAGGCTGTAAGAGAGTTCTGTGACAAGCACAATCTCTGGCTCGTAGAGGACAACTGTGATGCACTTGGTTCTAAGTACACAATCGATGGCGAGGAGAAGTTCACAGGTACAATCGGTGATATCGGAACATCTTCTTTCTATCCTCCACATCACATGACAATGGGTGAGGGTGGTGCTATTTACACAAATAACCCAATTCTTCACAGAGCCATTCGTTCTATGCGTGACTGGGGTCGTGACTGCATCTGCCCATCTGGCGTAGATAACTTCTGTGGACACAGATTTGACAAGCAGTATGGTGAGCTTCCACTCGGTTATGATCATAAGTATGTTTACTCACACTTTGGTTATAACCTTAAGGCTACTGATCTTCAGGCTGCTGTAGGATGCGCACAGATTGTTAAGTTCCCATCCTTCGTAGAGAGAAGAATTCATAACTTTGACAGACTTAAGGCAGCTCTCGCAGGTACAGAGGACAAGCTTATTCTCCCTGTAGCAGCAGAGAATTCCAGACCATCCTGGTTCGGTTTCCTTATTACATGTAAGGAAGGCATCGATTCTGTTAAGGTTGTTGACTACATCGAGAAGCAGGGTGTTCAGACAAGAAGACTTTTTGCTGGTAATCTTATTAAGCACCCATGTTTTGATGAGATGAGAGCAACAGGCGAGGGCTACAGAGTTGTGGGTGACCTTACAAATACAGATAGAATCATGAACGATACATTCTGGGTTGGTGTATATCCAGGAATGACAGATGAGATGATTGATTTCATGGCAAAGACAATTAAGGAAGCATTGGAGCAGTAATAGTTTTATATGCTTGAAAACATAGGTGGCAAGATTTGGAATTTATTAAGCAGATTCATCATTTTTATGGTGAATCTGCTTTTGACACCTTTTCACAAAAAATTGACAGATGAGCAGGCAGTTGCCTTTCTTCAGTTTTGCAAGTTCGCGATAGTTGGTGTAACTAATACATTATTGTCTTATGGCATTAATATCATTGTCCTTTTGACTTGTAATGCTAATGGCGTTTTACAGAAAAATGATATTAAAACCTATGTGGCAGATACAATTGCTTTTGTTTTATCTGTAATCTGGTCCTTTTATTGGAACAACAGATATGTATTTGCAGAGGATGCAGGAGCAAAGAAGAGAGTATGGTGGAAGACTTTGCTTAAGACATATGCAGCATATTCTGTTACAGGAATCGGACTTAGCTTTTTGATTAACAGAGTGTTTGTAACTGTGCTTGGCATCAATGAGTATTTAGTTTTGATTATTAAGTTATTTGTATCAGTTCCAATTAATTTCTTGATTAATAAATTCTGGGCTTTTAAGCAGGAAAAAAAGGAGGAATCCTAATATGAAGCAGCGTTTGGCTGATTATGTAGCAGATTTTTTGGTAGCTCATGGAGTTACTGATGTATTTAGTGTAGTTGGTGGTGGCGCAATGCACCTTAACGATGCACTCGGGCATCACGATGGCCTTAAGGTTACTTATAACCATCACGAGCAGGCTTGTTCTATCGCAGCTGAGGCTTATGCCAGAATCGAGAACAAGATTGCCGCTGTATGTGTTACAACCGGTCCTGGTGGAACTAATGCTATTACAGGTGTTGCCTGCGGATGGCTTGACTCCATTCCTATGTTCGTAATCTCCGGTCAGGTTAGATATGACACAACTGCTCGTTATGCGATGCAGTTTACAGAGGGACTTCCACTTCGTGCTTTGGGTGATCAGGAGTACGACATTACAAAGTCTGTAGCACCTATGACAAAGTATGCTGTAATGATTGAGGATCCTAAGACAATCAGATATCACCTCGAGAGAGCATGGCATCTTGCTACAACAGGCAGACCAGGCCCAGTATGGATTGATATTCCTGTTAATTTCCAGGGTGGTTATATCGAGACAGATGAGCTCGAGGGTTATGACCCAGCAGAAGATGATAAGGAACTCCCACCAGAGCTTGATGATGCTACTATCGATGCTATTCTCGATGCAATTAAGAATGCCAAGAGACCAGTATTCCATGCAGGTTATGGAATCAGACTTTCCGGTGCTTATGAGACTTTCCGTAAGGTAATGGAGAAGCTTAATATCCCTGTAGTTACTTATTGGAACGCAGTTGATCTCATCGAGGATGAGCATCCACTTTATACAGGTCGTGCTGGTAACATGGGTGACCGTGCAGGTAACTGGGCTATTCAGAACGCTGATCTTATCCTTGCTGTAGGTACTCGTATTTCTATCAGACAGGTTGGATATAACTGGAAGACATGGGCGCGTGAGGCAAAGGTTATCATGGTTGATATCGACCGTGCCGAGATGAAGAAGCCAACAATTCATGTTGATATGCCAGTATGGGCAGATGCAGCTGACTTCCTTGCCAAGATTGATGCTAAAGTTGCTGATGGCGAGAAGGTGTTTACTGACGAGAAGTGGCCAGAGACAACAAGATCCTGGAGAGATAATTATCCAGTAGTTCAGCCACGTCAGTGGGAAGAAAATGGCGAGACAGCTAATGTTTACGCATTCATGAAATATATGAGTTCACAGCTTCCAGAGGGTTCTCTGACAGCTGTAAGTAACGGTGCATGCTGCGTAGTTGGTAACCAGACTTACGTTATTAAGAAGGGTAGCCGTATGACAAATAACAGCGCTATCGCTTCCATGGGTTATGGTCTCCCAGCCGCTCTCGGAACATGCATTGCTGGTAAGGGTAAAGAGACTATTTGTCTTGAAGGTGACGGAAGTATAATGATGAATCTTCAGGAGCTTCAGACAATCATTACTCTGAATCTTCCAATTAAGATTTTCCTTATCAATAACAATGGATATCACTCCATCAGAATTACTCAGAACAACCTCTTTAAGGAGCACTGCAAGGTTGGTATCGGACCTGAGTCTAATGACCTCTCATTCCCAGACTTTGAGAAGTTGTCCAAGGCATTTGGTTATCCATATCTTTGTGCTCACAGTAATGAGGAAATGAAGAAGGTTGTTGATGAGACACTCGCTATGGAGGGTCCGGTTTTCTGTGAGATCTTTACTGATACACAGCAGGTTTGGGAGCCAAAGAGTGCTACCAAGAGACTTCCAGATGGAACTCTCGTAAGTCCACCACTTGAGGATCTGGCACCATTCCTTCCTAGAGAAGAACTTGAGAAGATTATGATTGTTCCAATGATGGACGAGGAATAATAAAAAGGGACGATACAATGGGTAATATTTCAATTCTTGACTGTACACTGAGAGACGGTGGATATGTAAATGATTTTGTATTTGGTGAGAAAGTAATTCGCGGTTTTTTAAGTAAAATCGTAGAGACTAATATCGAGTACTGTGAGGTTGGATTTATCAAGGCAAATGCCAAGGATGATCCAGATATTAACGTATATCCAGGAACAGAGGCGATTAACAGAATCATTCAGCCAAAGGATGCTAACATGAAGTATGTTGGTATGGTTGATATGAGTTCTCCGGTACCTCTCGATATGATTACTCCTTATGACGGAACAGGAATTGATGTAATTCGAGTTATCTTCAAAAAAAGCAAGATTAAAGAGGGTTATCATTACTGCGATGAGATCATGAAGAAGGGTTATACAGTATTTGCCCAGTTCGTAGGTACTGATGCTTATTCTGATAAGGAATTCATCGAGGCTATCGAGCTTTTCAATGAATTGGAGCCATATGGTGTATCTATCGTTGACAGTTTTGGTCTCATTACAAGAAAGCAGTTCTTAAGACTGGTATATCTTGCTGATAATAACCTTAAGCCAGGCATCACACTTGGTTATCACGCTCACAATAATTTGCAGCAGGCTATGGGTAACAGTGAGGCGCTCCTCGACCTTAACCTGGCCAGAAATATCGTTATCGATGCGTGCGTATTTGGTATGGGAAGAGGCGCAGGTAACCTTAATCTGGAGCTCTTCGCTGAGTATATGAATGAAGTATATGGAACAGACTATAAGATCGAGCCAATGCTGGAGATTATGGATGAGTATCTCGAGGGTGTTTATAAGGATAAGTTCTGGGGATATTCTCTTCCTATGTATCTTTCTGCTAGCAATGGCTGTCATCCTAACTATTCCATCTATCTTCAGAACAAACATGCGCTCACAGTTAAGTCATTCAGCGAGATTTTGAAGAATATTCCAGATGATAAGAAGGCACAGTTCAGCAAGGAGAATGCTGAGTATTTCTATGAGAAATATCTCGATAACCATATCGACGATTCTGCTGCTGTTGCATCACTTAAGTCAGCACTGGATGGTAAGGAAGTTCTCGTTCTCGCTCCAGGAAGTTCACTTCGTAAGAATGCGGATGATGTGAAGAAGTTTATTAGTGAGAAGAATCCTGTTATTATCGCAGTTAATTTTGATACTAAGGATTATCCTATCAATTATATTTTCAGCTCTAATATGAAGAGATTTGCCGGAATTCAGAGTGAAACAGATGCCAAGTGTATCATCACTTCCAATATGCGTGAGGCTGTTAATTATGAGTACATGGTAAACTTCGCGTCTTATAAGGGTGGCAATTCAGATATTATCGACAATGCAGGTGTAATGATCCTGAGACTTCTTGCTTCCCTTGGTTTGAGCAAGGTTTCTATTGCTGGAATGGATGGCTATTCTGCCCAGGATAGCATCAATTATTTTGATAAGAAGTTAGAGTACGATTTCCAGAGCCTCGAGTCCAGAAATGCTCTTATTGCCAAGGAAATCGAGGAAGTTTCCAAGACTATGGCGTGTGACTTTATCACACCTACTGTTTATTAAAGGAGGGCGCACTCATGAGTAAAGTTGTTACTTTCGGAGAGATAATGCTTCGCCTTGCACCAGAGGGTTACTATAGATTTTTCCAGAACGACCGCATGCAGGCCACTTTCGGAGGCGCTGAGGCAAACGTAAGTGTTTCCCTCGCAAATTACGGTGTGGACTCCGTTTTTGTTACCAAGGTTCCTTCCCAGGCTATTGGTCAGGCGGCCGTAGACAGCCTTAGAAGTTTCGGCGTCGACACAAGCAAGATTGTAAGAGGCGGTGACCGTCTTGGTATTTATTACATGGAGAAGGGTGCCGGTCCACGGGGAAGCCTTTGCATTTATGACCGCGCTTACTCAGCAGTGTCCATGGCAAAGCCATCTGAGTATGATTGGGATGCGATTTTTGAGGGTGCTGACTGGTTCCATTTTACAGGTATCACACCAGCCCTTAGCAGCGACTGCGCACAGGCAGTAAAGGATGCGTGCGAGGCGGCGAAAGCGCGTGGCATCAAGATAAGCTGCGACCTTAATTACAGAAGCAAGCTCTGGTCACGTGAGCGTGCAGGTGAGGTTATGAGTGACCTCTCTAAATATATTGACGTTTGTATTGCAAACGAGGAGGACGCCAAGGATGTATTTGGTATCGAGGCTGATAACAGCGATATCAACAGTGGCATTCTCGACAAGGAAGGCTATAAGTCAGTTGCTAAGAAGATGGCAGAGAAGTTTGGCTTCGAGAAGGTGGCAATCACTCTTCGAAAGTCAATTTCCGCGTCAGAGAACGACTGGTCTGCCATGCTTTTAAGTGATGGTGAGTACTATTTCTCCAAGGAATATCATCTTAATATCGTTGATCGTGTTGGCGGTGGAGATAGCTTCGGAGGCGGACTTATTTATGCGCTTCTTAATGGCATGTCTTCTCAGGAGACTATCGAGTTTGCAGTTGCCGCTTCTGCATTGAAGCAGTCAATTGAAGGCGATTTTAACAGAGTATCCGTTCAGGAAGTTATGAAGCTTGCTGGCGGTAACAGTTCAGGCAGAGTACAGAGATAATGAAGACAGCAGTTATTACAGGTCCAACCGGTGCAGTTGGTATAGCTCTTATAAATGAACTCCTTGATAATGGGGTTAAGGTTACTGCGGTTTGTCGCCGTGGTTCTTCCAGAATTAAGAGATTGCCAGTGCATGAGAATCTTATGGTTGTTGAATGTAATACTGATGAGTATGATTTGTTGCCTGGTATGGTTGAAGAAAAGCAGGATGTTTTTTATCATTTCGCATGGGGTTGCACAACCGGCGGCGGTCGTAATGATATTCCTGCTCAGGAAGAGAATATCCGTTATTCCATCGCTGCATGCGAAGCTGCTGCCAAGATGGGATGCGAAGTGTTCATCGGTTCCGGTTCTCAGGCTGAGTATGGCCGCGTAGAGGGTACACTTTCAGCTTCTACACCAGCGTTCCCTGAGAATGGTTATGGCATTGCCAAGCTGGCTGCAGGACATCTTACTAGAATCAGATGCGAGCAGCTCGGTATGAAGCATATCTGGACAAGAATTCTTAGTGTATATGGTCCTTACGACGGGGAGCAGACACTTGTTATCAGCATGATTCGTAAGCTTATGACTGGTATTTCACCTGAGACTACTAAGGGAGAACAGATATGGGATTTTATCTATTGTGGTGATGCTGCCAGAGCTTTCCGATTAATTGCCGAGAAAGGGGTTCACGGAAAGGTGTATCCTATTGGTTCAGGTGTTGGCAGACCGCTTCGTGAATATATCGAATGCATAGGAAAAGAGACAAATCCTGATGTGGAAATCGGATTTGGTAAAATTCCTTATGGTGATAGACAGGTTATGCACTTATGTGCAGATATTGAGGAATTGACAAAGGACACAGGATTTGTGCCTGAGGTGTCTTTTGAAGAAGGGATAAAGAATACAGTAGAATGGTGCAGGAGGACAACAATATGAAAAAAGTAAGTATATTGATTCCATGCTATAACGAAGAAGAAAATGTAGTTCCTATGGCAGAAGCGCTTGTGGAGCTTTTCAATACACAGCTTACTCAGTATGATTATGAGATTCTTTTTATTGATAACGATTCTAAGGATACAACTCGTGTTCTTCTTAGAAAGCTTTGTAAAGAGAACAAGAAGATTAAGGCGATTTTTAATGCGAAGAATTTTGGCCAGTTCAATTCTCCATATTATGGAATATTGCAGACAACTGGTGATTGCACAATCTCCATGGTTTGTGACTTCCAGGATCCTCTTGAGCTTATTCCTCAGTATCTCGAGGCATGGGAGCAGGGATATAAAATTGTTATCGGTATTAAGACTTCCTCCAAGGAATCCAAGTTTATGTATTTCCTCAGAGGTGTTTATTACAAGCTCATTAAGAAGTTCTCTGACGTAGAGCAGATTGAGCAGTTCACTGGATCAGGCCTTTATGATAAGGATTTTGTACAGGTTCTCCGTGACCTTAAGGATCCTAAGCCATTCCTTCGTGGTATTGTAGCTGAGCTCGGATTTGAGCGTAAAGAGATTCCTTATGAGCAGCCACAGCGTCGTGCCGGAAAGACATCTAATAATTTCTATCGTCTTTACGATGCGGCAATGCTTTCTATTACATCCTATACAAAGATAGGTCTTCGTATCGCTACTATTGGTGGTGCAATTTGTGCCGGTATTAGTATGCTTATCGCGTTGGTTTATCTTATCTTGAAGCTTTGCATGTGGGATGAGTTCCCAGCAGGTATGGCACCTGTTACAATTGGTATGTTCGTGCTTATGTCCATTCAGATATTCTTCATTGGTTTCCTAGGAGAATACATACTGAATATTAACGACCGAGTAATGAATAGACCTTTGGTTGTAGAATCAGAGCGTATTAACTTCGATGATAATAAAGAAGAAAAAGAATAATAAATGGAGTAAAAAAATGAGACGTTTTAAAAATGTAATTGCTTTGCTTGTCGCTGCTACAATGGTTTGTTCGGTTGTTGCATGTTCTAAGAAGCAGGGTGACGCTACAGGTGAGTCAACAGCAGTAGCTTCTGAAACACAGGCATCAGCTGCCGACAAACAGACATTTGAAGATATTTATGGTAATCAGCTTCCAGCATATCTTAATCATCAGTATTATTTTGAGGGCAATGCTATTCCACTTACAGAGTCTAATTACTATTTTATTCAGGCATTTTCAGATTTGTGCAACTATGCGATGTACTATGGATTGCCACAGACACCAGATGGATTGATTGATTTAAGCGCAGAGTACGTTAGTGATAATCCTGATGAGCCTGATATGCAGACATGGGGAGATTTCTTTGTAGAGTATGCTGAAACACAGCTTCTCAATACTTGTGTTATGAATAAGTTGGCCCAGGAGCGTGGAATTAAGCTGGATGATGCGGACATGGCTGATATTGATGGCTTTTTTGATGATATTCAGAAGAATGTAATCGATGTTGATGATACAGGAATTACTATGGATGAGTATCTTAAGCTTAATTTTGGTGATGCATGTACTAAGGAAGAACTTAGTAACGTTCTTAGTCACATGAAGATTGCTGAGCGCTATATGGCTGATTATGCAAAGACTTATGAGTTCAATGAAGAAGATATTATGATTCCAAATATCAGATATGCACTTTTCTATCTTGAGCCAGATGCGACAGAGGAAGAAATCGCTGCACAGCAGGCAGAGTGTGAGAAGATGCTTGCTGCATGTACAAGTCTTGAAGTCTTTGATGTTGAAGGTGGTATTGGACAGGCTAACGGCTCTGTTTATGAGTATGGACCTGAGATTGCAGTTCCTAAGGGACAAATGGTACCTGAGTTCGAAGCGTGGGCATACGATGAGAGCAGAGAAGTTGGTGATATTGAAATGATCAGAACAGAAGCATATGGTTTCTTTATTGTTGGTTATCTTGGTCTCACTGAGGTTTCTGACGATGTAAAAGCATCCATTGCCATGAAAGCTCTTAATAGTGAAATGCAGGAAAAGATTGCCGATGGTAGTTATAAGGTTACTTGCGATGAGTCATTTGAACCTGCTCCAGTAGCAACAACACCAGCTCCAACTTATGAGCACGTTACAGTTATTCGTGATGGTGAGGAGTATCCTAGCAAGGATTCAATAGTTGAGAAGGATTACTCCAAAACTATTATTATTGCAGTACTTGCAGTAGCTGCAGGTGGTATTGGTGGCGCAGGTATTTACGGTTCCATTATGAAGAATAAGGAAAAGAAGGAGCGAAAAGCTAAGAAGTGATTACACTAATTAAGGGGCTTAGTTAAGCCCCTTTTAATTTGTCTGTGTTTATAGTGATTATGTAATAACCTGTATTGTCAGGAGATACTTTTATATCGTTGTTTTTGTATGTGGACGGAATTTTGAGATTATCAGGATTTTGCCTGCTAATCAGATAGTTATTGTAGGAATACCAGTTGTCTATTTCTAGTGAATCAATATATTCCTCGAGGGTGATTCCGCCCTCACTGATGATCTTCGAGTGAGGCATGCCAACATATCTGATATGCCATGGTTCGTAGTTAAAGCCAGTAATATTTTCCTTGCCGGCAGGGTAACGGATTATGAATCCAAAATCACCGCAGTTGGTATTAACGAACTTACCAACATAGGAATTAGTGAAAGCACTTCCACCAAAATACATTACATATACATCAAGAGCGAGGCCACTCTGGTGTTCACTACATCCAGGCTGTGCAGCAATCTCTGCGCCTTCTTCAGCGAGAACTCTTTCCTGATCCTCATAACTTCTGTAGCTACTTTCTATGTAAAGTGTGTTATTCATGTTATTTCTAATATAATCGGATAACACGCCATATTCTTCTGTAATATCTTCGGACATGAATACGCCAGTTTCACGATATTCCATAATAGATGGCGTATATGACTTATCTACAGGATGTTCGGAGGAGATAATCATGAGATTTGATGATAATTTATAGTCTTCCAGCGGAATCATATCGCCAGGATTATCTATTGTATCGAGGCCGTGCCACTTGTAAAAATGGATAGTTGGCCATGAGCCCAGTCTGTAAATAACAAAGCCGACTAGGATAAGTAAAATCAATGAAAGTATTACGTAAAACTCTTTTAAATTGCTGTTTTTCTTCATAATGCAACTAATATATCACATTTACTATATTTGTTCTCCATGATAAAATTCATTAGTTAAGATATAAGGAGAAGTCTATATTATGGAGATAACAAAAGAATTAATTGACTATCTGCAGAAACTTGGCCGTATCAGATTATCCCCTGAAGACCAGGAGAAAACAATGAAAGACCTTGGTTCCATTCTTGGCTATATTGATATGCTCAATGAATTGGACACAACAGGAGTAGAGCCTATGAGCCATGCTTCTGGCAGAACTAACGTGTTCCGTGTAGATAATGTAACTAATGACGAGATGAGAGACGATGTTCTTTCCAATGCCCCAGAGACAAAGGATGGATCAATTCTCGTACCTAAGACTGTAGAGTAAGGAGAGGAAAGATTATGACTAACGAAGAAATCATCAAGCTTTCCGCTCTTAAAGCAGGAAAGAAAATTAAGGCAGGTGAGCTCACATCTGTAGAGATTACAAAGGCTTACCTTGATAAGATTGCAGCAGATAATTCCAAGTACAACTGCTACATCACAGTTTGTGATGATGCACTTGACCAGGCAAAGGAAGCTGATGAGGGTATTAAGTCCGGTAAGTATATTGGTCCTCTTGCTGGTGTTCCTATTGCTATTAAGGATAACATCTGTACAAAGGGACTTAAGACAACATGCGCATCTAATATGCTTGGCAATTTTGTTCCACCATACGATGCTACAGTAATTAAGAAGATAAAGGCAGAGGGTATGGTAATCCTTGGTAAGACAAACATGGATGAGTTTGCTATGGGTTCCACAACTGAGACATCTGCTTTTGGCGCTACATACAACCCATGGGGTGAGAACAGAGTTCCAGGTGGTTCTTCTGGTGGTTCTGCAGCAGCAGTTGCATGTGATAACGCACCAATTTCCCTTGGTTCCGATACAGGTGGATCTATCAGACAGCCTGCATCTTTCTGTGGTGTAACAGGACTTAAGCCTACTTATGGCACTGTTTCCCGTTACGGACTTGTTGCTTTCGCTTCCTCACTTGACCAGATTGGCCCTATCGGAAGAGACGCACTTGATCTCGCTGCAGTATTTAACCTTATCTGCGGTCTTGATCCTAAGGATCAGTCTTCTACAGAGACAACACAGGTTGACCTCGAGAAGATTGCTAACTTTGATGTAAACGGACTTAAGATTGGTATTCCTGAGCAGTATTTTGGCGAAGGTATGGACAAGGATGTTAAGGATCAGGTAATGGCTGCCATCGAGGCTTTGAAGGCGAAGGGCGCTACAGTTGAGACTTTCCCAATGCCAATCGTTGATTATGCTATCCCAACTTACTACATCATTGCATGCGCTGAGGCATGTTCTAACCTTAGCCGTTACGATGGAATTAAGTATGGTTATGCACCAGAGGATGTAGAGGATCTTTCTGAGCTCTATATCAGATCCAGAAGTGAAGGCTTCGGAATGGAAGTTAAGAGAAGAATCATGCTCGGTAACTTCGTTCTTTCTTCTGGTTACTATGATGCTTATTATAACAAGGCACTTCAGGCAAAGGCTCTTATTAAGGATGCTTTTGACAAGGCCTTCGAGAAGTATGACGTTGTTATTGGACCAGTTGCTCCAACTACTGCACTTAAGGCAGGTGAGAGCCTTTCTGATCCACTTAAGATGTACCTTGGCGATATTTGCACAGTACTTATTAACATAATTGGTATTCCTGCTATTTCTGTTCCATGTGGATTTGATTCTCAGGGACTTCCTGTAGGAATGCAGCTTATCGGTCAGAAGTACTCTGAGGAGACACTTCTTGGTATTGCTGCTGCTTATCAGAAGGATACTGATTATCACATGAGAAGGAGTAACTGATTATGGCAGAGTTCGAAATGGTAATTGGACTTGAGGTCCACTGTGAGTTATCTACAGCATCCAAGATTTTCTGCGGATGCTCCACAAAGTTTGGTGGTGAGCCTAATACACACGTGTGTGAGGTTTGCTCAGGTATGCCAGGAACACTTCCTACTCTTAACGAGAAGGTAGTAGAGTTCGCTGTTAAGACAGGTACTGCTCTTAACTGCGAGATTACACGTAAGAATAAGTTCGACCGTAAGAACTATTTCTACCCAGACCTTCCAAAGGCATATCAGATTTCCCAGCTTTATTTCCCAATCTGCCGTAACGGTAAGGTAGAGATTAATACATCTAAGGGAACAAAATATATCGGTATCCATGAGATTCACATGGAGGAGGATGCTGGTAAGCTTGTTCACGACCCATTCTCTGGTAAGACAATGGTTGACTTCAATCGTTGTGGTGTACCACTCCTTGAGATTGTATCTGAGCCTGATTTCAGAAGTGCTGAGGAAGTAATCGCTTATCTCGAGAAGCTTAGAGATACTCTCCAGTACCTTGGTGTATCTGACTGTAAGATGCAGGAAGGTTCCATGCGTGCAGACGTTAACCTTTCCGTAAGACCAGTTGGTACTACAGAGTTTGGTACAAGAACAGAGATGAAGAATATCGCATCACTTAAGGCTATCGGTCGTGCCATCGAGTACGAGTTCGAGCGTCAGTGTGATGTTGTAGAGGCTGGCGGAAAGATTTCTCAGGAGACACGTCGTTGGGACGATGAGCGTGAGATGACTTATACAATGAGATCCAAGGAGGATGCTCAGGATTATAAGTACTTCCCAGATCCAGATCTTATGCCAATTGAGATTTCTGAGGAGTACCTCGAGAATATTCGTGCTAATATGCCAGAGCTTGCAGATGCTAAGCGTGAGCGTTATATCAACGAGCTTGGTCTTCCTGAGTATGATGCTGGAATTATTACTGGTTCCACATCTCTTGTTAAGGTATTCGAGAAGACAGTTGAGATTTGTGGTAATGCACGTGAGGCTTCTAACTGGATTCTCACAGATCTTTTGAAGCTTTGTAATGACGCACACATCGCACATGATGAGATGAATTTCCGTGTAGAGTCTCTTGGTGAGATTATCAAGATGGTTACAGATGGAAAGATTAATCGTAAGAGTGGTAAAAAGGTTCTTGCTGCAGTATTCGAAGAGGATGTTAATCCAGCTGAGTATGTAGAGAAGAATTCTCTTGCGCAGGTTTCTGACCTTGGTGCTATCGAGCCTGTAATCAAGGAAATCATTGCTAATAACGAGAAGGCTGTTAGCGAGTATCTCGGTGGTAATGAGAAGAGTTTGCAGTTCTTTATTGGACAGTCTATGAGACAGCTTAAGGGTAAGGCAGATCCACAGGCGGTTAGAGAGACAGTTATTAAGCTCCTTAACGAGTTGAGGTAAACGACGTAAATAAATGGGTAAAACTGTTATTGATTTATTGATAGTAGCGTTCTTTGTTCTGGTGAATGCATTTTTCTCCGGAACAGAGATGGCGGTCATTTCGCTTAACGATGCCAAGATTCGCAAGTTATCTGAAGATGGCGATAAGAATGCACGTAAAGTATTACGTTTTATCGATAACCCTGGTACATTTCTGGCAACTATTCAGGTAGGTGTTACACTGGCAGGATTCCTGTCATCCGCTTTCGCGGCAAACAGTTTTGCAAGTAAGCTTGCATCTGTTATCGATCCTAAGGGACTTCACTCCTGGGTAGAGGCTGTATGTACTGTTGTAATTACTATTATCCTTGCTTATTTCTCTCTTGTGCTCGGTGAACTCGTCCCTAAGAGAGTTGCTCAGAGGTATCCTGAGAAGTGGGCTTATACAGCTGCGTCTATAGTTAGAGGATTTGGTGTTATTACTAAGCCTTTCGTAAAGTTCCTGACTGCTTCCACAAACGCAGTTCTTTTCCTTTTCAAGATCGACCCTAATGAGGAAGATAAGGAAGTAACTGAGGAAGAAATCCGCATGATGGTTGACGTTGGTTCTGAGAGCGGTAACATCGAAGAACTTGAGAAGGATATGATTGAGAATATCTTCGAGTTCAATGATAAGGAAGTTTCCGAGATCATGACTCATCGTAAGAAGATTGTTTCCCTTCCTGAGGATGCAACTTTTGAGGAGACTATGGAAATCGCTTCCAAGGAAAGATTCTCCCGTATCCCTATCTATCACGATACTATTGATGACATTGTAGGTATCCTTCATATTAAGGACCTTCTTGGTGTTAGTAAGGAAGCATTTAATCTTAAGAAACTTATGCGAGAGCCTCTCAATGTTCACGATACACGTAAGATTTCTTCTCTTTTTGCTGAGATGAAGACATGTGGTATGCAGATGGCTGTAATCATTGATGAGTACGGCGGAACAATGGGTATCTGCACTATCGAGGACATGCTTGAGGAGATTGTTGGTAATATCACTGACGAGTTTGATGACGAGGAGCAAAGTGTAATTCAGAACAAGAATGGTGACTATGTTGTTGCTGGTGATACTACTTTGTCAGATCTCGAGGACGTATTTGATATGGAACTCGATGATGGTGAGTATGATACTATCGCAGGTCTCGTAATTCAGATACTCGACAGAGTACCTGAGGAAAAAGAGCATCCAACTGTTACATATAAGAATCTGAGCATCAGAGTTCTTGAGGTTCAGGAGAAGTGGATTTCCAAGGTGCTTATCCACGTTAATCCTGTTCAGGATGAAGATGTTTCCGATGAGGATAAAGATGAGTAACAGGAAGTATGATGCCATATTATATGACCTGGATGGCACACTTATTAACTCTGTCCCAGTAATTGTTGATTCCTTCATTAAAACTTATGAGTGGATGTACGGTGAGTGCACAAGAACCGTGGAGGATTTGAAAAGTTACATTGGCAAACCTCTGGTGGAGTGCTTCCCTATGCATTGCGACGAGGACCAGAAAAAGTTGGTGGAGAAATACCTCGAAATCAATTGCGAGGCGTTACGTAACGATGAGGTGGAAGTTTTTCCTGAGGTTATGGAAGGCATAGTTTATCTTAAATCTCTTGGATTTAAGCAGGGAATCATGACGTCAAAGAAAACCGAATCCGCCATGATAACGCTGGAACTTAAGGGTATGGATGTTCTTTTCGACGGGTTTGTGTTTCATGAGGATTCTGATAAGCACAAACCTGAGGCAGAGCCACTTATTCTGGCGGCACGAAAGCTTGGGGTTACTGACATGAGCAGAGTGTTGTATGTTGGAGATGCGATACCGGATGCGGCTTGTGCAAAGGCTGCGGGTGCAGATTTTGCATTGGTGGCGTGGTCAGATATGGATAAGGAGTTTATTTTAAATAACTATCCAGGTGTGATGGTTTCTACCATCAAAGAATTGGCTTTATTGTAATACTTATATATAAAGTTTGATTTATTCTTACACTCGAATTATAATTACAATGTTTTTTTATAAATAATAATGGCACCATTGAAGAAAGGTTCTTGAGTATATGGCTAGCAACAAGAAATCAAACAAGAGCATGAAGGCAAGCAAGAAGGGCAAGATTATTGCTATTCTTGTTACATTGGTTATGGCATTTTCTGCTATAGCTTACTTTGTATACTTTACAGGTCTTATTCCTAAGTTTGTTCCAGGAATGAGAGTTGTTAAGGTAGTTGATGGTAAGACATCCAAGATTGAAGATATTTCTGTTCTTGAGTTTAATTATCACCTCAGCACAGTTCAGAATTCCTACCAGATTCCTGAGGAGTACATGGACACAGTATATGATGAGACAACAGGTGAGACTTACAGAGATTTGCTCCTTAAGACAGCTGCTGATGAGATTGTAAACTGTGTATTGGTAGAGAATCAGGCAAAGGCAAAGGGTTATGATGATTTTGGTGGAGCTGAGCGTTATGCAAAGTCCATGGCAGATCAGGCTACAATTTACTCAACTCTCTATAACATGACAGATGATCAGTATCTTTCTTCTATCTATGGTAGAGGAATGACAACAAGATTGTACAGAAAGTGCACAGAGAGAATGGCTATCGCTACTGAGTACGAGAACTACGTAAAGCAGTTCGAGATGGAAGTAAAGCCAGAGGAAATCGAGGCAAGCTTCAATGAGAATCCATCTGCTTACCAGAGAGGTAACTTCTCATATAAGTTCTTCCCAGTAAATGAAGAGACAAAGTACGATATTGCTGCTGCACAGGCTGACGCTGACAAGGTAGTAGCTGCTTTGGATAAGAAGGATGCTCCTACAAACCAGGATTTTGCAGATGCAGTTATCGCAATTGTTGGTAAGGATGCTCCTGAGCTTCAGGGCTATACAGAGGATGTAGTTCCTTATTACTATCAGAGCTACTCAGCTTCTTTGGGTTATGTTTCCTCTGATGTAACTGATTATGTATTCAACCAGGATAATGAAGTAGGTTCTTACAGCACAATTGCTACTGATGATGGTGTATATGTAATCTTTGTTATTGATCGTATCGTTGATGAGACACCTGCAGTAACTTACAGATCCTGTACAGTATATCTCTCATCTTACGGTGGAGATTATCAGAAGGCGCTTGACGATGCTAATGCATTTGCTGCAAAGACAGATGTTGATTCCCATGCATTCGATAAGTATGTTAAGCAGACAACAGTAAATCCTAACGAGATTCTTACAGGTGGTTACAAGCTTGGTTTGACAGAGGAGGATTTCCAGGGTAATGCTTACCAGGAGGCTACAGAGATTGATACAAAGTCCAGCGCATGGCTCTTTGATTCCGCTCGTAAGGCTGGCGACATGACAGTTATTACTGATGCAGAGAACAACACAGTTACAGTTCTTTACTTCGAAGAGAGTCTCCCAATGTGGCAGATGGGCATCAAGGAGAGCGCTATCGCACTCTTGTCCCAGAAGTGGAATACAGAGCTTCACGCTAACGGTGAGACTTATGAGATCAGCAAAGATGTAATCAAGAGATGGACATACTAAGTCTTAATTGAACAAGATGATTATTAACGGGCCAGATGAAAGTCTGGCCCTTTTTGTCTAATTAGGAGAAGAAAAAATAATTGAAAACCTCTTTCGAAATGAGGTTGACAACTCTTGACGTGGCTCGTATAATCTATTATTGCGTCAAACTATGGGGGGGACTATGCCCTGAATAGCTTGACTAAAACAGTTAATTGTGGTAGCAAGAGCTGTTTTGATAGTAAAAGGCCGCGCGGAACCACTGGTTCCAAAGCATGTTCAAGAGGTGATTTGATAATGGTACATTCCGTCAAGCAAGGCAAGACAGAGCGTATGTCCTACTCTCACATCGATGAGGTAATCGAGGTACCTAATCTTATCGAGATCCAGAAGAATTCTTATAACTGGTTCCTCGAGGAAGGTATTTCTCAGATTTTCCAGGAGATTTCTCCTGTAACTGATTCACAGGGTATCTGGGAAGTTTATTTCATTGGTAAAGAGTTCGACCCTACAAAGCCAATTTATGAGCTCAATGAGTGTCATGAAAAGGACAGCAATTATGCTGCTCCACTTAAGATTCAGCTTCGTTTAAGAAATACTGAAACTGGTGAAAGTAAAGAACAGGAAGCTTACGTAGGTGACTTCCCAATCATGACAGAGCACGGTACATTCGTAATTAACGGTGCTGAGCGTGTTATTATTTCCCAGATTGTACGTTCTCCAGGAGCTTACTTTGGTACAGAGTACGGTAAGCACGGTGAGACACTTTATACATCACAGATTATTCCTAACAGAGGTGCTTGGTTAGAGCTTGAAGAGGATGAGTCTGGTGTCATTAACGTACGTGTTGATAGAACACGTAAGTTCCCACTTACTATCTTCCTTAGAGCTTTGGGTCTCGTTAAGGATGAGGATATTATTAATACTTTCGGTGAGGAGGAGTGCCTCCGCACAACTCTCGAGAAGGATACAACAAATTCTAAGGATGAGGCTCTCATCACTTTCTATTCCAAGGTTCGTCCTGGTGATCCTGCATCACCAGAGGTTGCTGCTAACCACCTTAATAATATGTTCTTCGATCCTAGAAGATATGATCTTGCTAGAGTAGGTATTTATAAGATCGCTCAGAAGCTTGGTCTTTCTGCAAGAATCATTGGCCACAAGGCTGCAGAGGATGTTGTAACAGTTGATGGTGAGGTTCTCGCTAAGGCTGGAACAATCTTCACAGCTGAGCTCGCTAAGGAGATCGAGGATGCTGGTATCGCAACATGTCTTATCTACCCAATCGAGCGTATCGGTGATACTCAGAGAGTTTCTGAGGTTCCACACAAGGTTGTTGGTAACGGCCGTGTAGATGCTGATAAGTACATTCGTGCAAGCTTCTCTGCTAAGGAACTTAAGGGCTTCGATATTAATGAGACAGCTATTAACGAGCGTGTTCGTGTTTCTGTTCTCCGTGAGATTATCGAGGACATCAGAGCTAACACACCTAAGAATGAGATTGCTACAGAGCTTAAGTACACACTCGATGAGAAGCGTGGCGAGCTCATGCCTAAGAACCTTGTAGTAGATGATATCTTCGCTATGGTTTCTTACTATATCGGTCTCCGTTACTGCGTAGGTACAGTTGATAACATCGACCACCTCGGTAACAGAAGAATCCGTTCTGTTGGTGAGCTTCTCCAGAACCAGATGCGTCAGGGTATGGCTCGTGTTGAGAAGAACATTCGTGAGAGAATGGGTTCCATCGACGATAAGGAATCCGACAAGATTACAGCTGCTACTCTTGTAAATACAAGACCTCTTAGCGCTGCATTCCGTGAGTTCTTCGGTTCATCCCAGCTTTCACAGTTCGGTGACCAGCAGAACCCACTTGCTGAGCTCACTCATAAGAGAAGACTTTCTGCTCTTGGTCCTGGTGGACTTTCAAGAGACCGTGCTTCCTTCGAGGTTCGAGACATTAACTCTTCACACTACGGAAGAATGTGTCCTATCGAGTCTCCTGAAGGACCTAACATCGGTCTTATCACATCTCTTGCTACATACGCACGCGTAAATAAATATGGATTTATCGAGACACCTTATCGTCTCTACGATAAGGAGAACAAGGTTGTAACAGATCAGGTTCGTTACATGACTGCTGATGAAGAGGATCTCTACAACATTGCTCAGGCTAATGAGCCAATCGATGAGAACGGACACTTTATTGCTAAGAAGGTTACATGCCGTAAGCAGGATAAGTTCTTGCAGCTCGAGCACCATGATGTTGATTTCATGGACGTATCTCCAAAGCAGCTTGTATCTGTTTCTACATCACTTATCCCATTCCTTGGAAACGATGATGCTAACCGTGCCCTCATGGGTTCTAACATGCAGCGTCAGGCAGTACCTCTTATTAAGCCTGAAGCACCAATCATCGGTACAGGTATGGAGTATCGTGCAGCTAAGGACTCTGGTGTTTGCCAGGTTGCTAAGAACGACGGTACAGTAACATTCGTAGCAGCTAACCTCATTAAGGTAACTCGTGAGGATGGCGTTGAGGATGTTTATAAGCTTAATAAGTACATGAGATCTAACCAGTCAACATGTATCAACCAGAGACCAATCGTTGCTATCGGCGAGAAGATCAAGGCCGGTGACGTAATTGCTGACGGTCCTGCTACAGATAACGGAGAGCTCGCTCTCGGTAGAAACGTTCTCATCGGATTTACAACATGGGAAGGTTACAACTACGAGGATGCTGTCCTCGTTAACGAGAGAATCGTAAGAGATGATGTTTATACATCTATCCATATCGAGGAGTTCGAGTGTGAGGCTCGTGATACTAAGCTCGGAGCTGAGGAGATTACTCGTGAAGTTCCTAATGCTAGTACAGATGCTATCCAGAACCTTGATGAGAACGGTATTATCCGTATCGGTGCTGAGGTTAAGGCTGGTGATATCCTCGTTGGTAAGGTTTCTCCTAAGGGTGAGTCCGATCCAACAGCTGAGGAGAGACTCTATAGAGCAATCTTCGGTGATAGAGCTCGTGAAGTAAGAGATACATCCCTCCGTGTTCCACATGGTGAGACAGGTGTTGTTGTAGATGTAGACATCTTCACAAAGGAGAACAATCCTAACCTTAAGAATTCTGTTAACCAGATGGTTCGTGTATACATCGCACAGAAGAGAAAGCTCTGTGTTGGGGATAAGATGGCCGGCCGTCATGGTAACAAGGGTGTCGTTTCAAGAATTCTTCCAGAGGAGGATATGCCATTCCTTCCAGACGGTACAACTCTTGATATCGTACTTAACCCACTCGGCGTTCCTTCTCGAATGAACATCGGTCAGCTCCTCGAGGTACACCTTGGTCGTGCTGCTCGTGCTCTTAACTGGAAGGTAGCAACACCAGTATTTGATGGTGCTAACGAGAAAGATATTGCAGAAGCATTCCAGCTTGCAGGAATCGACAGCGATGGTAAGACAGTCCTCTATGATGGACGTACAGGTGAGCCATTCGATAACAGAGTAACAGTAGGTGTTATGTACTACTTGAAGCTCCACCACCTCGTTGATGATAAGATGCATGCTCGTTCTATCGGACCATACTCCATCGTTACTCAGCAGCCACTCGGTGGTAAGGCTCAGTTCGGTGGTCAGAGATTCGGAGAGATGGAGGTTTGGGCTCTCGAGGCTTACGGTGCTGCTCATACACTCCAGGAGATTCTTACTGTTAAGTCCGATGATATCGAGGGTCGTTCCAAGACTTACGATGCAATCATCAGAGGTAAGAACGTTCCAGCTTCTGGTATCCCAGAGTCCTTTAACGTACTTACAAGTGAGCTTAAGGCACTTGCCCTTGATATCTCACTTTACACAGATGACAATCAGGAGCTCAAGACATCTGACATCATCGTTTCTGAGGAGAACCTCGCTGAGATGGATGATGCAACAAGACGTGAGTTCGACGTAGACGGGGAGAATCCACAGGATATTCTCGATAGTGGTTTCGTTGTAGCTAACGAAGACGGTTCTATCGCAGAGGAAGACTTCATTGATGCAGACGATGAGTTTGATGATGACCTCTAATATCCAGTAAAGATTATCCACGTTTAAGGAAGGAGACTTCAAACAATATGTATGATTCAAATCATTTAACGTCAATCGGCATTAAGCTTGCTTCACCTGAGGTCATCAAGAGCTGGTCTCACGGTGAGGTTAAGAAGCCAGAGACAATTAACTACCGTACACAGAAGCCTGAGACAGACGGTCTCTTCTGCGAGAAGATTTTTGGACCTGTAAAGTCTTGGGAGTGTCACTGCGGAAAGTATAAGAAGATCCGTTATAAGGGCATGATTTGTGACCGATGCGGAGTAGAAGTTACAAAGAATACAGTTCGTCGTGAGAGAATGGGTCATATCGAGCTCGCAGCTCCTGTTTCCCATATCTGGTACTTCCGTGGTATCCCATCACGTATGAGCCTTTTGCTTGATATTCAGCCAAAGACTCTTGAGAAGGTTCTTTACTTTGCAGCTTATATCGTAATTGATCCAGGTGAGACTGATCTCGTTAAGAAGCAGATTCTTGATGAAGTACAGTACAGAGATTACGTTATTAAGTATGGTAAGAGCGCTTTTGATGCAAGAATGGGTGCTGAAGCTATTAAGAAGCTTCTCTCAGAAGTAGACATTCCTGCACTTGCTGCTGAACTTGATGCTGCAAGAGCTGAGTCTTCTGGACAGAAGAAGGCAAGAATCATTAAGAGACTCGAGGTTGTAGAGGCATTCATGACTTCTAAGAACAAGCCTGAGTGGATGGTTCTCGATGTACTTCCTGTACTTCCACCAGAGCTTCGTCCAATGGTACCACTCGATGGTGGACGTTATGCTACATCCGATCTTAATGATCTTTATAGAAGAGTAATTAACAGAAATAACCGTCTTAAGAAGCTCCTCGATCTCGGTGCACCTGACATTATTGTTAGAAACGAGAAGAGAATGCTCCAGGAGGCTGTAGATGCACTTATCGATAACGGTCGTCGTGGACGTGCTGTTACAGGTTCTACATCTGCTACAAATAACAGAAACCTCAAGTCCCTCACAGATATGCTTAAGGGTAAGCAGGGACGTTTCCGTCAGAACCTCCTCGGTAAGCGTGTAGACTACTCCGGACGTTCAGTTATCGTAGTAGGACCAGAGCTTAAGATGTATCAGTGTGGTCTCCCTAAGGAGATGGCTCTCGAGCTTTTCAAGCCATTCGTAATTAAGAGACTTGTTGCTGATGGACTTACACAGAACATCAAGACAGGTCGTCACATGGTAGATCGTAATGACCCATGCGTATGGGGTATTCTTGAGGATATCATTAAGGATCACCCAGTTCTTTTGAACCGTGCTCCTACACTTCACCGTCTTGGTATTCAGGCATTCGAGCCTGTACTCGTAGAGGGAAGAGCTATTAAGCTTCACCCACTCGTATGTACAGCCTTCAACGCTGACTTCGACGGAGACCAGATGGCTGTTCACGTACCTCTCTCTGCAGAGGCACAGGCTGAGGCAAGATTCCTCATGCTCTCTACAAACAACCTCTTGAAGCCTCAGGATGGTAAGCCAGTTACAGTTCCTACACAGGATATGATCCTTGGTTGTTATTACCTCACAATGCAGCGTGATGACACAATGGAGAGAACAGAGTGTAAGGGTGACGGAATGGTATTCTCATCTATTGATGAGGCACAGATGGCTTATGACAACCATAACATCGAGCTTCATTCTAAGGTTGGTATCCGTATTTCTAAGGAGATTGACGGTGAAGTTAAGACTGGTATCGTTTACTCTTCTTTCGGACGTTTCCTCTTCAACGAGATCGTTCCACAGAACCTTGGTTATGTAGACAGATCCATCCCAGAGAACGCACTTGCTCTCGAGGTTGATTTCCAGGTTGGTAAGAAGCAGCTCGGTGATATTATCGACAGATGTATCAGAGCTAATGGTTCTACAAGAACAGTTACATTCCTTGATGCTGTTAAGTCTACTGGTTACCACTACTCCACAAAGTCTGGTATTTCTATCGGTATTGAAGATATGATCGTGCCAGAAGTTAAGGAGAAGATGCTTGCTGAGGCTGATGCTAAGGTAGATAAGATTACAACAAGCTATGAGCGTGGTTTGATGACTGAGTCTGGTCGTCACAGACAGGTAGTAGGTATTTGGAATACAACAACAGACGCAATTACAGACGCATTGAAGAAGTCACTTAAGTCTGACAACCCAATCAAGATGATGTCTGCATCTGGTGCCCGTGGTAACGATAACCAGATTAAGCAGCTCGCTGGTATGCGTGGTACATTTGCTGATACAACTGGTGATACAATCGAAATCCCTATCAAGTCTTCCCTCCGTGAAGGTATGAACGTTCTCGAGTTCTTTATCTCTTCACACGGTGCTCGTAAGGCCCTCTCCGATACAGCTCTTAAGACAGCTGACTCTGGTTACCTTACAAGAAGACTTGTAGATGTTGCTCAGGAAGTTATTATTTCTGAGGAAGACTGTGGTACAGATGACTTCACATGGGTTAAGGAAATCGCAGTTATCGCTAACGATAAGAAGGATGTTATTAAGCCACTTCGTGATCGTCTTAATGGTCGTTATGCTGCTGAGGACATTACAGATCCTACAACTGGTGAAGTATATGTTAAGCGTAATGAGCTTATCAGCCCAGATGTTGCTAAGAAGATTGAGAACTCTGGCGCTAAGAAGGTTAAGATCAGATCCGTATTCGACTGTAAGTCCCGTCACGGTGTATGTTCTAAGTGTTATGGTATTAACCTTGCTAACGGTCTCCCAACAACAGGTGGTGAGGCAGTAGGTATCATGGCTGCTCAGTCAATCGGTGAGCCTGGTACACAGCTTACAATGAGAACATTCCATACTGGTGGTATTGCTTCTGGTGATGATATCACTCAGGGTCTTCCAAGAGTCGAGGAGCTCTTCGAGGCTCGTAAGCCTAAGGGAGAAGCTATCATCTCTGAGATTGATGGTACAGTAAGAATCGAGAATGGTGAGAAGGGTAAGAGAGAGATTATTATCACTGCTTCCCCTGACAATATCCGTTATGACGAGGATGGAGCACCAATGATGGAGTGCCGTTATGCTGTTAACCTTAACTCTACAATCAGAGTATCTGACGGAGAGCAGGTTGAGGCTGGTGATTCCCTTACAGATGGTCCAGTTAACCCATCTGATATCATGAAGATTAAGGATGTACGTGGCGTTCAGAAGTATATCTTGAGCGAAGTTATCAAGGTATATAAGAACGGAGGTGTAGGTATCAACGATAAGCATATCGAGGTTATCACTCGTCAGCTTATGAGACGTGTTCGTATCGAGGATCCAGGTGATTCCGACTTTATGACAGGTTCTACAGTTGATCTCATCGACTTCGAGGCAGTTAATAAGGAGCTCGAGGCTGAGGGTAAGAGAGTTGCAGTTGGTAAGAGACAGCTTCTCGGTATTACAAAGGCTTCCCTCAACACAGATTCCTTCCTCTCTGCAGCTTCCTTCCAGGAGACAGCAAGAGTTCTTACAGATGCTGCTGTTAAGGGTAAGGTTGACCCACTCATCGGTCTTAAGGAGAATGTTATCATCGGTTCTATTATCCCTGCTGGTACAGGTCTCCAGAGATACAGAGACATCACAGCTGTTCCTGTTATCAAGGAGAACAGCGTAGCTATTACAGGTAAGGAGTATGATCCATATTCTGAGGAAGCTACAATGTTCGATAATGATTATCTTGATTCAATTAGAGAGGCAGAAGCAGAGGAAGATGCTGCACTTGCTGATTCTTAATTGATTTATAGTTTTCAATAACAACAGACGCCGGTTCATTTGAGCCGGCGTTTTTGCGTGTTTGGAGAATTATTTGCGACGGCACCGGCTATAATGAAATTGATATGAGAAAGTTACTAGACATGGCGAAATGCATAACAATTTGGGTTCTGCTTCTGGTGACAGCGTGCACTGGATGCAAGGCCTTTCCTCGTAACGATAGGATGGCTGATGAGAGCATTCCTGAAGTTAACGAGGTTACTTTCGAGGACTATGCTGGTCCCTATAAAGTGGATTATGTTATTGATGGTGACACCATAATTGTTCTAATGGAAGAGAAAAGGGTTCATGTGAGATTAATCGGAATAGATACACCAGAATCTGCATCTCATGATGAAAGTGAGAACACGGAATACGGAATAATGGCATCAGAATATACTAGAACTTTACTTGAAGATGCTGAAGTATACCTTGAATATGATGAGGAAAAAGAAGATCAGTATGGTAGAGAACTGGCCTATGTGTATATTTTGGATGAAAATCAGGAACTTAAAATGGTGAATTTAATGTTGGTTAGTGATGGTTATGCCTGGCCTTATCCTTATGCACCTAATCTTAAATATAAAGAGCAGATAGAGAGCGCTTTTGCTAAGTCTGAAGGTAATAGACATATTCCTGACAAAAAATAGTTGACAATAAATACAGGGAGTAAGATAATCTTATTAGTCAAAGAAAGTCAAAGTCAAAAACATTACAAATATGTTACTACGAAAGGGAGGTAACCTATGGCAAGACTTGTAGATGTTATCGAACTTATGATTAAAGAGATGATCGAGGAGAATAATGGTTCTGCAACTATTAGTAGAAGTATGTTAGCGGAGAAAGCTAATTGCGTTCCTTCTCAGATAACTTATGTTTTGTCTACACGTTTTTCTTCTGGTAACGGCTATATTGTAGAAAGTAGGCGAGGCGGCGGAGGTCAGATTACGATTACTCGTGTTCAGCCTATGAGTAAGCGAGATTATATAAGATCTGTATTAGAAGAGGTTGGAATGGATATTACACAGCAGCAGGCGAAGATTCTTCTTACGAATGCGGTGAATGTGGGAGCTATTAGCGGCCGTGAAGGTACTGTTGTAATGGCAGCTGTTTCAGACAGAGCTCTGGCAAGAATAGATTCGGATATAAGGTCCGTTGTTAGGGCAGAGATATTTAAAAATGCTATGTTAGCGTTAATGGTTGATTAAGGAGGTAAACACATGCGTTGTGAGAATTGCGGTGGAGTAATAGGCAACAAGATTACACAAATTAATGGTGTAACAATATGCGAGAAGTGTGCTAAGAGCCTTGGAATTGATATACCAACAAGAATGGCTGGATTCCCTGATTTTAATGCATTAGCAAATGCGTTTATGGCTACAGGTACAGATTTGGATTTCACAACATCAAAGCTTTCCTGTCCAAGATGCGGAACAAAGCAGAGAGAATTCGAGATGAATAATAGAGTTGGTTGTATTGAGTGCTATAACTTTTTTAATAACCTGATTGTTAAGACAAATCTCAGACTTCAAGGAAGCAGTGAGTATAAAGGAAGAAAGCCAGGACAGAAGTCAGATATACTCGTTGATATCGATGCAGGTGATGTAGCAGATGAACAGACAAATACATCTGATAATCCTTTTGTTCAGCCACTTAGAATGAGTAACGAATCTGATGAGAAGGTTGAAGAGAAAAAGACAGAAGAAAAGAAGTCAGAAACAAAGAAATCCATCTATGAGAAATTAATGAAAGCTGATCTTGGTATGGTATCTGATGATGACCTTGAGCAGGCAATGAAGCAGGCAGCTGAAGCAGAGGATTATACATTTGCTGCAAAGTTAAGAGATGAGCTCAAGAGCCGTAAGGAGGGCAAAAAGGATGTGGAATGACAAGATTGGCAAGGAACAAGATATTGTAATTCTTACTAAAGTTGCTGTATCCAGAAATATTAAAGGATATCCTTTCACTTCCAAGATGTCCGCTACAGAAAAAGAAAATGTACTGACTACAGTCAGCAACGCTACTAAGGATATGAGACTTCAGTATCTTCGTATTGATCAGCTGAATAAGGAAGCTCTCGATGATTTATTTGAAAAATCCATGATTAATGGCCATATCTACGCCGATGGAAGAGGAAAGGCTGTAGTTTATGACGAGAATGAAGGAGTATCCATTGCCGTTAATGATGACGACCATATAACAGTGAATGTATATTCAAATGGCGCTGAGGTGACATCAGTTTTTGAGAAGGCGGATGAACTAGCGAGCGTATTGGAGTCAAAAATTGATATGGCATATAGTGACAAATATGGATTCCTAACATCTGATGTAAGGAGAATGGGTACAGGAATTCAGATTATGTCAGTGGTAGCAATTCCGGGAATTGATAAGACAGCAGGAGCATTTGACATTCTCGCGAAGCGACTTGCTACATATGACTGGCAGATTGCCCCAATGACCATAATGTCAGGTGAGAAGGTGCCAGGAATATTCTTCTTGTTTAATATCGCAACACTTGGAATTACAGAAAAGGCATTGGTTGGTAGAGCGAGAAGTGTGATTGATGACGTAATCAAGTTGGAGAGAACATGTCGAAAGAATATTTGTCGTCGTAAAAAGGGCATCGTAGATGATCAGTATCATCGTTCTTATGCCGCACTCAGATACGCGCGCAGAATTGATGTTCCAGAAGTACTTAACCTTTTGAATTGGATTCGTCTAGGATACGACGAATTTAAAGATGAAGAGAAGACATTACTTAACTGGGAATTGATTAACAAGATTACCACTCAGACACTTCGTAATAAGAGAACCTTACAGAAAACTGAAAGTGTATCAGTTGTATTTACAACAGAATGTGCAAACAATATACGTTCCCTTTTGAAAGGAGATGAATAATACATGAAGTTTGTTGAAGAAACTACAGAGATACTAGCCTGGGCTAAGAGATTAACTGAAGCTAACGGCATAAGAATGATTACTACTGAAGCGATCCTTGCAGCGCTTACTTTAACAAAAGCTCCAGCCGGTGAGATTCTTAGACGTAACGGAATTGATCATGAGACTATTTGTAGATTAAACGAAGTAAGTATTGCAGCAATTAACGAAGGTAGCGTTGAACCATATGAGGTTCAGGAAGCTTTAAGAAATCTTCGTCTCGAGAGCAAGCGACTTCTTACTGAAGCTGAGTCTTTCAGTAGACAAGTTGGTACAATGGGTATCATTACACCTGAGCATATTCTGTTTGTTCTTTTACGTAATAAGATGTATAGAGCAAATGTGCTTCTTACAAGACTCGAAGCTGATATTGTTGGCATTCTTGATGAATTAAAAACTGAGATTAACAAGATTGTTGAGAATGGAGAGTTCGCACGCGCCATCGAAGAAAGCGGCTCAGATCAGGATAGTCCAGCGAGCAGAAGAGCTGAAGAGAGAGCAAATCGTCGTAAAGAACGCAAGGAAGCAGCAGCTAAGAAAAAGCTTGATGAGTATGGAAAGAATCTTACTCAGATGGCCCTTGATGGCAAGATTGACCCTGTTATCGGACGTGAGGAAGAGATTAACAGAGTAATGCAGATTCTTGCTAGAAGAACCAAAAATAACCCTTGTCTTGTAGGTGATCCTGGTGTAGGTAAGACTGCTATTGCTGAAGGTCTTGCACTTAAGATTGCTCAGAAGGATGTTCCTGAGATGCTTCTTGGTAAGACAGTTTATAGCATTGATATGGGTTCAATGGTAGCTGGTTCTAAGTACAGAGGTGACTTTGAGGAGCGCGTTAAGGGTGTTCTTGATGAGGCAGTTGCTGACCCTAATGTAATTCTTTTTATCGATGAGATTCACTCTCTTGTTGGTGCAGGCAGTGGTTCTGATGGAAACCTTGATGCAGCTAATCTTATGAAGCCAATGCTCACAAAGAATGAACTTCAGGTAGTTGGTGCTACAACTCTCGACGAGTATAGCAAGTATATTGAGAAGGATTCCGCACTCGAGAGACGTTTCCAGAAAGTTATTGTAAACGAGCCATCTGCAGTTGAAGCTATTGAGATTATTAAGGGACTTCGCCCAAAGTATGAGGATCACCATAAGATTCACATTACAGATGAGGCAATTGAACAGGCAGTTATTTTGAGTAGTAGATATATTTCCGATAGATTCCTCCCAGATAAGGCCATTGACCTTGTTGATGAGGCAGCTGCCCGCAAGAGAATTAATTTCGCCGACTCTGAGACAAAGCGTAACCTTGAAAAGCAGTTAGAGGAAGTTATTGCCAAGAAGACAGAGGCGTCATCTAACCAGGAGTACGAAATGGCTGCTGCCTATAAGCAGCAGGAGCAGGCACTCCAGGAGAAACTTGACTCAGTCAAGGGCAAGACTGCTCCTGATGAGGATGGCTACACAGGCGAGCTGACTGTGGATGACATTGCAGATGTACTTTCCAAGTGGTCTGGTGTTCCTGTTTCTAAGATTACTGAGACAGATGCAGCAAAGCTTAAGGGTCTTGAAGATGAACTTAAGAAGCGTGTTATTGGTCAGGACGAGGCTGTAACTGCGATTGCTAAAGCTATTAGAAGAAGCCGTCTCGGACTTAAGGATCCTACAAAGCCATCTGGTTCCTTTATTTTCCTTGGTACTACTGGTGTAGGTAAGACAGAGCTTGCGAAAGCACTTGCTGAAGTTATGTTTGGAAACGAGAACGCACTCGTTAGAATTGATATGTCTGAGTATATGGAGAAGAATGATGTAACAAAGCTTATTGGTTCTCCTCCAGGATATGTTGGCTATGAAGAGGGCGGACAGCTTACTGAGAAGGTAAGAAGACATCCATATTCTGTAGTTCTCTTTGATGAGATTGAAAAGGCACATCCTGATATCTTCAATTCTATGCTTCAGATTCTTGATGATGGACGTCTTACTGATGGTAAGGGAAGAGTTGTAGACTTTAAGAATACAATTATCATCATGACTTCTAATATCGGTGCGAGAATGCTCACTTCTGCAGCAGGAAGAAGAATCGGATTTGGAACTGTTGATGAGAAGGATGAGGATGAGGCAAGCCGCGAGGGTCTTTACGGTGGTAAGAGTTATGCTGATGCTAAGGTTACAGTTCTTGATGAGCTTAAGAAGGCATTCTCCCCTGAGTTCGTAAACCGTGTAGATGAGATTATCTTCTTCAGAATGCTCGGCAGAGAGTCTCTTGTAAAGATTGTTGACCTTCTTGTTACTTCTGTTGGTAAGAGAGTAAAGGATATTGGAATCGATATTAAGCTCACAGATAATGCAAGAGAACTTCTTGCTATGAAGGGTTATGATCCACAGTATGGCGCTCGTCCGCTTAAGAGAGTAATCCAGGCTATGGTAGAGGATAATATCTCTGAAGCACTTCTTGATGAGGTTATTAAGCCAGGTTCAGTAGCATTGGTTGACGCAGTAAACGATGAAATTGTAGTTACTAATGCAGGTCCAATCGAGTCTGCTGATGCTGATTCTGAGGAAAAGGAACCAATTGCTGATTAAACAGTATTTGTATATGTAGAATTTGTGTGCCGTCCCTTATATTGAGGGGCGGCATTTTTGCCTTATTTTACGGGGTTTTAAATGCGAAGTGTCCCATAAAAGGACCGCATCTTGTGTTAAAATATAAATGTAACACTACATATAGTGTTTATTTGTTGACACTACCACTATATATAGATACAATAAAATCGTTTTAATCAAGAGGGGAAGTTTTTACATATTGTAGAAAATTATTCGTCAAATTGTAATGTAATGCTAGCGTAAAGTTGTTGTAACGACTCGGTAACATTGCTACAATTAACAAGTATTTTTTATTAGCAATTAAGGCAAGGTGCACAATGAAGATTATCAAGCGTAATAAGACAGAAGTTGATTTCGATATAACTAAGATTGTTAATGCTGTAACTAAGGCTAACAACGCTGCTAGAGAGAGCGAGCGCATGACAACAACACAGATCATGAGAATCGCTGACTCTGTAGAGAAGCAGTGTGAGAAGGTTTCTCGTGCTCTTTCTGTGGAGGAGATTCAGGACTTAGTTGAGAAGCAGATTATGGCTCATGGTGCATATGAGGTTGCCAAGCTTTATATTACATATCGTTATACAAGAACTCTCGTGCGTCAGTCTAACACAACTGACGATAGTATTCTTACACTTATCGAGTGTAATAACGAGGAGCTTAAGCAGGAGAACTCTAACAAGAATCCTACTGTAAACAGCGTTCAGCGTGACTATATGGCAGGTGAGGTTTCTAAGGATATTACTAACAGAATCCTTCTCCCAGAGGAGATTGTAGAGGCACATAAGCAGGGTATTATCCACTTCCACGATTCCGACTATTTTGCTCAGCATATGCATAACTGTGACCTCGTTAACCTTGAGGATATGCTCCAGAATGGTACGGTTATTTCCGGCACAATGATTGAGAAGCCACATAGCTTCTCAACAGCTTGTAATATTGCTACACAGATTATTGCTCAGGTAGCTTCTAACCAGTATGGTGGACAGTCTATTTCTCTTACACACCTTGCTCCTTTCGTTCAGATTTCACGTGAGAAGATTAGAAAGATTGTAGAGAAGGAGATGGAGGACCTTGGCGTTCAGCTTACAGAGGATAAGCTTACAAGTCTTGTAGAAAAGAGACTTCGTGAGGAAATCGAGCGTGGTGTTCAGACAATCCAGTACCAGGTAGTTACACTTCTTACTACTAATGGTCAGGCTCCATTCGTTACAGTATTTATGTACCTTAACGAGGCTAAGGACCCACAGCTTAAGAAGGATCTCGCTATGATTATCGAGGAAGTTCTTAAGCAGAGAATTCAGGGCGTTAAGAATGAGTCTGGTGTATATGTAACACCTGCTTTCCCTAAGCTTATCTATGTTCTTGAAGAGGATAATATTAAGCCTGATTCAGAGTATTATTACCTTACAAGACTTGCAGCTAAGTGTACTGCAAAGCGTATGGTTCCAGATTATATTTCTGAGAAGGTTATGCTCGACCTTAAGGTTGATAAGAATGGTGAGGGTCATTGCTACACATGTATGGGCTGCAGATCTTTCCTTACAACATATGTAGATGAGAATAATCAGCCAAAGTACTACGGTAGATTTAACCAGGGTGTTGTTACTATTAACCTTGTTGATGTTGCATGCTCTGCATGCTCAGAGACAAGAGATGAGGATAAGTTCTGGAAGATTCTTGACGAGAGACTTGAGCTTTGTCACAAGGCACTTCGTTGTCGTCATGACAGACTTGAGGGCACACTTTCTGATGCTGCTCCAATTCTCTGGCAGTACGGTGCTCTCGCTAGACTTAAGAAGGGTGAGCCAATCACAAAGCTCCTTTATGGTGGTTATTCCACGCTTTCTCTTGGTTACGCAGGTCTTTGGGAGTGCGTATATGAGGTAACAGGCAAAAAGCTTACAGAGGCTGATGGTGAAGCATTTGGTCTCAAAATCATGCAGGCTCTTAATGATGCATGTGCTAAGTGGAAGGAAGCAGAGAATATCGACTATTCTCTCTACGGAACACCACTCGAGTCCACAACATATAAGTTTGCAAAGGCTCTTCAGAGAAGATTTGGAATTATTAAGGGTGTAACAGATCGTAACTACATCACAAATTCTTATCACGTACATGTAACAGAGCCAATCGATGCGTTTAAGAAGCTTTCATTGGAGTCTAAGTTCCAGAAGCTTTCTCCAGGTGGAGCTATTAGCTACATTGAGGTTCCAGATATGCAGAACAATATTGATGCAGTTATGGATGTTATGGCTTATATTTACGAGAATATTATGTACGCTGAGCTTAATACTAAGTCTGATTACTGCCAGGTATGCGGATACAATGGTGAGATTCAGATTAAGGAAGATGACGGTAAGCTGATCTGGGAGTGCCCTAATTGTGGAAATAGAGATCAGGCTAAGCTCAATGTTGCAAGACGTACATGCGGATATATCGGCACACAGTTCTGGAATCAGGGCCGTACACAGGAAATTAGAGAGAGAGTTCTTCACCTCTGATGTATTACGGAGCAATCAAAGAATTTGATATAGCAGACGGAATCGGCACAAGAGTAACTGTGTTTGTTTCTGGATGCACAAATCGCTGTGAAGGTTGTTTTCAGCCTGAGACATGGAATTTTGAATATGGCGAACCATTCACTAAGGAGACTGAAGATTATATTCTCAAGTGTTTGGAGCCATATTATATCCATGGACTGACAGTTCTTGGGGGAGAGCCATTTGAGCCATCTAACCAGAGAGTGTTGGTTCCATTTTTGAGACGTTTCCGAGAAATGTATCCTAATAAAGACTTATGGGTTTTTACAGGATTCAGATATGATGATGAGATTACTGTTCCTGGAAGTCATCCTAACTGTGAAGTAACAGATGAGTTTTTGTCTTTGGTGGATATTCTTGTAGATGGACGATTTATTTTGGATAAAAAAGACATAAGATTGAAGTTTCGCGGCTCGTCAAATCAGCGTATAATTGATATGAGGAAAACTAGAGAGACGGGCGAAATTGTTTTATGGGATGACAGTATCGCCTCTGAATAACAGGGGAGAAAATCATGGATAGACTTAAGCGTTGGCTTGGCTTAGATAAAGCTACTCCATACGTAAAGCATTACTTTGAGACTAGCAATGTTAAGGCAAGTATTTACATGGCTGTAATTATCATTGCTCTTGAAGTATGGATGATTATTAATCTCTTCCTTGGTCTTAGCAGTTCCGAATATTTACCTAAGAATTTTATTGCAAATCTTATCGTTTATATCGTAGTCTTTGTTGTCGCAGGTGCTGTATTGCTGGCGGCTGACAGATATTTTCATAATGAACAGAAACACTCTAGAAAAGGGCAGTTATTGTTATGGCTGTTTGTAATTGCATGCAGTTTCTTTGGTATTTACTGTTCCTTTGGTAATTTTGTTCATCAGGAACAGATTCTCACATTCTTTACTATAGAGCTTCTTGTAGTATGTCTTTTGGCGTGGAAGCCAATTATCTCATTTACTATAATTTTTATTTCCTCAGCTATACTATTTTTCTCGATTACAGCTCAGTATTCTACAACGGCAACCATGAAGGTTAACTTCATTCTCATGGCAACCTCTATTCTGGTTACTTCTGTAAATACATATACACAGAAGCGAATCGAAGCTGAGAAGGATGAGCGATTAGAGAGTGCATATAATCAGCTTAATAGTGCTGCAACGGTAGATGATCTGACTGGAATTCCTAATATGAATTATTTCCGTAATACTGTCAGAGCAATTCTTGATAACGATAAAATTAATCCAAAGAAGAAGATTATTCTTTTCCTCGACGTGGAAAACTTTAAGGCACTTAACGAGAAATATGGATTTGAATCAGGTAACGCTTTCCTTGCAAAGTTTGCTGGTCAGATTACAGAGATTTTTAACGATAGTGTTGTTGCTAGACAGGGTGACGATCACTTTGTAATTTTCACTGACAGAGATACATTTAAGGACAGACTTAATACATTAAGATCTATTCTTTACGATTACCATACAGAGACTCTTATTGGTATTAAGGTTGGAGGATATGTTCCTGAGGACAAAACTGCAAATGTAAACGTAGCCATCGACAGGGCACGTTATGCTTGTTCCAGTATTAAGAAGCATTATGATCAGGATTACCGCGAGTACGACAAGCATCTGAATGATGAGTTCGAGATGAGACAGTACATTGTTAATAATATTGATACTGCTCTTGATAAGGGTGAGATTAAGGTTTACTACCAGCCAGTTGTGTGGTCTAAGAATTTTAAACTTTGTGGTTACGAGGCTCTTACTAAGTGGGAAGACCCTAAGTATGGATTACTTCAGCCGGGTAGTTATATCCCAATCCTCGAGGAGTACAGACAGGTACATAAGATTGACATGATTGTCTGTGAGACCGTTTGTCGTGACATTCGTGCGCAGATGGATAAGCATAAGCCTGCCGTTCCAGTATCACTTAACTTCTCCAGACTAGATTTTGAATTAACAGACGTAACTGAGATTCTCGAGACATTCACACAGAAGTACAATGTTCCTCGTGACTATTTGCATGTAGAGGTTACAGAGAGTGCTCTTTCCGGTCATCTTTCAGAGCTTAAGAGAGAGCTGGACAGAATGCAGATGCTGGGTTATCCATTGTGGCTTGATGATTTTGGATCCGGATATTCTTCATTGAATGTTCTTAAGGATTTTAATTTCGATGTCATGAAGATTGATATGAAGTTCCTTAGCACTTTTGAAGAGAATCCTGAGAAGACTAAGTTGGTTCTTCGTAACGTTTGCAACTTAGCGAGAGATCTTGGTATGAAGAGCCTTTGTGAGGGTGTAGAGACACGCGAGCAGGCAGAGTACCTTAAGTCAATTGGTTGTGAGAGACTTCAGGGTTATCACTTCGGTAAGGCTATGACTATGGAAGATGCAGCAGTTAAGATTAAGGCTGGCACCCTTCCTGTATCAGAAGAATTTATTGTAAAGGCGTTTAGTGGCACATAAATGAATCCACAGGCAGTATTTTTTGATATCGACGGCACATTGTGGGATCGATATAACTTTATTCCAGACAGTACAAGAAAGGCCATTAGTGAATTAAGAGCTAATGGCCATTTTGCGTTCATCAACACAGGAAGAACAAAAGGTTATATAACTAATCCAGATTTACTGAGTCTGGGTTTTGATGGCATCGTCTCTGGTTGTGGAACCATGGTGGAATATAAGGATGAAACTCTTTTCCTTCACGAAGTTGATAACAAAGTTCTTGCCAATGCTATTTCTACCATGCGCCGATTCGGTATGAAGCCTATAATCGAAGGCAGAGAGTTTCTGTATATGGAAGAGGCTGATCTGATAGATGACCCATACGGTAAAAAGCTTATGCGGGAATTAGGCAATTCGCGTAAGTCTATAGTTGAATTTTGGGAGAACTGGAATGGATCCAAGATTTCCTGTGAGATGGGTGGCTGTGATTATAAGACCTGTTTTGAAATTCTTGCGGATGATTTCATACCACTGGTGCATAATTCACATGTCGCTGAAGTAGTTCCATGTGGTTTTAGTAAAGGCACAGGCATACAGAAGGTGTGCGACCTTCTGGGGATAAACCTTGAAGATACTATTGCTATAGGCGACAGTGTCAATGATATAGAGATGCTTAAGAAGGCCGCCCACAGTGTAGCTATGGGCGACGCTCCTGATGAAGTTAAAGCTATCGCATCTTATGTAACCACCCCTCTTATGGAGGATGGAATTTATAATGCCTTATCCCATTTCGGACTCATTTAAGGTTCTTTTCCAGGTAGTTTACAAAAGTGGTTTCTATGAGACTCATTTCATCGTATCCCACATAAACAAGTTTGAAATTAATTGTTACCTCTGGATAAAGAGGTATAATTTTGTAATTCGCTTCTGGAACCATATCTTGGAAACAGTTAGGGAGGATGGTTATGCCACCTCCAGTGTTTACGATACTTTGAGTCAGCATAAAGTCATCACAGATTACATTAGGCTTTTTTCCACATAACCAGGAAATAAGTGCGGGGTTGCAACGCATGTCCTCACTTAAGATTAGTTTGTGATTTGCGATGTCATCTAAAGTGATGTGTGTCTTTTGCGCCAAAGGAAGTCCGAGCGGGATAGTAGCACCAAGAGGGATGGCGTCGAGACTTTTTATCGGACGACTACCTGGGATGTCATCTCCTTTCGGGATAAGTACAAAAACTCCACCTGAGAATTCACGAACAAGCTCCCTATGGTCCTTGTGAAGGATGTTTATGCTGATACCTGGATACATGCTTTCAAAGTTAGCCAGCAAGCCATGTAGTGGTAAAGGTGTTCCAGTATGGTGACTGCATATGAACAGATTACCTTTGAGAGAATCTGGTGAGGCATGGCGGTCGGTCTTGAATTTTTCTATGGCCGCCAGGTACATTAAAGCCAGATTACGAAATGCTTTGCCGTTCTCGTTAAGCCTTTTTGGTGTGCGATTTCTCTCGAACAGTTCCATCTCAAGACTGTTCTCCAGTGTCTGCATTTGTTTGCAGACCGCAGCCTCACTAAGCCCAACACGAGTTGCAGCTTTGGACATGCTTTGCTCTTCTGACACGATAAGAAACGTATCGAAGACATTAAATTGTAAATTCATCTCCCCTCCTTCTGGATTGGTTATTTAGGGAGGTTAATTAGGAAACTAGATGATTGTATGGAGAACACACATTCTCCTCTGAAATAGAAACGATGAGTCTTAATTGCCCCGTTACCCTCGGCTTTGATTGTGTCAAAGACAATGGTTCCAGCATGTGGAGTCTTGTAAATAACATCCTCAGCAATTACTGATACGGTGTCAGTAAGATCACATCTTGAAAATTCAGGATATGTGATAAGCGTCATATCGTAGTCCTGATGATCAAGACAGGATGGTCTTGTAATCTTAAGACGAGTTCCTTTTTTAAGTTCTTTTACGTCAAGGTTATAAAGACAGTAGGCGTGTGCTCCTATCAATTCATAGATAGGATATGGGAATGGAGTGTGGAAGGACGCTTTACGATGCTCGCAGGAATCGTATGTATCGTTCAGAGCCTTTCTAATTTTCTCCATTACTGCATTATCACCATACTGTTTTGTCTCCAGCATTCGCATAGTAAGAGCGAATTCAGCCTGGAGAAACAATCTATATGCATAAAATCTGTTATCTTGAATAGGTTCTACATCCTTCATGAGATGGAGCTTACCCATTCGGAGGGCAATATCGGCAAAGGAACCGTCGAATTCACCCTGCTCAAATCTGTATCTGCTCTCACCATAGAACTTCTCGATAATGGATGCTGCCATGTCGAGGTTTTGCTTAACATAGTAGCCATGCATGAACATATCAGCCAACTTGTAGCCGGACTCAATAATGCCATATGTATTTCCGATGGAATAGTAGAAAAATGCTTTCTCGTAATCAGGGATACCATCGCTAAGTCTTCCGTAATAATAGATGTAGCCTAGTGTGTTGGCAGCGTATCCGAAGCCACCTTCGCGCCAGAGGCGTTCCATACATGCTGCAGAAGTCTTAAAGTCGCAGGCATAAACAGAGTTGCCGCCATAACAGCCATAGCCTTTAATTCTTAATGCATCCATATCACCATTGTCACAGAGTTCATCACAATAAGTTATAAAGAGATCGCGTATTTCTTCTGGTGCATCTTTAAGAATGAGGTCGTTATCGTATTGCATAAGGAAGTCATGCTTTACATCATCAATATATCGACGATCCTCTATAGGCAGATCATCGTCCTCCATATGCCATTCTATCTGGGTAATCATACCTTTAATATCAATAAAGTCTGATAGTGGAGTGGTCATATTCTTCAAAGTTAAATCAGTATAGACATTGAACATCTTACGAAGCACCCACATCATAATATCTTCGTCTGTTTCAGGCATACTAATCATTCTGTATCCGCCGATGGCAGATGGATTAGAACCGAAGAGATCATCAAGACAAAGGTTAGTATAGAGATGCTCAATAAGTGGCTTGTACCAGTTCATACAGAACTCCAGAACACCGCGTCCCTGAATATCACAGCGCTGAAGAACACCATACAAATCATCGAGGCTCATCTTATAGAAATCCTCTACTATGAACTCAATCTCGCCTTCACCTGGCAGGTTATTCCAGAAATCAAACCAGGTTCTTTTCATAGATGCAAAATCCTGAAGCATCTCATATGTTATATGCAGTTTTCTTTTTGAATCAGATGACATTAATTACTCTCCTTATACATTAAATTTTATATTAATAGAGGAGTTTCAAAATGAAATTTATGTAACAAGTGTAGTACAATATATTTATTATTGAATTCGGAGGATGCCGATTATGGGCCTTAATTTTAGAAAGAGTATCACAATTTTCCCTGGCGTAAGACTTAATCTTAGTAAGTCTGGTGTAAGTACAAGCTTTGGCGTTAAGGGTATGAGACAGTCTGTTAGTACAACAGGTAAAGCCGTTACAACACTCGGTATCCCTGGCACAGGTGTTTATTACACAAAGCAGACAAACGTGAAGAAGATTGCCGGAAGCATTAAGGACAAGTTCACTGGTAAGGGTAAGAAAACAGCAGCAGAGAAGGCAGCAGCAGAGAAGGCAGCTAAGGCTGCTCCAGCAAAGAGTACAAATAAGGTAGATAAGGTAGCTAAGCCAGAGATTCCTGTAGCTGAGAACGAGGCACAGGTTAAGGAATATCTCGAGTATGTAGATTCTATCAAGTCTGTTCACAAGGTAAGTGATGGTCAGATTGACTGGAACGCACTTAAGAATGATGAAGTACCATCCACAATCGTTAAGGGTTCTGATGAGCATAAGGAGTGGCAGGAGCTTCAGAGCTTTGCTGACAGAGTTCTCGCAGGTGACATTGACGCTTACTTTGAGGTAATTGCTGAGGTTAAGCCTTTCGACGATTTGCTGGAGTTTGGTAGTAACTTCCAGGTTGGTACAGATGACCCGGCTAAGCTTGAGGTTGAGTTTGGTGTTATGTCTGACGATGTAGTTCCTAAGGTTTCCATGGAGCTTAAGGCTAACGGTGAGATCTCAGAGAAGGATCTTACAAAGACAGCATACTGTGACCTTATTCAGGATTATGTTTGTAGTACTGCAATCCGTGTGGCAAGAGATGCTTTTGCACTCCTTCCTGTGGAGACAGTTATTGTTCACGCTGTAGATAAGGTATTGAATTCAGCTACAGGCTTCGAAGAGGAAATGACACTCCTCTCTGTTAAGTTCGACAGAAGCACACTTATGGGACTTAACCTCGCTATGGTTGACCCATCTGATGCACTTTCTAACTTCACAACAAATATGAAGTTCAGAAAGACAGAGGCTTTCTTGCCAGTAGAGAGACTTAGCTAATTAGCATTCGCATTCTGGTATGAGTACATTGGTTAACGATACAGAAAGAACTAACAAGCTTCTCTATGTTTTGTCGCTTGTTATGTTCATGATGGCTACAGTAGAGTCTGTATTTGGATTCACTTTTTTGCTGATGGCCATAATTGTTGTATTCGTTAAGAATTACAAATTCCGTGGCATTAAGGAGATAAGTAAAAGTACATATATCTATGCTGCTTTTATTATGTCCACTGAGATTTTAATTAATAAGAATCAGAATATTCTTATGACAGTTGGTCTCTCAGTATTGTCATATTTCTTTATTGTGCAGACGATATGCTTTGTTCAGAATACATTCAAAAACAGAGGAATTAATTTTGTTCCTAAGGATGGCAAATTATCAGTATCTGAAAAGATAATTGTTGTTGCTACATCTGTTATTTCAATGACATTTTTTACGACATCATCCCCAATATATAAGATTAATTATTGGGGTGATGCGCAGATGTATTTTACCTTTGGTAAATCTATTAATAATGGGGCAGTTCTTTATAAGGATATTTTTGATAATAGGGGCACATATATCTATTTTATACACTCTCTGGCAGCACTTGTGTCGAAGACAAGTTTTGTCGGAGTGTTTATTATTGAGATTATTGCTGCGATTGTTTTTACTATTTTTATCTGGAAGACAGTTAAACTGTTCTACACACCAAAGCATCCATCAATTCTTATACCTTTGCAGGTGATTATTTCTTACTGTACATATTCATTCTGGTACGGTGACAGTGCAGAGGAGCTTTGCATTCCTTTACTTGCTATTGTTGTATACATTGCGGTTAAAGCTGAACTTTATGGAAGGCTTCCATTTTTCAAAGAAACAATTGTAATTGGTGCTATCTCAGGCTTTTTGTTCCTGTTGAAGTTTAACTTTTGCGCGCTGATTATTGGTTATCTGGGATATGTAATTGTCATTTCTATTATTCGTAAGTCTGGTAAGGAATTAGGCCGTGATATTCTAGCATTCCTTGTTGGTGTTATTATTCCGATAATTCCAGTAGTGATTTATCTTTCTGTTAATGGTGCCTGGGCAGATTTCTTTGAAGTGTATTTTTACGAGAATATGGTTGTATATCCACAGCTTATTGATTCTCAGTATAGTCTTGGTTTTATGGCGTTTTTAAATATTTACGCTGCAATGGTTAATAATGCTAGTATCGCGGCTATTCTTTGTTTCACATTGTTTGCTGTTTCTGGATTTAAGAAAGAACTTAAGGGATTGTTTCTTTCAATGTTTGTTGTTGAATCCGTAGTTATATTCTGTGTAAAACTTTATATTTTTTATTATAGTTTGATTTTCTTGTCACTTGCTGCGATTGGATGGTTGCTTGTTTCAGTTGTTGTAGATAGCGCTTGTGATGCACTTAAAAATAAAGGAAAGTTATTTGCTGTATTGCCAACTGTTGCTGTTGTAATAGTAAGCGCGATTACTTTCATTAGATGTGACAATTTTTATTTCCTGACACAGACTGATGAAGATATTCCACAGATTCAGTTCGCGAGAATTATTAATGAGACAGAGAATCCTAGAATTCTTACATATGACATTATGGATGATGGTTTTTATACATATTCGGATGTTTTTCCTAATTGTAAGTATCCTGTGTATACGAATATGAGCACCATTATAACCGAGCATAAAGAAGCCAAGGAAAAGATGATTAAAAATGGTGAATTCGATTATATTGTTGCATATGAGCCTGACTATGAATGGGATAATTATGAGATAGTTGCTAGTCAGTTGGGATATTATTACTCTAATGCCAGAACTGAAGGATGGTATAGTATACAGACTCCGTATTATCTCTATAAACTTGTTAAGTAAAGGTGATCAGATATGGTCACCTTTTTTGATTCTACTTTACGTAGGTGGTCATTTGCTGGCGCAGGGAATAGACTTCTTATAGCCGGCAGATAAGGAGTAAATTATGAATCAGTATATTACAGGAAATATGATTAAGGAGCTTCGTGAGAAGGCGGGGCTAACGCAGGTGCAGCTCGCGGAGAAGCTTGCAGTAAGTGACAAGGCGGTGTCGAAATGGGAGACGGGCAAGGGCTACCCTGACATCTCACTTTTGGAACCAATCTCGAAAGTGTTTCGCGTGTCTGTGGCGCAGTTGCTCTCAGGTAACGCTGTCAGTAACACAAACGTGTCTGCAAACATGCTTAGATGCAGACTCTATGTATGCCCAGTATGCGGTAACATAATGTACAGCATGGGAGAGGCTCAGATTACGTGTCATGGCGTTGATCTTATGCCACTGGAGGCAGAGTCATCCGAGGAGTTTATGAGTGCTCACAGCATTACTATAGACGATATAGAGGATGAATACTTCGTGACTGTAGATCATCCTATGACAAAGGAACATTACATATCTTTTCTGGCGGCGGTAACACCGGATAGAATTCAGATAGTTAAGCTGTATCCGGAAGGAAATGCTGAAGCCAGACTGATTCGCAGAGGCGTACAGATGATTTATGGATTCTGTAACAGAGATGGACTCTTCAGAATTAAACCAGGAAATGTCCGAAGAGAGGGATAACGAACATTACCAATAGTAATGGGTAGAAAATGCACATAAATGCAATATCGGCCACTATAGACAATACGGAAACCATTCTTGTTGTTATAAGTGGCTTTTTGCCATTTATTAGCATTATTCCTGTGAGAATAATGACACCCAGTATGCTCATGGCGATGCCTGTATAAGTTCCAGGTGCGACAAAATTCATCTTTATATCAGCTGTATCGCCAGAAACCTTAAGGAGGCACATACCACAGTAACTGTCAGGTGTAACTTTCTCACCATTGATGGTAACGTTCCAGCCTTCCTGATATGCGATAGGAAGGAGAATATAATCTTCTGTGATACCTTCCACTGTCATATTAAGACTTGAATGACCGCGCTTAAGATCAGTTACTTTGGTGGAGTGAGAGTTGGAGTCGCTCATAGCTGCTACATAGTCATCCACGCTAAGTGTGGCGAGGTGAATCTGATTATCGGAGATATTACCATCGAACTTTATGGTTATGGTCTCGTTGGTATATGTTCCCAGAGGGATGATTCCACTGAACTCACTGGCCATAGAAGGCATACCGTAAGTGTAATCAGGAATTGCTTCGGCAAACGGAATATAGTCGTAGTTATCTGGGAACTCATACATTTTAATTTTATATGCAGCACCATTAATCATTATGTTAATTTTATCTACGACATTATTGTCGCCATAGAAATAAATAGTTTGAGTTCCTGTTATTTTCAGCGTAATTGAAGAGTCTTTAACTTGTGAAGATACATCCACTAAGAGAGGGGCAGAACTGTCGGTAAATTCAGAATACAGGTAGTTCTGATACTCGAAGAAAGCTGTATTTGGAACGTCTGGATTATTAGTAGATACGACTAGTGGAAGAGGATATTTTGCTTCATAAACATTAATTCCATCAAGGATATCAACTGTATCAATTTTATTGTAAATATCGGAAGGCAGTTCCTCGGATCCAAAGTAAGTGTAGTTATGAAGAAGGGCATCAGAGAAATAAGTTCCACCGTGATCAAGTTCTCTAGAATAACTAATCTCGTATCCTAGGCGTGCATTTTCCTTAATGGAACGAGTATCAATTACATGCCAGAAGTTTGAGACTCCTTCAGTATTCATAAGAAGCGGATGATGGGCTGACATAACATCGTAGTCTATATTTTTCACTCTGTGGAATTCAGATGTGTCTAGGTCATTTATAGCTACTGCAACTGCATCAGCATTTTTGAATACAGAAGGATTCCACCCGTCTATCAAGTCTTTGTTTGGGTAGAATGCCATCATGGATGTGATAGTAATCTCGGATATAAGAAGAACGCAGATAGCATTTTTCTTTTTTGCTAGAAGTAGAATCATGTAAACGATGATTAGTATAAACTCTAGGCTGAGTCCAATAATCATGTCCGCATAACTTCCCATTTTAAATATCCTATCGCTAAGATATACAGTTTGAATTAGCAAGGTGATTATTACACAGGTTATTATTGTTACTGCAATAATAATTGTGTTGGATGGAGGTTTGGAACTGGATTCCTTATCAGGATAATTATTGTTAATTAACAGTACTGAGAAATTTACAAGTGCAAAAACTGAAGCATAAATAAATCTAATTGGCCAGCTGGCTCTAGAGCCTCCATACCACATCATCTCGATGCCAGGAATGACCATAGAAATAATCATAATGAGGATTAATATTAGTTGTGATTTATATCGCTTAAATTGTTCTTTGATAGTTTTATTGTTAGCAATAAAGAAATAGATAATAAATGCCAGTGGAAGAGCAATATTTACCAAGAGTCTACGAATAATATTAATTTCAGAAGGAAGCCACTCACATTCCAGAAGCCATTTGTAAGTAGAAATAATACCTATATTAGATGATCCTCGTGGAGATTTGGCTATAGAAATCCATGCAGGTACAAGAATATAACCGCTCAGTAAAAATCCTTCTGCGACGCTTAAGCCTAATAGAAGAGTGTTCTTTTTGCGTTCTTTAGAAGGGCGTTCGAAGTAATACTGAGTACCATAGTAGATGAATATAAATAGAAGAGAAATAGCTGCAGTATATAAATCAGTAATGATGGCGTATGCGAATATAAGAATAAAAAACAGAGGTTTCTTTTTATGAATTATTCTGTCTACTCCTATTAATAGTAATGGGAGAAAGAAGGCAGCTTCCATTACTAGCATAATCTGATAATGTACCAGGCTGGCACCTGAGAATGCATATAACAGGCTCCCGATAATTCGACCATAATGAGTTTTGCTGTATTTGGTGAGATAGGCATACATGCTAATTGCAATGCATACCATCTTCAGAATTACCAGAATGTTAGTAAAGCGGTAAATGTTACTTCTAGTGGTGAAATACAAGAACAGATTAAGCGGACTGAAAAAAGCACCGAGGTTAAACGCACCCGAGATGTTTAGCCCCATTCCTGAATTCCAGCAGAAAAAAGGCGAAGCTTTAAAATGAAGAACATCCCAGTAATAAATCATGGCAGGAATTGTCTGCTGAGTCATATCTGCTCTGGATACAAGACCGTTTCCGAAGGGATATAATCCATTGATTTCGTACACAAATAGCATAATGGCAACTATAGTGCCACTAATTATTCCTATTTCCTTCCAGGTGTTTTTCTTAAGACATCTCATTTATTATCTTGTTTATCCTAGAATAAAACTCATCACTACAGGGTTATGGTCTGAGTATTTAAATCCAATATCTGTATTTTCATAAGTTGTAACAGCTACATTATCGGACACAATAAATCCGTCTACCATTACTGTGAAGGTTTTTCCTTCTTCATATGGAATATCAGTATTACGGCAGGTGTCCAGAGCGGTATCCTGAGAATATGCTTTCTCAAATGCCAGACTGAATCCTGCAGGTATTTTTTCTCTAGGGAAAAGTTGAGCCCAGTCAGGCGCATTTCCGTTATCTGTTTCTCTGAGATTGTGATTGTAATCACCGCCGCAGATAACATAATTACCCTGTTCGTAATCTTTGCACATATCTTCAAACAGCATATTTATCTGTCCTTCTCTGATAGAATCATCAGCGCCATAAGCAGATATGTGCATGTTATAGATGCAGAGCATTTTGCCATCATTAACAGGGATTCTAGTAATAGAATAACAGCGGTCCAGGTCCAGAACTTTTGAGAAAGATGTAGAGATAGGAAGCTGTCTTCTGATAGCATTATCAATCTGGAATTCGGTAGCTGTGACAATACCAGAATTATTCTTTCCGTGTGGCTCTAGAATAGGGTACATAAGGAAGGCACTGTGGAAATTCTGTGCGAAAATATAATTACCAGAACCAAGCATTTCTCTAAGGTGCTGATATTCGTTGTAATGATAAGAACGTGTGCCGTCGGTATCAACTTCCTGAAGCACTACAAAGTCGGCATCGATATCTTTAAGGACGTTTCCGATATTATCAATGTTAGTCTTGAGGTCTTCTTCGCTCTTAGCCCAGGAAGATTTACCACCATCCATAAAGAAGCTGTAATCGGAGGTGTATGCACCGTATCCGATGTTGTATGTAACTATAGTATATTCAGTGCCGACCTGAACTTCTTCATTAGAAGGCGCACCTTCCACATCAGCAGTGAGAACAACGTTATCATCGATTCTGTCATAAGAGATAAACACATACGCAAGGTAGCCAAGAACAATAGCGAGAATAGATGCCAATACGATGAGGAATATTTTCAGAGGTTTCTTCATTCTTTTTGTTTTCTTAGCCATTATCGTTTACCTCGCTTTGGACCTGATGTCTTCTGTGTTGGTTTGCTGTTATGTTTACTCTGATATTTTGCTGGAATACCCTTTTTATTTCTGCTTTGATTCTTGTTCTGATTTTTACCAGGATTCTTACCCTGATATCCTGTCTTGCCGGCAGGTTTCTCAGAAGCACTATTACGCGGAGGGATAAGACACTTGTTACGGTCAAATCCGATGAGATCTTGCCTGTGTGCTCTGAGTAGTGCTTCCTTAACCAGATCATAATTTTCTGGCTTGCGATACTGAATAAGAGCACGCTGTAACGCCTTATCGTGAGGGTTACGTGTTACTGATACATGTGACATATTACGTGGGTCAAGTCCAGTATAGTACATACATGTAGAAATAGTCGATGGTGTAGGGTAGAAGTCCTGCACCTGCTCTGGCATGTAACCCATGTCCCTTACGCTTTCGGCCAGGGCGATGGCGTCCGTGATAGTGGAGCCAGGATGTGAAGAGATGAGATATGGCACCACATACTGCTCCTTGCCCAGGCGGCGATTCATGTTGTTGAAACGTTTAACGAATTCGAGATAAACCTCATTACGTGGCTTACCCATGAGATCGAGAACGTGGTCCGAGACATGTTCTGGTGCCACACGAAGCTGTCCACTTATGTGGTACTCGCACAGTTCCTTGAGGAAGGCATCGCTCTTGTCCGCCAGCATGTAGTCAAAGCGGATTCCGGAACGGATAAATACTTTCTTCACCTTAGGAATAGCGCGAAGTTTGCGCAGAAGCTGGATATAGTCGTTGTGGTCTACCTTCATGTTTTTGCATGGAGTAGGGTAGAGGCACTGCTTGTTTGGACATGCGCCTTTCGTCATCTGCTTGTCGCAGGCAGGTCGTCTAAAGTTAGCTGTAGGGCCACCAACGTCATGGATATATCCCTTAAAGTCAGGGAATTTAGTCATGGCAGTAGCTTCTTTGACAAGCGACTCATGGCTTCTTACTTGAACTACGCGACCCTGGTGGAAAGTGAGCGCGCAGAAACTGCATCCACCGAAGCAACCTCTGTTACTTGTGAGGGAGAATTTAATCTCAGATATGGCAGGGACACCACCAAGCTTCTTATAACTAGGGTGATAGTCATTCATATAGGGAAGTTCGTAAACGTCATCGAGCTCCAGTGTAGTCAAAGGGCGTGATGGTGGATTCTGAACAATATACGACTTCTCACCATACTTCTCGATAAGAGGACGGGCGGAAGCAAAATCAGTATTCATATACTGAATGCCAAAGCTGCGGGCGTATTCTCGCTTATCCTTCACAAGGTCATCGTAATCAGGAAGGGTAATGCCGTTAACTACATGATCCAGAGTTATTGTCCTGTAAACGGTACCTGGTACGAAAGTAATATCTTTCACGTCAAGACCACTGTCCAGGGCCTCTGCCAGGGCAACTATAGCGAGCTCGCCCATGCCATACATAAGAATGTCGGCGTTGGAGTCGATGAGAATGGATCTCCTAAGTTTGTCTGACCAGTAGTCATAGTGGGCAAGTCTTCTAAGGCTGGCCTCGATTCCTCCGATAAGGATAGGAGAATTTTTATATACACGCTTGATAAGATTGCAGTAAACGATAGTGGCGTAGTCTGGTCTCTTGCCAGCTACACCACCAGGAGTATAAGCGTCCTGGGAACGACGTTTCTTATTAACAGTGTAGTGATTAACCATGGAATCCATGTTTCCGCCGGAAACGAGAAAGCCAAGACGAGGCTCACCGAACGTTGTAATGCTGTTCTCGTCCTTCCAGTCTGGCTGGGAAATAATAGCCACTTTAAATCCATGACTCTCCAGGACACGGCTGATAATCGCAGGGCCGAAAGATGAATGATCTACATATGCGTCTCCGATAACAAAGACAAAGTCAGGGCGGTCCCAACCTCTCTTTTTCATATCTTCTAGTGTTATTGGAAGAAAATCACGCATAGTATCTAGCCTCCTTTATATCATGAAATAGAATGGAGGGCAGAAATATCTGAGGATATTTATTATTGGTAGGAATGTGGACAGGTCGATAAACACTGGACACAGCACGATAAATAGAATAGTAAGAATCGGGATCATTCCAATTATTACGTGTCTCTTCTTGATAAGATAGCTGCAAATTACGCACAAAACGATAAGCATAATGGAGTACAGAACCAGCTGGATAAGTTCCGCCGGGAAACCACGGTTGTTACTTTGAATCATGGTGCCCAGTAATGCAGATGGTGCGATCATAAATATCGGAGTTGCAAAATACATATATCTGAAAAGAAGTCTGCTTGATGGTTTAACTGGAAAGAGAAGACCGGAGTCTTTCTCCTGGATAAAGTCTGAGATGAGAAGCATAGCAAACAGACACAGAATAACGCCGACTATATTACGTGCAGAACGGCCAGTCGCATCATTGCTGTCATCTTCTGGATAAACCTTCTCAATAGTGTAGTTGAGGAGTGTGTTATCAGTAATCTTATCGTAGTTCTTGTTGAAATCTTCCTTATTCGCCATCTCTACGTGCAGAGGTGCGTAATATCTAGTGTACTCACGATAATAAGCACTAAACACAATCTCGTTAACGATATCAGTCTGAAGGTTACCAATACGCTCTACAAGAATGATATTACCTTCCTGTTCGCCTCGTCTGACTCTCTTATCCTGATCTTTCTCGAGGATATAACCGCACAATGCTTTATGAGTTCTGACGTCATCTTTAATCTGCTTTTCTGAATCTGCGTAAACGAAGCTGAATCCGTCATATTCGCCTTCGAGACTGTCAATTACTCTAGTGGATATCTCATCTTCTGAGCGGGCGTAAATGTAGATAGTGGCATCAGCATCTTTGTTGGAGAGATTGCTGAAGGCACCAAGGCAGTAGCAAAGAATTGGAATGAGCAGAAGCAGTCCAATAAATGCTTTGTTATATATGGTCTTCTTGAACAAGACCCTAAGCCATGTATTAACTGTTCTCATAACTCATCTTACCTCTTACAAATGATACTAGGAATGTAAGTCCGAATGTTATTACGAGGCCGATAGCTGCGTAGCCCATAGTGGCATAATTAATCTGTCCAAAGAAGGACTGACCATACATTCTGGTTGGATATTTTGTGATAACAAAGTCGCTAATCTGAGCAATTACATCAGGAAGGAATGAGTGAGGAATAATATTTCCTGACAGGAACATTCCAATGATGGATGCGAAGATACAGCAAAGTGTGGATACTGTTTTATCTGGAACAATCTCATGAATCAGAATTACAAGTGAGAGGAGAACTAGTGTTGCTATGAATGTGGCCAACAATCCTTCTACGTATAATTCATCCCAGGAAATGTACTGGAACACAGCCATTCCTATTACGGCAATTATGGAAAATAATCCCATAAATGGAGCGTACTTAGCCATGAACAGGTCGAACTTGGAGATGCCTGTTCTCTTGGCTGTTTTTACAAAGTTCTTTTCGTCATTTTTTGTAAAGCCCATTGCTACAGAGGCGCTGAGCAATATAATAAGTGCCATGCCATTTCCGAGATAATAGTGCTTGATTGGAATGTCACCAGAATCATAGAAAACAACCCTTTTATAGCAGTGGTTGCGTCCAATTAGGTAATCCATAAGCACATCTTCCATGTCGTTAACGTCAGGTCTGGAATAGTCAGGATCAGTGACCTTAATCGCTTTTCTTGTGGCGTTAAGAACGAGATAATCACTCACGCCGGCATTAACGATAGTGCCGAACATGGAAGTAATAAACTGATCGCTGTCATAGTACATAACCTTCACAGAATCTACAGGAAGGGAAGGGTTAATGGAGTCTGACTCGTCACCGTCATTAATAATGAGAACCGCAGCTACTTCCTTATCATAAAGCGCATCAATGGCATCGTCTTTGTCATACTTGCGCAGGTTAACATTAGCACCCTTGGCCATGTACTTAAGGCCAACACTAAACCAGTCATCCTCATCCTCGAAAACATATGCTGCGTTAATTTTGGCAACGTCTTCACCGAAGATGGCAACGACACCAAGAACTAATGTCGCGCACAGGATGGCAACAATTAAAATCACACCAAGAATTCTTGGGATATCTCGCATGCTCTTCTTGAATATGATGCGATAAAATTGGCTTTTATAACTCTTACTCATAACTTGTCTTTAAAAATATCCTTCAGTGAAGTCATAGGAACTTCTGTAATTTTCTGGTCTGCGATATAGAAAATCTTGTTGCATACCCCGATGTCACCCTCTTCGTGTGTAGAGTGAATAACAATATTACCCATAGCAGCATACTTCTGAAGCATTTTCTGAATCTGAAGTTTGCAGACAATATCAAGTGATGCGTTTGCCTCATCGAGGAGGAGAATTCTAGGATTATTAGCTAGAGCACATGCGATTGACACACGCTTCTGCATACCACCGGACATGCGGTTAACTCTCTTGTTGATATACTGATCGATACCAAGTTCCTTAATAAAACCTTCCTTGATATCCTGGTTCAGTTTCTTACGGTCACCCTGATACCAGAAAAGGAGATTATCGTATGCACTTAGTGTATCGATGAGACTGTTGTGCTGAGGTACATAGGATACATATTCCCATGCCTTGTTCATTGGAATTTCCTCGTCGTCAATCTTAAATGTGATTGTGCCCTTATCGAGCTTGATTATGTTAGCGATAATATTAATTAATGTGGATTTACCACAGCCATTCTCACCAACAAGGGCGATGCAATCGCCACCCTTAACACTCATATTCGCATCAGTAAAAATAATATTTTTCTTATACGCCTTGTAAAGGCCATTAATATCCAATGAAATATTACTCATTTGTTTTTCCTCTATTTATTCAGTTAGTATGAATTATACCTTTTATCAGGTTAGGTTGCATTAATTATAATAATAAGGACTCCCACAAAAAAAGACGCCTGAGCCACACCGTTTGTTGCCTGTTCTATCCAATTTGCCTTGGAATCAGAACTATCCAGTTTGGCCGCAAATAAAATCATGGCAGCCATACCTATAACTCCAATGATGAAGAAAAAAACAGAAGGAAATGAAATAAGTCCGTTCCATATTCTAGTCGCGCTGAGACTATTTCTACCAAGAATAAGTGATAAAAGCATTAAGAAGAATCCGACAGGCATAAGCATTCTCATCTGAACAAACATCCACCAGATATTTTTCTTCTTTAGAACAACTATTATCTTCCACAGAACTTTAACAACACCTGTTATAGTCGTGAGAATAGCTCCAGCCAGAAAAAGAGGGTGTGAAAACAAGGTTCCAATGAGGATCATTGTGGCACCAAAAAACAGAACTGGTAGTGCATCAACAAGAGCCAGTGTAATCGTAAAATTATCTGGAACAATATTCCTTGTCATCTTTGTTTTTTCTTTTGAATTCATGCCTGCATTATAGCAAAAAATCATGCACAGATTAATGTGATATAAATTGTGTTAATTGTAATAAAAAATACTTGATGTTCGTATGTTATGATAAAGCTAGTTGATTTTTGAGGAGGTTGATTTATGGGCAAAAACAAAGAACCAAAGAAGCAGTTCGATGGACCAATTACTGACGCCAGAACACTTGGATGGCCAAAGATGTTGCTTCTCGGCTTACAGCACTTATTCGCTATGTTTGGTGCTACTATTCTGGTGCCAATTCTGGTAAACGGTTATTTCTTTGCGGCGACAGGAGAGAATATTTCTAAGGGCCTTACAGTGGCGGTAACTCTTTTCTGTGCTGGTTTTGGTACACTATTTTTCCACTTATGTTCAAAATTTAAGGTTCCAGCATTCCTTGGATCATCTTTCGCGTTCCTTGGAGGATTTAGCACAATCGCAAGTCTTGATACTGGTATTTACGCTGGTATGGGAGCAAACGAGAAGGTGCTCTATGCCTGCGGTGGTGTAGTTGTTGCAGGTCTTTTGTATCTCATTTTGGCGCTTATCATTATGCTTGTAGGTGTAAACCGTGTAATGAAGTTCCTTCCACCTGTTGTAACTGGTCCAATCATTATCTGTATCGGTCTTTCTCTTGCAGGTTCTGCTATTTCTCAGGCATCTAATAACTGGCTTCTCGCCATCGTAGCACTTGCTGTTATTATCATTTTCAACATCTGGGGTAAGGGAATGTTTAAGATTATTCCTATCCTTATGGGTGTTGTAATTGCTTATGTATTGGCAGTTATTCTTAATGCGTGTGGTGTTACAAATCCAGATGGCTCTAAGATTATTGATTACGCTGCAGTTACTTCTGCTAGCTGGGTTGGTCTTCCTGCCTTCCGCCTTGCTAAATTTGATCTTACAGCAATCTTTGTTATGGCACCTATCGCTATCGCTTCTATGATGGAGCATATCGGTGATATGTCTGCTATTTCTGCTACAGTAGGAAAGAATTTCATCTCTGATCCTGGACTTCACAGAACACTCTTGGGTGACGGACTTGCAACATCACTTTCTGGTATGTTTGGTGGTCCTGCAAATACAACTTATGGTGAGAACACAGGTGTTCTGGAGCTTTCTAAGGTTCACGATCCACGTGTTATCAGACTCGCTGCAGTATTTGCTATTGTACTCTCATTTATCCCTAAGTTCTCTGGCGTTATTTCTACTATGCCAGCATCTATTATCGGTGGTGTTTCATTCATGCTTTACGGTATGATTTCTGCCATTGGTGTGCGTAATGTAGTAGAGAATAAGGTTGACCTTACAAAGTCTAGAAACCTTATTATTGCTGGTGTAATCTTCGTTTGTGGTCTTGGATTTACAGATGGTATTACATTTACAATCGCAGGCAAGTCCATTACTCTTACAGCTCTTGCTATTGCTGCTATTGCAGGTATTTTCCTTAATGCAATTCTTCCTGGTAAGGACTATGTTTTTGGTGCTAATCCAGAGGGCGATAAGAGCAGAGGCATTTATGTGTCAAACTCTGATTCTAAGAAAAAATAATTGAAACGGTTGGTATGAATTATGTTCGAGAATGAAACTAATATTTTTATTTGCAAGCATCCTTTGATTAAGCACAAGATTTCTTATCTTCGTGATAAGAATACAGGAACAAATGAATTCCGTAAGCTCGTAGAAGAGATTGCTATGCTCGAGGGTTACGATGCACTTGCGGATCTTCCTACAGAGGATGTTGAGATTGAGACACCTATCGAGAAATGTATGACTCCTATGGTAAAGGGTCCTAAGCTCGCAGTAGTACCTATTCTCAGAGCTGGTCTTGGCATGGTATCTGGTATTCTTGCGCTTACTCCATCAGCTAAGGTTGGTCATATCGGTATGTACCGTAATGAGGAGACTCATGAGCCAGTTCCTTATTATTGCAAGCTTCCAGAGAAGATTGATGAGCGTACAATTGTTGTTGTAGATCCAATGCTCGCTACAGGTGGTTCTGCAGTTGATGCTATCGACCAGATAAAGAAGCAGGGTGGAAAGAAGATTAAGTTCCTTTGCATTATTGCTGCACCAGAGGGTGTTAAGAAGCTTCATGAGAAGCATCCTGATGTTCAGATTTATATCGGTAATCTCGACAGAGAGCTTAATGAGAATGCTTATATCTGTCCAGGTCTTGGAGATGCTGGTGACAGAATCTTTGGTACTAAGTAATATCGATTAACGATTATCACGATAAAAGCACTGACCAATTAGTGTCAGTGCTTTTTATTTTAGGTCATATGCTATAATTATTAAATTATTTATTCTTTCAGTTGGATAGGAGGTTATTTAACATATGATGTTATATATTGATCCTGGCACTGGAAGTATGCTTTTTACAGTTATTATGGGTGCTGTTGGTGCTGGCGTTTATTTTGTCAGAAGCACTTACTATAAGGTTAAAAATTCAATTGGTAAAGACAGACAGGCTACCATTGATCAGAATAAATTGCCTATTGTTATATATTCAGACCATAAGAGATATTGGAATGTGTTCGAGTCGGTTTGTCGGGAATTAGACAAACGCGGTCAGAATGCTGTGTTCCTCACATCTTCACCTGATGACCCTGCTCTTAACTGTGATTTTAAACATGTTAAGTGTGAATTTATCGGTGAGGGGAATAAGGGTTTCTCAAAGTTGAATCTGCTTAATGCATACGTGGTATTATCGACGACGCCAAGTCTCGATGTTTATCAGTGGAAACGCTCCAGAATGGTAGATTTCTATGCTCATATTCTGCATATGGTTAGTGATGCAACTACATATAGAATGTTTGGATTGGACTATTATGATGCGGTGTTGTTATCAGGTGACTATCAGGAGGTCCAGCTTAGAAAGTTGTGGGCTGGTCGTAATATATCCGCGAAGGAATATAAGGTTGTAGGAAATACATATATGGATTCTTTGTTGGCAAAGGCACAACAGAAATCTGATACAAAAGCCTGTGATAAAAAAACAGTGTTAGTGGCACCTACATGGGGACAAAGTGGACTTCTTAGTAAATACGGAAGCAAATTGATTGATGCACTTTTGAAGACGGATTATAGAATTGTAATTCGTCCTCATCCACAGTCGTTTACAGCAGAAAAAACTATGATGGATGAGTTGATGAGGCAATATCCTAATAATGACAGAATTAGTTGGAACACAGATAATGATAACTTTGAATGCCTTAAGAATGCAGACATTATGATTTCTGATTATTCTGGAGTTATTTTTGATTTTTCATTAGTGTTTGATAAGCCAGTTCTGTATGCAAGTGCAGAAGTTAACCTTGGATTTTATGATGCATATTTTCTTGATGAGCCACTTTGGACTTTCGAGATACTTCCGCAGATTGGTAAACCGCTTGACGAGAGTGATTTCCCTCATCTTGGAAGTGTCATCGAAGAGTGTATAAATTCTGATATATACAAGGATGGACGTGACAAAGCTAGAAGAGAATCCTGGATGCACCAGGGAGAATCTGCTGGACTGGTGGCTGATTATCTTATCAAAAAATATAATGAATTGGCTGCTTCTGAAAGTAATAAAGAAACTAAGCAGGAGGATGGACAATGAGTTATATCTATAAAGCTATAATTTCTCCTCTTATACTCTTGTTTGAGTCTGTTTTTGCGGTGGCGAACAGACATGTCAGCAACCCTGGTTTTGCTATTATTATTTTGAGCCTTTTGGTTAATATTCTTGTTTTACCTCTCTATAAAAGAGCTGATGATATTCAAAATCAAGCTACAGAAAAAGAGAAGAAACTAGCTCCAGTTGTTAAACATATTAAAAAAACGTTTAAGGGTGACGAGCGATTTATGTTGCTTCAGGCATATTATCGTGAGAACAAATATCAGCCATTTGATTCTCTTAAACAAATAGTTCCTTTGCTTCTTCAGGTGCCATTTTTTATTGCTGCCTACAACTTTTTATCACATCTTAATTTACTTAATGGTGTTTCTTTTGGTCTAATTTCAGATCTTGGTAGACCAGACGGTATGTTGAAAATTGGAAGCATTGCAATTAATGTTCTTCCTGTATTAATGACGCTAATTAATATTATTTCAGGTGTTATTTATTCCAAGGGGTTATCTGCAAAAACCAAAATTCAGTTATTTGGTATCGCTGGAGTGTTTTTGGTATTGCTATATGATTCACCAGCAGGACTGGTTTTTTATTGGACTCTTAATAATGTTTTTTCACTCGGAAAGAATATGGTTATGAAGTTTGTGCCTGCCAAAAAAGCTTCTAGTAATTCTGTAAATAATGAGAATTTGAAAGAGAGAGGAATGATGTCCTTTGTTATTCCAGCTCTGTTAATGGCGCTGTTAATGGGTTTTTATATTCCATCAACAATTATTAGTTCAGCTCCTACTGAGTTTATTAATAATTACTCTTTCTTTAACCCTCTCCAGTATATAGTTTCTTCTGCTGTGCTGGCGTTTGGAGCATTTGTCTTCTGGGGATGTGTTTTTTATAAGCTATCTTCTATCAAGGTGAGAAATGCGCTTTCATTGGGCATGACCATTTTGGTGGCAGGTTCTCTAGTTAATTACATGGCCTTTTCTCAGAATTATGGAACACTTTCAAGTATATTGCAGTTTAATTCTGAGATAAAAAACACTACAGGCTTAAAGGTTGTAAACTTACTTGTATTACTGGTAGTAATTGCACTAACTGCCCTCTTGGTTTGTAAATTGTCGAGAGTTGTTACTATTGTTCTTGCCGGAGCTATAGTATCACTTGCTATTATGGGTGGATTTAACTGTTCGATTATTAATTTTTCATATAAGACTAATGTTAAAACGGCTCAAAGTGCATGCAAAGCAGAGTGGACGGTGTCGACAGATGGTCAGAATGTAATTGTTATTATGATGGATCGTGCGCTTGGCGAGGTTCTCCCATATGCAATGAACGAGAATCCGGAACTGGTTCGACAGTTTGATGGATTCACATACTATCCTAATACTCTTTCCTTTGGTATGAGTACTAACTTTGCTCTGCCTGCGGTAGCGGGGGGCTACGACTACACTCCATATAATCTTAATGCCAGAAGTGACGAATCCCTGGAAAGCAAGCACAATGAATCCTTGTATGTAATGCCGGTGCTTTTCGGAGAAAACAATTTTGATGTAACAGTGGTTGACCCATCATACGCTGGATATAGATGGATTACAGATATTGGTATTTATGATTCTTATCCATATGTTAATGCCTACTACACAGGCGCTAAGTATAACGACATGTATAAGGACATGAGTGATGCTGTGGATGGTGTTCTAGAACGTAATTTGTTCTGTTACTCACTTTTCAAGTGTTCACCAATTATTGCCCAGCCATTTATGTACAATGATGGCGCATATAATTCGGCAGAGGTTGGTAGCGGTCTTTTCTATAAAACATATTTGTGCACTGGCGTGAGCACCTCTGAAGGCTATGATATGGATTATATGAATGCGTATACCTTTGCTGAAGAGTGGGATGACTCTACTACGGTTGTTAATGATAGTTCTAATCATTTCCTCTATCTGACAAGTAATCTGGCACATAGTGCAACGCTTCTTCAGGAACCAGAATATATTCCTGCAGCTGTTGTTGATAACACTTTTTATGATGCGGCTAACAAGGATAGATTTGTCCTTAACGGTGTCGAAATGGACGTGAGCGACAAGGATCAGATGTCACACTATCACGCTAACATGGGTGCGTTAATAGAACTTGGAAAATTCTTTGATTATTTGCGAGAGCAGGGCTGTTATGACAATACTCGTATTATTGTAGTTGCAGACCATGGAAGAAATCTGGGACAGTTCGAACACTGTTTATTCGATATTGAGAACCCATTGGAGGAAGGTCCGTTAGATGTTCAGGCATTTAATCCTTTGTTTATGGTTAAGGATTTTAATAGTAGCGGGTTTACAGTATCCAATGAGTTTATGACAAACGCTGATACTCCAGCTATCGCTATGAGTGGGCTTATCGATAATCCTGTTAATCCATTCACAGGAAATTCAATTACGACAGAGAACAAGAAAAACGATAAGTTATATGTAATTAATTCGTATGACTTTAGTGTCGATGAGAACAATGGAAATACGTTTCTTCCTGCTTATTGGTATTCAGTTCGTGATGGCGTGTTCGATAAGAACAATTGGAATTATGAAGGAGCATGGTAGAATATTTGTGGATAAATGGAGTACAGGAGTAGATAAATGAAGCGAAGAATTAGCAAAAACTATATATTCTTCAGTTTGTATGTTGTTCTTGTGCTTCTGACGGCGTTTATAGGAATTCGTTTTGTTTCAGTTTATTTCTCTGACGGATCTAATCAGGCTAACCAGGAAATATATGACAAATATTATGTAGTTATCTCTGATGATAATCAGTCTTCCTTCTGGAAATCTGTATATGAGGGTGCTTATAACTATGGACTCGAGAACAATGTTTATGTAGAGGATCTGGCAACTGGATTTTCAGGCGATTTGTCTAAGGAAGAATTAATGCGAATAGCTATCGCATCCAATGTTGACGGAATACTAGTTAGCGCCGATGACAGTAAGGAGATGACGGCTCTTATTGATGAAGCAGCTTCAAAAGGAATACCGGTTGTAACTCTTTATAATGATGCGCCTAACAGCAAAAGAATCAGTTATGTCGGTGTTGGAAGTTATAACATCGGTACTGAATACGGAAGACAAGCGCTAAGTGTTGCCAAGTCTATATATGCTGAGAATCCGGATGAGCAGATAAATGTGGTTGTTCTTGTAGATTCGGTTCCTTCCACCGATCAGATGATGGTGTATTCCACTTTGCAGGAAAGCTTTGAGAAGGATGCACTGTCATTCAGACTTAATCTCGATATGGTAAAAATCGATACAACTAATACCTTCTCAGTAGAAGAGAATATACGAGATGTTTTCTTAAGCGAAGATGTTCCAGATATTATTATCTGCCTTAGTGAACTTGATACTACCTGTGTTTATCAGGCAGTGGTTGATTATAACCAGGTAGGTAAGGTTAATATTCTTGGTTATCATGATTCTGTCACTATTTTGCAAGGTATTGAGCGAGGAATCATTAATTCATCTATCAGAATAGATACTCAGCAGATGGGAGAATATAGTGTTAATGCTCTCCTGGAGTATGACAGAGCCGGATTTACCAACCAGTATTTTACAGTTGATATTGATGTTATCAATTCTTATACAGTAAGTGCTTATATGGAGGATAGTGCTAATGGCAAATAAGTACCGTGACCTCCCTATACAGATTAAACTTACTATTGTGTATATTTTCGCCAGCGTATTAATTCTTATCGTTAATACATCGCTGTTATTCGGAATTAATTCCGTTCTTAAGAGACTGGAAAGTACATATCAGGAAAACCTTGATCTTAATGAAATTGTAGTTTCCTTGAATGATGTTCAGGACAGCATGACAGAATATCTGAATGTTAAAACAACAGACGCGTTGGAAAACTACTACATTAGTGAAGAAAACTACAGATCAAAGATAGAATCGCTGGATAGTGTCGTATCAAACGCAGTGAACTCACGTATGGAGCGTAACATTAAATACATGTCTGAGGAGTATCTTAAGGAGGTATCTCAGACCATCGAGGCTAAGCGTGGACGTAACGTTGAGAAGTATCGAATGAGATATGAGAAAGCGACTCAGCTCTATGAGTATATTGGTTCATATATTGACACTCTTAACAACCAGCAGTTCGCAGAAAACTCTCAGAACTTTGTACGCCTGTCCAAGGGACTTAGAACAACAGAGCGTTTAAGTCTGGCAATTATGTTTGCGGTTATTTTTATTAATATCTTCTTTATTTTGCAGTCTGCGTCACAGATGACACGCCCTTTGAAGAAGCTTGCGAAATCTGCTAACGAGGTTGCTAAAGGTAACTTTGATATTCCTCTTACACCACCAGAGTCACGAGATGAGGTGGGTGTCGTTACCAGTGCTTTTAACCAGATGGTTGGAAGTATCCGTGACTATATTGATAAGATTAAAGAGAGCATGGAAAAAGAGCGTAAGCACAAAGAAACGGAGCTTATGATGGAGACACATCTTAAAGATGCTCAGATCAAATACCTTCAGGCGCAGATTAATCCGCATTTCCTTTTTAATTCGCTTAATGCCGGTGCACAGCTTGCTATGATGGAGGATGCAGATAAGACATATGAGTATATTCAGAATATGGCTGAGTTCTTCAGATATAACCTTAAAAAAGCTGATTCTATAATCACGCTTAGAGAAGAAATTGAACTTGTTGATCACTATATCTTTATTATTAACGTTCGTTTCTCTGGAGATGTAAAATTCGAGAAGGAAATTGATGAGAAACTTGTTTCCGCATCGATACCAAGTATGATTTTGCAGCCTATAGTGGAGAACTGTGTTAACCATGGAATTCGTGAGATGGCTGGAGAAGGTGTTATACTTTTAAAGGTTTTTAGAATAATGGACAATATCTGTATTAGTATTAAGGATAATGGTAAAGGTATGTCTCAGGAGATGATAGACAGAATTCTTAATGGTACATACAGAGATGATGGTTTGTCCATGGATTCAAATGGAATAGGAATGGATAACGTTATCAATAGGCTTAGGCTTTTCCTGGGTTCGGATGATGTAATTAGTATTAGTAGTGAAGGTGAGAATATGGGAACAGAGGTCCGTATTTATCTTCCTATGAACAGCGACGAGGACGATTATGTATAAGATTTTGCTGGCAGATGATGAAGGAATAGTAATTGATGCATTGAAGTTCGTTATCGAGAAAGAATTCGGTGATGAATGTGAGATTGCATTTGCCAAAACAGGACGCAGTGTAATTGAGTTGGCTGAAAGTTTTAGACCGGATATTGCCATCATGGATATCATGATGCCGGGTATAAACGGCATAGAGGCAATGAAGGAGATTCGTAAGACTAATTCCAAGATAGTATTTATTGTTATGTCAGCTTACGACAAATTTGATTATGCCAAGGAGTCCATCTCACTTGGTGTTCTGGAATATATCAACAAGCCAATGGAGAAGAACAAGATTATTAGCGTTCTCAGAAAAGCTATGGCTGAGATTGATGCCAGAAGAGCACAGCGTACCAATGACCTGATTATTAAGGAGAAACTCGAGATAGTTGTTCCTATTATTGAGAGTGGCCTAATTTATAGTATTTTGTTCCATGAGACTTTCTCGGAAGACGTGGCAAGTTATCGCACAGTCCTGGGTATTACGTCTGAGTACGGTTATATGATTTCGCTTATTGCTGGTGCATCACAGGAAGGCACCCACATGACAAATGCCGTGGGAAGTTCTGTAAAGATGCAGCGTAGTTACAAGGAGATTAACGAGGAACTTAAGAAGGTCTTCAACTGTGTTGTTGGTCCTATTATGGCAAATAGAATTGTGGTGCTTGTTCCTTGTGACAAAGACACACTTTCTTATGAAGAGCGACTTGATATCATCGAGAAGGCCCGAGATCTTATTAGAATTCTTCGTGCCAAAACTGATGCTGATTATAGAATTTCAATCGGAAGTGTTCGTCCTCTTAATGAGCTTAGAGCATCTTATAGTGAGAGCATTAATGCACTTAATATGGCTACTGAGAGTGTAGTTCATGTTGATGATCTTCCTATTCAATTGGAGTATGAGAGTAATTATCCAAAGGAATTGGAGAAGAAGCTTTTTGACGAAGTTAGCGCAGGTGATACAAATAAAGTAGTTAATTCTAGTGGAGAATTTTTTGACTGGATGGTGCATAACCCAAGTACAGGTATTATGGACATCAGACTTAAGTGTTTGGAGTTTGTATTGTGGGCAGAGAAAATTGCTTATCGTTCAGGTGGAATGAAGTATGAGTTCGACTCTAGATCTAGTTATCTTCCAGATGTAATGTCTTCTGATAATCTCGATGTATTGCGTACCTGGTTCATCCAGAAGATGGCGACTGCGTGCCGTAACATGGTGGAGAAGAAGGCAGAGAAATCCACAAAAGTGGTTGACGCTGCCAAGGCTTACATCCAGAAGAACTATAACAAAGATATTTCTCTGGATGATGTATCACGTGAGGTGAACATTACTCCATATTATTTCAGTAAATTGTTTAAGGATGATACTGGTGAGGGATTTGTAGAGTATCTTACTAACATCAGAATAGAGAAGGCTAAGGAACTTATTGCTGAGACAGATTACTCCATGAAGGATATCTGTCAGATGATTGGATATACAGATCCTAATTATTTCAGCCGATCATTTAAGAAGAAGGTTGGCGTAACTCCAACTGAGTATAAGGAGAATCTGTAAATGAGAGCGATTAGAAAATTAATTTCTATTATATTGGTGTCTGCGCTTTTGTTTATGGTGGGATGCTCCAGCGTGGATAATCCAGGTAATGCAAATAATAGTAATCAAAGCAACAAAATCAGAATCGGAGTATGTTTTGATTCGTTTGTTATCGAGAGATGGCAGAGAGACAGAGATGTTTTTGTTTCCATGGCAAAGGACCTTGGTGCGGAAGTAAACGTGCAGAATGCCAACGGTGACGTGGCCACTCAGAAGAAACAGATTGACTATTTTATTGAGGAGCAGATGGATGCCATTGTTATTATTGCTATTGATGGTTACGACCTCGCCGATTCAGTTGAAAAAGCCAAGGACGCAGGCATTATTGTAGTTGCTTACGACAGACTTATATGTGATGCCAATGTGGACCTTTATATTTCTTTCGACAACGTGCGCGTGGGACAGCTTATGGGGCAGGCGCTTGTTGATGCAGGTGTAACTGACAGTAACGTTCTAATGCTCGGAGGATCTGACCTTGATAATAATGTTACCCTTGTAGAAAGTGGGTTCCGTGGCGTTATGGAACTTAATAACAATACTATTGTTGATTCCATTCACGCCACAAACTGGAAGGCTGAAATTGCTTCTGATTACGTAAGAGATAATGAAGAAATAGTTATGAACTGTAGTGCCATTATGTGTGGTAACGATAATCTGGCGAGTCAGGTGGTACCAGCCCTGTCCGAAATGCGTATGGCAGGAACCACTCTTGTAGTGGGGCAGGATGCAGATCTGGAAGCGTGCCAGAGAATTGTGGAGGGCACACAACTTATGACAGTTTACAAACCTGTTGAGCACCTGGCAAAAAGAGCAGCTGAGCTTACTATTATGTTAATTAAAGAACGGGATATTAGTGGGGAAGAAGGTTATCAGATAATTAATGATGGTACATTTGATATTCCTTATATTGCTTTGGAACCAGTTATGGTAACAAAGGATAATATGGATGAAGTTATTATTAATAGCGGATTTCATTTAAGAGAAGATGTGTATCTTAATATTCCTGACAAGGACGAATAACGAATAGTATTTTTTTGTCATGCCCGTATAGTACGATTTTAAATTTGTGCTATACGGGCTTGTTTTTTTGTTAGTTAACTAGGTAAAAAAGTGAAGATGATAATAATTTTTTACTATATACCTTGTGATAGATTGTAGTCATGAAAACTTCATTCAAGGAGGAATAGAACAATGAAGAAGAAATTAGTTGCTATGCTCTTGATGGCTGCAATGGCTTTTTCAGCTTTTACAGCTTGTTCAAAGACAGGCTCCGACAAGAAGATTGGTGTAGCAATGCCAACAAAGGATCTTCAGAGATGGAATCAGGATGGTTCTAACATGAAGGCTAAGCTCGAGGAAGCTGGCTATGATGTTGACCTTCAGTATGCTAACAATGATGTATCTACACAGGTATCTCAGATTGAGCAGATGATTAACTCTGGTTGTAAGGTTCTCGTTATTGCTTCCATCGATGGTGATTCTCTTGGAACAGTTCTTGAGCAGGCAAAGGAAAAGGAAATCCCTGTTATTGCTTATGACCGTTTGATTATGAATTCAGATGCTGTTACATACTATGCAACATTTGATAACTACATGGTAGGTACAAAGCAGGGTGAGTACATCAGAGATGCTCTCGACCTCGATAACGCAGCTGGCCCATTCAACATGGAAATCTTTACTGGTGACCCAGGTGACAACAACGCTAAGTACTTCTACGGCGGTGCTATGGATGTTCTTAATCCATACATTGAGTCTGGTAAGCTCGTTGTTAAGTCCGGTTCTACAAAGTTTGACGAAGTAGCTACAGCTGAGTGGTCTTCTGAGAAGGCACAGAACAGAATGGATGCTATCATTTCTGCAAACTATGCTGACGGCACACCTCTTGACGTAGTTCTTTGCTCTAACGACTCTACAGCTTATGGTGTTGAGACATCTTTGGATCAGAACTATAAGGGCGAGTGGCCTATCATCACAGGTCAGGACTGTGACATTCTTAATGTTAAGAACATGATCGCTGGAAAGCAGTCAATGTCCATCTTTAAGGATACACGTACTCTTGCTGATAAGGTTGTTGCTATGGTTGACGCTATCATGAAGGGTGAGAAGCCAGAGATTAACGACGAAGAGACATACGACAATGGTAAGGGAATCGTTCCTTCTTACCTCTGTGAGCCAGTATTTGCTGATATCAACAACTACGAGGAACTCCTTGTAGATTCTGGTTATTACACAGCAGATCAGCTTAAGTAATTTGGTAACTGATTTAATCTATATTAAATCCACAAATTCATTTTAAAAATTAGGATGTGCAGGTGGAGAGGTTTTCTCCACCTGCTATTCTTTGAAAAAGCATAACTACAATAGTAAGGAGGGATACAATTTGGGTTCTAATAGTGACTACATATTGGAAATGAAAAATATCACCAAAACCTTCCCTGGCGTAAAAGCACTTGATAATGTAAATTTACAGGTTAAAAAAGGCGAGATTCACGCATTAGTTGGTGAGAATGGTGCCGGTAAGTCTACACTTATGAACGTACTTAGCGGTATTTATCCATTCGGAAGTTATGAAGGTGACATCGTTTATAACGGCGAAGTATGTAACTTTCAGAAGATTAAAGATAGTGAAGCAAAGGGTATCGTAATTATTCACCAGGAGCTTGCACTTATCCCATACATGTCAATCGGTGAGAATATGTTCCTCGGTAACGAGAGAGGTTCCAAGATTAAGATTGACTGGAATGAAACCCATAGTAAGGCTACAGAGTATCTGAAGATTGTTGGTCTTAAGGATTCATCTGAGACACTTATTAAGGATATTGGAGTTGGAAAACAGCAGTTGGTTGAGATTGCAAAAGCACTTGCAAAGGATGCCAAGTTATTAATATTGGATGAGCCAACTTCTTCACTTAACGAAGAAGATTCAAAGGCACTCCTTGATTTGCTTCTTAAGTTTAAAGAGCAGGGAATGACATCAATTATCATCACTCATAAGCTTAATGAGGTTTCTTACGTAGCAGACAAGATTACTGTTATCAGAGATGGTTCCACAATTGAGACTCTTGTAAAGGGTGTAGACGATTTCTCTGAGGATAGAATTATCAAGGGAATGGTAGGTCGTGAACTTACAGACCGATTCCCTAAGCGTGAGCCAAAGATTGGGGAAGTAATGCTCGAAGTTAAGGACTGGAATGTTTATCACCCACTTTATATGGAGCAGAAGGTTGTTGATAACGTATCAATCAACGTAAAGCGTGGTGAGGTTGTAGGTATTTCAGGACTTATGGGTGCTGGACGTACAGAGCTTGCCATGAGCGTATTTGGCAAGAGCTATGGAGAGAATATTTCTGGCAAGCTCATTATGAAGGGCGAAGAAGTATCCTTTAAGAATGTTGAAGACGCTATTGCTCATAAGCTTGCTTATGTTACTGAGGATCGTAAGGGTAATGGTCTTATTCTTAGTAACCCAATCAAGATTAATACTACACTTGCTAACCTTAAGGGTGTAAGTAAGAATTCTGTTATCGATAAGGATAAAGAGTATCAGGTAGCGGTAGAGTACAAAGAGAAACTTAGAACAAAGTGTCCATCTGTAGAACAGAATGTAGGTAATCTTTCTGGTGGTAACCAGCAGAAAGTTCTTCTTGCAAAGTGGATGTTCACAGATCCAGATGTTCTTATTCTTGATGAACCAACAAGAGGTATCGATGTTGGTGCCAAGTATGAGATTTACTGCATCATTAATCAGCTTGTAGCAGAAGGAAAGTCAGTAATTATGATTTCTTCTGAGCTTCCAGAAGTTCTTGGTATGTGCGATAGAGTATATGTCATGAATGAAGGAAGAATTGTTGGCGAGATGGATGCAGCAGATGCATCACAGGAAAAGATTATGTCCTGTATTTTGAATTCTAGTAGTAAGTAAAGGAGCTTAGGAAAATGGGCGAAAATAAAACAGCCGTATTTTTAAAGAAATATGCGATGATTATCGTGCTTTTCTGTGTACTTGGTTTATTCACAGGTCTTACAGGTGGTAATATTCTTCTTCCAATGAATATTACAAGCCTTATTTCACAGAATGCTTATGTATTTATTCTTGCTGCCGGTATGCTTTTGTGTATCTTAACTGGTGGTAATATCGATCTTTCTGTTGGATCAATTGTTTGTTTTACAGGCGCTATTGGTGCCACATTGATGGTTAAGCAGGGATGGAATCCAGTTCTCGCAGTAATTGCGATGGCAATTGTTGGTGCACTCATTGGTGCCTTCCAGGCTTTCTGGATTGCTTATGTAAGAATCCCTCCATTTATCGTAACACTCGCTGGAATGCTTGCCTTCCGTGGATTGAGTAACGTTGTACTCGACGCAACATCTATTCCTCTTTCTGAGGAAACAGGATTCCTTAAGGTATTCGGTGGTGGTAGAGAGTGCTATGTTCCAGATGTATTTGGAATTGAAGGATTTAACCTTACATGCTTCCTTATTGGTGTAATTGCTACAGTTATTTATATTATTCTCCAGATTAAGTCTAGAGTAGCTCGTAAGAAGAAGGGTTACGAGGCTGAGAAGATGTCAGCATTCCTTCTTAAGATTATCCCTGTTGCAGCAGCAATTATGTGGATCATCACTGAGCTTTCTCTCGATAGAGGTTTCCCTACAGTTCTCATCTGGATCATGGCTGTAGTTCTTATTTATGGTTACATCACATCTAATACAGTTACAGGTCGTACATTCTATGCTGTAGGTGGTAACGAGAAGGCTACAAAGCTTTCTGGTATTAACACAAACAAGGTTTACTTCCTTGCTTACACAAATATGGGTCTCCTTTCTGCTGTAGCAGCAATGGTTACAATGGCAAGACTTTCATCTGCTCAGCCAACAGCTGGTAACCAGTACGAAATGGATGCTATCGGTGCTTGCTTTATCGGTGGTGCTTCCGCTTACGGTGGAATCGGAACAGTTCCTGGCGTTATCATTGGTGCTATCCTCATGGGTGTTATCAACATGGGTATGTTCCTCTTGGGTGTATCTCAGGACTGGTGTAAGGTTGTTAAGGGTGCAGTTCTTCTTGCAGCTGTTATCTTTGACGTAGTATCTAAGCGTGGTGGTAAGCTCATCGCTAAGAATTAATATTGCATAACTTCATTTTGTTATTTTAATACCTTTATCATAAGGCGCATCGTATCTCCCTCCCCAACGATGCGCCTTTATGATATATAAAATTAGGTTATTCAAAATCATGAGGGTAAGTATGAGAAAAGAAAAGCTTAAAGAGCTCCTTATCAGAGTAGTTATATTGTTGGTAGGACTAACTATCGCTCACCTTGGCGTTACATTGTTTCTGTTGGCAGATATTGGATCTGATCCATTTAATGTTCTTATTCAGGGATTATTCCGCAAGAGTGCACTTTTACCATCTGGAATAGCGGGCCTTCTGACCCATGGAAGAGTCCATATCATTATTTGTTTTCTAATTATCGCAATTTTGCTTATAGTCGATCGTAAATATGTGAAGATCGGAACGATTCTTTGTATGGTATGCGGAGGTCCGATTATTGATTTCTTTAACTGGATTCTTGGACCGTTATTTGCAGGAGATATCTCGCTTCCTGTAAAGGTTGTTGTTAATGTAATTGGATGTGCGATACTTGCATTTGGTATGACTATCGTTATCAAGTCAGAAGCGGGAACGGGTCCTAACGATCTTGTTGCTATCGTTATTAGTGACAAGCTGAAGTTTAAGTTCAGCATTATGAGAGTCATTGTCGATCTCGTATTTGCGGGTACTGGATTTATTCTTGGCGGCACAGTTGGATTAGGCACAATTATTTGTGCTTTTGTAGTGGGTCCTGTAGCGGGTATTTTTATGCCATTCAACGAGAAGTGGATTAAGAATCTTGTGAAGAAGATGGTGTGAAAATAGTTCCAGCGTAATCTTTTTTCAAAGTGATATCAACAGATTCTTTTATATCGATTAAGAGTCTGCCAATTTTATACAAAAGCTGGCTGGAAGAAAAGAGCTTGAACTTTATTCTTAATGGAATAAGTCGCTTTTCCATTTCATTTATTAGAACTAATGCTCTGGCACGTGTTTCATCTACACGTGCCTTATCTTTTTTCTTGCACGCTTTCCAATAATCCTCTACTACGGTATCGCATCTGAAAATAAGCGCGAGATCTGAGTATTTTTTATGTTTATCCTGATCGGATATATGTTCATCAAGAAATATCTCGAATCCGTCCAGTGCTTCCTCCATATAAATGGAAAAATCATCAAAGACATGCATAACGCTTTTCTTTTGCTGATAGTAATAGTAGAGTGCGGAGTCTATAACAACGACCTTGGATGCCTGAGAAAGGAAAGAATACGAGGTATAAAAATCTTCTGCTCTTTTTCCAGTAGGAAGTCTCAGAGTATCCCAAATGCACTTCTTATAAAGCTTATTCCAGAAAACCACATAGAACATGGATTTGTAATCGACCATGTTAAGAGCGGCGTCGATTCCACTCATAATGGTTTTGTTTTTGACTTCGCTGGAAGGGAAGGCGAAGTCGTCGCTATTTTTAAATGTGCGAATAAAGCTACAACAAGAAATGTCCGCATTGTCATCAACAAGGGCTTTATATAGCTGTTCGATAAACTCAGGGTGAACATAGTCGTCGGCATCAACAAATGCGACATATTCTCCAGTAAATATATCCAGTGCTTTATTACGAGCGCCAGCTGCACCCAGGCTATGAGTATTGCTGATTATCTTTATTCTGGAGTCATTATAGGATTCACAGATACTAAGTGAACTGTCGCTAGAATTATCATTAATTAGTATTATTTCCAGGTTGGAATAAGTCTGATTTATAACCGAATCAACGGCATGTCTCAGATACTTTTCAGCGTTATATATAGGTATGATTACACTAATTAATGGACCAGTCATTTTTACCTGTATAAGTTAAGTTTAATTTTTATACTTCCGACGATGTCTATGAGACCCCTTTCCCAAATAAACAGCTTTTTGTGTGAATAAAACAGCTTGGCTTTGTGGTTAAGAGGCACACCATTTTTATCCATTCTATCCTTAAGTGTATTAAATGTCTCTGCTGTTTCCTGCATGCGTGGTTTGTTTTTATTTTTAAATGCAGCCCAATAATCTTCCATTACGCTGTTGCATCTGATGAATAGTGATTTGTCCTTATAGTTTAAACCCAACTTTTCAGTATATTCATCAAACTCATCTAGCGCCTCGATGTTATAGTCGGAAACATTGTCTCTGGAATGAATAATGCTACCTTTACGAAGATAATAATAATAAAGCTGATCAGTGGACATAGCTATAGTTCCAGCTAGGTGAAGCACCTTAAAAGACATATAAAAGTCTTCTGAAATTTTTCCTACAGGGAAGCGTAATTCATCAAATATCTGGCGCTTATAAAGCTTGTTCCAGGTGAGCACATACTGCACGGAATTAAAACCCACCAGCTCATCCAGAGCCTTTTGGTAATCCATGGTAATGTAGTCGCTTGAAGGAATCTGCGGATAATTAAAGACCAGACTGTTGCTATAGATTTTACGGAAATTACAAATGGCGATACCAGCACCGCTTTTGGCCATCATGTCATAAAGACGGGAGATGTATTCAGGGTGAACGTAGTCGTCAGAGTCTACGAAAGCAATTAAGTCACCGGTGGCCACCTCAAGCCCAGCATTTCGTGCGCAGGACAGCCCCCCGTTTTCTTTGTGGATCACCTTAATGCGATTGTCTTCCTTGGCGTAGTTATCACATAACGCGGGGCAGTTGTCTGAAGAACCGTCGTCAACCAATATTATTTCCAGATTTTTATAAATCTGGTTTCTCACTGAGGTTACACAGTGTTCCAAATAATCTGCTACGTTATAAACAGGAATAATTACGCTAACAAGTGGTGCCATACTTACCCCGTGATTTTGGCATATAGTTTAAACGCTATAGATGGAAGCCACATGCCGGCGTAAGATAAAAGTGCGGCAAGCTTTATTTTGAAAAATGCGTTCTTATTAGCAAGAACGGATTTTCTTGTAGTTTTAACCGTGGTTGTCATCAGCTTAACCTGTTCGCTGGTTAACTTCTTAGTGTCACAGGACAGATAACAGAAGAAAGTATGCATAAGAAGTCTTGTTTTTGCATGCTCCTTAAGATGTGGTCTGTCTGTTGAGATTATTTCATAGAACTGATTGGCAGCCTGATATCCTTGATAATAGTAATCATTGCCCTTGTTAGGACGGTGACTGCTAAAGTGTCTGTAGAAAATAAGTGGAGTATCAACAAAAGATACTTTATCTGTATCTATAAACAAATCCAAAGCATAAAGTTCATCTTCGCATAAATGATAACCGGTATATTCGTTATCTATCTGGCACTTATTAATTAGCATTCCCCAGCATGGAAACATCCACGCCTGACCATCAAGGACATCCGTCAACACCTCGTCTACAGTGAGAATGCTTTTCTTGAATTTAAAATTCATTTTGCCGTTATGAATAAAATTCGAAAAAGCTATATTAGTGCCGTCTGCTTCCATTCGGGAATAAAGAGTTTCTAGAGCATTTGTCTCGAGATAGTCATCTGCATCGATAAAGAAAAAATATTTACCATGCATTTCCTTAAGGCCGTTGCTGCGGGCAATTAGTGGTCCCTGGTTCTGCTGTGAAATTACTATAACTCGAGAATCCTTCGCGGAATACTCTTTCAGAATAGTTAAGGAATTATCTGTGGAACCATCATCAATACATAATATCTCTATGCACTTATACGTTTGCGCAATAAGTGAATTAAGGCATTCACTTAAATACCTTTCCATATTATAAACAGGGATGATAATTGATATTAATGGTTCTTTAATCATAGAGGTAGTATAGCATAATTATTTAGATTAAGTGTTCGACCTGTTCGCGCTTCTCAAAAAGAATGCAACCGCCAGCGTGATCCTCATTAAGAAGTCCCTGCTCCTGAAGTGCTCTAAAGAGCTTGGATTTAAGGGCATCTCTAAGGGATGTCTCTATAACATTAATGTCTGAGTATGGTGAGAAAGGACATGGTTCTGCACCACCGTGTGAGTTAATGTGGAAGAAACCTCGTCCATCTTCTTAACGATAGGAGAGAGGATAAGAGACATAGGGCCAGAGAAACCAGCAAACTTTGTATTAGCTGTGAGCCACTTATAAAGTGGAATTGCATTAAATACAATTAAATTGCATACAATCAAAAATGAAATGTCAAACTCTGTAGTAGAATGTACATAATATTTATTTGAAGGAAAAAAGAGGATGGGAAAAGTATTTCTGATTTGCGGAAAAATATGTAGTGGAAAATCTTATTACGCACAAACTCTTAAAGAGAAATATAATGCAGTAATTTTATCAACAGATGAGACAACATATGACCTTATAAATAACGAGCAGGGTGAGTTCTATAATGTGTTCGCTGAAAGAGTGAATCTTTACCTGCGCAAGAAGGCAGCTGAGATATGTAGAGCCGGTGCCAATGTAATTCTGGATTGGGGATTCTGGACAAAGAATAATAGACGAGAGATGTCTGATTATCTTAAGGGATATGGTGTCGAATTCGAGTGGCATTATGTTGATGTGTCTGATGAGGTATGGATGAAGAATATTGATGCTCGTAACAGAAAGGTTCAGGAAGGTAATGGTGGATCGGATTTCTATGTTGATGACGGACTGCTGAATAAAGTAAAAACCTTATTTGAGATTCCAGATAAAGAAGAAATTGATGTTTGGTATTGTAATAAATGAGATTAAACAGATAAAGGGATAAGGAGGAAAAGGGTGCGTCCGCACCGATGTCAGCACTTGTAGCAACTGTTCCTCCTATAGCAAATCTAGTTATTACACAAGATAAAGACTATTTAAGATTCACAGACTACCAGTGGGCTCAAGAATGGTATTTATTTAATCGATTATTTTAAATAAGCTTTCTTTAATAATTCAAATGTTTCTTCACTGATATCATGCTCTATACGACAGGCCTCTTCTTCGGCTACATCAGGATTTACTCCGAGTTTAATCAACCAGTCCTTTAGCAGAGTATGTCTCTCTAATACACTCTCAGCACGAGCTAAACCAGAACCAGTTAGAGCTATATATCCAGTATCGGTTACAGTGATTAGTTCTTTCTCACGAAGACTTTTCATAGCAATACTAACACTGGCTTTGGTGTAACCCAGCTCATTTGCTATATCTATAGAACGAATATTACCTTTTTTCCTCTGGAGAAGAAGAATTGTCTCGAGGTAATCTTCCATTGATTCTTCGGATTTGTGCTTAATATAACTCATAAAGTAACTATAACATTTATAATTAGTCATCGCAAACAATTAAAAATAAACTCTCGGTTAGTATTGACAAACCTAGTTAGTCATATTAAACTCTGTTTGGTTAGATAAGACTAACAGTGATTATGCTGAGCACTTATACTGAGTGGAGGTACCGCTTATGAGATTAATAGATGCAAATCTTGGGACAGATTATATTGTTAAAAAAGTTCATTCTGACGATGAAGAACTTGTAAGTTTCTTGTTCTCCCTTGGTTGCTATGTTGGCGCTGATATTACGGTCGTTTCGAACACAAGAAGTGGCTATGTACTCTCCATTAAGGATGCTAGATACAATGTGGATTCTGATTTGGTAAGCGTTATAGAGGTCGAAGACTAATTTTTTTTGCCTATCGGTTAGTTGGAGCTAACTGTGTATAAAGAAAAAAGGAGAAATGTTATGAGAATTGCACTTACTGGTAACCCTAACAGTGGAAAGACCACGATGTACAATGCGCTGACTGGTCGCAACGAGAAAATCGGAAACTGGGCAGGTGTTACAGTTGACAGAAAGGAAAGCCCTATTAAGAAGGCCTACTACAATGGCGATAAAGACGTAATCGCTGTAGATCTTCCAGGTGCTTATTCCATGTCGCCATTTACTTCAGAGGAAAGCATTACAAGCGGTTACGTAAAAAATGAGAATCCAGATGTAATTATTAATATCGTGGATGCGACAAACCTCAGCAGAAGTTTGTTTTTTACTACACAGCTTCTTGAACTTGGTATTCCTGTAGTAGTTGCGCTTAACAAGAGCGATATCAACGAGAAAAAAGGAACTAAGATTCAGGTTGATAAACTCTCTGAGAAATTAGGATGCCCGGTAATCGAGACTATTTCTACTTCTTCAAGCGGACTTAATCAGGTAGTTTCCAAGGCAGTTCAGATAGCTGGCAATGGTCAGAAAGCTCCTTACTCTCAGGGCAAGGTAGATTTGCACGATAAGGTTCAGGTTGAGGCTGCAGACAAGAAGAGATTTGATTTTGTAAATGGCATCGTTAAAGAAGTTGAGACAAGAAAAGTTCTCACTAAGGAAAAGAACAAAGGCGATAAGATTGATGCCGTCCTCACTCACCCAGTGCTCGGTATTATCATTTTCGCAGTTATTATGTTCCTCGTATTTTATATTTCACAGTCTACTGTTGGAACATGGATTGCAGACTGGCTTGTAGGCTGGATCGAGACTTTCCAGGAGTGGGTAGGAACTAAGATGGCGGATGCAAACCCTCTCCTCTATGCCCTTCTCGTTGATGGTATTATCGGCGGTGTTGGTGCGGTAGTAGGATTCCTCCCTCTCGTAATGGTTATGTACTTCCTTATCGCACTCCTCGAGGATTGTGGTTATATGTCCAGAGCAACTGTTGTTCTTGATCCAATTTTTAAGAGAGTTGGTCTTAGTGGTAAGTCTGTAATCCCAATGATTATCGGTACTGGTTGTGGTATCCCTGCCATTATGGCATGTCGAACAATCCGTAACGAGCGTGAGAGAAGAACATCTGCAATGCTTGCAACATATATGCCATGTGGTGCCAAGCTTCCGGTTATTGCCCTTTTCGCTGGTGCCTTTTTCTCTGACGCCGCATGGGTTGGACCACTTATGTACTTTGTTGGTATCCTCCTTATCCTTCTCGGCGCATTGCTTGTTAAGGCAGTTAACGGAATGAAGTACAGAAAGTCTTTCTTCATTATCGAGATGCCGGAATACAAGGTGCCAAGCCTTAAGTTCGCACTCGGTTCCATGCTTGAGCGTGGTAAGGCATACATCATCAAGGCAGGAACAATCATCCTCGTTTGTAACACAGTAGTTCAGATTATGCAGTCCTTTGACACACACTTCAATGTGGTTGAAGAAGGCATGGAGAGCACATCCATCCTGGCGACAATTTCTAACCCTTTCGCATATTTATTAATACCAGTTGTAGGATTTGCCGCATGGCAGTTGGCTGCAGCAGCAATTACAGGATTTATCGCTAAGGAAAATGTAGTTGGAACACTTGCTGTATGTTACGCAGTTACAAACTTTATTGACACAGAAGAGCTTGAGCTCGTATCTGGTGGAAGCACCGTAGCCGCAGTTATGGGACTTACAAAAGTGGCAGCACTTGCATATCTTATGTTCAATCTCTACACACCTCCTTGTTTTGCAGCCATTGGCGCTCTTAACTCTGAGCTTAAGAGTGGCAAATGGCTCGCAGGAGCGATTTGCTTGCAGCTCGCTACAGGTTTCACAGTTGGTTTCCTGGTATATCAGATCGGTACTTTGATTACTACTGGACACCTTGGTGCTGGATTTGTCGGTGGTCTTATCGCAGTTCTCGTGTTCGCGGGTGTGATTACTGGACTTATTCTCCAGGCAAATAAAAAGATTGATGAAGATTACGCTCTAAACAAATAAATATACAAAATACATAAGCCGTGTTAGGGGCCATCCAGTAGTGGGTGGCTCTTAATGCAATATAAAATTGAAAGGAGAGAAAATACTATGGAGAATATCATTCTTGCAGTAATACTTGTCGTTATAGTCGGAAGTGCGATTTACTATATCTGGAGAGCAAAGAAAAGAGGACAGAAGTGCATCGGATGCCCTTACTCTGGATGCGAGAAGTGTAAGTGCAAGAAACAAGTATAATCTCTATGTGACATGAGTTTTAATTTAATCATATGTTGCAGGATTGTCTAGGTACTGTGCAGAATTAACATTTTCCATTGAAAACTTGACCTTAACATCCTAACTTGAAACAGAACCCTTGGTAAGTTGAACAACAGTCTCGACATGATTTCCATTGTCGCAACTAATAGTAACCCTGTCCTTATCGATAATTGGTAGATTAAATACTATTTCATTAAGCCACTGTCCGTTTGGCTGTCTCTCATCATAGATATGAATCTCTTTTATGAGTATGGCAAGTAAATCTCGTTTCTCATCTTCATTCATCAACTGATAGAGATCATCAAAATGAATAAGTACTTGGTATATATTATCGAGCTTCATTTTATCAGAAACAATATTCAGTTTTTTGTTTCTGGCTGTAATCAATTCTGATTCTACTTCATCAATTTCATCATAAGTCTGATACAAACTATCATCTAAATCATTCTTCATTCTTGAATAGTGCTTATCATCAGGATCTAAAGAATTCTTATCTTCAATTATTCTTTTCTTTAGGGATAATAATTTTCTGAGTTCCTTTTCTATGGTCTGTATCTCTTTTTCTATCTCAGTTGTATCAACTCTGGCTTGGATTTTCTTATTCATAAATGAAGCAAATTGAGGCTTCTTAATGAGTCTGGTAATTGTCTCGACAACAGATGATTCTATTGTCTCTGCTTTAATCTGTTTTGAGAAATTACATCTGTGACCATCAACTTCAAGTCTATGACTGCAAGCATAGTAGTAATAATCCTTATATAATGTTCCATCCGGACGCTTTTTTCGATTAAATTTATGGTATAAACTAGCTCCACACTGTGGGCACTTAATAAGACTTGAGAGAAGGTGTGATTTGCCATTAGCACAATCTTTAGGTCTTGAGTATTTAGTTGCAGTAACTTCAAGCTTTGCCTGTGCCATAGTCCATAAATCTTCAGATACAATTGCCTCATGAATTCCATCAACCATTAAATAGTCTGATTGATTTACAAGATGGTACTCGTTTCTTGTGCCATGAACTTTTTCTGTTCTACGCCTTCCATATGCAATCTTTCCCATATATACGGGATTTTTAAGAATAATCTTAATTAGATGCGGATTGAAAAACTCATTTTTGCCATTCTGTCGAACCTTTTTCTTGTATCCATGTTTTTCCAAATATTTCGATACTCCAATATAACCCATAGAAGTATTTACAAATTTATCAAATATTATTCTTATAGCTTCTGCTTCATCTTCGGCTATAACTAATTTTCCATCCTTTAGGTCATAGCCATAAGGAGCAAATCCACCATTCCATTTTCCATCACGGGCTTTCTGCATTCTTCCTTCCATAGTTTGAACACGAATATTTTCACGCTCAATTTCTGCTACGGCAGACAACACAGATATAACAAGCTTTCCTGAATCCTTAGATGAATCGATTCCATCCTCAACGCAAATAAGATTTACTCCAAAATCTTGCATTGTTTGTAATGTGGAAAGTACATCAGCTGCATTACGACCGAATCGAGACAACTTAAATACTAAAACAAAAGATATATTATCTTTTCCGGTTTTAATATCCTCTATCATCTGTGTGAACTCTGGTCTTCCTTCAACTGATTTTCCAGATTTACCAGCATCTTCATATTCGCCAACAATCTCGTAATTGTTGAATTCTGCGAACATCTTCATACGGTTTTTCTGCGCCTCAAGGGAATAACCATCTACCTGAATTGCTGTAGAAACTCGTGTATAGATATATACTTTTTTCTTTTCTTCCATAGATTATTCCTTCTTATCAAGCTTGCTAATATATGCCAATAGTCTTTTTTGGAGATTCTTATCCATCTGGCGATATCGCTCAATTATTTTGATTTCTTCAGATGAGAGTATGTAATCGTATTCTGTTTTATCTTCTTCGCCAGTGAGTAAAAGAAATGGTGAGATTTCTAGTGCTTCACAAATAGCAATTAATTTATCAGATGATGGATTGGTTCCTTTAGTATTCCAGTCGCTAATAGTACTCGCAGTAATACCAGTCCTACGAGATAGCTCTCTAATACTGATCTGCTTATCTTTCATCAATGTAAATAATCGTTCACTAATAGTCATAAATACCTCCTCAAGTCCGTACGCTTATGCGTACAGACTATCAGAGTATTTTTTCTTTGTCAAAGCCTAATCAGACTTTAAGTTCAGGTTTTCTATTAGCAATCAATTTATCGAAATAACATATAAATGTGAAATATTGCTCATCTGGATTTAAGTTGTTTTCGAATTCATATATGATTGATGGTGTATCGTAATTTAACTCATTACCATATTTCTCAATCATATCTGCAAGAAAACTAGCTAATCCATTCCATACATCACTCAATAATTATGCCTCTAGGTTTATATCTGGATGCGTACAGATACCTTTTTGTAGTAATAATTGACTGCTTGTTAATCATATAAAAACCATGCTTAGACATTTAATTGTCCTCCTTATATTATTTGTACTCATCACAAAGCAATCTTTATGATAGTATTTTTGTTTATTCTCCTCGCTTTAGAAAGTTAGCAAGAATATGTTTCATCAAGCCATTTCTCAAAAAGTTTTCTCTTAAACTTTCTGTGATTTCCGACCCACATTACGAAACAGCAATTATTCTCATTAGAAATCTCACGGAGCTTATTGATACCAATTCCGCTATATTCTGCTGCTTCCTCAAGTGAAAGGAGATACTTCTGATTAAGAGGGAGGTCGCCATTATTGTGTTCAGACGCCTTTACATTAATCTCAACGCTTGATACCTTCTTTCTTACATCAGATAAAGCCATAGTAATTCCCATGAGTGTCTGATAAATAAGAAGGTTCAAATCTCTGTCGGCCCTGATAGGAGCGGACTCGTTTTCAAAAATAATTGGCTTATTATCCATTTAGTTCCTCCATTAGTTAATATTTATTGCTATAAAAAGCAGTGATACTGACATCAGTAGTTCAATAAAAAGATTTATCGTGCATATCATTTTCCATCTGATAACAGTCTTATTGACATCACGAGTCTTGTTATCGATTTCTTCAATATTTGACTTATGTCTCTCAAAGAATTTGTTATCAACATATTTGAGATTATTTACGGTTTGCTCTGTACGAGTTTCCAAATCATCAAATGACTCATCGAGAGAATCCAATACTGAATCCGCCACCTCTTTCTTGAACGCTGATAGAATCGTCTGGAGTTCCCCTGTCAGGGTTGTCTGTGCTGTCTCTAGTGATACTATCTTGTCCTGGATTACTTGGTCCTGTATCTGAATCTGATCCCCCAACTGATTTAGTGAATTCTTCGACTCGGTCGTTAACTGCTTTAAGTTCTCGCTCAATTGAGCTATCGAGGTC
>JAKSRI010000006.1 GCA_024403695.1 Saccharofermentans sp. | reverse complement strand
AGGATGGTTCTTTTGAGATCCGCCCTAAGAAGGAAGTTGCAAGACTTAAGCTCGAGATGGAGAAGCTTGACAAGAACCTCGGTGGTCTTGTTGGTATGTCTAAGCTCCCAGCTGCTCTTTTCGTAGTTGATACAAAGAAGGAGCACCTCGCAGTATCTGAGGCTAAGAGACTTGGTATTCCAGTAGTTGCTATTGTAGATACAAACTGTGATCCAGATGAGATTGATTATGTAATCCCAGGTAATGACGATGCTATCCGTGCAGTTAAGCTCATCACAGCTAAGATGGCTGATGCTGTTATCGAGGTAAACCAGGGTGAGTCTTTTGACGCTGGTGAGATGGTAGCAGAGGCTGAGGCAGAAGCTCCAGCTGAGTCTATCGAGGAAGTAGTAGCTGCAGAGGCAGAGGCTTAATCCTTTATCCGATTTAACTAATTAATTTAATTTCTTATATTAGGAGGAAAAACTAATGGCTATTACAGCTGCACAGGTAAAAGAGCTCCGTGACCTCACAGATTGCGGAATGATGGACTGTAAGAAGGCTCTTACAGAGTGCGATGGAGATATTGAGAAGGCAAAGGCATGGCTCCGTGAGAAGGGTATGGCAAAGGCTGAGAAGAAGTCTAGCCGTGTTGCTGCTGAGGGTGTTGTAGCTTCTACAATTTCTGATGATGCTAAGTTCGGTTGCCTCGTAGAGGTTAACGTTGAGACAGACTTCGCTGCTGCTACAGATAAGTTTAAGAACTTTGTTGCTGCAGTACAGAACGAGATCGTAGCTCAGAAGCCAGCTGATGCTGAGGCTCTTAAGGCTGCTACTCTTTCTACAGATTCTTCTAAGACAGTAGAGGTTTTCACAAAGGAGGCTATCGCTGATATTTCTGAGAACATTTCTATTCGTCGTCTCGTTTCTTACGAGGTTTCTGGTAACGGTGCTGTTACTAACTATATCCACGCTGGTGGTAAGGTTGGTGTTCTCGTTGAGTTCACAACTTCTGATGATTCTGTAATCGGTACAGATGCTTTCAATGCTATGGCTAAGTCCGTAGGTATGCAGATTGCAGCATCTTCACCTAACTGGGTTGCTGAGGATGAGGTTCCTGCAGAGGAGATCGCTAAGGAGACTGAGATCATCACTAAGAAGGCTCTCGAAGAGGGTAAGCCAGAGAAGATCATCGCTGATAGAATCGTTCCAGGTCAGATTAAGAACTTCTATAAGCTCAACGTACTTCTTGATCAGGAGTTCGTTAAGGATGATTCCATGACAGTAGCTCAGTACATTGATTCTGAGGCTAAGAAGATGGGCGTTGAGATTTCTGTAGCTCGTTTCACACGTTATGGTCTTGGTGAGGGTATCGAGAAGAAGGAAGACGATTTTGCTGCTGAGGTTGCTAAGCAGGCAGGTCTCTAATAGATTCTTCTATTAAACTCTATTAAAAATTTATAAATAAAACGCCGTATGGTCTTAAGACTATGCGGCGTTTATGTTATTATTTGATGGGATTTTTTTTTATGGAGAGATTTATGAGTAATTTTATTAAGCGTATTACAGCTGTTTTAGCATCGATTTTACTGGTTACATCCTTTTCTTTATTCATTAGTCCATCAGATAACAGTATTGTAAATACTACAGTTAATGCGGCAACTAATACACCTCTATCAGTACACGGAAAGTTGTCACTTAGTGGACCTGATATTGTAGATAAGAATGGTAATAAGTTTCAGCTTCGTGGAATTAGTACTCATGGTCTCGCATGGGATGGTAATCCTTACTCTGGTATCGGTGGATCTTACGTAACACAGGCTTCTTTCCAGACACTTCGCGATGACTGGGGAGCAAATGCTGTAAGACTTGCGCTTTATACTCATGAGTCAGGTGGTTATTGTACAGATGGTAACAAGATTGATCTTGATAATAAGCTTCAGAACGGTGTAGATATCGCACTTAATCTCGGAATGTATGCCATTATTGACTGGCATGTATTACGTGAGGGTAATCCTAATACATATTTATCTCAGGCAAAGACTTTTTGGGAGAATACTTCTAAGAAGTTTAAAAATTATGATAATGTTCTCTATGAGATTTGTAATGAGCCTAATGGCAGTAATGTTACTTGGGATGAGATTAAGAAGTATGCAGATACAATTATTCCTATCATCAGAGCAAATGATCCAGACGCTATCATTATTGTAGGTACTCCTCAGTATTCCCAGCTCGGAATGTGGGGACATACTAATGAGGTTGCAGATAGTCCACTTACTGGATATACCAACATTATGTACTCTTTGCATTTTTACTGTGCAGAGGCGTCACATACTAAATACCTTCCAACTAAGGTAGATTATGCTCGTCAGAAGGGACTTCCAGTATTTGTTACTGAGTTTGGTTTATCTGATGCATCAGGTAATGGAAATATTGATAAGACACAGGCATCTGCTTGGCTTCAGCAACTTGATGCTTATAACATTAGTTATTTCTGTTGGTCACTTTCCAAAAAGAATGAGAGTTCTGCACTTATTAAGACAACTGCTACATCTGATTGGAAAGATACTGATTTAACTGAGGCAGGTAAGTATATTAGAAGTGCTTACCAGGCACGAAAGGAAGACTTGTCAGTGCCTGCGCCAACTACAGCGCCAACACCAATTATTATTGTTAACCCTGAAATCGAGACGGAAGACCGAAAGTTTGCCGAGGCTTTCGTAGAGAGACTTTACGTTAACATGCTTGGTCGTGGTTCTGATCCTCAGGGCCGTGAGTCATGGGTTAAGGCACTTGCTTCAAATCAGATTAATGGTGACAAGTTAGCAGATGGTTTCTATTATTCACAGGAGTTCACTAATATTAGTAACTCACTCAGTAATGCTGATTATGTTACACGTATGTACATTACAATTTTGGGAAGACAGCCTGATAGTCAGGGCCTTAATGACTGGGTAAATCTTCTTAATAATGGGTCACTTACACGTGAGCAGGTTTATAAAGGATTCCTTGGTTCACAGGAATGGCACATTATGTGTTCTCAGAATGATATTATTTCTGGTAATTATCAAATTTGTCGTTTTGTTGAAAGACTTTATAGTGTTATCCTTAATAGAAAGGCTGATAACGCAGGTAAGGCTAGTTGGGTAACAGCTATCACTTCTGGTGCTACAGCTTATGATGTTGCTCATGGATTCGTATTTAGTCCAGAGTTTACTGGTAAGAATGTAAGTAATACAGAATATGTAAGAACTCTTTATAAGACTGTATTGGACAGAGAGCCAGATGCAGCTGGTCTTAATGCATGGGTTGGAGAACTTAACAAGGGTTATTCTAGAGAGCAGGTTTTTGCAGGTATTGTGAAGTCTCCTGAGTTCGTAACGCTTGCAGCTTCTTATGGTATGCGAGCTTATTAATAAATTTGGGTAGGTGTAATTAATATGAATTTGAAGAAATGCGTTGCGGTTTTATTATCAGCAATTTGCTTTGTTTCTACTGGTGTAAACTATAGCAATGGTTTCCGATTTGATGGTGGAGATGTTGTACGCGCTGAGGGGCAGGAAGAGTTTGCCAGAGCTTTCTCTGAGAGAATGTACACGATAGTACTTGGTCGTCCATCTGATCCACAGGGTATTAATGACTGGTCATCTGCACTTGTTAGTGGTCAGCTTTCCGGTGCTACTTGTGCTTTTGGGTTCTTTAATAGCCCAGAGTTTGTTAATAAGAATGTATCTAATGAAGAATATGTAGATATTCTTTATAAGGCAATCCTTGGTCGTCCTGCAGATAGTGCAGGTAAGAAGGACTGGGTTGATTGGCTCGATAAGGGTATGACTCGTAACTGCGCACTTAATGGATTTATTAATTCACAGGAGTTTAAGACTATTTGTAGTGAATATGGAATTGAAGCTGGTAATCTCGAGTTGACAGCTCCAGTTGATAAGTATCCATATATTAATGCTCTTGTTATGAGCAGCTATCGTTCTTTCCTCGAGCGTAATGCTGATCCTGTAGGATTGGCTTCTTGGGTAGAGGCACTCTCTAATGGAACTACAGCTTCTCAGCTTATTGAAGGTTTTATCTATAGCAAAGAGTTTATTAATCGTAATCTTAATGACCGTGAATATGTAAACGCACTTTATCTTGGTATTCTTGGTCGTGGTGCATCTGATGCAGATATCGATAGCTGGTTGAGCTTTGGTTCATCTAGACCAGTAATTCTTAAGGGTATTCTTCAGTCACCTGAGTTCACAATTAAGTGTGATGAAGCAGGTGTTAAGAGAGGCGATATCGATCTTAAGAGTGTATTTGAGGCTACTGAGATTGGTTCTGAGTATGCTGAGATTGTTTTCCATAAGATTCTTGGTCGTGGCATTGATGCAGCTTCTAAGGAAAGCTATGGTGCTGCTGTAGCTAATGGTTCTACTGCATGCGATATTTTGTATTCTATTTATAACAGTACCGAGTTCATTAATAAGGATTTGAGTGATGCAGAATTTATTCAGAATGTATATGTAACACTTCTTGGTCGTCCTGCAGCTCAGTCTGATATCGATACTTGGACAAAGACAATTGCTGAGTCAAATATCTCTCGTAATCGTGTTATCAAGGGAATTGCAGATTCTTCTGAGTTTAAGAATAGATGTGAGATCTTCGGTATTACTGCTGGTGAATATAAGGCAAATGAGCCAAGAGATCTTAATCCATTAATGAGTGCATATGTAATTAATATGTACAAGTCTATGTTAGGTGCAGCTCCTGACATTGCTACTCTTAACGACTGGTGTTCTAAGTTCCAGAACAATCAGGCAACAGGATCTTCTTTTGTAAAGACTCTTGCTGCTGATCCTGCATTTACTTCCAAGTCACTTGATGATCAGATTATCGGACTTTATAATGGAGCACTTATGAGAGGTCCTTCTAGTTCAGATCTTGAGTCAATGAGAGCTGTTGCTAATAAGTCTGGATTTGATGCAGTTATGGAGCAGATTTTTGGTTCTGCTGAGTTTAAGAATATGTGTTTAAGCAAGGGTATTCAGCCTAACTATATTGTTGGTTGGAACAATACTCCTTCTGGACGAGTATATTTTGATGGAACAAAGCTTCTTTCCGGATGGCAGAGAATTGATGGTCAGAGATATTACTTTGGTTCTAATAAGACAGCTGCATGGGGATGGACACGTATTGGTGGATATAAGTACTATTTTAACCCAAGTACCAATGCTCTCGTTCAGGATGTAACAAGTGTTATCGGTAATAGAAATACTTATTATCTTGATGTTAACTGTGCAACATGTGTAATTACTGTTTATACAAAGAGTGAGACTGGTAGATTCGACCTTCCTGTTAAGGCTCTTACATGTTCTACAGGTAGAGATGCTACTCCTACAATTAAGGGTACTTTTACTTGTAGAAGAACTGCTAGATGGGGTGTTCTTAATGGTCCTGTATATGGTCAGTACTGTTCACAGATTAGCGGTAATTATCTTTTCCATTCATCTTGGTATCACATTAATGGTAATCAGAAATCTCTCTCTGTTTGTGAGTACAATCAGCTCGGTAAGAAGGCTTCTCATGGTTGTGTAAGACTTTGTACAAGAGACGCAAAGTGGATTTATGATTATGCTAGTGGATCTAAGGTTACTATCTATGATACTCCAGGCGCATTCCAGCCATTTGATAAGCCAGTTCTTCCTAAGGCTATCGTAGTAAAGGGAGATTTTGGTATCGATCCTACAGATCCTAATCTTTAATTCAAACACTTTTAAATCTTTGGATTTATAGATAAAATATACGTTGATAGAAAACGTTTTGACGGAGGTTAATATGGCGCAGACACAGTATAAGAGAGTTCTCCTTAAGCTTTCTGGTGAGGCAATGGCAGGAGATAAGAAGACTGGTATTAATGATGATGTAGTTCGTGACATTACTGCTAAGATTAAGGAAGTTGCAGATCTTGGTGTTGAAGTAGCACTTGTTGTTGGTGGTGGTAATTTCTGGAGAGGAAGATCTTCTGAGAAGATGGATCGTGTAACAGCTGACCACATGGGAATGCTTGCAACTCTTATGAATGCACTTGCTCTTTCAGATGCTCTCGAGCAGCATGGTGCTGTTACAAGAGTTATGTCTGCTGTAGATGTCCGTCAGATGGCTGAGCCATATATCCGTAAGAGAGCTGTTAGACATCTCGAGAAGGGACGTATTGTTATCTTCGCATGTGGTACAGGTAACCCATATTTCTCCACAGATACAGGTGCTGCATTAAGAGCTACTGAGATTGGTGCAGATGTATTTATGAAGGCTACTATGGTAGATGGCGTTTATGATAAGGACCCTAAGGTTTATCCAGATGCAGTTAAGTATGATCGCATTTCTCATGATGAAGTACTTTCTAAGAACCTTAAGGTAATGGATGCTACAGCTGCAGCACTTTGCCGTGATAATAATACAAAGATTCTCGTATTTTCTATGGAAGACCCTGATAACATCGTTAAGATTGCAAAGGGTGAGAATCTCGGTACTATCGTTGGATAATTGAATATTGGAAATATAATAAGGAGTAAACAACCATGATTGAAATTACTAAGGCTGATTACGAAGCAATCGAAGCAAAGATGGGCAAGGTTATTGCTAATCTTCAGGAGAACTTTAACTCTATCCGTGCAGGAAGAGCTAATCCACACGTTCTTGATAAGATCACTGTTGATTATTATGGATCACAGACACCACTTAACGGTGTTGCTAACATCCAGGTTCCAGAGGCTAGAATGATTACTCTTACACCTTGGGATCCATCAACTCTTAAGGAGATTGAGAAAGCTATTCTCGCATCTGATCTCGGTATTACACCTTCTAATGATGGTAAGATGATCAGACTTCTTTTCCCAATCCTTACAGAGGACAGACGTAAAGAGCTTGTTAAACAGGTTAAGGGATTCGGTGAGGAAGCTAAGGTTGCAATCCGTAACGTTCGTCGTGATTCTATCGATAAGATGCGTGCAGCTAATAAGAAGAAGGAACTTACAGACGACTCTCTTAAGGAGTTTGAGGATAAGGTTCAGAAGCTTACAGACAAGGCTACTAAGGATGTAGACGACGTTTGTGCAAAGAAAGAAAAGGAATTGATGGAAATCTAATTTCATGGCTATACTTGGCAAGAAAAAGACTTATGACACAGAGGGCCTCAAGGTCCCTGTGTCTCTTGGCGTTATAATGGATGGAAATGGCCGCTGGGCTAAGAAGCGTATGCTTCCTAGAAGTGCTGGTCATCGTGCAGGTGCAGAGAACCTTAAGGAGCTTTGTCGTAACTGTGGTAATTATGGCGTTAAGTATTTAACAGTATATGCTTTCTCTACCGAGAACTGGGCTCGTCCTGAGGATGAGGTTCATCAGCTTATGGAGCTTTTTGTAGAGTTCTTTGAGAAGTATGATCCAGAGCTTGAAGAAGAAGGTATCAGAGTAAGATTTACAGGTGATATTGCATCTCTTCCTGAGAATATCAGAGAAGTATGTAAGAGAGGAGAAGAGAGATCTCTTCACAGAAATAAGATGCAGCTCATCGTTGCCTTTAACTATGGTGGACGCCGTGAGTTAGAGTATGCGACAAGACTTATTGCCCAGAAAGTTAAAGATGGAGAAATTAATCCAGAAGACATCACTGAGGATATGATTTCTCAGAATATGTATCTTCCAGATGTACCAGATCCTGAATTGATTATCAGACCTAGTGGTGAGATGAGACTTTCTAATTTCTTATTATGGGAGTCTGCATATTCAGAATTATGGGTATCTGAGACTTTGTGGCCTGACTTCGGATATGATGAGCTTACTAAAGCTTTTTCTGATTTTGCCAGAAGAGACAGACGTTTTGGTGGTCTGAGTAAGAAGGATGCTAAGTAATCCTGCAACTAGGAGTTATAGAGAATGAGACAAAGAGTTATAACAGGTATTTTGTTTACTATTGGAGTTCTGGCATTTGTTGTGCCTTCATTGTGGATTCCATATATGATGATTCCGTTCTGCCTTATCGTAGGTGGCGTAAGTATTTATGAGATGATAAAGGCTTACAAAGCAGGCGACATTGGAGCATCCAAAAACCTTATAATTAGCGGTGCGCTTTTAAGTGTGCTTATTCTTATCGCATCCATTATTTTGGAACTTGATTTGTTTCAGTCTCTTGTTCTGTATTCGATTCTTATAATGCTGTATTGCTTTGCTGTTGCTGTAATTCCATCCATCGCTTGTAAGGATGGTCTTCGCATTAAGGAAGGCGTTTATACGGCAGCTACAGTACTTTATATCACATTCCCACTTTATTGCCTTGCTGCAGTAAGTATTCTTGTCGAGAATGGTTGGTACTTTATGGTGCCTAGCCTTTTTGCCGCATGGATTTCTGATGTATGTGCTTACTTCTCCGGTGTAACACTTGGTAAGCATAAGATTGTTCCTCATATCAGTCCTAAGAAGACATGGGAGGGCTGTATCGGTGGTGCACTCGGTTGTGCGATTATCGTCATGATTTACTTTGATGTTGTTATTGGTAACGTCGTTGGCATTAATGCTAATATCGTTCTCATGTCACTTGTTGGTTTCCTTCTTGGATTCCTTATGTCAGTTATGAGCCAGCTTGGTGACTGGCTTGCGTCTCTTATTAAGAGAGCTGTTGGTATCAAGGATTACGGTAACATCTTCCCAGGTCATGGTGGAATGATGGACCGTTTTGACAGTACATTCTTTACAATTCCAACAGGTATTCTTTTGGCGTTGTTCTCACTTATTCTTGTATAAGGTTCTATTATGAGAGTTTTATCAGTATTAGGTTCTACAGGTTCCATTGGTACGCAGACACTTGAGGTTTGCCGTAAGGACCCTGATAACTTTAAGGTTGCTTCCTTAACTTGTGGAAGTTCTGTTGACAAAATTTATGAGCAGATACTTGAGTTTAAGCCTTTGCTTGCAGCGTGTGCTGATGAGAAGGCGGCAGCAATTTTGCGCGAAGGACTTAAGTTAGAGCACCCTGAGATTACTACACGTGTTGAAGGTGGTGAGCAGGGTGTAATTGAAGCTGCTACTATGGCTGAGTCAGATACTGTTCTTGGAGCGATTGTTGGTGTAGCTGGTCTTAAGCCAACTTACGAAGCAATTAAGCTTGGAAAAGATATCGCACTTGCTAATAAGGAGACACTTGTTGCCGGCGGTGACATTATTATGCCTTTAGCGCACGATTTGGCGGCGGCGAAAGGCCGTGAGGTGCTTCTTCCTGTTGATAGTGAGCACTGCGCTATTTGGCAGTGTCTGTGGGGTGAGAAGAGACAGAACCTGGATAGAATACTTATTACAGCTTCTGGTGGTCCTTTTAGAGGATGGTCCCGTGACCAGTTAGGTGATGTTACTGCTGAGAAAGCACTTAACCATCCTACATGGAAAATGGGTGGCAAGATTACTATTGATTCTTCCACAATGATGAACAAGGGATTAGAGGTTATCGAGGCTGGTCATCTCTTTGGGGTTGGCGTTGATAAGGTTGATGTTGTTGTTCATCCACAAAGTGTTATCCACTCCATGATTCGTACTAAGGACGGATCAGTATTAGCGCAGATGGGTAAGCCTTCCATGATTCTTCCTATTATGGTGGCTCTTTATTATCCAGAGCGTGGTGATAGATTATTAACCGAGTTTGATCCATTCGATCCTCAGTGCAGTAACTTAACATTTGAGAAGTGTGATACAGAGGTATTCAGACTCTTGGCGCTTGCTTATGACGCAGGCCGTAAGGGTGGTCTGCTCCCAGCAATAATGAATGCGGCCAATGAAGTTGCTGTTAATAGCTTCCTTATGGGTGAGATTGGATTCCTTGATATTGAGAAAACTGTTTTTGAAGTATATAAATCTTTTGATAATGGAATTACATCAAAAGTGACATCAATTGATGATGTTTTGGAGGCCGATAAAGAGGCCAGGATTAAAGCGATGGAGTATCTTAAGTAATGAGTATTTGGAGTATTTTAGTTGTTATTGTAATGCTGGGTGTCCTCGTGACTATTCACGAGCTCGGACATTTCTGGGTTGCATTACTTCTTGGTGTGAAGGTATACGAAGTTTCTATCTTTGTAGGACCTCCACTTGTTACATGGAAGCGTAAAGGCGTAGAGTATTCTATAAGGGCGTTACCATTTGGTGCCTATGTTCGTTTCTCGGATTTTGATGATGAGGGAAGAGTTATCGAGAGTGATGACCCTAAGCTTCTTGTTAATCAGAAGAGATGGAAGCGTTTGTTGGTGGCACTTGCTGGTCCATTTATGAATGCAGTTCTCGGAATCGTTATCTTTACTATTTTGTATTCTGTATTCGGTTTCAGCTCACTTAAGATTGCTAAGCCTATGGAAGGCACTCAGTTATATAATGCCGTTCAGACATGTGATGAGTTTACTCCTGGCGACACTATTGTTTCCATTAATGGTGAGCATGTATGGACATATCTGGATTGCTTTTATGAGTTGGAGAATGGAGTGGATCAGGCAAAGCCTGTTGATATTGTTCTTGAGTCTCAGACCACAGGTAAGAAGTATACAGTTACTTTGACACCTGATATTTCTAAGAAGCCAATGCTCGGTGTTACTCATTATGATGGTGTTGATAATAAGTATCACGGATGGGAAATTGTTTCTGTTATGGATTCCCAGAACAATGGCAAGCCAATTCTTAAAGCGGGTGACTATTTAATTGAAGTAGATGGTAAGAAAGTTGCAGACGAGGATTTTGTTGATTACTTTAATTCTCTTACAGATGGTGACACCATGAAGCTTACATATGTGCGTAATGGTGAAGTCTATGAAAAAGACTGTGTAAAGACAATGATGCTTTATACTAATGCTCGTGGTGTTGGATTCCAGCCTGTATGGGTAAAAAGCGTTGGTACTTTCTTTACTGCTGTTAAGACTGCAGTTAATATGCCTTTTACTGTTACTAATATTAGTATCAAGGCAATTGGTGATGTCTTTGAAGGTAAGGAAGAAGTTTATAACATGGTTTCTGGACCGGTTGGTGTTACTACAGTAGTATCTGATGTTGTAGACGACGTAGATGATAATATGGCAGAGAAGGTATATAACATTATCTCACTTGCAGGTATCATCTCCATCGGTCTTATGTTCTCTAATATGCTTCCAATTCCTGGGCTTGATGGTATTCAGATCATCCTTGTTGTAGTAGAAATGGTAATTGGTCATAAGTTATCAGACAAGGCAGAGAAGATAATAAATGTGGTTGGTTTCTTTATGTTGCTGGCCCTCGTCATATTCGCATTTGCCTCGGATATAATCAGGATTATTATGGATAGGTAAGACTTATGTAAAACATATGTAAAAGCTGGAAATTTTCAATAAATTCCAGCTTTTTTCAGTATAATAGAAATAACGAATTATATAGGAGTCCAACCATGGCGAAGAAGATAGTTGCTGTAATAGATATTGGTTCTCTTACTGCTAGACTTAAGATCTTCGAGATAGGTAGCAAAGGTGCACCTAAGGAGATCGAGGCTGTAAGAATGTTTACATCTCTTGGTACTAAGAGTTATGCAGCTGGCGTTATTAATAAAGATCAGTTAGATGAGATATGCGATATTCTTAAGGCCTTTGATATTAAGTGCAAAGAGTATCAGGTATCACGTGTATTCTGTGTTGCAACATCTGCATTAAGAGATGCAGGTAATAGAGATGTTGTTGTAGAGAGAATTAGAATCAGAACAGGATTCAGAATTCAGATTCTAGATAATTCTATGGAGCGATTCTATCAGAGCTTAGCTGTTCGTGAGAGTTCTCCTGAGTTCCCACAGCTCGTAACTAACGGAACCATGATTCTCGATATCGGTGCCAGCTCACTTCAGGCAACTGTATATGATAAGGCTGAGTTTATTTTTTCTCAGAATATGCCACTTGGTACTCTTCGTATCCATGAACTACTGTCTGATCTTCAGTCTAGAACTAATAAGTATGAGACAGTACTTGAAGAGTTTATTGCACAGGATCTTAACGATTACCACGCAGTAGAGCCAAAGGGTATTACATATAAGAACCTTATCGCTTTTGGTGGTGAGCTCGGTTTTATTAAGATGCTTTGTGGTAAGGAGCTTAATAACACTTGCATTATTACTCGTGAGGAGTTCCTTAAGGCTTACGAGTATCTTCTTAAGACTCGTCCATCAGATCTCTCGCTCACACGTAAGATTCCTACTAATGTGGCACCACTTTTGCTTCCAGCAGCACTTATGATTAAGAATATGCTGGACTACACAGGTGTAGATACTATTTATTGTCCACACGGTTCACTTTCTGATGGAATAATTATTAATTACTGCTATAACCATCAGGGTTATAAGTTGGAATATAATCCATATGCAGATCTTATTAATGCTGCACGTAATATCGCTAAGCGTTATAAGTGTGATAAGAAGCATATAGAGATGGTAGAGAACCAGGCTCTCGCGATTTTTGATGCTACTCATAAGCTTGCTGGTCTTACTGAACGTGATCGTATTCTTTTACAGGTTTCTGCAATTTTGCACGAAGTAGGTAAGTTCGTTCACTCTACAGACCATAACGAAGCCGCTTATGCTCTGATTCAGTATACAGATTTGATTGGTCTTGACCATGATGAACTGGATGTTATCGCTCTGGTTGTAAAGCTTTATCCACAGGAGAACCCATACGGCAGTGAACTTTATAAGGTTTTGAAGTCTCATAAGAAGATAATGGTAAGTAAGCTTACAGCGATTTTAAGACTTGCCGACGCTATGGATTCATCCCACAAGCAGAAGATTATTAAGACTACAGTTACTACTTCTCCAGAAGAACTTCACATATCATGTCTTGCTAAGGAGAGCATGGCATTTGAGGAGTGGTCCTTCGAGCACAGAAGTGGACTTTTTGAAGATATTATTGGTGTAAGACCTGTTCTTAGGGTTAGAATGGAGCAGTAAATGGCAGTTAAGAGTACAAAAGATACAAAGAAGAAGACTACTAAGAAGGCTGAGCCTAAGAAAGTGGTCGCTAAGAAAAAGGCTGAGCCTAAGAAGACGACAAAGTCTACCAAGACAACAAAGACTTCAAAGGTTGCAAAGAAGCCAGACAACGCAGTTAACATGCTCTCTGATAACGCAGTATTTTTTAACCGTGAGCTCTCATGGCTGGAGTTCGATGACAGAATTCTTCATGAGTCCAGAGACCCTAAGAATCCGCTTCTCGAGCGTCTGAACTTCCTTGCCATCACAGCAAGCAACCTTGATGAGTTCTATATCGTACGTGTAGCATCTCTTCGCGATATGCAAAGTGAGAATGTAGAGAAGAAGGACATCGCTGGACTTACTGTATCTGAGCAGCTTGCTCGTATTGATTCCAGAACACGACTTCTGATTAACCAGATGTATTCCACTTATAACCGTTCACTTATTCCTGCGCTTAAGACAAGTAATATTCTTATAGAAGATTATGCTGACTTGAGTGACGGTCTTAAGGCAGCTTGTAACGAGTACTTTAATACTGTTCTTTATCCAATTCTTAGCCCAATGGCTATCGACTCATCACGTCCGCTCCCACTTATCTACAGTAAGAGCCTTAATATGTGTGTGAAGCTCGAGGGTGAGGGAAGTGTACATGTAATTAACAAGGAGAACAAGGATGCAGAGACTGAGGTAAACTATGCCACAATGCAGATTCCTACTGTTGTTCCTAGACTTCATAAGCTGGTTGATGCTGATGGAATTCACCTCATCCCAGTAGAGCAGATTATCTCTGCTAACCTTGATGTTCTCTTCATGGGCCAGAAGGTAGTTGCTTCTGCTTGCTTCAGAATTATGCGTAATGCTGACCTTGATATTGACGAGGATGACGCAGAGGATCTCCTTAAGGAAATTGAGGAGCAGGTAAGAAAGCGTCGCTATGGTGAGATTATCCGCCTGGAGGTTGATGAAGAGATTGATACTGATCTTCTCGATTTTATTGTTCGTGAATTAACTATCTCTAAGAAGGACATTTTCTCTGTTAACGGACCAATTGACCTTACTTTCCTTTCCAAGGTATCTGGTCTTGTTGGTAAAGAGAATTACCAGGAGCTTCGTTATAAGCCACATAAGCCAGCTTTCCCATCCATGTTCGAGGGAAGCTATGAGAATATTTTTGACAAGATTCGTGAGAAGGACCGTCTCGTTCATCACCCTTATGAGAGTTTCGACCCTGTCCTCGAGTTTGTGCGTCAGGCTGCAGTTGACCCTGATGTCCTTGCCATTAAGCAGACACTTTATAGAGTTTCGAGCAAATCTCCAATTATCGCGTCACTTCTGGAGGCGGCACGAAATGGTAAGCAAGTAATGGTACTCGTGGAGCTTAAGGCGAGATTTGACGAGGAGAATAACATTAACTGGGCGAAAATGCTTGAGAAGGCAGGATGTCACGTTATTTATGGTCTCGTTGGTCTTAAGACTCACAGTAAAATCACACTTGTAGTGCGTAAGGAGGAGGACGGTATCCGCCGTTATCTGCACCTTGCTACAGGTAACTATAATGATGTAACTGCAAATATTTATACAGATATCGGTATGTTTACAGCACGTGAGAGCTTTGGTGAGGATGCGTCTGAGTTCTTTAATATGCTCTCTGGTTTCTCTATCCCACAGAGCTGGAGAAGCCTTGTATCTGCGCCAATCTGGATGAAGGACTACTTCATTAGTAAGATTCGTCGTGAGGCAGAGCATGCACAGGAGGGTAAGCAGGCTCATATTATCGCTAAGATTAATTCTCTTGTTGATGATGAGGTAATTAAGGAGCTTTATAAGGCTTCAAATGCTGGTGTTAAGATTGACCTTATTGTTCGTGGTATTTGCTGCCTTAGAGCTGGTGTACCTGGCATGAGTGAGAATATTACTGTTCGTTCCATTACTGGTCGATTCCTTGAGCATTCCAGAATTTTCTACTTCCATAACGATGGTCTGGAGGATATTTATTGCGCATCTGCTGACTGGATGCCACGTAACCTTAATCGTCGTGTAGAGCTTCTGTTCCCAGTAGAGGATCCTGATTGCCGTGCGCGTGTAAGAGAGGTTCTTGATGTGGAACTTAACGATACTATCAGAGCTCATTACTTAAGCGAGGATGGAAGTTACCATAAGGTAGATCTAAGAGGCAAGGTGAAACTTGATTCTCAGGAAAAGTTGATTGAACTTGCTGAAGAAGCAACAAATATACTGGATGAGACTGTTGAAAATATGGCATTTATTCCAGCTGAACCTGTTGATTAAAAAGGCATAAAAGTGTAGATTTAATCTATAAAATTGTGGGGGCAGTTATGTCAGTAGTAATAAATGATTATCCTTCAGTTAAGGATTATGATAAGTATAAGGATGTGTCAAAGGAGTATGTAGTTTCTTCCTCAGACGGTAAGGTTGCACATCTTATTAATTATGGTGCTTTGATTTCCAAGCTTCTTATTCCAGATAACAATGGCCAGGTGGCTGATGTTATTCTCGGAATGAAGGATCTTGATCTTTATATGAATAATGGAGCCAGCCATGGTTCTACAGTAGGAAGATGTGCTAATCGTATTGCTAATGCCAGCTTTGTAATTGATGGTGTTACTTATAATCTTCCTAAGAACGACGGTGAGAACAATATTCACTCTGGTCCAGTATGTTTCCATAACGTATTCTGGAATGGCGATGTTATCTCTAAGGCAGATATCGAGGTTATGGTTAAGGCTTCCAATATCGCTGGCATTCCTGCAGTTGATGGTGATGGAGTAATCTTTACTTATACATCACCTGATGGAACAAGCGGTTTCCCTGGCAATCTCGATACAACTGTAGTTTATTGCTGGCTTGTAGATGGTACACTCTTCATTCTTTATAAGGGTGAGACAGATAAGGCTACAGTATTTGCTCCAACAAATCATGGATACTTTAACCTTGGCGGACATAATTCTGGTGCTCTTCATAAGGCTGTTGTTACAGTTAATGCTGATAAGGTAACTAAGAAGGCAGCTAATAACTGTCCTGATGGTGAGTTTATAGATGTAGAAGGCACTATCTTTGATTTTAAGAATGGCGCAGAGCTTGGTCAGGTTCTCGTATTAGACCACGTTCAGACAAAGAACTCACTAGGTGTTGATCAGAACTTCTGCATTAATGATTGTGATGGTTCTTATAAGTTCGCTTCTCGCATGGAGGACTGCCGTTCTTCAAGAGTTATGGAAGTATATACAGATATGCCTGGCGTTCAGCTCTATGCTGGTAACCATCTTGGTGGTGATGATCAGAAGGGCGATATTCCATATGCGCCATATGGAGCACTTTGTATGGAAGCTCAGATGTATCCTAATTCTATTAATGTTGACAGTTTTCCATCGGTTGTCTTACGACCTGGTGAAGTCGCATATCACTGTTGCGGATATAGATTCTTTAATAAGTAAAAAATTAGGACTGGTTTTGAACCAGTCCTTTTCATTAGCCTTCAAAGATTTGTGTTAGGAATATTCTTGCATATTTGTTCCAGAAATCCATGTCGTGCATTCCGCTGTCTTCAATGTAGGTGAAGTTAACATCACGACTATCAAGGAAACGCTTAAATATTCTGTCATTTTCTAATAAGAAATCCTCAGTACCGATGGCAATGTACATATCAGGGAGTGCTTTGCCTTCGGAGAGCAGTTTGTCCACAAGTACTTCTGGGTTGTTGGCGGTTTTGTCCACTTTCGTGAGGTCACCGAAAACTTCCGTGTAGTATTCGTAGTTACCCATGCCGTTATCAGTTCCTGGGGCCATATTAAGCACGTCGTAAATAATAAGTGCAGGTGAGAGGGCAATGGCCTTTCCGAAAGTGTCAGGGCACATGAGTGCGCTATGGAGTGCGCCAAAGCCTCCCATGGACATGCCCATGATGTAAGTGTCCTCAGGTGTCTTCGCGAGTCCGAAAGTCTTACGAACATACTCAACCAACTCTGAAGTTAAGAATTTCCCGAAGTTATGGCCACTGGACTGACCGTCAATCCAGAAAGCGTTTTCTCCGTTAGGCGCCACAACAGCGATGTTGTATTTAAGGCACAAATCCATTGGTAACCAGTTATCTGCGCCACCTGTGTAGCCGTGAAGAAGGAAGATTGTCTTCATGCCATATTCAGAAGGTGGTGGAGCACCGAATGTCGTATTAGGATCATTTGGAATAAACATCTTGAAGTTAACAGGTCTTCTTAGTTCATTAGAAAAAAACTCGATATTAAAATTAGCCATATGCGCCTCCGTGTGGATTTAGTTGCTTTCTTACCCTTAGATATTTTAATTATATCGATATTCTAGTGGAATATTTAAAAAGTATTTTTGAATATTGCGATTTGGGTATCTTGTTAGTTAGTATTTTCTTGTATTTCACGTTTAATGTTAACTCGATATAGTACTTGATATGCCTGAATTCCTTACCCAATTAAAACAACTACATATGAGATTTCAGGTACAAGAGATTGGGTAGATATTTATTATTAATCTGAGCATTAATTAATATGATTTTTTAACATCCATCTTTCTAATAGAAGGATGGAGGTTTTACGTTATAACCCCCTTTTCTTGAATTTATATAGGGGTTATAATGGGGTTATAACGAGGTGACTTTTATGGATGATATTCAGAATAAGATTAGACAACTTGAGATAGAGATAGATACATTACCTATTGGATATATTTCTCGTAAAAATATCAATGGCAAAATAAGGTTGTATCATCAATGGAATGAGAACGGTAAGAAAAAAAGCAAGTATGTTAATGATGAGGTTGCCGAAGTCCTTGCTAATCTTATAGCACACAGAAAAGAGTTGACTAAGGAGTTGAAAACCCTACGTCTCTTACTTCCTGTAAATACTAGTGAAGTGAAGAATACTTACGAGAACTATATTACTGAAATTATTACTGGGGAGCAGCTTAGACTCTTTAGTTCCCGAAGCAGCAATTATAATAAGCGATCTTTATTTGATGATATATATTCTTTCCTTAATTCTGAGACAGATAGTAAAGTTTTAATTCTTTATGGACTAAGACGTACAGGTAAGACAACATTAATACAGCAGGCACTTGCATCACTTACACCTGAACAATTTAATGCTGCAGCATTCATGCAGGTGCGTAGTGGTGATACTTTGGCGCAGGTGAATCAGGATTTAAAGTTACTTCAAAAGCGTGGATATAAGTATATCTTTATGGATGAAGTAACACTCATGTCAGATTTTATAGAAGGTGCTGCTTTGTTTTCCGACATATATGCAGCTTGCGGAATGAAGCTTGTGTTGTCAGGCACGGATTCTTTAGGATTTGTATTTACAAGCGATAATCAGCTATATGATAGATGTGAGATGGTTCATACAACATTTATTCCATATAGGGAGTTTGAACGTGTTCTAGGTATTAGTGGTATAGATGAGTATATTCGCTATGGCGGAACAATGAGTCTTGGTGGAGTTCATTATAATGAGAAATCTACATTTTCTAATATAAAGAGTACAGATGAATATGTTGATAATGCCATTGCTAAGAATATACAGCACTCCTTAAAATATTATCAGGATGCAGGACACTTGAGACATTTACAAGATTTATTCGATAATGATGAACTTACAAGTGCTATTAACAGGGTTGTTGAAGACATTAATCATAGGTTTACTATCGATGTTTTAGTGCGAGATTTTGAGTCACATGATTTGCGTATATCTGCACGTAATCTTCGTAAAGATAGAGAAGAGCCAACTGATGCATTAGATAAGGTAGACATTAAGACTATCAACGAGCGACTACGACAGGTTCTGGAGATAAGAAATAGATCTGAGCAATCTGTAAAAATAGAAGATTCGCACAGGATAGAGATTAAGGAATATCTTGATTTACTTGATCTTACAATTGATATTGCCGTAGAATCACTTCCTGTTGTAAACGACAAGTCTTACATGACGGTAATATCACAGCCTGGTTTAAGATATTCTCAGGTTAAGGAATTGATTAGACAGTTAATGTTGGATGAGACTTTTAAAAGCATATCAGCCGTTGAACGTAAGCGTATTATGGAGCGTATTCTTGATGAAGTTAAAGGTCGTATTATGGAAGAAATTGTTCTCCTAGAGACACAAAAAGCGCTTCCTAACAAAGAAATATTTAAGTTGAAGTTTGCAGTTGGCGAATTTGATATGGTTATCTATGACCCCGAGAATATTTGCTGCGAGATTTATGAGATTAAACATAGTACCGAGGCAACATCTGAACAATATAGGCATCTTGTAGATTCAAGGAAATGTCAGGATACGGAATTCAGATTTGGAACTATTAATCGTAAATGTGTAATTTATCGTGGAAGAACAATGTTTGAAGGCGATATTGAATATCTCAATGTTGAAGAATATTTGAACCAATTGCAATAAAAAAGATTTATGTTTGATTATTCTGCTTCCGCACAAGCATGTATAGCATGCGCGGAGGACAGCAGAAAAATCATTAACATAAATCTTTTAATTACTGTGGCTTATAAGAATCCTTAAGACCAACTGCCTTGTTGAATACGAGGTGGTCTGGTGTGCAGTCCTTGTTGTCTGCGCAGAAGTAACCAAGTCTTAAGAACTGGAAGCGATCCTCAGGCTTACAGGAAGCGAGGGAAGCCTCTACTTTAGCACCATTAACGATAGTAAGAGAATCTGGATTTACATAATCGAGATAGTTAACATCAGCGAGGTCAGGTGCTTCGATAGTGAAGAGACGGTCATAAAGACGAATCTCAGCATCTACAGCTGTCTTTGCATCAACCCAGTGGATTGTTGACTTGATCTTACGTCCGTCTGCAGGATCACCACCACGGGACTCTGGATCATATGTAGCGTGAACGCATGTTACGTTACCATCAGCATCCTTGTCACAGCCTACGCACTTAATGATGTAAGCAGACTTGAGACGAACCTCGTTGCCAGGGAAGAGACGGAAGTACTTCTTAGCTGGTTCTTCCATAAAGTCATCACGCTCGATCCAGCACTCACGTGAGAAAGTAACTACACGTGAACCATCTTCTGGCTTCTCTGGGTTGTTCTCTACTGTGAACTCCTCAGACATATCTTCAGGATAGTTATCGATAACGAGCTTAACTGGATTTACAACAGCCATAGCACGCTTAGCGTTCTTGTTAAGGTCCTCACGGAGACAGTACTCAAGGAATGCGTACTCTACTACGGAGTTAACCTTGGATACACCGTTACGCTCGTGGAACTCACGGATGGATGCAGGTGTATAACCACGACGACGAAGACCGCAGAGTGTAGGCATACGTGGATCATCCCAACCAGATACCATACCTGTCTCTACAAGGTTACGAAGCTTACGCTTACTAAGAACTGTATGTGTAATACCAAGTCGTGCGAACTCGATCTGACGAGGCTTGCACTCGATAGAGATATTATTAACTACCCAGTCATAGAGAGGGCGGTGGTTCTCGAACTCAAGTGAGCACAAAGAGTGTGTGATACCCTCGAGAGCATCCTCGATAGGATGAGCAAAGTCGTACATAGGGTAGATGCACCACTCGTTACCTGTTCTGTGGTGTGGGAGACGGTTCATACGATAGATAACTGGGTCTCTCATGTTGAAGTTACCAGAAGCAAGGTCAATTTTGGCACGAAGTGTCATAGAACCATCTTCAACTTCACCACGACGCATCTTTGCAAAGAGCTCCAAAGACTCTTCGATTGGTCTGTCTCTGTAAGGGGACTGTGCTGGTGTGTTTACGTCACCACGCATTTCCTTCATCTGCTCAGGTGTGAGCTCGCAGATATAAGCAAGACCCTTCTCGATGAGCTCTACTGCGTAACCGTACATCTTCTCGAAGTACTCGGAAGCATAGAAGAAACGGTCATCCCAAGTGTGACCGAGCCACTTAATGTCTTCCTTAATAGCATCTACAAACTCTTCGTCTTCCTTTGTAGGGTTTGTGTCATCCATACGAAGGTTACAGATACCGCCATAAAGCTCTGCAGTACCGAAGTCAATCTCTAATGCCTTAGCATGTCCGATATGGAGGTAGCCGTTTGGCTCTGGTGGGAAACGAGTGTGGATCTGCTTACCATAGCAGCGTCCGCCTTCCTTGATTTCCTCATCAATAATCTCGTGAATAAAATTCTTACCGTCTGCCATGATAATTATCCTTTCGTAATCTTTTCGAGGCCGATATTAAGTCTTCTAATAGCTTCGTCCTTACCAAGAAGGATAAGAACTTCTGCGCATCCACCAGGAGTTACTGCAACACCTGCCGCAGCAATACGAACTGGCCACATGATAAGTGCGTTCTTAACTTCCTTAGCTGCAGCAAGGCCTGTGAGGACCTCAGTGATAGCTTCACGTGTCCAGTCACACTCAGCAAGGAGTGGAATAGCTGCCTCGAGAGCATCTTTAGATGTCTCCAGTGTGGACTTGCTCTTCTTGTGCTCGAACAAAGCGATATCATAATCTTCAAGCTCCTTAAGGAACTCGAGCTTCTCAGTAATCTGTGTAAAACGAGTGATACGTGGCTTCAAAATCTCCTCGAGAAGCTCATAACAACCAGCGTCAACACCGATATCATCGTAATAAGGCTTAGCATGTGCGAGGAACTCCTCAGAAGACATAGCCTTAATGTACTCAGCGTTAACCCACTCGAGCTTATCGTAGTCAAATACAGAAGGGGACTTGCTGATACCATTAATATCAAATGCCTTAATCAACTCTTCCATCTTGAAAATCTCACGGTTCTCGAACTCACCAGCAGGTGACCATCCGAGAAGTGCGATATAGTTCATGATAGCCTCTGGGAGATAACCCTCATTAACGAGGTCAAAGAAACCAGTAGAACCATGACGCTTACTGAGCTTACTTACTACTGTCTCACCATTCTCATCAACAGACTTACCCATGATAAGTGGGAGGTGAATGTAAGTTGGAATTTCCCATCCAAATGCATCGTACAAAGCGTTGTACTTAGGTGTGGAGGAGAGATACTCAGATCCACGTACTACATGTGTAATGCCCATTGTGTGGTCATCAATAACATTAGCAAAGTTATATGTAGGGAAGCCGTCAGCCTTGATAAGTACCTGGTCATCGAGCTCCTCATTCTTAATTGTGATATCACCATAAACGCAGTCGTGATATGTGGACTCACCCTCAAGTGGTGCCATCTGACGAATAACATAAGGGATACCAGCTGCTAACTTCTCGTCAATCTCAGACTGTGGGAGGCAACGGCAGTGACGGTCATAACCGATTACTTCACCTTCCTTAGCAGATGCACGGAGCTCATCAAGACGCTCCTTAGTGCAGAAGCAGTAGTATGCCTTGCATTCCTTAACGAGCTGTTCAGCATATGGCTTATACATGTTTAAACGCTCACTCTGAACGTATGGACCAAAATCACCACCGATATCTGGTCCCTCATCATGTGTGAGACCAGCTGTCTTAAGTGTGTTATATATAACGTCAGTAGCGCCTTCTACATAACGCTCCTGATCTGTGTCTTCGATTCTAAGTACGAATGTACCGTCTTCATGTTTTGCTGTTAAATACTCATAAAGAGCTGTTCGCAGGTTTCCTACATGCATAAAACCTGTTGGACTAGGTGCGAAACGTGTTCTAATCTTCATAAATGCCATCCTTAATAAAATAAATTAACTTATGTATTCTACCACTATATGTTATTATTAGCACATGGATAAATTAATAATTGACAGAAATTATGAATGTTTTTGTGGCAATGGAATCGCTTTCGATTACGCTGCGTCATATATATTGGAGCACACTGACAAGGAAGGTACTACCGGACTTAAGATCGCCGTTGTATCCGACAGAGTAGTTAGTGGCTATTACTATAACCGATTTGAGAATCAGTTTATCGAGCGCGGTATTAAACCTGTGCTTATTCCTGTGGAGTGCAGTGATTCTGGCAAGAATCTTTCCGCGGTGGAGAGCATTTATAAGTATCTGACAGACTTTGATTTTGGTTCCTCTGACTGGATTATTGCCTTAGGTGGTGGTGGCATTATTGATGTCACAGGTTTTGTTGTTTCCACTTTTAATAACGGCATTAACTTTATGGTGGTGCCTACCACTTTAGGTGCCATGTGCGAGGGCAGCATCGCGGCGAAAGCGCTTCTTAACGCGGGTTCCCACAAGGACGAGCTTGCCACAGTATTTCGACCAAATATCGTTATTGATGACCCAAGTTTCCTTAAGACTTTGCCTGAGAAGTACAAGCACAATGGTTACGCGCCTATTATTAGATACGCTATGCTCGATAATACAGACCTTATTTCTGACCTTGAGCATGGTGAGCCAAAGGATCTGCGCGAGTATCTTAACAAGGTTTATGCGGCTAGAGCACATGTAGAGGCAGTTAATCCTAAGCTTCTTGATATGGGTTGTGAGATTGCTGAAGCCATCGAGAGTTACTTCAGATTTATGAACTATACTTATGGTGAAGCGCTTGCTCTCAGCATTCTGGCTTCTGTTGATGAGAGACGTCGCGAGCCACTTCGTAAGATATACGAATCACTCAGTCTTCCTACAAAGCTTGAAGGAGTTTCTGGTAAGACTATAATTAAGACTCTGCAAGACAGACTTAACAGACGCAGAACTACTGATATTGATATGATTGTTCTGGATAGTGACGCACGACACTGGCTGGTTAGGAAGATTCCTGTTAACCAGGCAATGGTAATTCTTGCTAAGAGAATCGCAGCTATTTGTGATATGGAGAATATGAAATGAGTTTTGGAAAGAAAATAATATCTTTGATATTAATTCTGGCATTGATGCTGCCATTTTGTGCCTGCCGTGGTGGGGATGATGTTGGTGAGCCTGCTCAGTATGGTACTTATGGTGCTGATTTCGCACGTAAACTGGTAAAGAAGTACCCTTATCGTAATCCTTATTCTGAGGGGGAGCAGGGTGCTGGTAACATGATCAAGTCTGAGTTTAAGGAGCTTGGTTATGATGTTAAGACTCAGCCATTTTCCAATATTAATGGTCAGTCTTCCAACAACTATTATGTGAAAATCGAAGGTACTGGTTTCATCAGTAAAGAATCCAAGACCGGTAAGGTTGATACTAAGAAGATAGTAATTATTGGTGCTCACTATGATGATTCCATGTCCGCTACTGAGGCTGCTCTTTCAGGTTATGACGGAATCTCTGATAATGCGTCTGGTATTGGCTGTCTTATGACCTGTGCCAAGGAGATTAAGGAATACGAGAATATTGGTTTTGATGTGTATATAGTAGCGTTTGGAGCTGGTAACGATAATTATGCTGGCGCACGTGCTTTTTACGCATCTTTTGATCAGAAAGAACGTGAATCTATCGAAGTAATGTTCAACTTTGACAGTATCTATGCTGGTGACAAGATGTATGCCAGCAGTGGTTATAATTCATTGAAGTTAGACCAGAAGTATAAGATGAGACGTAAGCTTTATCAGGTTTATGACGTTGCCTACGACAAGGAGCTCGCTTCACGTAATGGCTATAGTCTCCTTTACAATGAGTCTGGTATTATTACTGATCTTGATGGCGATGGCGTAAATGATATTTATAGTGAAGTATCTGCCAATAAGTCTGATTATGTAGTTTTTGATGAGGCAAATATTCCTGTAGTTTACTTTGATAGCTGTGATTACTATTTCCAGTCCATGGAGGAGATGAAGGAGACTAAGAACCTTAATCTTCAGGATTATGGTGGCAAGATTAGAGGTACAAACCTCGATTCATCATCTTTATTGGATCCAATTCTTGTTACTGATGAATCTGATAAATTGGAAATTCGTATTAATAATACCGCATTTGTAGTACTTGAGACTCTTATGAAGGGTTCTGACTATGGTTACACTCAGGATCAGTACGATGAGTATCTGGCAGAGCAGGAAGCCGAGAAGGAAGCCAAGGAAAACGAGAAGAAAAAAGGGAAGAAGGACTCTGATAAATGAGATTAGTAGTACAGGTCTCTAAGAACGCTTCCTGTGAAGTAGATGGAAAAGTAACAGGCGCTATTAACTACGGCTACGTAGTTCTTATTGGCGTTAATGATGAAGATAATGAAGAAATCGCTGACAAGATGCTCGCTAAGCTCTTAAAGTTAAGAATTCTTCCAGATGATAATGGCAAGACCAATATGTCTTTGATAGATAAGAATGGTGAGTTGCTTATCGTTTCTCAGTTCACTTTATATGCTGATATGACTCATGGAAATCGCCCTAATTTTCTTAAGGCAGGTGCTCCTGATCACGCTAACAAGATTTATGAGTATTTCGTGAGCAAGGCACGTGAGGCTGGTGTAAAAGTTGGTACTGGTGAGTTTGGCGCTGATATGCATGTTACGTTAACAAATGAAGGTCCTTTTACTGTGATTATGGACTCTGATGAATTAATATAGAAGTGAGGTTATTATGGCTAAGCACGACAAGAAAGATATAGGTATTTCAACAATTCTTAACCCAGTTCCTGTGGTTATGGTTTCCTGCGCCGGTAAGAATCCTGAGGATGCTTCTGAGCGCCCTAATGTAGTAACTATCGCATGGGCAGGCACTGTAAATTCAGAGCCACCAATGGTTTCGATTTCTGTACGCAAGTCTAGACACTCCCACAAGCTTATTAGCGAGACGGGAGAGTTTGTAATTAACCTTGTTAACAAGTCCTTGGCGAAATCTTGTGATTACTGCGGCGTTAAGTCAGGCGCAGACGAGGACAAGTTCGCATCTTGTGGTCTTACTCCAGTGAAGGCAAAAGGTCTCGAGTACGCATATTCTATTAAGGAAGCACCTGTTAGCATTTCGTGCAAGGTTGTTAGCGTTACAGAGCTTGGTTCACACGACATGTTTGTGGCAGAGGTGGTTGCAGTAACTGCTGATGAGTATCTTCTCGATGAGAATGGTAAGCTCTGTCTTGATAAGGCTAAGCTTGTAGCTTATAACCACGGCGAGTACTTCCTCCTTGGTGAGAAGCTCGGTTTCTTCGGTTATTCCGTAAGCTCTGATGAAGTATTCGAGAAGAGAATGGGTTATAGCCGTAAGGTTAGAGATAAGTATAAGGTAATGCCTAAGAACGAGAAGAAAGGTAAGAAATTCTAATGGAATTTGTTAATCTTGAGAAAGTTGGTGGCGGCAAGTTTATCACTCGATATGACGCTACTTACAGAACTTCTGAGGGTAATCTCAAGCGTTATGAGATGATTAGTCGTAATCCACATGTGGAATCCTTAGATGATATTAAGAATTCACCAGCAGAAGCTGTTGTAATTATTGCTCACGATGAGAGTAATGATAAAATTCTTATAAACAAAGAGTTCAGAATGGCTGTAGGAAATTATGCTTATAATTTTCCTGCTGGTCTTATAGATCCAGGTGAGGACGCTAAGACAGCTGCTAAGCGAGAACTCTGGGAAGAGACTGGTCTCGACCTTTATGAGATTAATGAGATTTGGCCTATCAGCTATAGTGCGGTTGGAGTTATGAATGAGCGTGCTATTGTAATTATTGGTAAGGCGAGAGGTGAGTTTGCTCCTTCTACTTCAGCTGAGGAAGAGATTGAAGCAAAGTGGTTTACTAAGCAGGAGATGAGAGAGTTACTTGCTGTTGATACTACTTTTGCTGCCAGAACACAGGCTTATTGCTGGCTCTGGTCTAGAGATTAATTAATGAGGTGACAAGAATTATGATTTTTCAGTCAGATATGGCATATGAGGATATCGTTAAGAGAGACAATGGCAAGATGGGTAGAATTGTATTTCCACTCGTCGTAACATTAGCTCTTATTTTCTTTATCATCATCTTCTTATATCTTTTTACAATTCTTGATTTGTTTTATATTGCAGGTATGGCTTCACTCGGTCTTTGTTACCTCGTTTATTATAAGTTCAAGTCATTTAACAATACTGAATTTGAAATCGAGTTTATTAATGAGTATTTTTCTGTAGCTAAGGTTCAGAGACAGAAGAAGAGAACAGAGCTTGCTGAGTTCTCCTTCAGAGATTGTGATTATATCGGACCAACAACAGAGAGCAAGTTTGCTGAGTGTCTTGAAAATGCTGCATTTAAGCTTAATATAACTTCTCACCGTAATTATGAGATTAGCGACAAGATTTGGTTCTGTTCAGTAAAGGGTGAGGGTTATAACTATATTGTTATTTTTGAGTTTAAGAACCCTATGTATAAGTTCTTCAGAAGATTCAATCCACGTAATGTATATGCTATGCCAATGCCTAAGGAAGAACCGGATGAGTTCGAGCTTAATGATGAGGATAATGAGGAAGAGTAATGAGTTCTTTATATTCTGAAGTAAAGTTTTATGTTAAAGGTACTGACTGTGGAGCAAATAGTAAACTTGCTCCATCTGTTCTTTTTGGAGATATGCAGGAGTGCGCTGATACAGGTGCTCAGGATCTCGGTTTTGACCGTTATGTTATTAAAGAGTTTAATGCCTGCTGGATTCTCCTTCGTATGCGTGTTCATGTAATTGATATGCCTAAGTGGAGGGATTCATTTAGCGTTCGTACATGGAGTACTGGCTGTGATAAGTTCTTTTTTGACAGAGAATTTGAGGCACTGGACAGCGAAGGCAATGTAGTTGCACAGGGTTCTTCAATCTGGATTATGGCCGATATTGTTAATCACAGACCTATTATTCCTGCTAAGGTTGAAGGATTTGCTGAGAAAATTACTGTTCAGAACTCAAGATTAGTTTTTGATGAGAAGTGTCCTAAGCTTAAGGCTCCTTCTATAGATGAATTCGAAGTAGGTCCTGTTGTGTCTAAGTTTGCTGATTATTCTGAGTTGGACTGGAATAATCATGTAAATAATACAAGATATATAGCTTGGATCTGTGATGCTCTTTATAAGGCTGGCTTTAATCCAGGAGATATTAAGGATATTACTATTAACTATATTTCTGAGGTTAAAGAAGGCGAGAAAATAGACCTTTATGTGGATTCATCTAATGAACATATTAAGGTTTATGGATATAGAGACGGCAATAACAACATTTTTGCCGCAGAAATAATTTTGTAAAAAATAATTATTTAATATAAAATATATCGAATTGTGCAATGTCATAGGAGGCGCATCAATGATAGAGATTAATAATCTTGTCAAGTGTTACGGCAAGAATAAAGCAGTTAAGGGTATCTCTTTCACTGTTAATGACGGTGAGGTACTCGGTTTTCTTGGTCCTAACGGAGCAGGTAAATCTACAACTATGAATATTATTACAGGTTACCTTTCATCTACTTCAGGTACTGTAAAGGTTAACGGACATGACATTCTCGAGGAGCCTGAAGAGGCTAAGAAGAATATCGGATATCTTCCAGAGCTTCCACCTCTTTTCCTTGATATGACTGTTCTCGAGTATCTTACTTTTATGAGTGAACTTAAGAAGGTGCCTAAGCAGGGCCGTAAGGAGCATCTCGCGAAGATTATCTCTATGGTTAAGCTCACAGATGTATCCGACAGACTTATCGGTAATCTCTCTAAGGGATATAAGCAGAGAGTTGGTATTGCACAGGCTCTCATTGGTGATCCTGCAATTATTATTCTTGATGAGCCAACAGTAGGTCTCGACCCACAGCAGGTTATCGAGATTAGAAAGCTTATAAAGTTCCTTGCTAAGAATCATACAGTTATCCTTAGCTCACATATTCTTTCAGAAATTCAGGCAGTTTGTGACAGAGTAGTAATTATCAATAAGGGTAAGGTTGCTGCTATTGATACGATTACTGATCTCGCTGCAAAGCTTTCTGGTAATTCTAAGCTTCTCGTAGCATTTAAGGGACAGGATAAGGCTGCAATTAATGCTCTTAAGGCTGTTCCTGGTGTAACTGATGCGAGAACAAGAATTGTTAGTGATGGAATTACAGAGCTTGAGATTGTTATCGATCCTAAGAAGGGTGGAGATGTAAGATCTTCAATCTTCTACACATTTGCTAGAAATAACTGGCCAATTATGGAATTCCGTTCTCTTGACCCAACACTCGAGGAAGTATTCCTTAACATTACTAATGGTTAATTGATTACGGAGGGACATATAAATGACTGCGATTTATAAGAGAGAATTCTTCTCATATTTCAGATCTCCAATAGGTTATGTGGCATTAGCTTTATTTACTTTCTTGTCATCCTATTGGTTTTCAATGTATTTGTTTAATAGAGGAGCAATTAACCTTGCTCAGGAGATTAAGGCAATTAGAAATTACCTTATTCTTATTGTACCTATTATTACTATGGCTCTTTTCTCTGAGGATAAGAAGCGAGGAACTGAAGTAATTTATTACACAAGTCCTATTTCATTATTTAATGTAGTATGTGGTAAATTCCTTGCAGCTATGACATTGTTTGCAATCATGTTCGTAAATATCATTATTCACATGATTATTACTGTTAACCTTGGTGGTATCGTAAATGTTGGTACATGGGGTTCTGTAATTGTTTACTTCTTCTTTGCTGCATTGTTCATCTCTATTGGAACATTTGCATCTGCTATTACAGATAGCCAGTTGATTTCAGCTATTGTATGTTTTGTAATTCTTTATGTAATCAACATGCTTACAAGTATTGCTGGAATGGTTGCTACAGGTGTTCAGTCACTTCTTTCTATCTTTACTGATGATCCAGAGAAGATTAGAAAGGTTTGTGATGCTGTACAGAATGCGATTCTCTGGTTGGACCCATTCTCAAAGACAAACGACTTTGTATATGGTAAGTTCTCTATCGCTCCACTCGTTTTCTGTTTCTCTGGTACAGTTGTATTTATTTACCTCACATACCGAGTACTCGAGAAAAAGCGTTGGTCACAGGCGTAATTAGGGGAGGTAATTAATATGAGTGATAATAAAAATGTTAATAAAGCTCCTAAGGAGAAGAAGGTTAAGGAAGCAGTTGATAATAGAAGTAAGGTTCTTAAGCTCACATCTATTTTTTCTGTAATTATCCTTATTGCAATTGTTATTTTGTTCAATGTAATTATTGATAAGATTCTTGGTAAGTCATTGTCATTCGATATGACTGCTTCAGGTCATAATACAATTTCTGAGCAGTCAGAAGAGTATCTTAACTCTCTTCCAGATGGTGCTTCTATTAGAATCGTAGGCTTGTTCGAGGAGCCAGCTTCTTATTCTGATACTCCTCTCGAGTATATTGTTCCACTTCTTCAGGATTATGCTAAGAAGTCATCTGGTAAGGTAACAGTTGAATATGTTGATCCAACAGCTTATCCATACATTATCAGCGAACTTGATCCTACAGGTATCTACGATGTAGCTAATTCCGCTGGATTGTATGCAGTTTGCTATGAGGGTAAGGTTTCTATCATTGATCCATATGATTGCTTCACTTATGAGCAGATTTTCAATGAATCAATTGGTCAGCCTGTAGATCAGCCTAGATACAATATTGCTGAGTCTAAGTTCACTAATACAATGATTAACCTTACTAAAGGTTATACAAACAAGGCATATATCGTTGCAGATCCACGTTCTACTGTAAAAAGTGTTCAGTTGGAAGCAATGCTTAATAATCTTGGTGTAGAGGTTGAATATCTTGATTATTCTGATGCTAACTTTAAGGTGCCTTTGGATTGTGAGATCCTTTTCCTTAATGGTGTAAGTAGCGATATTACTGAGACTTGTGCAGAAGCTCTTAATACTTATCTCTCTATTGGTGGTAAGATGGTTGTTACAGCTGACTTCGTAAGAATTGCTAATAATGGTGCTAATCTTAATAATCTTAATACTAAGGTTCTTAACAACCGAGGTATTAACATTGAGGAATTTACAGTTAGAGAGACTAACAGTACTTATATGTTCCCAGGTGATGCGAGTGGTTATGTGTTCTATGCATCAACTAGTGATCAGGATGTAATGTCCCTCGGTGGTTCTGATAAGTACGTTGTACAGACTCCATTTATTCTTAATAAAGTAAGTACAAAGTACGATAGTTCTATGACAGTTACATCACTTCTTACTTCATCAGCACAGGCTGTTAAGGTTGATTATACTGGTACAGATGTTATTCAGGGTGATTTCTCTGTTGCTATGAAGTCTGCTGGTGTTAATGAAGGCACTTATGAGCTTTATGTATTTGGTTTTACAACAATTACTTCTGATGATTACATGTCTACAGTTCCATCAAGTGATTCAAATGTAAAGCTTATTAGAAATATCGTTAAGGGTTCTCTAAATGTTAACGATACATTCGAGGTTGAGTCTAAGAACCTTGCTAACTACAGTATTGATACATCAAAGTTATCTCTTAACGGTTCTTCTGCAATGATCGTTATCCTTGTTGCTGGTATTCCTTTGGCGCTCATCGTTGCTGGTGTTATTGTTTATACAAAGAGAAAGAACCTCTAAGCATATTAAGTTACAGGTAATAGTTATATGAAGACTTTTAAGAAACTTATTGTTCCAATCATTATTATGGTTGTATTACTTATCGTAGTATTGGTTTGGGCCATAGTTAACAATAAAGATAAGAATACATCAGTTCCTTCAAATGAAGCTGTACTGAGTATGGCTAGTTATGATGTAAAAACTCTGACGGTTCATAATAATAAGACAGATTATGAGATTGCTTTTTCCTCTGAGCATGTTGATGATATTCAGATTTGGTCAATGATGGGTAAGGAGAATGAGGAAGACTTCGAGCTTGATCAGGAAAAAGTTGCTTCCTATGTTTCTTTCCTCTGTACATTTACTTCCCAGGATAGAGTTGCTGAGGATCCAACTGATCTTGCTCAGTATGGACTTAATCCTGCCGAATATACTATTACGATCACAGATTATTCAGGTAATGTTACTCAGATTCTCATGGGTAATGTATTAGCTAGCGGTTCTTATGCTTATTTTATGAAGTCAGGAGACAATAAGGTATATACAGTAGCTGCAATCAAGCATTCTTTCTGTGGATATACTGAGATTGATTTTGTAAATTCTAAGATTCTCAATCTTAATTATGGCGAAATCAATAATATTGAGTTTATTCGTAAGACAGATGGTCTGGATATGATTTCTAATTGTGTACCTGCTGTAGGTTATGATACAGCTCAGTACAATATCGTTAGCCCATTCGTTACAGACTCTAGTAATGTTTACTCTAATATGATCGATAGTATTATTTCTTTGAATGAAGCAAAGTACGTAATCCTTACTGATGAAGAAGTTAAGCAGTATGGTCTCGAAGACCCTGCATATACATTCATTTTCACAATGCACTCAGGTGAGCAGGTAACTATTCAGTTCTCTGATGTAGTAAGTAAGGGTATGTATTATGGTAAGAGTAGTACAACTGATCAGTACTTTATGGTAAGTGATCAGCAGGTAACTGGTTTTGATTCTCCAATTATGACTCTTATCGGTGAGTGGATTTGCTATAAGCCTATTTCTGAGGTTAAGGAGATTAATTGTACTGCTGAGGATAAGGAGTGGACATTGACTCTTAGCGTGCCTAATGCTATTTCTGATCCAGATGCAAAGGCAGAGCTTAATATGAGAAATGCTCTTGTTAAGACTCCTGATGGAAGCAGAACTTATGCTGCTATTCTTTATGAGGCAGTTGCTACAATTGCTATTGGTGGTGTAGATTTTGATGCAACACCAGATATTAACAATGTCTTTATGACAATTACTATGATTAATAACAATAATAATCAGACTGTTTATAAGTTTGTGCCAAGAGATAATAACAGTTACTATGTTGTTGTTAACGATCAGTATTCATGTTTCTATATTTATGCTGATGAATTATTTGCATATGGAAGAGATAATACGTATTCTTATGGTGTATGGCCTGCATATGAGTTGCTTAGATATGCAATTGATAAGCAGAGTAATGGCACTTTTGATATTATGGATTTTTGTGAAGCATATGAGGCTGCAGCCTAATGGAAAGTGATAGTAAAAAGATAAAGAACAAGAAAAATATAGACAAGAAATTAGTAACAATCATTATTGCATTTGCGATAGTGATTGTTATTAGCGTTGTTCTGTTAATTTTGGTTTCACGTAAGCAGGCTGCTTTGCAGGGAGCAGATCAGGTTATTAGATTGTCTGCACAGGGTGGTTTCACATGTGAGTATGCTGAAGCACAGAAACTCTATATTTATTCCGATGGCGTTCTTAAGGTTACTACAGACCGTATTGCTTACTTAACTTCATCTGGTAATGAGGTATTCAGTACATCAGTATCTTATAACAATCCTAGATGTATGATTAAGAACGAGAGAGCTGTTGTTATTGATGTAGATGGTTATGGTGTTACAGTTCTAGATAATGAGAAGGTAATTTATTCCAAGCCAACTTCAGGCAAAGTAAAAGCAGCATATCTTTCTGATAATGGTATGTGTGCGCTTGTTACTGATGCTCAGGATGCTTATGGTCAGATAATAATTTTTGATGCTGATGGAAATCAGATTTCACAGTGGACATCATATAACTCTGGTTATCCTATCTCTGTTGGCTTTAATAAGGATGACTCTAGTTTTGCTGTAACTACAGTAAACACATCAGGAGCTGTATATCAGCCATATGTACGTGTGTTTAATATTGGTGAGGTAAATGGATTCACTACAACATCTGACTATGCTATTTATACAATAGATGAACCAGATGTCTTTGGTAACGTAATGTATCTAGGTGAATCATTGTTCACTTTCTCTGCAAACAAAGTGTATATGCTTAATAATGAGAAACTTGTAGCTCTTGATAAGGAGTTTGGTGCTATTGTTCACGTTACTCTTGTTGGCGATAAGCTCTTTATCGTATATGCTGATGGTGTGGATCAGCTTAATAAACTTGCTGTTATCGACAGTTCAGCAACACTTATTTATGATTCGGAAGTAGGTTCAGAAGTTAATGCAGTAGCAGAAGCTGATGGATTATATGCATTAAGTATTGATAAGCGAATCTACGTATTTAATGATTCAGGTTCAGTTATTTCTGATATATCTGTCGATGAGGATATATTAAGAATTGGATTTATTGGTAATGGTAAATTAGCTGTTGTATCGACCGGCGGCGTACATACAATTGATTATTAATTAAGGAAGGACAAAATGGAATCAGAAGTCAAAATAGCATTCTCCAGTAAAGAACAACTTTTCTCTATTGTGGAGGAAGAATGGTTTAAGGATTATTGCTTAGACACATCTCCTAAGATGTCTGTTAATCTTGATAATACATATTATGACACAGAGGATCTTAAGTTATCTTCTAGAGGTGCTTCTATCCGTGTAAGAAAGTATGAGACAGAGGATGGAGACAGATATGAGCACACTGTTAAGTTTGGCGGCGGTGTTGTAAATGGCCTTCATCAAAGATATGAGTGGAATGTAGATTCTGATAAAAAGGAATTCGATTTACAGCTCTTTATTCGTAAGGCATGTCAGTCAGATGACCCTATCGAGCTTTTAACTGGTGCTCTCGAAGGAATTACAGAGGATGATATTAAGCCTTTGTGTTCTACAGTTTTTGAGAGAACAACTTATACATTTGGTTTTGGTGACTCCATGATGGAGGCTTGCTTCGATTACGGTAAAATTTATGCAGGTGATAAAGAAGAAGTTATCTGTGAGTTGGAGATCGAGCTTGAGGCAGGTGACGTTGTAGACCTTAAGGAGATGGCTCAGTTTGTTGTAGAGAATACTGATGGTGAGCCTTTTGATAAGAGTAAGTTCAGACGTTGTCTTGACTTACTTAATGCGAAGAAGGAAGCATGAGTCTAGATACTAATAAGCTTTATGATGTAATAATTATAGGAGGCGGTGCATCTGGTATGATGTGCGCTTCCTATTTGCTTTCGTTAAAACCTGATGCCAAAGTTCTTATTCTGGAACGTAATACTAAGATTGGCACCAAAGTTCTTATTACAGGTAATGGCAGATGTAATCTTACAAATACTTCAATTGTTTATACGGACTATACAACAGACAGTTATGAGAGACTTCAGAATATTCTGGAGAAGTACTCAGTTAAACATACTATGGATTATTTCGAGAACAGTCTCGGACTTCACTTGGCGTTAAAGGATGACCTTGTTTATCCGAATTCTTTTAAGAGTTCATCAGTGGTAGATAGCTTTAAGTTAGCGCTTGATAAAGCAGATATTGCTCTTAACGAGTGCGTGAAAGCTACTGCTAAGATGGGTGATGTGTACGAGGTAACTACAGCAAACGCTTCTTACAGCGCACGAAATATTGTCTTCTCGGGAGGTGGATCTGCTGCCCCTAAGACAGGTTCTGACGGTAATATCTATAAGCTAATTCTTAACTATGCCAAGAAATCTGATTTTACACAGATCGTGCCATCACTTGTTCAGCTTAAGACAATGGAGACAGATTCTCATAAACTTGCTGGCACCAGAGTGCAGGCGGAAATAACGCTTTGTTCTAGAGATGAGAATATCGCATCATCTGCAGGTGAGATGATGTTTACTGATTATGGTGTGTCTGGCATTTGTGTTTTCTGCGTAAGTGGTTATTACAATAACTCTGTGTTGGAAGGCAAGAAGAATCTTACCCTGAAGGCCAATCTCCTTCCTGGTAATAACAAAGATGATATTAAGAATCTGATTGCTAAGCGTGTTACTACATTCCCAAATCGTAGTATGGTTCAGATACTCATGGGCTTTTTCACTCGTGAATTAAGCGAAGTAATCGTTGGAAGATCAGGTAACGATATCGATAAAATTGCTGAAAATATTTACAACTTCACATTCACAATTACTGGTTCTATGGGCTTTGATAATGCACAGGTTACTTCTGGTGGCCTGAATCTTAGTAGCCTAAGTGATGAATGTAAGCTCGTGGATGGAATATATGTCATCGGTGAAGCAGTAAACGTTGATGGTCCATGTGGCGGTTATAACCTTCAGTGGGCGTGGTCATCTGCTATGGCAACCGCTGAGGCTATCTCTGGAGGTATCTGCTAATGTCTTTTGAGGTGTCCTTCAGACCAGAACAAATCGGAAATGCCCCTGATATAAGAGCTCAGGTACTTCATAAGTGTAAAGAGAAGAATAAGGGTATACAGGTTATTTCTAAGAGCTTTATCGATGCCAGACGTAAGGATAACGTCAAGATTATTTACCGAGTTGATACTTATAGTCATAAGGAATATGAACAGCTTCAGCGTAAAAACATAGAAGATGCTTTACCTCTTATGGGCAAAAGTATAATTGATCCAGAAGACAGACCGATTATCGTTGGTTTTGGTCCTGCTGGAATGTATGCTGGACTTGTACTTTGCAGATATGGCCTGAGACCTATAATCATCGAGAAGGGAAGCAGCGTTGATAAGCGCGCTCAGGACGTTAATACATATCGCACCAAGGGTGAGATTAATTCTGATTCTAACATTCAGTTTGGTGAGGGCGGAGCCGGTACTTTCTCTGATGGAAAGCTCTATACTGGTGTTTCTTCTGGACTTAAAGGCTTTATTGGTGATGTCATGATCAAGTATGGCGCACCATCTGATATTGCTTACGATTCCCACCCACATGTGGGCACAGATAACCTTGTTAACGTGGTTAAAGGCATTCGAGAAGAGATTATAAGTCTTGGTGGTGAAGTGCATTTCGACACTAGCCTCACAGACGTTGTCATAAGTGGTGGTAAAGTTACTGGTATTAAGACTAACAGAGGCGATTTTCCTTGCAGTCACTTATTGCTCGCTATAGGTCACAGCAGCCGTGATACGGTCAGAATGCTTTACTCCAAAGGTATTACGATGGAGTCTAAGCCATTTTCTGTTGGCGTCAGAATCGAGCACAGACGCGAAATGATCGACAAGGCTCAGTATGGTTTTGACACAAGTCTTTATAAGAATATTTTTGCCGCTAACTATAAGCTGGCAGTGGACACTATAACTGGTAAGAAACTTTATACTTTCTGCATGTGTCCTGGTGGCGAAGTTATCGCAGCTGCGTCATCTCCTGAGAGTATTTGCACTAATGGTATGAGTTATCGCGCTCGTGATGGACGTAATTCAAACGCGGCGCTTCTTGTTCCTGTTAGTTCTAGTGATTATGGTGAGGGTGTTCTTGACGGAATCTTGTTCCAGGAAGAGCTGGAACACAAGGCTTTCGTAGCCGGTGGCAGAAATTATAGTGCGCCTGTTAGTACTTATGGTAGTCTTATGGGCAATACTACAAGTGTTGGTGCCGTTATTCCTACATATACACCTGGTTACAAAGAAACTGACCTTGGGGATGTGCTACCTTCCTTTGTCATGGAGACACTTAAGGATGGTATTTGTAACATGGGACGCAAGATTAAGGGCTTTGATAATCCGGATAGTGTTCTAACTGCGGTAGAGGCAAGAAGTTCATCTCCTGTGCGTATTCTTCGTGTGAACGAAACTTACGAAAGCGTGAACACAACTGGACTATACCTCTCTGGTGAGGGTGCGGGTTATGCAGGAGGCATAATGAGTAGCGCAATTGACGGAATAAAATGTGCAAATCGAATTGCTGAAAGTATGTTAAAATAACCAAGTAAAAAATTTAATTCATATGAATAGGAGATATAAAAATGGCTGAGAGTAAGAATACTGCAGTTTTAACAGTTATCGGAAAGGACCGCGTAGGTATTATCGCTGGCGTTTCCAAGCTCCTTATGGAGAACAACATCAATATTAATGATATTTCACAGACAATCCTTCAGGACATCTTTACAATGATCATGATTGTTGATCTTCAGGAAGTTCAGATCGAGAATTCTGATATTAAGGAAAAGCTTGATGCTCTCGGAGAGGAGCTCGGTGTAAAGATTACAATTCAGCATACAGAGCTTTTCAACAGAATGCATAGAATCTAATAATTAGGGGTTAGTATCATGATTAATAATTTTGAGATTCTTGAGACAATGAAGATGTTCGATGAGCAGCATCTTGATATCAGAACAATTACAATGGGTATTTCTCTTATGGACTGTGCAGCAGCTACAGTAGAGGAGTCCTGTCAGAAGATTTACGATAAGATTTGCCGTTATGCTGGTAACCTTGTAGAGGTTGGTGAGCAGATTAGTAAGAAGTATAACGTGCCTATTATTCACAAGAGAATTTCTGTTACACCTATTTCTATTGTAGCAGCAGCTTGTGGAGCTAAGGATTACACACCTTTCGCAGTTGCTCTTGATAAGGCTGCAAAGACTTGTGGTGTTAACTTTGTTGGTGGTTTCTCCGCCATGGTACATAAGGGTTATACAAACTCCGATTTGGTACTTATTAACTCTATTCCAGAGGCACTCGCTACAACTGATTTTGTTTGTTCTTCTGTTAACCTCGCTTCTACTAGAACAGGTATCAATATGGATGCTGTTCGTGATATGGGTGTGATTATTAAGAAGACAGCTGAGAGAACAGCTGATAGAGATGCTCTTGGATGCGCAAAGCTTGTAGTATTTGCTAATGCTCCTGAGGATAACCCATTTATGGCGGGTGCTTTCCTTGGTGTTGGCGAGCCAGAGTGTGTTATTAACGTAGGTATTTCTGGTCCAGGTGTAGTTAAGCACGCCCTTGAGAAGGTTAAGGGTCAGGACCTTGGTGTAGTTGCTGAGACTATTAAGAACGCTGCATTTAAGATTACTCGTGTTGGTGAGCTTGTTGCTCGTGAAGCATCTCAGAGACTTGGTGTTCCATTCGGAATCATCGACTTGTCTCTCGCTCCAACTCCTGCAGTAGGTGACTCTGTTGCTCGTCTCCTTGAGGAGTTCGGTCTTGAAGAGTGTGGTACATGGGGTACAACTGCTGCTCTTGCAATGCTTAATGATGCAGTTAAGAAGGGTGGAACAATGGCTTCTTCCTTCGTTGGTGGTCTCTCTGGTGCATTTATCCCTGTATCTGAGGACGAGGGTATGATCGCCGCTGCTCAGTCTGGTGGACTTAAGCTCGAGAAGCTCGAGGCTATGACATGCGTATGTTCTGTAGGTCTTGATATGATCGCAGTTCCTGGTGATACTACAGCTGAGACAATTTCCGGTATTATCGCTGATGAGATGGCTCTCGGAACATTTAATAACAAGACAACTGCAGTTCGTCTTATTCCTGTTCCTGGTAAGGGTGTAGGCGATAGTGTAGAGTTCGGTGGACTCCTCGGTATGGCACCAATTATGCCTGTTAATACTAAGTCCTGTGCGGATTTCATCCATCGTGGTGGTAGAATTCCAGCTCCAATTCACAGTATGAGAAACTAATCTAAGATTAAGTTATATGTTTTTTGTTTTTTAGAAGCGGGGATAATTTCCTCGCTTTTTGCTTGGTTGCAGCTCATTTATCGCCTTGGATGCCTCCACAGGTCACTTGATTTTAAAAAAAATTTCGTTAAGAATGAACCTAAGCAAAAGTTCCAGTGTCTATAAGGTATAAAAGCAAAAAACAAATGCTTATTTCGGGGAGGAAAGACAATGAACGAAAGTAAAAACTCAGCAGGAAAGTTAAAAAAGAGATTAATTATCGCAGGTGTGGTTATAGTGATTGTGGCTGGCATTATTCTTGCCAATACCATTTTGCTTATAACCAAGTACAATAAGGCAATGAAGCTTAGAGAAGAGGGCAGGTATGACGAGGCTATTGTTCTTTTCGACGAGTTGTATGATTACAAAGACAGTCAGCAGATGGTTGTAAAGTGTAATAACGAGAAGATTGAAGCTATGTATAGCCAAGCAGAGAAAGACTATGAAAACGGTAATTATCATGAAGCACTTGAGGCTTTCCGAGCTTACCCAAGATTACATGACAGTGCAGAATACATTGAAAAAATTATGAGTAATTCTGACTATATTAAGACTGTGAATGTTGGCGATACTTTTTATTTTGGTTCATATAATGACAAACCAGTAGAATGGCGTGTTGTAGAGTCTTCAGGTGCTTCCAGGAAGGTTGTAACAATGAAACTTGTTGACGGCCATCCTTATAATACTAATGGAAACTATTCATCATGGGAATACTGTGATTTAAGAGTATGGCTTAATAATGATTTTTATAATATTGCCTTTAGTGGCGAGGAGAAGGCAAGAATAGTATCTTCAAAGGACAGTGGTTGTAATGATAACCTATATATTCCAAGTTCTGATGATGTTTACAGCTTTTTTGCTTCTGCAGAAGAAAGATTTGCTCGTCATCATTCTGGCGATGGTGGCTGTAGATGGTGGGTAAATAATGAAGGTGTTTTAGGTAATACAGTACAATATGTTGATTCTGCCGGCGAACTTAATAGTGATGGAGATTCTGCTAATTGCATGTATGGTATCAGAGCCGTTATGTGGGTGAATTTAGATTAATCTTTCAAGAAGCGAGGAGATGATTCTCGCTTCTTTTTTACCAATTTAACATTCCAATCAACATACTGGAATCTATCCACTGAATATTCTAAAAATAGACTCGAGTATGATAAAATATCTTCTAAAACGAATAATCGGAGTTACTGTGGCTGGAAAAGGTCGTTTTTTCTTAAATCTGTTAAGATTGCTTTTTGCCTATATAACAGGCGACTACACTAGGAAAACTGTAGCCGCTACTTTTCCTGCTATCATTTTCGATTTCCTTTATGCTGGTTTTGCCGCTGCGGTGGGAATTATTTATAGATTTCCATGGCTTATCATGATGAGCATCTACTATGTTTTCTTAACATGTATGAAATGCCGTATGCTTTACCGTGCAGGAAGAAGTTTGTCCAGAAAGAAGAATAAGAAATTTACTGAAGTTGCTAACGCGCGTTCCTTTTGTAAATGGCTGTTCTTTATGGACTTGCTCTTGGCTTTCGACGTCTACCTCATGACACGTAAGGGTGTTTCCCATCATTATCCAGGATTCCTTATTTATGTTATGGCAGTGTATGTAGTAATAAAGGTCGGCACTGCCATTTATAACCTTTTTAAGGCTGGTCGTAAGGGTTCCTTTATCGCTATTGCCATTCGTAAGCTCGGCATAGTAGAGGCGCTTGTTTCTGTGCTTGCTCTGGAGTCCGCACTTAACTACAAATATGGTGCAGTATATTCAGAGTTTGATGCTTCAAATGTACTTAAAATCGGTATTGCAGTGTTTGTTATTATTCTTTACATGTCTCTTTCAGGCCTTGTAAAGACATTAGGTAAGAAAGTCGATATTTGATATAATATTTCTTACCAACAATTGGGAGGTTATCCATGAGTAAAGCAGATGATATTTTTGATCAGAATATTAGAGACATTCTTAACAGTGGAATCACTACTGAGAATGAGAAGGTAAGACCTCACTGGGAGGATGGAACACCTGCATATACTCATAAGGCTTTCGGTATTGTTAACCGTTATAACCTTGCTGAAGAGTTCCCAATGCTTACTCAGCGTTACCAGAACTTTAAGGGCGCTGTTGATGAGCTCCTCTGGATCTGGCAGAAGAAATCTAATAACGTTAATGATCTTAATTCCCATATCTGGGATGCTTGGGCAGATGAGAATGGTTCAATCGGTAAGGCTTATGGTTATCAGCTTGGTGTTAAGCATAAGTACAAAGAGGGCATGATGGACCAGGTTGACCGTGTTCTTTTTGACCTTAAGAACAATCCAAGTTCCAGACGTATCATGACAAATATTTATGTGCACCAGGATTTGTCTGAGATGGGTCTTTATCCATGTGCTTACTCCATGACATTTAATGTAACAGGTAACAAGCTTAATGCTATTTTGAATCAGCGTTCAAATGATATGCTGGTTGCTAACGGTTGGAATGTCTGCCAGTATGCGGTTCTTGTTCATCTCTTCGCACGTTGTAGTGGACTTGAGGTGGGTGAGCTCGTTCATGTTATCGCTGATGCTCATGTTTATGATCGTCATGTTGATATTGTTAAGGAAGTTATTGAGCGTCCTAAGTTCCCTGCACCTAAGCTTGTTCTTGATGAGGGTATTACTGATTTCTATCAGTTCACAGTAGATAATATCCACCTTGAGGGTTATGAGTATGGCCCTAAGGTAGGTAAGCTTCCTGTTGCTATTTGATTTTTGTGAGGTGTTCGAAAGTGATCGCTATTGCAGCTGTTGATTATAATTGGGCCATTGGTAAGGAAGGACAGCTTCTTATCTCTCTTCCAGAGGATCAGAAGGGTGTTTTCCGTAAGTATACTGCAGGTAATACTGTGGTTTTTGGTCGTAAGACACTTATGACATTTAAGGATGAGAAGCTTCTTCCTAAGAGAATTAACGTAATTCTTACTCGTAACATGGATTATGAGAAGGAAGGCGCTGTAATTCTTCATTCACAGGACGAACTTGCTAAGTATCAGGAAGAGCATCCAGATGAAGAAATCTATCTCATCGGTGGTGCAGAAGTATATAATTCCATGATCGATATCTGTGATAAGGCAATTGTCACTTATATTCATAAGTCTTTTGATGGCGCTGATGCCTTCTTCCCAAATCTTGATGAGATGGATGACTGGGAGATGGTCGAGGAAGAAGAGCCTATAATGTCTGAGAAGGGTGTCGAGTTTACAGTAAGACACTATTCCCGCAAATCTTAAAGAATTCTTTATAACTATTACAATTACATCCGTACGTAATCAGACAAGTCTAATTGTGTTATAATTAGACTTGTATTTTTATGCGCGCGTTTAATTATAATATTGGAAATAGGAGTTAATAATTAATGTCTAAGTACATTTTTAATGCCAGAGATGTGGCCGCATATTTTAAGTATTTTACGGTGCCTTCACACTTAGAGGTATCTTATATGCAGCATATTTTCAGTCTCGGTTCACCTATATTAGCGACTCCACTTACAAGGGATTTTGAGAAGTTTAAGAACGAGATATATAGAGAACTTTACTATCTTTGGGCTAATGGATTTGAGAATGAGAAATCAGACATTGCCAACATGGCAGAACCAGGTGCTTTGGCTCTTATTTGTGATCAGGATTGTATTAATCTGGAATCATACATGAAGTTGGTTACACTTCATCTGATTTTCACTCACAATTTGCCTTACGTGAATATTAATTTCGCAGGATTGCCATTATCTCTCGGCATTAGATGTGAGTATTCAGTATATGAAGAGAATGTTGCCAGAGTTGTATCTGGGCTTAGCCTTGTTTCTAAGGATAAGTTTGGTAAGCCATTTGATTTGAGACTTGGTGTACCTGATGAGCTTTTGCAGTTGTCACTTAATGAGAACTTCAGAACTGAAGTATTGAAGGTGAAGGACTTTAGACAAGAGCTTCGTGATTCTGACAAAGAGAAGATGGCAAAGCTTAAGGAAGAGTCTTTGAAAGAATTCGGAAGCATTCCTGCTACTGAGCATAAGCCTAGAAAGCGTAAGACAACTACACCACGTAAAACAAAAGAGAATACACGTGTTAGAAAAACAATAACAAGTACTAATAATCAGCCAAAGGGAATGCCTTTGGACGATATTAGACATAAGGACGGGAAATGATATATGGAAATAAGATACAGACTTGGTCTTGATATTGGATCAACTACAATTAAAGTTGTTCTTCTTGATGGAGAAGATATTGTATTTAATGAGTACAGACGTCACCATTCTGATATTTCTGGACTTCTTAATAAGCTTTTTGAAGAGGTAAATGAGAAGTTCCCTGGAATTGATGTGTCCGTTACTATTACAGGTTCTGGTGGACTTTCTGTAGCCAACTGGCTTAATCTTAAGTTTATTCAGGAGGTTATGGCTGAGACAGAAGCTATTAAGAAGTATCACCCAGAGACTGATGTTATTATCGAGCTTGGTGGTGAGGACGCCAAGATTACTTACATGCACCCAGTGCTCGAGCAGCGTATGAATGGTACATGTGCAGGCGGTACAGGTGCATTCATCGACCAGATGGCATCACTTCTTCAGACAGATGCAGACGGTCTTAATAACTTTGCCAAGGACTACAGAAGCCTTTACACAATCGCTTCCAGATGCGGTGTATTTGCTAAGTCTGACCTTCAGCCGCTCATTAATGAGGGCGCTGCTAAGGAGGACCTCGCAGCTTCTATTTATCAGTCAGTAGTAAACCAGACAATTGCTGGTCTTGCTTGTGGTCGTCCTATCAAGGGTAACATTGCTTTCCTTGGTGGCCCACTTTACTTTAACTCTGAGTTAAGACATGCTTTCGAGCGTACTCTCGAAGATAAGGCAGACTCTTTCTGGATGCCTGATGAGGCTCAGATTTATGTTGCACTTGGTGCGGCACTTTCTAGTGACGATGAGCCTGTAAGCCTTGCAGATTTGCTCGAGAGATTTAAGAACAAGGAAGGATTTACTCCTGATATTATTCATATCGCACCACTTTTTAAGGATGAGGATGAGAAGAAGCGTTTCTATGATAGACACGCTAAGAATATGATTCCTACTCTTGATTTGGCAACAGCTAAGGGTGATCTTTATCTCGGTATCGATGCAGGTTCTACTACAACAAAGGCTGTAGTTATTAATTCGAAGGGCGAGCTTGTTTACACATACTACGCATCTAACAAGGGTAATCCTGTAATGAGTGCGGTTAATATCCTTAAGGACGTTTATAATAAACTTCCTGCTTCTGCTCATATCGCATATTCCTGCGTTACTGGTTATGGCGAGAACATCATTAAGGCTGCGCTGGGTGTTGATATTGGTGAGATCGAGACAATGGCTCACTTCCAGTCAGCTAAATTCTTCTGTCCAGATGTTGATTTTATTATCGATATCGGTGGTCAGGATATGAAGTGTATGCGTATTCGTAATGGTGTTATCGATTCCATTATGCTTAATGAGGCTTGTTCTTCTGGATGCGGAAGCTTTATTCAGACTTTCGCACAGACACTGGGTATGGATCCTCACGGATTCTCAGTAGAGGCACTTAAGGCCACTAACCCGGTTGATCTCGGAACACGTTGTACTGTATTCATGAACTCTAAGGTTAAGCAGGCACAGAAGGAGGGAGCATCTGTTGGTGATATCTCCGCTGGCCTTTCTTACTCTGTAGTTCGTAACGCGCTTTACAAGGTAATCAAGATTAGAGACACAGAGCAGCTTGGTAAGAACATTGTAGTTCAGGGTGGTACTTTCCTTAATGATGCTATCCTTAGATGTTTCGAGCTCGTTTCTGACAGAGAGGTTATCAGACCTAACGTTGCTGGTCTCATGGGCGCCTTCGGTGCTGCACTTATTGCCAAGACAAAGTTTGCTGAGAATGGTAATAAGACAACACTTCTTGGTGGTGATGAGCTTAATTCCTTTGAGATGAGCACAGAAAATACACAGTGCCCTTACTGCGGTAACCACTGCCGTCTTACAGTAGCAACATTCTCTAACGGTAAGCGCTTTGTTTCTGGTAACAGATGTGAGAAGGGTGAGAGCGTAGGCCTTGATCAGGAGAGCGAGAAGAATAATATTCCTAACCTCTTCAAGTACAAATATGAGCGTACATTCTCTCACTATAAGCCAATCGATGAGAAAGATGCTCCACGTGGTGTGATTGGTATTCCACGTGCACTTAATCAGTATGAGAACTATCCTTTCTGGTTTACAACACTTACAAAACTTGGTTTCCGCGTAATGATTAGCGCGCGTTCTTCACATACACTTTTTGAGAAGGGTATGGAGACGATCCCATCTGAGTCTGTATGTTATCCAGCAAAGCTTGTTCACGGACATATTGAGAACCTCATAACAAGAGGTATTAAGACTATTTTCTATCCTGATGTTCCTTATGAGGCACACGAGAACAAGGGTAGTGGTAACCATTATAACTGCCCAATCGTTTGCTCTTATCCTGAAGTTATCAAGAATAACGTGGAAAATATCCGTGAGAAGGACATTAAGTTCCTTAACCCATTTATGCCTCTTGATGATCTCGACACTGTTGCAGGCACTCTTGCCAAGACTTTCGAGTACGCTGGTGTAACTCTCGAGGAGGCCAAAGCGGCTGTTGCTGCAGGTGCCGAAGAGTACGGTAACTTCAAGGAAGACATCCGTAACAAGGGCAAGGAGATTCTCGCCGAAATGGATGAGCGCGGACTTAAGGGTATCGTTCTCGCCGGTCGTCCTTACCACGTGGATCCAGAGATTAACCACGGTATACCAGAGATGATTAATCAGCTTGGTCTTGCAGTTCTTACAGAGGATTCTGTTGCTACACCAGGCCTTCTTAAGAGACCTATTCGTGTCGTTGATCAGTGGATGTATCATACAAGACTTTATGAGGCAGCTGCATTTACTATTACAAAGCCTAACCTCGAGCTCGTACAGCTTACAAGCTTTGGTTGTGGTCTCGATGCAGTAACTTCCGATCAGGTTCAGGAGATTCTCGAGTCTTCTGGTAAACTTTATACACTTCTTAAGATTGATGAGGTTTCTAACCTTGGTGCAGCTCGTATCCGAATGAGATCCCTTGTTGTTGCAATGGATGAGCGTGAGCAGCTTGCTGGTGATACAAAGGCTCGCGATGTTAAGCCTGCAGAGGATGCATATACACTCAAGCGAGTAGAATTCACAAAGGAAAATAAGAAGACTCACACTATCATCGCTCCTCAGATGGCACCAATTCCATTTGATTTCCTTGAGAGTGTTTTCAGACGTGCTGGATATCGCATGAAGATCTTGAAGCAGGCTACTCGTGAGGATATTGAGTGCGGACTTAAGTATGTTAATAACGATGCATGTTTCCCATCTATTGTAGTAGTTGGTCAGATGATTAACGCTATTTTGAGAGGTGAAGTTGATCCTGATAACTGCACACTTGCTATTACTCAGACAGGTGGTGGTTGTCGTGCTACTAACTACGTTGGTTTCTTGCGTAAAGCACTTCGTGAAGCTGGATATGATAAGATTCCAGTAATTGCTATTTCTGCTCAGCAGTTCGAGAAGAATGAAGGATGGAAGTATACTCCTAACTTTGTATTCAATGCTATTAAGGCGCTCACTGCTGGTGATATGGTTAACTCTATGCTTATCAGAGTACGTCCTTATGAGAAGTTGCCAGGATCTGCTAATGCGCTTTATTCTTATATCAATCAGGTTGGACGTAAGATGTTTAATAAGAATCAGTTTGCTGATGATCTTACTCCTAGATATGACCAGGTAATGCCTAATAATTACTGGGATAAATCACCTGAAGAGAAGAAGAAGATTAGAGATTGTCTCGCTGATATTGGAGTTGACCTTGAGAATATTCCATATATCAGAAGTTATAAGAAGTTTGTAGAGTTCGCGGTTGAGAAGTTTGATAAGCTTCCACTTCAGGATATCCCTCGTAAGCCACGTGTTGGTATCGTAGGTGAGATTCTTGTAAAGTTCCATCCAGATGCTAACAATAATGCTATTGATGTTATCGAATCTGAGGGCTGTGAGGCTGTTCTCCCTGGTGTTCTCGATTTCTTCCTTTACTGCTGTTATAACCCTATCTGGGCATCTGAGAACCTTGGTAGATCTAAGAAAACCGCATTTATTAATCAGCGAGTTATTAATCTTCTTGAATCCTACAGAAGACCTATCAATAGGGCCTTCAAGAAGACTGGCGGAAAGTTCATGCTCTCCGAGAGAATCGAAGAACTTGCCAAGAAGTCTGCTTCAGTTCTTAGTTGTGGTAACTTCTGTGGTGAGGGTTGGTTCCTTACAGCTGAGATGATCGAGCTCATTCAGGACGGTGTGCCTAATATTATCTGCGCACAGCCTTTCGCATGTCTGCCTAACCATGTTACTGGTAAGGGCATGATTAAGGAGCTCAGAAGACAGTATCCAATGAGTAATATTATCCCTATCGACTATGACCCAGGTGCTTCTGAGGCTAACCAGCTTAACCGTATTAAGCTTATGATTGCCACAGCTCACTCTGTTCATAAGATGATTCAGCAGGGCGAGGATATGAAGTAATATGGCAGATAAGAGAATTCTTCTTGTAGACGGTAACTCTATTATGAACCGTGCGTTCTTTGCAACATATGGACGCGCGCCTATGTCTGCGCCTGATGGAACTCCAACTGGTGCTGTTAGTGGCTTCTTTAACACACTTCTTTCTGTTAAAGATGAGTATAAGCCAACTGATATCTGTGTGCTTTTTGACCTTAAAGCACCAACTTTCCGTCATAAGATGAGTTCTGATTATAAGGCTACTCGTAAGCCTATGATGCCTGATCTGGCAGTTCAGATGCCTATTTGTAAGCAAATCCTCGATCTTATGGGTATTTCTCGTATGGAACTTGAGGGTTATGAGGCTGATGACCTTATTGGTACTTTAAGCCGTCTTGGTGAAGAAGAGGGAGATGAAGTATTTATTCTCTCTGGTGACCACGATGATTTCCAGCTTATCTCTGATAAGGTAAAGGTTATCATGCCTCAAAGTGGTAAGGGAAAGCCTCCTCGTGTGCTTTATGACCGTGACCTTTTTGTGGAGGAAAATGGTGTCGGACCTGAAGTTTTCGTGCAGGTTAAGGCGCTTATGGGTGATAATTCCGATAACATTATTGGTGTTGAGAAGGTTGGTCCTAAGACTGCGTTTAAACTTATTGCTGATTATGGTTCTATCGATGGCGTTCTCGCACACACATCAGAGTTGTCCAAGGGCCTGGCGGCGAAATTAGATGCATCCCATGAACTTTTGGAGCTTAACCTTAAGCTTTGTGCTATTGACCGTCATGTGCCTGTTCCATTTGGAGTGGAGGCCACTGCTTTCGACGACATTAAGGACAAGCAGGGCACACATGATAAGCTTGCTGCCCTTGGTCTTAAGATGCTGACTAAGAAGCTTGGCCTTGATGATATTAAAACTTCTATCCCAGTTTCTTCTGATCCTGAGGACACAGAGATATCTGGTATTTATAACAAGTTTTCTGAGATTATGAGTAACATGAAACTTGTTTCCGGATTTGACGGTGTTACTTGTAAAGATGGTGATGATGTTGCAGTTAGTTTCTGCGATGATAAAGCGCTTGTTTATATGCCTGGAGATAGCACTGTTTATTATGGTGATGCTAATAGTTTGTGCGATGTTGTTGGTAACTGTAATGACATTACACCTGTAGCTTTCTGCTATAAGGACGCGTCGAAAGTGATGACAAAGGCTCTTCATGTTAAGTCTGTCTTTGACGTTGGTATCTGCGGTTATGTATTTAATATGATTGATGGTGCTAAGCCTGATTTTGCACGACTTTATGAGTGTGTGTTTAAGGTTCCATATCCTATTGAGGATGAAGGTCCTAAGCAGTTGGATTTGACTGCAGCACTTTTTGGTGAGTCCGCTGATGAGACAGAGACTAAAATTAATACTGAAGCTAAGAAACTTATACTTGTTGCGGCTATTTATGAGGCACAGAAGGTTCTAATTAGCCGTGAGAAGAAGGAACAGCTTCTGTATGAGATCGAGTTCCCGTTGGTCGTGACTCTTGATGCTATCGAGCGTAATGGTATGCATGTTTCTAAGGATATGCTTCAGAGTTTGCATGAGGAATTTTCTAATAAGCTTATGACACTTGAGCAGGATATTTATGAAACATCCGGTTATGAGTTTAATATAGGATCTCCTAAGCAGCTTTCAGAGATTCTTTTTGATGAGAATAAACTTAATCTGCCACATGGCAAGAAGGGTAAGACAGGTACTTATTCTACTTCTATTGAAGAGCTTAACAGGCTTAGAACATATCACCCAGTAATCGATATGATTATCGAGTGGCGTGGCCTTTCTAAGCTGGATTCTACATATGCTCTCGGACTTCAGGATAAGATTCGTGAGGATAATAGAATTCATACTACATTCACTCAGGCTATGACTAATACAGGTCGTTTGTCATCTACTGATCCTAATCTTCAGAATATTCCTGTTAGAAGTGAGAATGGTGGACGTATTCGTCAGTGCTTTACTTCACCTGAGGGTAGAATTCTCGTTGATGCTGACTATAGTCAGATCGAGCTTAGATTGCTGGCATCTATGAGTAAGGATGAAGTAATGTGCGAAGCTTTCCGTAATGGTGAGGATGTACATAAATCTACTGCTATGAAGGTGTTCGGAGTAAGTCGTGATGAAGTTACTTCCAGACAGAGAGCAACAGCCAAGACGGTTAACTTTGCTATTGTATATGGTATCTCTGAGTATGGTTTGTCTACCGATCTTGATATTAGTTACGCTGAGGCTGCACATCTTATTAAGCAGTATGCTATCGAGTTCCCAGGTATTACGGGTTATCTTGATTCACTTAAGATTGCAGGTGAGAAGCTTGGCTATGTGGAGACTCTCTTCGGCCGTAAGAGAATTTTAAGTGAACTTAAGTCTACAAATAAGAATGTCAGAAGCTTTGGACTTCGCGCAGCTATGAATACTCCTATTCAGGGAACTGCAGCTGATATTATTAAGATTGCTATGAATAAGGTCTATAACGCTCTTAAAGAAGAGCTTCCTGATAGTAAACTCGTTATGCAGGTACACGATGAACTTATCGTTGAGTGTGATGAGAAGGATGCTCAGAAAGCAGCAGACCTTTTGAAGCGTGAGATGGAGAATGCAGTTGAGCTTTACGTTAAGTTAGAAAGCGACGTTCACATCGGTCACGATTGGTTAGAAGCAAAATAAAGAAGGTAAATTTAAATGTTTGTTGTTGGTGTTACAGGTGGTATTGGATCAGGTAAGAGCTCTGTTAGTGCGATTCTTGCTGACAGAGGACTTCGTGTGCTCGATGCTGATGAGATTTCCCGTGAGGTTACTTCTGTTAATGGCATTGCTTTGCCTGAGATTGCTGAAGTGTTCGGCAAGCGTGCTATCTCTACTGATGGTTCCATGAACCGTAAGTATATTTCATCTGTTGTATTTAATGACAATACGAAGCTTGATATCTTGTCTTCTATCGTTCATAAGTATGTATTCCAGTACATGGATGCAGAACTTGAGAAGGAGCGTAATCGTAAGACAAAGTGCGTAGTTCTTGATGTGCCAATCCCTGTACGAAAGGGATTTGTTGACCACTGTAATCAGATTTGGACTGTTATTTGTGATGATACAGTCAGAATTGATCGTCTTATTAAGCGTGGTATGGATAAGGATGATGCTCAGCGCCGTATTGCTATGCAGATGACAGATGATGAGTATGCAGCTCTTGGGGACCATGTTATTGATAATTCAGGAACCCGTGAAGAACTTAAAGCAAAAGTTGATGAGCTTATTAAAAAGGAACTTCACGAGAGAGGTATTAGAATATGAAGTCTGCTGCTATTTTGGCTATTATATTCGCGGTAATATCACTTGGGCTTCTTGTTTATTTTTGCTTTTTGAATGTTGAAGATAAGAAACTTAAAAAATTCTATATTGCCGCAACTTCTGTTTATGTTTCTGGTACTATCCTGATAACAGTACTTTCTGCTACGGTTAGTAAGCTAACTGTTGGTAATGTTATAGCGCTGGAAACAGTAATCTTGTTTGTGTATGTATTTGATACATACATGCTTAAACGTATAGCTAAGAACATTGCTGATTATGAGAAGGCAGTAATAGAGAACAGGGATAAGAAGGACGACGTTGAGAAAGAATAAATTACATTATGTAAAGGTAGGACTTATAGTCTTACTTTCAGTATTTGTACTATGTCTTATGTATGGTGTTATTACAAATATCATTATTCTTAATAATACTAAAAATAAGATGTATTCCGTTGAATCATTCATAGAAGATAAGAATGATGAGAACTATGACGCTATTATTGTCCTTGGTTGTGGAGTATATGCAGATGGTACTCCAACACCTCTTTTATCAGATCGTCTTGATGCAGCTATATCTCTTTATGATGCTGGGGTAGCGCCAAAACTTCTTATGAGCGGTGATCACTATAAGGATAACTATAATGAGGTTGCTGCCATGAGAGAATATGCTCTGGAACGTGGAGTTCCTTCTGAGGATATATTCATGGATCATGCAGGTCTTTCTACTTATGATTCTATGTATCGAGCAGCTAATATTTTCGAAATTAAAAAGTGTATAGTTGTTACTCAGGAGTATCACTTATCACGTGCTTTGTACCTTGCTAACTCTCTTGGTATAGATTCAGTTGGTGTAATTGCTACGGGTCATATCTTCGAGGCACAGCCATATTATTCATTCAGAGAAGTTCTTGCTAGAAGTAAGGATTTTGCTAAGTGTATATTTAAGCCAGAAGCTTCTATTAATGGTGAAGTTATAGATATAACAGGTAACGGGGAGGTAACTCTCGATGAATAAAAATGATTTTGTTGATTATTTTAATAATAATGTTAAGCCTAATTTTAAGCGTCGTTTCAGTCTTAAGGGGCTTAAAGAATTGTGGACTGGTTCATACATAACTGGAATAGTTCTTATTCTTGTTGGTTTGCTTTTTATTTTTCTGCCAATGATTGTATCTGGTTCCTTAGGTATTATTGCAGGACTTCTTATGATAGCTTATGGTGTCATGTCTTTTATTGGCTGTTTTGTTAGTCCTAGTATCGGATTTGGCAGAGAATTCAGGGTTATAAAGTCTGTTTTCCTTGTTATTGTGGGTGTGATATTTATTGTCTATCCGATGACACTCATGTCCATAATTACATTTTTTATTGGAATGTTCTTTCTTATTGATGGTTTTATTAAAGTTCGCGGTATGTACGCGGTACCTAAGAGGAGGACCATTTCGTGGTGGATTACATTTATCTTGTCTGCACTTGTAGCAGCACTTGGTTTGTTTGTTATTATTTTTCCTTTTAGAGGCATTGAAGCGATACTTACCATTTCAGGTGTTCTTATGTGTGTAAGCGGGCTTCAGAAGATTGTTGATAGCTGGAGAAATCGCAGATTTCTTTGATTAGTTCACTATTTTATTACAGAAAGCCATATTTCTGACATAATTGACGTACCCCGATGATTTATAATAAATAAGTATTTATATTTTTATATTTTTCGGGGAGGGAAAATATTATGCGTAAGGCTTCGCGCTTTGTGTCATTTTTTATGGCATTCATTATTGTTGCCTCAATAGCAATATTGGGTCTTTCTGGTTTGTCGCAGAAAGATGTTGTTGCTGATGTAGCAGCTACAGCTAATGTAGACAATATTTTGTCGCTTGGTAAAAAGATTGATAATGATTATTATTCTTATGATCCTACGACTCGAGTAATCACTGTAAAAGATAACATTCGTTTTTATGGTGATGTTAATAAAGTATTTAAGGATGTTACATTTAACTTTGAATGTTCAAGTTATGGAGATGGTTCTAATCTTATTGTTGAATTCCAGAATATTAGTGTTTCTAATGAGAATGATAGATATGATGGACCACCTTGTGTTGTTATCAGTGAAAAGAATAAATCAAGATATGTAACTATTAATATCATTGGTGATGTTTCATTTACTGCTGGTATTGGTAGTGCTGCAATTCAGATTGAAAATCCAAATACTTATGTGAAAGTTATAGGTGTTAATGCAGCAGAATTATCTGTAACTGGTGGTAAAGATGGAGCTGGCATTGGCCCTGCTGTAAATGGAAAAGCTTTTTTCATTGATATCCGTAATCTTTTTATTAATGCAGATGGTGGAGATAATGCTGCAGCAATTGGTTGTAGCTCAGGATCTTCTGTTAATACAATTACTTTTGATGATTGTCAGTTTGTTAATGTACACGGTGGAAATAATGGAGCTGGAATTGGTGGAGGCCTAAATTCTAGTGTTAAATCAATTAGACTAGATAAGTGTAGTGGAAGAGTTTATGGAGGTTATTACGGAGCCGGTATTGGTGGTGGCTGTAAAACAGATATAAATGATGATAGTAGTATTAGTGGTATTAATATTTATATGTCATTGATTTATGCCAAGGGTGGTGATGCATCTTCTTTGGTTGCATATTCAAGTTCTGCATCAGGTATTGGAACTGGAGGATATAAATATAATTCATCACCTAAAAATTTACCAACTTGCAATTCTATTAATATTCAATCTTCTGATATCCAGTCATTAGCAGGTCAAGGTTTTGTGACTCAGGAAAGTGGTGCTGGTATTGGTGGTAATGTCATTGGAAGTATGATTTTCTATAACAACACAATTTATGCTGTTGGTGGTGGTAATAGTCTTGGTCAGTATTATCCTGGAGCTGGTATTGGTACAGCTTCTCACGGAAAACTGATGTCCCAAATGGTATTTTCAAACAATACAGTTACAGCATTCGCAGGTTCTTCTTATAATAGTATTTATACATGTGACGCAATTGGTGCAGGATATCAGGGTGAACTCTCAAATGAAATTAGTGTTATAGATAGCGGACATATAACTGTTGAGAATAGCAATCAGTCTTTTGAAAAATTTAGCATTTATGGTGGAACGTTTGATATTCCTAATCTGAACGCTAAGGATGTACGTGGATTTGGTTTAGTAAAATTTAATGTAAAAGATGCTTCAGATAACGTATCTGTAAAATATTATGATTCAAAGGGTAATATATTTGATTATGATCTTACTGGTGCCAAGTTTGATGATGAATCCAGTGCCTATATTTTTGCTCCAGAAGGAACAAAGTTTTGTAGAGTAAATTATTATGAGACAGCTAGCAAATTAAGAAAAACAGTATATGTATCTGTTGGAGGATATTTATCCTACCTTGTTGACGAGAACCTTAAGAGGTTGGAAGTATACAGAGACTCACAGTATAAAATTAAGTTTGATTTTGATAATGATATAATCACTGAAAATACTAATCTTTATATCTACACCGAAGGTGTATCTAACCCTGCTCCAAGTCATTCAACTCATGTTTATAAATATGTATGTACTAATAATTGTGAGATCTGTGGCTATAGTAGATCTACTGGAGATAATCATGTTTACGATAATCCAGAAGATACTACATGTAATTATTGTGGACACGTAAGAGAAATTGTATGTTCTCACAATCCTGTTGCTGTACCAGATAGAGCTGCTACATGTACAGTTGCTGGCCTTAAGGGCAAGACAGTATGTTCTAAGTGCGGTGAAGTTATAAATCCAGGTACTGTAATTCCAGCTCTTAGCCATAATATTATTACTGTTGGTGAGAAGGAACCTACATGTACTGAAGATGGCTTCACAGGTAAAGTAATTTGTGATAAGTGTGATACAGTTTTCCATACTGGTTTTGCAATTCCTGCGAAGGGTCATACTAAGGAAGTAATTAATCAGGAACCTACATGTACAAAGGGTACAATTAAGAATAGAATTCAGTGCTCTGATTGTGGAATTCTTATTGATCCAGGTGTTATTGGTCCAGCTCTTGGTCATAGTGCATCAACACCTAATGTAATTGCTCCTACATGTACTAAGGACGGTTCATCAGGTGACGTTGTATGTAGCAGATGTAATGAGAAACTTGCAGATGCAACTGTAATTCCTAAGCTTGGCCATGATATTGTTTCTGGAGATAAAGAGGCAACATGTACAGAAGATGGATATACAGGTAGATATGTATGTTCACGTGGTGATTATTTGTTTGATGCTGGAACAGTAGTTAAGGCAACTGGCCATAACGAAGTTACAACTGGTTACATTGCTCCTACATGTACTGATAATGGTTTCACTGGAGTAACAAGATGTACAAAGTGTAACCTTGTAACTAGTCCAAATATGTATATTGCTCCTACAGGTCATAATTATGTTGTGAATATTCCATATCAGGCTCCAACATGTACTACTGTAGGACATACTGAGAGTGTATGGTGTTCAAATTGTCACGATGTAAAGACATACTCAACAACTATTCCTGCTACTAACCATACTCCTGTTACAACAGGTGTAAATAAGGAAGCAACATGTACAACTCCTGGTTCTGCAACAGGAACAAAGTGTTCTGTTTGTGGATATGTAATTGTTGCTGAGAAGTCTATTCCAGCTAAGGGTCATACAGAAGTTATCGATCCAGCTGTACCAGCTACATCAACAACTCCAGGTTACACAGAGGGTATCCATTGTTCTGTATGTAATACAATTATTAAGGCACAGCAGTATATCCCACCTACAGCTCCAGTACCTACACCAGGTGAAGAAGGTGGAGTAGAGGGCTTCGTAGAGAGACTTTATACTGTATGTCTCGGACGTACTTCTGATCCAACAGGTAAGGCTGACTGGGTAAAGGCACTTAAGGATGGAGCTGCTGATGGAGCAAAGGTTGCTAATGGCTTCTTCTTCTCACCAGAGTTCACTAACAAGAATCTTTCTGATGACGAGTATGTAGATCGTCTCTATAGAACATTCATGGATAGACCTGGTGACCCGGATGGTGTTGCAGCTTGGGTAAAGGCACTTAAGGGTGGCGCTACTCGTGAGCAGGTATTTGCAGGATTTATTAACTCCATTGAGTGGGCTAATATCTGTCAGAAATATGGTATTAAGTCTGGTGGATCCGCTACTCCTACAGAGCCAAAGCCAGTAGTAAATCCAACACAGCCTATCCTCGATTTCACAGAGAGACTCTATACAACATGTCTCGGTAGAAATGCAGATCCTGATGGTAAGGCAGCGTGGGCGAAAGCACTCGCTAACAAGGAGGGAACAGGTTCCAGTGTTGCACATGGATTCTTCTTCTCCAAGGAGTTCGAGCTTGCTAATCATACAGACGAAGAGTTTGTAAGACGTTTGTACCTCACATTTATGGATCGTGAACCAGATGCAGCAGGATTCCAGGCATGGGTAAACGCAATGAAGGAAGATGGTGCTTCACGTGAGCAGGTATTCAACGGATTTGTTAAGTCTCCTGAGTTTGTTGCAATTTGTGAGAAGGCAGGAATTATTGCTTACTAACTAATTTGCTTCAGTCCTCCGCGCTTCGCTTGTGCGTAAGTCCGCAAATTAGTTAGGTGCGCTATTTAATAATCTCGGGTCGTCATTCGACGGCTCGAGATTTTTTGTGGTCAGATTTCTTTTACTTTTTATTAATAAATAGTGGCTTCTATATGATTTATAATTAAAATAGATTTTTCTGTATTGGGGAGTATTTATGATTAATCGTACAATTCGTATATTAGCTGGTGTATTAATTTCTACAGTTACTGGTGTTGCATTAATTGCTGGTGGTAATCAGATTAATGCTGACACGGAAGCTATTATTAAAGGTGAAATTGGAGAAGATTTAATTTATATTGCCACAGATATTGATGGAGATGCTGTTTATGATGTTCTTCATGTTCAGGGCCTGGGTAACATGTATGACTTTAACTCTCCAGAGTGTTCTGATTATGTTGATCGTTGTGATTATATTTCCGATGATGTAATAGCTAGTATTGAAGAAGTAGTTATTGATGACGGTGTAACTTCTGTTGGCTGCTATTTCCTTTATGATGCTGTTAATGTTAAAAAAGTTTCTATCCCTGATTCAGTAGAGATTGTAGGTGAAGGTGCATTTGTAAATAATGCTGCTAATAGAAAATTATTTATTAGTGGTGATTCACCTGTTTCAGTAGATATGTATAGTCAATATACTGGTGTTTTTTTTACTTCTGATTATAGTGGAAAATATGGTTCTAACATCAAATACACAGCAAGAGATGCTAATAGAGATGGTAAGTACGATTCTGTTGTATTAGTTGGTAGTGGTGATATTGCTGACAGATATGATGAGAATTTTAACAAGATTGATGGATGTAATTTTCCTGATTTTATTAAGACTACAGTTAGTAACGTTTTCATTCCTTATGGAGTTAAGTCTATTGGTAATTATGCATTCAGTGATTTTACGAGTTTGCGTAAAATTACTTTGCCAATTACTCTAGAGAGTATCGAGACTGGTGCGTTTGAGAATTGTGGAAAATTACCTTCTATAAATGTGCCAGATTCTGTTACGACAATTGGCGATTTGGCTTTTGCTGGATGTGATTCATTTACAGTATTAAATTTACCATCTTCATTAAAAATTCTTGGTGATGATAGTATCCCATTAAATAAAGATCTTGTTATTAATGGTCGTTGTATTTTTGAGCAGAGTGAAGCTATCACTGTATGTCTAGAAGCAAATTTAAATATCACATATAACTATACACATAATCCATATACACCTCCTACTATACCTCCAACATGTACAGAGAGAGGTAGGTTAAATTCAACGTATTGTTTGGATTGTAATAAAATGCTTCGTCCTGGAACAAGCATCCCCGCTATCGGACATTTGGAATTCGTTGAACCAATGACATATCCTGGATGTGTTGAAACAGGCCTTCGTAATCGTACCATCTGTGAAAGATGTAATGAAGTTCTTTACGAAGGGGATATAATTCCTCCTATCGGTCATAGTGGTTCTGTTGTAAATAAAGAACCAACATGTATGGATGACGGTTATAACTATAGAATTATTTGTACTAGATGTAATGAGGTTAGCTTTTGGGGAGAAATAATTCCTGCTACTGGACACGTTTATATTGAATCTGAGGGCACAAAGCCTACATGTACAAATCTAGGAAATACAGGTTCAAAGATTTGCTCTATATGTGGATATGTTGGTTATCCTAATATGCCTCTTCCTGCATTAGGTCATAATGAAGTTCCATATGGGGAATCAAAAGACGCAACCTGTACAGAAGACGGACTCAAAGCAGGCGTTAAGTGTGATAGGTGTGAATTGATTTTACAGGATAAGGAAGTAATTCCTGCTAAGGGACACACTGAAGTAATCGATATTGCGATTCCTGCTACTGATACAAAGGGCGGTTATACAGAGGGAATTCATTGCTCTGTTTGTAAGTTAATTATTAAGGCTCAGGTATTTATTCCACCTGTAGCTAAACCAACACCAACTCCTGAGACTGGTGTTGAGGGCTTCTGCGAGAGACTTTACACAATTGCTCTTGGAAGAAGTTCTGATCCTAAAGGAAAGTCAGAATGGGCAAGTGCTCTCAGGGAAGGTTCTGCGACAGGTGAGAAGGTAGCATATGGTTTCTTTTTCTCACCAGAGTTTACAGGCAAGGAATTAGATAACAAAGAATATGTAACTCGTTTGTACAGAACTTTCATGGATCGTGAACCAGATCCAGCAGGCTTTAATGATTGGGTTAAGGCTCTTGATGATGGAGCTTCCAGATTACAGGTATTCAACGGATTCGTTAAGTCACCAGAATTTGTAGGTATATGTGAACGATTTGGAATTATCGCATTTTAAGTAGTTATTAAAAATTAACTAATAAAAGAGCTCCTGAACGTTATATTCAGGAGCTTTTTATGTGAACATTATATATTCCTAAGAACATTATGTTTTAATTTTGCGACCTCCGCACTACTATATAGCGCACCTAACTAATTTGCGGACTTACGCACAAGCGAAGCGCGGAGGACAGAAGCAAATTGGTTAGTAAGCGATTAACCTTCCCAAGTAGTAAGGTGAACTCTATCACTGTTAACAGCACAGATATAACTCTTACCACGGTTTACTTCAATTTCCTCACCATCAAGGTTATAAAGCTTTATAGGATCATTAGGATTCTTCTTCTCGTAAGTGCACTGAACGAGCTTACCATTACTGATATAGAGTGCTCCTGTGCCATCCTGCAAGTAGTAATCAAGTGTATAACCATCAGCGTTTCTAAGAACGTGACAGAAAAGAACTACAACGTTAGTTACAGCAATCTGCTCACCAGTTGTCTCATCAATCTGAGCCTTACCCTCATACTGTGACTTGTAGTAAAGGTTTGTTTCAGGGTCATAAGTGAAGAGCGCATCATCATTAGTTGCAGAGAAGTATACATTAATCTTGCTGCATGGCTCACCACGCTCGGCGATATCAATAGAATTATCTGCTACAAAGTTGAAGAGGAATGGTGACTCACCCTTAAGATCGATTCCATAATGCTCGATACCCTCAGCGATATGACGTCCGTCTGATACAGCTGTATGCTCGAGAGCTCTCTGTGAAAGCCATGTTGAATCTCTCCAGAAGAAAAGACCACCACTAAGAGGTACGTAACCATCTTCATAGTTCTTAGAACTATAAGAGCCAGCAGAGCAGTTGTTACCATCGATGTGATCGATGCCATACTTAGCGATATGATCAGGAACTCGTGCATTACGTCCGTAATGGATGAAGATGGAGTTTGTACTAGCGCACAAATCAGAAGCAACAATACGTGCTGATCTGAGGGAACCCATCTCTGGGATGGAATTTACATCTGCAAACATAGCGAGAAGTCTTGTCTGACCACCCTCTGTCTCATACTCGTAAATTGCATCAGCCTGTGATACACCTCTCTGTGGAAGTGCAGCTGCACAGTTATTAATTACAACACCAACAGAACGATTACCTTCGTTAGCTGGGTCCATATCCTGTACACCTGTCATAGGGTTTACAAGAAAAGGAATGGAAGGATCGTAAAGTGGATCTTCAAGCTCTACTGGTGCAGGCTCAGTCTCTGAAGTCTCAGGAACTGCCTCTGTAGTTTCTGTTGTAGCTACAGTTGCTACTGTTTCTACCATTTTTGGAGTAGAATCCTCTTCTTTCTTACAAGAAGTAACACCTAATAAAAGTGTAAATGACAAAAATAATGCAAGTGTTTTCTTTTTCAACATTATTCTATCTCCTTATATTAATTTGTATATTTACTACGTAATAATTATAGCATTCATTGTGAAGATAAATAGTTTCCATATTGTTTCAGTTAACTTAAAATATGTTATAATAATTTAGTTTAATTTGGGTAGATTACCTAACTGACGGAGTGATTTATTATGAGTAAAACAGTTTCAACATGTCTTCTTGAGACTAACCAGGTACAGGGAAAGCCACAGGAAAATGTGTTTTTTCATAGTTTATACAGAACAGAGCCAGAATTTGTTTCTGAGTTTTTCAGAGTAGCTAGATCTACATCTCCAATTCAGATTTGTGCGATTTTCTCTACTGTTGGTCCTGATAGTCTTGCTGCTATTCTCAATATTGAACTTAATAAGGAATTAGCTGCAATCGTTGAAGAGACAAATAAGCAGCCTGTTCTTGATTTTGATAATTTTTCTAAGAAGGTTGTTAATACACTTAATTCCAAGGTTTGTAGCTACATTGTTGCAAAGGGTGGAACACCACTTAAGACATCTATGACAATGATGGTCGTTGAGGGTGATATCTTAAGAGTTATTCATATTGGTAATACAAAGGCTGTTCTTTATAGAGATAAGAAAATTATGGCTCTTACAGAGGAGCAGACTGTAGCTCACAGATATGTACAGATGGGAGCTATTAAGCCAGAAGAAGAGAAGAATCATCCAGAGAAGGACACTCTTACTCAGTATCTTGGTAAGATGCCACAGGATGGAGAACTTATTCCAGAGAAGAAGGTAAATATTAAGCTTAAGGATAACGATGAGCTTTATCTCATGGGCAATGGTATTTCTAAGGCTATTCCACAGCAGATGCGTAACATGGTTATCTGTAAGGATATTTCTACAGAAGAGAAGGCACGTGAGATTATCATTGCCGCTGTTAACTACGGTGTTAAGTATGGTCTTTCACTTGTTGCCATGAAGGTAGAGTCTACATTACTTCTTCCAGGTGATGCAGTTCTTGCTAGTGCTACAGCAGATAAGCCTGCACCGGTTAAGAAGGATGATGTTAAGGACGACGTATTTGCAGCGTTTAATGAGCCTAAGGACGATGACGAAGGTAATACAACAACATTTGCATACAAGGGCAATTCTTCTGTAGATTCCATTGTTCCAGATGAACCAGCGCCAAACAAGAAAAAGGCAATTCTTATCGACGTTGCAATTGTTCTTGGAATTCTTCTTTTGTTTATTGGAATCGGTTTTGGTGGTTCCTACTTGTTCATGGTTAAGAAGGGTTGGATTTCAACTGTAGAAACAACACTTCCAACTATGGTTCAGACAGTTGCAGAAGAATCTGTAGATATTGACACTAATGCTTATTATGAAGAGCAGCATATACTTTATGCAATTGATGTTGAAAATTCCGTTAAGGCATATGAGAAGAATGATCAGACTAGTGCAGTTATTGCTGAGCTTAAGGTAAATGAGCCTGTAACTGTTCTTGGTGAAGACGAGACTGGCTTGTTCTACTATGTAACTATTGATGGTGTTAACGGTTATATCCTTAAGCCATTGCTTTCTGAGTATGAGACAGAGATAACAACTCCTACAACACAGGAGACAGCTCAGACTTCTATCCCAAGAGGCGGTGAGCCAACAGTACCTAATACTCCACCAACAGCAGCTCGTACAACAGCTCCTGCAGAGACAACTCCTACAACTACAGCTCCTACAGCAGCACCAACAGAGCCTGCACCTACTGAGCCAGCACCAACAGAGCCAGCTCCAGTCGAGCCTGCTCCAGGTGGCGGTGAAGAAGGATAATAGTTATTAGGATTTTGGTTCTATAGCGTTAACGATTATAGAATAATAACCTTCGTAGATTACCATCCCTGGCTTCGCGCCGGGGATTTTCTTTACGTGAGAAACAGGGCAATAATCAATTTCAGCTTTAATCTCACCAGCACGCGAACCCTCAATAGCATTATGCTCCTCAATCATGATGTCACGTGAGAAGAATGCAGCACACTGAGCTGCTTCGAGGATAGCCTCATCAGATGGCATTTCTTCGTTAGAGTTTGTTTTAAGTATTACGTGTGTTCCAGGGAGTCCTTTAACATGGAACCACCAGTCTTTACGGTCAGCAGTACGGAAAGTTAATTCTTCGTTCTGAATATTATTACGACCACAAAGAATAGTGTGTCCGTCAGCTGTTGTGTAACGACGACAAGGGAGTGGTTTCTCGCTGCTTTTGCGCGAAATCTCTTTCTGCTTCATGTTTGCTTTCTTGGCAGCTTCACGTAAAGCACGGGAAGACTTGTTACCGGATTTCGCGATGCCAACAGTAGTGTTAGGGTCAGCTTTACCAACCTTTGGTCCCTTTTTCTTGTTCTCGTTTTTATCTGTAGAGATGTCCTTGATTTCCTGCATAAGTGCAGCTACGTCATCATCACAGTTACATGCGCAGGCAGCTGCCTTAAGTGAGCGGAAATAATCAATGGCAAGTTTGTCATCCTTAAGATATTTCTCTGATAACTCGAATTTACGCTTTGCTTTACGAAATTTCTTATAGTATTCCTGTGCATTATCAGTAGCACTAAGAGCAGGATCCAACTTAATCTTCACGTCTTTTGGGGGATCTTCATAATAATCAACGCAAGTGATAACTTCAGCTCTGTCGGTAATCATCCATGAGTTAGAGAAGATAAGGTCACCGCATTTCTTATATTCTTCAGCCATAAGACCTTCTTCGTAGTCATTACGGTGAATATCAGCTTTACGCACAGCGTGGTTAAGCGCAGTGTTGATAATTGCACTTAGTCTCTGTTTCTTGTTCTCGAGATCAATATTGTGTTCCTTAGTATCGTAATATAAGTCGATTGCCTCCGAGAGGGTATCAGTAGATTCTTTGCGTGCAAATCCTACCAGATTAAATGGAGAATAATCACCAGGTAAATCATCTTCTGTGAAATATACTCCTGGAGTAATGTCTCTAGAAATTATCTGCTTAAGCAGGTTAGAGGCAGCATCTATAATGTTCTGCTTGTCGTTTTCGCTCAGAGCCTTAACTGGCTGACGTTCGTCCACGTTGGCGATGATGCATAACTGACGTGCGACATTAGGGGAGAGACCCATAATAGAACCGAGAAGTGCTTTCCCAATAGGGCGGCCCATCTCTGCTTCAGTTATTGGTAGTTTATTGTCTTCTACTAGTCTTATTGCAACCTCAGGGATGAATTTGTCTTGCTTTGGAGGGTAATCGTAAATTCTGGCAGGCATAACTTCACGTACTCTATTTATAGAGCAGTCAACGTGTATAGCGCTGTCGATGATTTTTCCACTTTGATTGATGAGAATCAGGTTACTGTAACGGCCCATTAATTCCGCTGTGAGACGCATCTCTTTAACATCGTGAAGTTCGTCAGTTGTAGACAAGTGAATTTCAACGATTCTCTCATATCCAGGGTTTGTTACGGAGATGATGCGAGATCCTGCCAGATACTTACGAAGAAGCATACAAAAAGAAGGAGGCATCATTGGATTCTCTCTAGTAGTATTAGTGATATTAATTCTAGGTGCGGATGGACTAATGCTGATAAGAAGTTTCTTAACAGAACCATTTACCCTTACGTGAAGGATAACAGTATGTTTATCAGGCATGAATATTTTATCAACTCGTCCGTTAGCGAGAGTTGAATTTAATTCATGAGATAAAAGTTCTGTTGTTATTCCATCAAGTGCCACTATATACCACCTTATTAATCTTCAGACATTACTTCTGAACCGAGACTTAAGAGGAGCATAACAATCCATGCTATAGCCACCAGAATAAGTTCGATTCCGAGAATAAGGAAGAATCTATCGTAATTATTCCAAGCGAAAAGAATATCAAGAAGTACACCTACTACAATAATAAGAATTGTAGCCAGAGGCCAAAAGAATTTGCTTTTTCTGAATGCATCAAAATAGGATACATTAACAGGTTCAGGCTGTTTTCTGGTTGTTGTTTTCCTAGTTGTAGTTCTGTTTGAATTACTATTTGCAGGCTTCTTTCTCTGTGGTGCCTGTCTTGAACTGGAATTGGACCTTGTAGCCATATTTACTCCCTGATTTCTTTATTCATTTCTTTATAACTTTACTATTATATCACTTTGTATCGAATTATCTGTGTTTGTCGTATGTTGTCGGAAAATGTCGGTTTTTAACTAATGCTTCTCAAGTCTGCTCTTCTTATAATTAATCTATGAAGATTTTAGATAGTAGTGTTGTAGATAGAGTATTAATTAAGCTAGAAAAACGTCCATTAGTAATACCTGCTGTATCAGGTGTGATGTTCATGCTTTGTGTAGTAAAAAATCATATATTGGTGGCTGTTATATTGCTCCTGTTGATGCTACTATTGTTGGGTCTAGTGGATAAGAGACTAAGATTAATAATAATTGCAAGTATAGCGTTTATCTCATATCTATTTATAGGCCTTTATCAGTCAGGAATATTAACTCAGAATGAAGATAATGTTTCTCTATCTAATGAAGTGTTTAAAGTGGTAAGTGTAGAAGACCGTCTAGATGGTTCTTCACGAGTTGTTTTGTATAATTCACAGTACGGACGAGTTATGTTTAATACATTTGAATCAGATCGTCCTTATAAGTGGTCAAATGTTGTATTGAATGGCAAACTTCTAATTCCAGAGACTCCATCTAATCCTGGAGAATTTGATTATGCAAGTTTTCTAAGAAATCAAGGAATTAGTTACCTATACCGTGGCTCGGCAAGTGTATTTTCAAATAAAACAAATTTTGTCGAATTATATGACGTATTTCTTAAGAGAATATATCGATTAAAATTAGGACTAATAAGAAACTTTATTAATTACGAACTTGCAGGTGCAATGTTTCTTGGAGACACGTCTCTGATTGATGATGACACAAAGACGCAGTTTAAAGAAGGCAATCTCTCGCACTTGCTAGCGGTGTCTGGCACACATTTCAGTGGATTCATGGCTTTAGTACCTTTTATTTTCAGTAAGATTAAGAATAAACGAATTAAGGGAACATCTTTCTTCTTGTTTGTAGGTATTATTGTTGTTATGACAGGTGCTACCGCTTCTGTGGTTCGTGCAGCGTTTATGAGCTGCTGTTCTTTTATTAGCAGAGATAAAATTTCAGGAATAGGACTGGCGACAATCATTCTTGGCTTATTATCGCCATTTACACTAGTATCCATTGGCTTTCTCATGAGTTTTGTGCTTTGTATATCTATAATTGGATTGTCTGGGTTTATAGATGCCAGACTTAATAATCATCTTAGGTCATTATCAGAATCTGTAAGTGTAGTAATTGCTGCTCAAATAGGTATGATTCCTTTCTGGACTACAATAGCTCCTAAGCTTGGGTTAATTAGGGTTTTACTTCAGTTTATCGCATCGTTTCTTGCACAAATATGTTGTACATTATTTGTTCCTGGCGTCATACTGGCACATGTAGCTAGAGTGTTTATTTTGCCTTGTGATTTGTTAATTGGTTTAATTAATAAACTTGCCAAGATAACCTCTCAAGCTCCTTTTGTTATAAATACCACTCGAATTTCAGTTCTAGTGTCGTTTGTCGTGCTTGGTGGAAGTGTAGTGCTAGTTTTACCAGGGAGCGTAATAAGACGTGTGTTAACGAAAGTGGTGGCGTTACTTACAGTAACTGCGTTGGTTTATGGTGGTTATGGTTTTATTTCGTGCCCTGCCGTAAAAGTGATTTTTATTGACGTGGGGCAAGGTGACAGTATTCTTGTTCTAAGTAAGGACTCTAGTCTCCTTATAGATGGTGGTGCTTACGACAAAGGGGAGACTGTAGCTGGAGTTATGGACTATTACGGAATTACTGTTCCTGACTTTACTGTGGTAACTCATTGGGATGAGGATCATTGTGGTGGAATTCGTTATCTGGCAGAACAGGGGAGATGTGGCACGATTCTGGCGTCGTATCCTGATGATGATATTAGTAACATTAGTCTCATCAAATCTGGTGACTGTATAACAGTTGGAAATGCTACCTTAGAGTGTATTAATCCGTTATTTGAGCATGAGGAATCTAATGATCGTTCTGTTGTTTTGGAATTAACTTATAACGATTATATCGTCCTTTTTACAGGTGATATCCCTATGGAGATAGAGTCAGAATTAGTGCATAATAACATGCTTCATGATATTGATATTCTTAAGGTCGCTCACCATGGTAGTAGATATTCAACTTCGGATGCATTTCTTGATGTTGTTAGTCCAGAATATGCAGTTATATCAGTTGGTAAATATAACGATTATGGTCACCCCTCCGAAGAAGTTCTTAAGAGACTGGAGGGAGTGCAAATATTCGAGACCGATAAATCAGGTGCTATTCTCGTGGATATTTATAATGATAGATATGATATTAGCTCTTATCGTTCGCAGGCCATGATAACAAAAGACTCAAGTGTCTGCTGATCATTTGCCTTGCCGGACTTAATCTCCACATCCTGTGTGGCGCAGACATTATATAGTCTGATTAATCTATCCATATTGAATCGGTTTGCCTGAGTAATTAATTTACGTGCCTGGAAGTCCTGCACCTTAATGCGGCTCGCTAATTCACGCGCATCACCAAGTTCTTTCGCACAGATAAGCTGGCGGAAGTGTCTGGTAAGCATCACTCTAATTCTGATAGGTGGCTCCTTAAGATTAATAAGATTATTAAGCTGTAAAAGGGCAGCGGCAGGGTTGCCCTGACCAACTGCATCCATAATCTTAAAGATGTTGCCCTGCATATCAGGAGGACAGACAAGCTCTACAATATCTTCGGTAATCGTAGTTAATCCTTCACCTTCGCAATAAAGCTGAAGTTTATTAACCTCTGATGTAATAAGACGCATACTTCTTTCACATCTGCTAGTGATACTCTCGCATGAAATAGGATCAATACTTATACCAGCGGCATTTAATTTACGTGTAATCCAATTAGTGAGAGCGTCGCTATCGAGATAGTCGACAGTAGCAGTTATGCCGTTTGCTTTAAATGCTGACACAAGCTTCTTCTTGCGTTTATCAATGTCTTTTACAGTGAAGATAAGAATACCACAAGAAGGTACCTTACTAAGAAGTTCTTCAATTTCTTCAGCATTCTTGTCGAAAGTACAGTTATTAACGTGAACGATTCTCTTAGTAGAAAGCCATGGTGGAATAGCGATGTTGTTCTCGACCTTTTCAACGTCAACAGCCTTACCATTAAAGTCCAGCTTAACGTAATCCATGCTAATGGAATCTTCATTAAGATATTTCTTTTTTATTGATTGTACGGACATATTAACGAAGAAATCTTCTTCGCCTGTAATAAGGTAAACTCTAGTGGAGCCATCATCTGCTTTGATAGCTGCTCCAAGAGCCTTGGTATCTATAAAATCACTGTCAGTTTTCTTTTTTGAATAAGCCATGTATTTATTCTACCAAAAGGTGTTTTTATTGACTACATTTAAACGTTGAACTAAAATAGGTAAGTTAAAGAAAAGATATTATTATTAGGAGGAACTGAGCGTGGCAAAGATTCAGATGAAGACCCCACTCGTTGAGATGGACGGAGATGAGATGACAAGAATTGTCTGGCAGCAGATTAAGGATATTGTACTTACTCCATTTATCGACCTTAAGACAGAATATTATGACCTTGGTCTCGTAAACCGTGACAAGACAAATGACCAGGTTACTATTGATTCAGCTAATAGAACTAAGGAGTTAGGCGTTGCTGTTAAGTGCGCTACTATTACTCCAAATGCTCAGAGAATGACTGAGTACAACCTCCATGAGATGTGGAAGAGCCCTAACGGTACAATTCGTGCAATGCTCGATGGTACAGTATTCAGAGCTCCAATTATTGTTAAGGGCATTAAGCCATTCGTTTCTTCTTGGAAGAAGCCAATCACAATTGCACGTCACGCTTATGGTGATATCTATAAGAACAGCGAGATGAAGGTAGATGGCGCAGCTAAGGCTGAGCTTCTCGTTACATATCCAGATGGAAGAACAGAGAAGAAGGAGATCTTCGACTTTAAGGATTCTGGTGTAATCATGGGTATGCATAACACAGATAAGTCTATCGCTTCTTTCGCAAGAGCTTGCTTCACATATGCTCTTGATATTAAGCAGGACCTCTGGTTCGCTACAAAGGATACAATTTCTAAGACTTACGACCATAGATTTAAGGATATTTTTGCTGAGATTTATGAGGCTGAGTTTAAGTCTAAGTTCGAGGAAGCTGGTATCGAGTATTTCTATACACTTATCGATGATGTTGTTGCTCGTATTATGAGATCTGAAGGTGGTATCCTTTGGGCTTGTAAGAACTACGATGGTGACGTAATGTCCGATATGCTTGCTTCTGCGAATGGTTCCCTTGCTATGATGACTTCCGTACTTGTTTCACCAGATGGTGTTTACGAGTATGAGGCTGCTCATGGTACAGTTACAAGACATTATTATAAGTATCTTAAGGGTGAGGCTACATCTACTAACCCAATGGCTACACTTTTTGCTTGGACAGGTGCTCTTCGTAAGAGAGCTCAGATGGATGAGCTTCCTGAGCTCGAGGATTTTGCAAATAGACTCGAGAATGCCTCAATTGAGACTATTGAATCTGGTACAATTACAGGTGACCTTAAGAATCTTATCGACGTTCCAGAGAAGAATGTTGTTAACACAGAGGATTTCTTGAAGGCAATCGCTGCTAAGCTTTAATTAAAAGTTGAATATATATTAATAGGAGATTATTACAATGAGTTATTACGAGACATGGATTGACAGATCAGAGACTATTCACGATCAGACATCATATACACAGTACATCAATCTTTACTATTCACTTGAGAAGGATGCTTATGAGAAGATCCTTTCTAGCTACCCAGAAAATAGCGAGTATACAAAGGGTAAGGCATCTGATGTAGCTAAGAAGCTTGGTTTCAATGCTGACACTATGGATATCTTCGTAGGTTTCCTTGATGGAGCTAAGACAAGCCTTAAGAATGATCTCGATGTAGAGTCTGTTGATGATGATACAGAGATTGAGCTCGACTTCGATTATGAGAAGCTTTACTACAACATGCGTGATGCTAAGGCTAACTGGCTTTACAAGCTCCCAGCATGGAAGAAGGTAATCACAGACGAGAAGGCTGCAGAGATTGCTCGTGAGTACCGTGAGGCAAATATTGCTCACTCCACAAAGGTTGGACGTAATGATCCATGTCCATGTGGTTCTGGTAAGAAGTATAAGAAGTGCTGCGGAAAGAATATTTAATTCGCTAATTGTAGAGTAGATGAAGAGACTTTTAACAAGTAAGTTATTTATCGTTATTATGGCTGTCCTATTAATATTGGCAGCCATAATTCTTAGTGTCGTTCCTGGAAGTCCGCTTAATACGCTTATGAAGCCTGTTGGTGGAATAATTGCTCCAGTTCAGCGTCTTGTTAAAGATACTGGAAATGGATTCTCAGATTTCTGGGCAGCTATTAATGACGGTATTGCTATACGTAACGAGAACAGAGAACTCAAGGCTGAAATCGCTGAGCTTCAGTATCAGATTACCCAGAATGAAGAGGCTATGATCAGATACGAAGAGCTCCGTGATGCTTTCCATATCAGAGATACATTTAGTAACTATGATATTTATGGTGCATCAATTTTATCTAGAGAAGCTGACGAGTGGTTCTCTGTTATTCGTATTGGTCTTGGTAACCGTGATGGAGTTGAGCTCGAGAAGGGTGATTCCTTAGCGGTTGTAGATGTTCGAATGAATCTTATTGGTCGTATTATCGAAGTAAATGGTGACGATTCTAAGATTCTTCCATTGCTTCACGAAGGCTTTATTGTTAATGCTAAGGTAAATGAAGTTAATGGTGCAAACTTAACTGTTATGGGTGACGCTTCATTGAAGCACGATGGTTTGTGTTTGGTTACAGATATTGATGCTAATGTAGAACTTGAGCCAGGAACTGAAATTGTTACTTCTGGTAATGGTGGATTGTTCCCACAGGGTATTCCTATCGGCGTAATTGTTAGTGTAGATAAATCAAATCCAACCTATATTACTGCTACATTAAGACCTTATTCTGATATTGGTACACTTAACGATGTGTTCGTTATGGTTCCTTTTGAAAAAACTGTAGAAGCAACTGAGGAAGCTGATTAATGAAAAAACTTCCTATAATCAGAAAAATTGTTGTTTACATATTATATGTATTGTTTTTCTGTTGTTTTCAGGTGTCTTTTCCTGAGATCCTCAGTTTAAACGGCCAAATTGCTGATTTGATGTTTGTTTTTACAGTACTTGTTGCTTATATGTTTGGTTTTTATGACGGCATGGTGGTAGCATTTTTTGTAGGTATTATCAGAGATTATTTTGCGGGTCCTTCCATTACTGGACTTGATGGTAAAGCATCTCCTGCTTTGGGCATTGGGTTACTTGTTATGGTACTTGCTGCCGCTGTTGGTAGTAGTTTCTTTACACGCAGAATGCATCGTAATACTGCTTTCGCATTCCTTGCCATTATGGCCACAACTGCTATTTATAAGGTTGTGGGTTACATTGTTATTAAGACCTGGGCTCTTTTCGTGCCATCTGCCACATATAGCGTAACTGTTGGTAGAATGATTGTTAGATCCTTGGCACCACAGTTGCTTTTGAATCTTATTGTGACTGTGCCTATTTATTTGTTGCTTAGATTTGTTGGTCCTTATAAGAAAGGAATTAACCCTAAGCTTATTGATGAACATTCTGATGGAGGTAATACATGGCTAACTCTATAAATGCATCCATTGAACCTCGTAATAATGATGAGAAGAAGAGTGTTCTTCGTAGAATAGTTGAAGTCCTTACAAATAGATATTTTGTATTGTCTGCGATTTTCTGTACATTCGGAATTATTATCTTTGTAATGACTACAACATTGCAGTTCTCAGGTTATCAGAGAACTATGTCTGCGACTTCTGAAGGTCTTATTTCTAGACAGTATACTGTTCCTGCGCCTCGTGGCGACATTGTTGATAGTAATGGTGTTGTTCTGGCTACTTCTGAGTCAGTTAATACACTTCTTATCTCAAATGCATTTATGGAAGATGATGACCTTAACGCCATGCTCTTGGAGTTAAGTTATTTGTTTGACGACTATAACTGTATTACTGTATCTAACCTTGATGAGTATTTTGGTATTGATCCATATACTTTCTTTAAGGATGAGGAGGAAATTAGATTATGGCAGACAAACCATAACCTTTTTAATCTTCAGGATTATTCACAGGGTATTATCGTTACTTTCTCTGATGATTATGTTAAGACTGATCCTCAGGTTTTCTTCTTATATCTTCGACAGAAATTTAATATTGATGAGAAGTATAGTGTAGATGAAGCCTACAGAATTTGTCGTCTCAGATATCAGATTTTCGAGGATAACTGGTCATTCCAGACTGGTACTCCAGTTCAGATTGCTACTGATGTTCCGGATGAGCTTATAACTCTGTTGCAGGAGCAGAACTACCATTATATGGGCCTTATTAGTTCTGTAGATTATAGAAGAGTTTATACTCCAATGGCTCAGATTTCTTGCCATGTAGTAGGTTACGTAGGTCATATTTCACAGGAATCTCTTGCTGATCTGGAGACTTATGGTTATGCCAACTCTGACCTTGTAGGTCAGTCTGGTGTAGAGTCTCAGATGGAAAGATATCTTCATGGAACTTACGGTACAACAACATATACTGCATGGACTGAGATGGGTTCAGAAGGTGTTTTCTATCCAAGTAGTTACGGTACAGATCCAGTTGCCGGTGCTACAGTTCATCTTACTATTGATTCTGATGTACAGCGTGTTGGTATCGAGGCTCTTAAGCAGTATATCGCTGATGCTAAGGCTGATGAGCAAGTTAGACAGACTGGTTATAAGACTGCGAATGCTGGTGCTTTTGTAATGATGGATGTTAATACAGGTGCCATTATTGCCATGGGTTCGTATCCTAACTTTGACCCTAATGACTTTATTCTCTCCATGTATGGTGATAAGCAGGCTGAAGAGCAGCTTAAGTATTACCTTGGAATTGATGAGTATGAAGATATTACCTCTGAAGATATGCCACTTTGGAATAGAGCATTCATGTCTCAGTATGCGCCAGGTTCTACATTTAAGATGTGTACGGCTCTTGCTGGTCTAGAGACAGGTACTATTTCTCCTGATAGAACATGGTATGCATGTGAGAGCCCTTATGATATTTCTGGTTGGATATTTAAGTGTCTCGAGTTCCCACTTACAGGTCACGGTCCACTTGATCTTAATTCTGCTATGGCAACATCCTGTAACATTTACTTTATGCGACTTGGTGTAGATACAGGTATCGATAATATTGATGCGATGGGTAAGAGACTTGGTCTTGGTGAGTACACAGGTATCGACCTTCCAGGTGAGATTTGTGGTGTAAGAGCTTCCCGTGAGACTAAGAGACTTCTTCGTGAGCAGGAATATGATAGAACATGGTTCCCAGCTGATACAGCTCAGTCCGCTATTGGTCAGTTCGATAACTGTTTTACTATTCTTCAGCTTTGTCGTTATACAGCTGCTATTTCAACTAATAAGCTCGTTACTCCATATGTAATCGATAGCGTTGTTGGTAGTGATGGATCAATTCTTTACAGAGGTCAGACTGCTTCAACTCCACTTGGACTTAGCGATGCTAATCTCGAGGCAGTTCGTTTTGCTATGAGATGCGTAGTTACTGGTACAAGCACTTGGGACGGAACAGCTTCAGATGTATTCCTTGACTTCCCAATTCCAGTAGTATGTAAGACTGGTACTGCTGAGACAGGTAACGAGGACCGTAATAAGGAGTATTCAAACGGACTTTTCGTATGTTATGCACCTGCAGATAATCCACAGGTTGCTATCGCTCTTGTAGTAGAGAGAGGTGAGTGGGGTAAGTCAACAGCTATTATCGCTGAGAAGCTTTTGGCTGCTTATTTCCATGTGCCAACAAGTTACCATGAATCTGTTGTGGATGTTACTCCAGTTGTTGGTGATGATCTTGGTGCACCATATATCCCTCAGACAGTTACACCAGAAGAAGGCCAGGGTGCCGCAGGCTAATTAACGCTTTTTCTTATCTGGGTCGAATTTCGCCAATGGGTTTCTGTTAATAGCTTCCTGTAACTGCTCATCATCAACATGAGTATAAATCTGAGTAGTAGAAACACTACTGTGTCCTAGAATCTGCTGCAAATTACGGATATCAACGTGACCGTACTTATACATAAGAGTAGCAGCAGTGTGTCTTAGTTTGTGGACAGAGTACACTTTTGTATCGATTCCGGCCTGTGCCATTAATCTCTTGATAACAATCTGAATCATGTCGTCGCTAATGCGGTTGCCTTGCTTGCTGACAAAAAGCGCCTTGCTGGCTTTCGCCTTAATGTTGTACTTGTTACGAGCTACCATCCAGTCATCGATAGCACTTAAGCATGCGTCGTTAAGATAAATGGTTCTCTCTTTATTACCCTTACCAATTACTGTGAGGGTAGTGTCGTGGATATCATCAATATCAATTCCTCTTAACTCGGACAAACGCATGCCGCAGTTAAGGAATAGGGTAAGGATACAGAAGTCGCGCTCGTTAGACTCTGTTGGGGCCTCGAAAGCGGTGGCAAGCAATTCAGTGCTCTGCTCCAGGGTAAGGTACTTTGGCTGTCTTTTACCTTTCTTAGGAGTCTCTAAGTCATAAGCTGGATTCTGATCTATAATGTGTTTCTTTGAATGACAGTATTTAAAAAAACTTTTAAGGGTAGCAATTCTTCTGGCGCGGGAAGAAGTCGAAAGCTTACGTTCTCTGCTCAAGAAGATAAGGAAAACAAGAAGGTCATCTGTTGTAATCTTGTTGATTTCCTTCTCTGTAATGTCAGTAATATCTATCTCTTCAAGTGGAGTGTCCTTAGGAACCATTCGCTTGTCGCGCTTCCAGAAACTAAAGAAAGAAATAAGGTCATAAGTGTATTCCGTAACTGTTAATTCTGAACGTCCAAGAACTGCTAACATGTAGTTACAGTACTGGTCAAGAATGGGGAATACTTCTTTCATTAGCTGATTTGCTCCTTATATGGTTAAATTAAACATATTTTAACATATTGATATGTGATTTTTTTGAGAAAGTACTATTGTTACAAGAATATCATTGTGATAATATGTTTGTCGTTGAAAATACAGTTGTCCTTCCGTGACGGACAGCTACAGATTAAATATTAGGAGTTTTAACGTATGGAAAAGAAACTTAGAGCAGGCGTTATCGGCGCTACAGGTTATGTTGGTCAGAGATTTATTGCACTCATGGAAAATCATCCTTGGTTCGAGTGCGTTGCAGTTTGTGCATCTCCTCGTTCTGCTGGAAAGACATACGAAGAGGCTTGTGGTGATCGTTGGAAGATTAACGTACCAATGCCTGAATATGTTAAGAAAATGGTTGTATATGGTACAGATGATATAGAGGCTTTCTGTGAGCAGGTTGACTTCACATTCTGTGCTGTTGATATGAAGAAGGATGAGATCAGAGCTCTCGAGGAGAAGATTGCTAAGCTCGAGACACCAGTTGTTTCTAATAACTCTGCTCATAGATGGACAGAAGATGTTCCAATGATTATCCCTGAGATTAACTTTGAGCATGCTGGACTTATCGAGGCTCAGAAGAAGAGACTTGGTACAACACGTGGATTCGTTGCAGTTAAACCAAACTGTTCTATTCAGTCTTATGTTCCAGCTCTTACACCATTCCTCGGTAATGGTATTAAGCAGATTTCTGTATGCACATATCAGGCTATTTCTGGTGCAGGTAAGACATTTAAGGATTGGCCAGAGATGGTTGGTAACATGATTCCTTATATCGGTGGTGAGGAAGAGAAGTCTGAGAAGGAGCCACTTAAGGTATGGGGTAAGCTTGCTGGTGATCACATTGAGCTCGCTAAGAACCCTGTAATCTCTGCTCAGTGCTATCGTGTAGCTGTTCAGGAAGGTCATACAGCAGCAGTTTCTGTTTCTTTCGAGAATAAGCCATCTATGGAAGAGATGATTAATACATGGAATAACTTTGAGTCCGAGGCAGTTAAGCTTGGTCTTCCATCTGCACCTAAGAAGTTCCTCCAGTATATTGATGAGGATAATCGTCCACAGCCAGCACTTGATGCTTACTTTGAAAATGGTATGGGTGTGTCTGTTGGTCGTCTTAGAGAAGACGTAATCTTCGATTATAAGTTTACATGTCTCTCGCACAATACACTTCGTGGTGCTGCAGGTGGTGGAATGCTTTCTGCAGAACTTCTTACAAAGCTTGGTTATATTCAGGCTAAGTAATAGTTATCAAATAAGTAATTATAGAGCAGGTCTTCGTTTTTGGAGACCTGCTTTTTATTGTGTGGGAGAGAGGTGTTACAGATTTAAGCATAAAAAAAGCTTCTTCCGAAGAAGAAGCTTTGGTGGGAAGAGATGGATTCGAACCATCGAAGTCACTGACGACAGATTTACAGTCTGTTCCCTTTGGCCGCTCGGGAATCTTCCCATATGTAATTGTAATTCTCAGTGTGGTTGGTGGGCCTTCAGGGACTTGAACCCGGGACCGACCGGTTATGAGCCGGTTGCTCTAACCAACTGAGCTAAAGGCCCACGTTATTTAACACTGTGTGCGCCTCAAACGCTCAATTAGTATAATAATCATTGTGTATTGTGTCAACAGTTTTTTTGAAAAAATTTTGCCAAGTAAATTAAAGGTAAATAATACTATATATATACAGCATTAACCGGTCGATAAGATTGATTTTTTAATTGTATTTCGGTATAGTATATCTCGTAAAAATAAGGTTTACCCTTAAATAAGAAGAAACGAGGTTCTACAAATGGCAAACATTGATTTGACAAAGTACGGAATTACAGGAACAACTGAGATCGTTTACAATCCTTCTTACGAGTTGCTTTTCGAAGAGGAGACAAAGGCTGGTCTCGAGGGCTATGAGGTTGGTAAGAACACAGAGCTCGATACAGTTAACGTTATGACAGGTATTTACACAGGACGTTCTCCTAAAGATAAGTACATCGTTATGGATGATACATCCAGAGATACAGTATGGTGGACATCTGATGCTTATAAGAACGATAACCACCCAATGACAGAAGAGACATGGGCTACAGTTAAGGATATCGCTAAGAGCGAGCTCTCCAACAAGAGACTTTTCGTAGTTGATGCTTTCTGCGGTGCTAATGCTGATACAAGAATGGCAGTTCGTTTCATCGTTGAGGTTGCTTGGCAGGCTCACTTCGTAAAGAACATGTTCATCGTTCCTACAGCTGAGGAGCTCGAGAACTTTGAGCCAGACTTCATCGTATACAATGCTTCTAAGGCAAAGGTTACAAACTATGCTGAGCTCGGCCTCAATTCTGAGACATGCGTAGCATTCAACGTTACATCCCGTGAGCAGGTTATCATTAACACATGGTACGGCGGAGAGATGAAGAAGGGTATGTTCTCTATGATGAACTACTACCTCCCACTTAAGGGTATGGCTTCCATGCACTGTTCCGCTAACTGCGATATGGATGGTAAGCACACAGCAATCTTCTTTGGTCTTTCTGGTACAGGTAAGACAACTCTCTCTACAGATCCAAAGAGAAGACTCATCGGTGATGACGAGCACGGTTGGGATGACAACGGTGTATTCAACTTCGAGGGTGGTTGCTATGCTAAGGTTATCGGTCTTTCTAAGGAGAACGAGCCAGACATTTACAACGCTATTAAGAGAAACGCTCTCCTCGAGAACGTAACAGTAGCTGATGATGGAAAGATTGACTTCGACGATAAGTCTGTAACAGAGAACACACGTGTTTCTTACCCAATCTCTCACATCAACAACATCGCAGCTGAGGTTAACGGTGTTTCTGCAGGTCCTGCAGCTGATAACGTAATCTTCCTTTCTGCTGATGCTTTCGGAGTGCTTCCTCCAGTATCTATCCTTACACCAGAGCAGACACAGTACTACTTCCTCTCTGGATTCACAGCTAAGCTTGCTGGTACAGAGCGTGGAATCACAGAGCCTACTCCAACATTCTCTGCTTGCTTCGGTCAGGCATTCCTTGAGCTTCACCCAACAAAGTACGGTGAGGAGCTCGTTAAGAAGATGGAGGCTAATGGCGCTAAGGCATTCCTCGTAAACACAGGTTGGAACGGAACAGGTAAGAGAATTTCTATCCCTGATACACGTGGAATTATCGATGCTATCCTTGATGGTTCTATCCTCAAGGCTGAGACAAAGAAGATTCCTATGTTCGACTTCGAGGTTCCTACATCTCTTCCAAACGTAAACCCAGCTATCCTTGATCCACGTGATACATATGCTGATGCTTCTGAGTGGGAAGTTAAGGCTAAGGATCTTGCTGAGAGATTCCAGAAGAACTTCGCTAAGTACGCTACAAACGATGCTGGTAAGGCTCTCGTAGCTGCTGGTCCTCAGCTCTAATCCTAATTCTTAGAATTAGATAAATTCACTTAAAATTAACCGCTTCATCCCTTTGGGATGAGGCGGTTTTTGTTATAATTAAAGTATGTTAAATGGATATATAGATACACATATACATGGCGCTTTTGGTGAAGATACCTGTGATGGTAGCGCAGATGGCATTTTAAAGATGGCAACTAATTTGCCATCTCTTGGTGTTGCTGGTTTTTGTCCAACTACCATGACTACTTCTTATGATGTTGTATATAAAGCATTTAGTGCAGTTTATGAAGCCAAATCTCAGTTAGAGAAAATGGGGGATCCTCACGCGGATATTCTAGGAATTCATCTAGAGGGTCCATTTCTTAGCCCAGTTTATGCTGGGGTTCAAAATAAGGATTACTGTCTTAATCCACGTGATGGTTATGACATGATAAATTCCTTGGAAAAAGACTTTCCAGGACTTTTGAAGATTATTGATATCGCACCGGAACTTCCTGGTAGCATGGAATTTATTAAGGAATACTCATCTCGTTACATGATATCCCTTGCGCACACGGCTTGTGATTATAACACTGCTTGTCTTGCTTTCGAGAAGGGGGCCAAAAGCGTAACACATGTTATGAACGCCATGTCTTCTTGTGAGAAACGTAATCCTGGTGTTTTAGGTGCGCTTGTTGATAATCCTGACGTTTACTGCGAGGTGATTTGTGATGGTATTCATCTTGCACCACCATTCCTCAGAATGCTTTTTAAAATTATCAGAGAAGACCGACTTATTATTGTTTCTGATTCAATGAGAGGTGCAGGTATGCCTGATGGTATCTATAAACTTGCTGATGCTGACGTTGAAGTTAGAAATGGCAGAACATATTATGGTCCTCATGGTGGTCTTGCTGGATCTGTAACTTATATGGCTCAGGAAGTTCAAAGACTTAGAGAATATGGAATTAATGAAGAAATAATACAAAAGGCTGCAGTTGATAATCCTCTTGCAAGACTATGTATTAAATAATGTTATGGTATAATTAAATTTATGGCAGATGAGAGTTATATCACAAGAATTATAGATTTTATTGTAGAGTTGTTTAACAGCTTTAAATCAGGTTACCTTTTCTTCGGAAGTAAGGCAGACCTGTTTAAGTATGCCATTGATATTATTCTTGTAACTTTCCTTTTTTACTGGATTCTCTTGTTTATCAGACAGAGTAGAGCTTGGCAGCTTATTAAGGGAATTGTTCTTATCCTGTTATTTGTTATTGTTTGTGGACTTTTCCAGCTGGACATGGTCGGCTTTATTTTCAGTAAATTGCTTTATGTATTAGCATTTGCTTTTGTAGTTATTTTCCAGCCTGAGCTCAGAAGAGCACTTGAAACTGTTGGTCTTAAGTCATTTGGATCTCTTAAGAATATATTGAAGTCTAGTGATGTAGATGAGAATGTGCAGGCAGTATCTTTTGTTCATCAGATTACGCTGGCATGTAAGGAGATGGCTTCCACTTATACTGGAGCACTTATCCTTATAGAGAGAGCTACAAAACTTGATGAGCTTTTGACTCAGGAAAATGTTGTAAAGTTTGATTCAACTGTAACTAATTCTGTTATTCAGTCTATTTTTTATAAGGGATCACCAATGCATGATGGTGGACTTCTTATAAGAGATGGAAGAATTATAGCTGCTAGATGCCATGTACCACTCTCTGTTACAATGCATAACCTAGAGCGTTCTGGAACTAGACATAGAGCCGCTGTTGGTGCATCTGAGATGGGTGACACTATTGCTGTTGCTGTATCAGAGGAGAGAGGTAAGGTTTCAATTGCTGTTAATGGACGCCTATATGAGATGAAGGATAGCAATGAGTTAGAGGCTAACCTTTCTTATTTGCTTGGTCTTTCTGGCAAGGAAGTAAAGACTAACGGTTTTGCAAAGTTTATTTCTAAGCTTTCTTCTAAGAAGAGTAGCAAGAAGCCTAATAGTAAAAAGACTGAGGCTAAGGAAGAAAAGAAGAACGTTACAATAACAGAGTCTTTTGGAGAGCTTTCTACTGATATGCATATTAAGACAAAGGCTGCTAATGAAGAGGGCAGATTCGGTAGAGCAACTATCGGTGCCAAGATTGGTCTTATTATTTTGTCTTTTACACTTTCTCTTGGTCTGTGGATGTATATTCAGGTTAATAATAATCCAGTAGTAACTAAGAGTTTTGTAGTTCCTATTTCTTTGGATAATGCTCCATCTGACGTAGAGATTTCTTATCCAATTAAGCAGGTTCAGGTTGAAGTAAAGGGACGTCAGTCAACTATTAACTCGCTTACATCCAGCGATATTAAGGCAGAGCTTGATTACTCTGATTCTGCTTCTTGGAAGTCTGGTGTAGTTGTAGTTGATATTACAGTGTCTCCATCTGATAAAAATACATATTTTAGAGTTGAACAACAGGTACCTGAGAATATTTCAGTAACTGTTTATTAAGGAGTATTTATGTGCGGTATTGTAGGATATATCGGTGCTCGTAACACTTTGTCTGTGTTGATTAAGGGTCTTGAGTGTCTCGAGTATAGAGGATATGACTCAGCAGGTGTTTCATTTATTAAGGATAATGAGTATCACCTTATTAAGCGTAAGGGTAAGGTAGAGGAACTTCGTAAGGCAGTTTCCCAGGAGGGATATTCTCTTGACGAAGATTCTTCAAATGCAATTAGCGCTGGTATCGGTCATACTAGATGGGCAACTCATGGTGCTCCAAGTGATGAGAATTCTCATCCACATCTTTCTATGAACGAGAAGATTTGTGTTGTTCACAATGGAATTATCGAGAACTATGTAGAACTTAGAAAGTTCCTTATTAAGCGTGGTTATAAGTTTAATTCTGATACTGACACAGAGGTTGCTGCTCAGCTTATTGATTACTATTACAAGAAGAATGGTTTTACTAATCTTATTGGTTCAGTAAGAGAAGCTCTTGGCGATATCGTTGGCTCTTATGCTCTCGGTATTCTTTGTGTTGATGAGCCAGATAAGCTTATTTGTGCAAAGAAGGATAATCCTATTGTTATCGGAGTAGGTGAAGGAGAGAACTTTATTGCTTCTGATATTCCTGCACTTATCGAGTACACACGTGATGTTGTATTTATGGATGATGATTGTCTCCTTGTTATGACTAAGGATTCTATCGAGATTTTTGATCCACTTGGAGATCCTATTGATTATGAGGTTTCTAAGGTTGAGTGGGATACAGACTCAGCTCAGAAGGGCGGTTACGCTCACTTCATGATGAAGGAAATGTACGAAGAGCCTAAGGTTTTTGATGCTACAATTCGTCCAAGAATCAAGGATAATGAGATTTATCTCGAGCATTTCCCTGTAGATAAGGCATATATGGATTCTATTAACAAGATTAATATCATCGCATGTGGTACTGCATATCATGCTGGTTGTGTTGGTAAGTATCTTATTGAGAAACTTTGCCGTATCCCAGTTGTATGTGGTGTTGCTTCTGAGTTCTGTTATAGCGATCCTATAATTGATGATAAGACATTAACTATTGTTATTTCACAGTCAGGTGAGACTCTTGATACTCGTCAGGCAATGCGCGAGGCACAGGCTCGAGGATCAAAGACACTTGCTATTGTAAATGTTATTGGAAGTACTATCGCCAGAGAAGCAGATTATGTTCTGTATACAGCAGCAGGTCCTGAGATTTCTGTTGCTTCTACAAAAGCATATACCACACAGCTTGGCTGTTTGTATCTTATCGCGTTGAAATTCGCTCATACTATGGGCAAGCTTGATGATGAGAAGTATGCATTCTATCAGCAGGAGCTTCTCGCTATTCCTGAGAAATTAACTACAATTCTTGAGAAGCAGAATGAGATTCAGAAATTTGCTTCTAAGGAGTTTAATTGTGAAAGTATTTTCTTTATTGGTAGAGGTCTTGATTATTATCTCTCCATGGAGGCTTCACTCAAGCTTAAAGAGATTTCGTACATTCACTCTGAGGCTTATGCTGGTGGTGAGTTAAAGCACGGAACTATCGCACTTATCGAGGAGGGTACTCTAGTAGTTAGTCCTATCACTCAGGATGCACTTGTGGGTAAGATGGAGAGTAACATTAAGGAAGTTGCTACACGTGGAGCAACAGTGCTTGCTATCGTTCCTGAGAGGGTTTCTGGTGTAGATCTCTCCTGTGACGTCAAGTTTGTTATCCCAGATTGTGACGAAATGCTTTCACCAATACTGGCTGCATTACCATGTCAGTTATTTGCTTACTATATGGCAGTCAATAAGGGCTGTGATGTTGATAAACCACGTAATCTTGCTAAGAGTGTTACAGTAGAGTAATTATTTATAAGGTTGGTTATATTATGTTCGATATTAATGAGATTCTTGATTTGAGCCATACAATTGCTGCTCCTTTGTTCGAAGGAAAGCAGTATCCATGGGAAGTTCTTCCAGATATTGGAGACTTTATTCTTAAGGTTGGTCCTACTTTGCCTGAAGATGAATATGAGAAAAGAGGCGAAGATATCTGGATTGCTAAGGATGCAAAGGTATTTGACTCTGCATATATTACTGGTCCATGTATTATCGGACATAAGACAGAGGTTAGACACTGTGCTTTCTTAAGAGGAAAGATCATTGTTGGAGATAATGCGGTAGTTGGTAACTCTACAGAGCTTAAGAATGTAATTATTTTTGATAATGTTCAGGTTCCACATTATAACTATGTTGGCGATTCTGTTCTTGGATTTAAGTCCCATATGGGTGCTGGTTCCATTACTTCTAATGTTAAGTCTGATAAGACTCTTACTGCAGTTAGATATGATGGCGGTAAGCTCGAGACTGGACTTAAGAAGTTTGGTGCAATTATCGGAGATTATGTAGAGGTAGGATGTGGTTCAGTTCTTAATCCAGCTTCTGTAATCGGACGTAATAGTCAGATCTATCCACTTTCAATGATTAGAGGTTATGTTCCTGCTAATTCTATCTATAAGAAGCAGGGAGAAGTAGCTACAAAGATTTGATAGCTAACGAATTTAAGTATTATAAAAGCTGTTTCATTTCTGAAACAGCTTTTTGATTGCTCAATTTAATGAAGTTTAAACTACTCGATCCTTAAGCACATCGAAAGCTTCTTTAGCAACTATTCGAACATTAGGATCTGAATCAGCAAATGCAAGTTTCTTAATATATTCCTCGCAATTCTTAGCTCTAATCTTACCAGCAGACTCAGCAGCTGCTGCTCTAACGGATGCTGATGAATCTCTGAGAAGAGGAATAAGTGCCATTCCTGTCTCATATCCAGGAATCTGACCAAATGCTACTGCAACTGCTTTTCTTACTTCATCGTCAGGTTCACCGGAATACTTATTAATTCCATCTAACTTTCCCTTACTAGCAAGCTTATTAATCTTAGCGATAATAGCGTCACTCTTTGCCATACGATCACTCCTTTAACTATTCCATTTCTAATAATATTATAATTTATCTGTCAACTTTTTTTGTGAATAAATTATGACGTAATTATTAACCATTAGATTGAATTTTAAGGTTATTTTTGTTGATTGATTTTTTTATTTATTATACACTTATTTATATTTTTATTTAATAGGAAGGTAAATTTATGGCCATTCAGAAGAAGCTTTTTTCCTTAATACTTTCTATGTCTATTTTATTATCAGTTGCATCTTGTTCTAAGAAGCTTTCTGATGAGACTGTTCCAGCAACTACTGCTTCAGTTCCAGTTGAAACTGTAGTTGAAACAGAGCCAGTTACAGAAACTACAGAAGCTGCTCCTACACCAACTGAAATTGTAGTAGGTCCTAATAGTACAGCCGTAGTTACAGACAGAGCCGTTGATAAGTATGGAAAGCTTTATGTTGAAGGCACTCATCTTATGAGTTCTGTTACCGGTGAGCCTGTTCAGCTTAGAGGAATGAGTACTTATGGCCTTTATATGTGTACTAACTTCTTTAATGTAGATACTATTCAGACTCTTACAGAGGACTGGGGCTGTCAGGTAATTCGTATTGCTATGTACACTCAAGGTACATCTGACGGATATATCAAGAATCCTGAGAAGTACTACAATCAGGCTTGTCAAATTACTGATATGTGTATCGATGCTGGTGTTTATGTAATTATGGACTGGCACATCCTTGCTGATGGTGATCCTAATATGTATAAGGCAGAGGCTATTGATTTCTTCCAGAGATATACTGCGATTTATGGTGAGTATGACAACATCATTTACGAAGTATGCAATGAGCCTAATGGTGATTGTATCTGTAATCCTGGGGACAAGGTTAACTGGGATAACTGCATTAAGCCTTATAACGAAGAGCTTATTGATGTAATCAGAGCAAAGGATCCTGATAACGTAATCATTTGTGGTACATCCACATGGAGCCACGATGTTGATATCGCTTCTATGAATCCTATCGAGGGCGAAGAGAATATCATGTATACATTCCATTTCTACGCTGGATCATCTGGACAGGAGTCAAGAGACAGAGTTCAGGCTGCTATGGATAATGGTCTTCCTATTTTCTGTACTGAGTGGGGTACAACATACGATTCTGGTAATGGCGGTCCTTGTATCGAGGAGTCAAATGCATGGATGGATTTCTTCTATGATAATCAGATTAGCTGGTGTAACTGGTCTATTGGTGGTGCAGCTGCTGAGTCATCTAATGCTTTGCTCTATATGTCTAACTTCCTTACTATTGAAGAGAAGCTCGCAGGTCACTGGCCAGATGTATTTATAAGCCCATCAGGACTTTATGCAAGAGCTCAGATTTTGCGTGAGCTTTCACCTGATTTTGAAGGATACTATAACTAATTGGAGAATTTAAATATTGAATTCTAATAGATTCACAAGAATATTAATTATGATTTGTATGCTTGCTGTACTTTTATGTGCAGCTTGTAGCAAGTCACCTGTAAATGGTTCTGAGACTAAGTTCTCAGAATCTTTACTTATTACTGAATCCAAACAGGAAATTGAACTTCCTGAGATTACTATCGTGGAAACTGTTCCTTCACCAACTCCTACGCCTACACCTGAACCACAGCATATTCTTGTTTCTTTTACAGGTGACTGCACTCTGGCAGAGGCAGTAGCTTGGAACGGATCACCTGATGGTTTCGATGCTGTTGTTAATGGTGATTACACTTACTGTTTTAAAAATTGTGCGGAATTATTTAATAATGATGATATGACACTTGTTAATTTTGAGGGCACAATAACAAATGCGACTTCTTACAAAGTAAAGGAGTATGTTTTTGGCGCACCTCAGGAATATACACAGATGCTCACATTTGCTGGTATTGATGCGGTTAACCTCGCTAACAACCATAGTGCTGATTACTATGAGCAGGGACTTACTGACACTGAGAATGCCATGGATTCCGTTGGTATTAAGTGGAGCAACCAGTATAGCGTTGCTACATATGAGGTTAGAGGCGTTAAGATTGGTATGTGTGGTATCGATATGGTCGATGGAGATACTGCTGCTACAGCTCATCCTTTAATTGATCAGCTTAAAGAACAGGGATGTAATATTATCATCGTTTCATGTCACTGGGGAATCGAGAAAGATTACAGTCCAAGAGACGATCAGGTTATTACTGCACATGATCTTATTGATTATGGTGCTGATATTGTAGTTGGTCATCATCCACATAGACTCCAGCCAATCGAGAAATATAATGGAAAATACATTTTCTATAGTCTTTCAAACTTCTGTTTTGGTGGTAATACTGGATTATCCGACCCTGATTCAGCAATAATTCAGTGTGAATTTATAATGGACGAGACAAACACTTATTGTGTAGACTACAGATTGAATGTTATACCTTATTCTCAGACTTCTAAGAGACCTGGAAATGACTATTGTCCAAAGCCTTATGAGTGGGGTTCTGAGGATTATTACAGAGTAATGAATCGCCTTAATTGGGCGCAAGAAGACGAATAAAAGGAGCTTTTATTATGAGTAAAGTATTAGTAGTAATGGGATCTGATTCAGATTTTCCTATTCTTGAGGGATGTTTTAAGTTACTTAATAAGTTTGGTGTAGAGTTCGAGGCTCATGTAGCATCTGCTCATAGAACACCAGAGAGAGCTGAGGAGCTCGCTAGAACTGCACGTGAGAAGGGATTCTCTGTTGTTATCGCCGCAGCTGGTCTTGCAGCTCATCTTGGTGGCGTTCTCGCTGCTAATACAACACTTCCAGTTATCGGAATTCCATGTAAGGGTGGTTCACTTAATGGTGTTGATGCTCTTTATGCTACAGTCCAGATGCCTACAGGTATTCCAGTAGCAACTGTTGCCATTGATGGTGGTAAGAATGCCGCTATTCTTGCTTGTCAGATGATTGCTATCGCTGATAGCGAGCTCGCAGATAAGCTTGCTGCTTATAAAGAGGAAATGAAGAGTGAAGTTCTTGCAAAAGATGCAAAGCTTCAGGATAAGATTAAGGCTATGGAGGCCTAATAATGAGTGGTGTATTTGGTGTAATTAATAGAGATGGTAGTACTAAGGATGTTGTTAAGTCAGCATTCTATGGTATTTTTTCTCTTCAGCATAGAGGTCAGGAATCTGCAGGAATTGCAGTTAATAAGGGCGGAGCATTTCTGGTACATAAACAAAATGGTCTCGTAACTGAAGTTTTTGATGATGTTACACTAAATGCTCTCGAGGGTAGTTGTGCTATCGGTCACGCGAGAGGCGGTGACGGAACAGTTGGTATGGAAGGACTTCAGCCAATTGCTATCAGATCTTCCGTGGGTAACCTTGCTTTGTCCTGTGACGCAGTACTTCTAAATGGTGAGAAAATCAGAGAAAACCTTAAGGAGATGGGTGCTATCTTCCAGACTGGCACAGACTCCGAGACAGTGCTCTCACTTATTTCGCGCAAACGTGTTGGTGCTTCCTCCACAGAAGAAGCTATCGCATGCGCACTTAAGGAAGTGCAGGGTGTTTATTCTCTCGTTTTTATGACTGATGACAAGCTTATTGCCGTTAGAGACCCATATGGTATCAGACCACTTGCTCTTGGTAAGAAGGATAATACATATATGGTATCCTCCGAGACATGTGCTTTTGATGCTCTTGATGCAGTATTTGTTCGTGAGTTGGAGCCAGGTGAGGTTGTTGTTATTGATAAATATGAGGTTAAGTCTCTTTATGTTAATGTTGATGTTGCTTCAGAGGATAGGGTTAAGAACGGTAAAATCTGCGTATTTGAATATGTATATGTAGCTAGACCTGATTCCTATATCGATGGAACTAGCGTATTTGAGTCAAGATATAACGTAGGTAAGGCTTTGGCCAAGGAACAGCCATGTGAGTGTGATATTGTAATTGGTGCTCCTGATTCTGGTAATACAGCAGCTCTTGGTTATGCTGATGCTCTTGGTGTTCCATTTAGCACAGGCCTTCTTAAGAATAGATATGTTGGACGTACATTTATTAAGTCCACTCAGGATCAGCGTGAACTTGCAGTTAAGATGAAGTTTGCTGTTCTGAAGCCTGCTATTGAAGGTAAGAGAATTGCTATTGTTGATGATTCACTCGTAAGAGGAACAACAACTAAGCATATCATTAAATTCCTTAAGGAAAATGGAGCTAAGGAAGTTCATGTTAGACTTGCTTCTCCTATGGTTAAGTATCCATGCTGCTATGGAGTAAATGCTGATGAGGCTAAGGACCTTCCTGGTCAGTCTAAATCTTTGGAAGAGATTAAGGAGTTGATCGAGGCTGATTCTCTTGGGTATATCAGTTTGGAATCTCTCAAAGCATCACTTAATGGAATTAAATGTGATTGCTGTAGTGCATGTTTTGATGGTAATTATGTTGCTGGTAAGGTAGATGATTCTATTAAGAACGTACACTCTGTATCTTATAAATGAGGTGAATAAATGAAGATTGCTGTTTTTGTATCTGGTGGAGGAACTAATTTACAGGCTATTATTGATAACATTAAGAGTGGTTATCTTAGTGGTGTAGAGATTTCCCTTGTAATTGCATCTAATAAGGATGCATACGCTCTCCAGAGAGCTGCAGATAACAACATTCCTGGTAAGGTGCTTTCTGTTAAGGATTTTGCTTCTAGAGATGAGTGGGATGCTAAGGTTCTTGAAGAAGTTCAGAATAGTGGTGCAGAGCTTATCGTTCTCGCTGGATACCTTTCTTTGTTAGGAAAGAAGGTTGTAAGTGCTTATTCCAACAGAATCATTAATATTCATCCAGCACTTATTCCTGCTTTTTGCGGTGCCGGTATGTATGGAATCCACCCACATGAGGCTGTAATTGCTAAGGGTGTTAAGGTTTCTGGTGCTACAGTTCATTTTGTTAATGAGAATTATGATGAGGGACCTATTATTTTCCAGAAGGCAGTTGAAGTATTGCCTGATGATACTCCTGAAGTGCTTCAGAAGAGAATCATGAAGGAATGTGAGCAGGTTATTATGCCTAAAGCTATTAGATATATTGCTGATGGTAAAATATCAGTGGTAAATAACAGAGTTGAATTTAATTAAAAGGAGATATGTAAAATGAAGACTTTAGATTTGAGCGAGCTTTTGAGCACAAACGCTTATCCAGGAAGAGGTATCGTAATCGGTACATCTGATGACGGAAAGTATGCTGTAACAGCTTATTTTATTATGGGTAGAAGTGCTTCTAGCCGTAACAGAGTATTTACAACAACTGAGGATGGAATTCAGACAGAGGCTTTTGATCCTTCTACATTGCTTGTTGCTCCTGAGCTTATTATTTATCACCCAGTTCGTGTTCTTGGTAATACAACTATCGTAACTAATGGTGATCAGACAGATACAGTTCGCGATGGTCTCGCAGCTGGTAAGACTTTCGAGGAGTCTTTAAGAGAGAGAAAGTATGAGCACGATGCTCCTAACTATACTCCTAGAATTTCTGGTGTTATGAATATTGTTGATGGTAAGTATGATTTCGCACTTTCTATCCTTAAGTCTGATGATGGAGATCCAGAGTGCTGCATCAGAAATACATATACATACGATGTGCCTAAGGCTGGTATCGGTAGATTTATCCACACATATATGGGTGATGGTAATCCACTTCCTTCATTTGAGGGTGAGCCAGAGAAGGTAGCTCTTTCTGGTAATATTGATGAGTTCACAAATATGGTATGGTCTAACCTCAATGAGGACAACAAGGTTTCTCTCTTTGTACGTTATATTGATATCGCTACAGGTGAGGCTGATACAAGAATCATTAACAAGAATGTTTAATTAAAGGAGATATTTCACATGTCTAACGAAATGCAGTTAAAGTATGGATGCAATCCTAACCAGAAGCCATCCAGAGTTTACATGAATGACGGTTCTGAGCTTCCTATCGAGGTTCTTAATGGTAAGCCAGGTTACATCAACCTTCTTGATGCTTTCAATGGTTGGCAGCTTGTAAAAGAGCTTAAGGCAGCTACTGGTCTCCCAGCAGCAACATCTTTTAAGCACGTTTCTCCAGCTGGTGCAGCTGTAGGACAGCCTCTTTCAGATGTTCTTAAGAAGATTTACTGGGTAGATGACCTCGGTGAGCTTTCTCCACTTGCTTGCGCATACGCTCGTGCTCGTGGTGCAGATAGAATGTCTTCCTTTGGTGATTTTATATCCCTTTCTGATAAGGTTGATGTATGCACAGCTAAGATGATTCAGCGTGAGGTTTCTGATGGTGTTATTGCTCCTGATTATGAGCCAGAGGCACTTGAGATCCTTAAGACAAAGAAGAAGGGTAACTACGCTATCATCAAGATTGACCCTAATTACGTTCCAGCTCCACTCGAGCACAAGGAAGTATTTGGTGTTACTTTCGAGCAGGGTAGAAACGAGCTCGTTATCGACGATAAGCTCTTCGAGAACATTCCAACAGCTAACAAGAATTTCCCAGAGCAGGCTAAGAGAGACCTTATCATTTCTCTTATCACTCTTAAGTACACACAGTCCAACTCTGTATGCTACGTAAAGGATGGTCAGGCAATCGGTATTGGTGCTGGTCAGCAGTCCAGAATCCACTGCACACGTCTTGCTGGTTCTAAGGCAGATAACTGGTGGCTCCGTCAGTCTCCAGAAGTTCTTAATCTCCCATTCCGTGAGGATATTAAGAGAGCTGACAGAGATAATTCTATCGACCTCTACATCGGTGAGGATTACATGGACGTACTCGCTGAGGGTAAGTGGCAGAACATCTTTACAACAAAGCCAGAAGTCTTTACAGCTGAGAAGAAGAGAGCTTGGCTTGATCAGCTCACTGACGTAGCTCTTGGTTCTGATGCTTTCTTCCCATTCTCTGATAACATCGAGAGAGGTTACAGAAGTGGTGCTAGATACATCGCTCAGCCAGGTGGATCTGTAAGAGATGACCTCGTTATTAAGGCTTGTGATGACCTTGGCCTCGCTATGGCATTCACAGGTATCAGACTCTTCCACCATTAATTAAAACTAGTATTTATTACGAAAGTGCTCTGCTTAGGGCACTTTTGTATATTTTTAAGAAAACAGGAGACAAACAATGGCACAGGATATTAACTGGTTCCCGGGACATATGCGTCGTACACTTAACGAGACTAAGGATGCACTTAAGCTTGTTGACCTTGTGTACGAGACTTGTGACGCGAGAATTCCATTCTCCAGCCGTAATCCAGAGTTAGATAAGTTAATTGGTACTAAGCCAAGAGTTGTTATTCTTAACAAGGCAGACCTTGCTGATCCTAATAAGACAAACGAGTGGATTCAGCGTATTAATTCTACAGGTTCACGTGCAGTATGCATGGAAGCGACTAAGAAAAAGGGCCTGGATAAGCTCGAAGAAGTTACTATGGAACTCATGAAGGATATCCTCGACAGAGCTGCTGCCAAGGGTCGTGAGGGACGTCCGGTTAGAGCTATGGTGGTTGGTGTTCCAAATACAGGTAAGTCAACTCTTATCAATGCTCTCGCTGGTAAGAAAGCGGCAGTTACAGGCGACAAGCCAGGTGTCACACGCCAGGCGAAATGGATAAGAACTTCAGGAAGACTGGAGTTAATGGACATGCCAGGAGTTTTGTGGCCAAAGATTGCTTCTCAGCGTTCTCAGTTAGTGCTTACTGCTACTGGTGCTATCAAGATGGAAGTAACTGATAATATTGAAGTTTCTTATAATGCGATTAATCTTCTTTATGAGCTTTATCCTGAACTTATGGAAGAGCGTTATAAAGTAAAGGAATCATTTGGTAACGGCGACCTTTACGAGCGTTTCCTTCAGATGGGTAAGCTTCGTGGATGTCTCATGTCTGGTGGACGTGTTGATGAGGAACGTTTTGCCAGAAGTTTCCTTGATGATTTGAGAAGTGGCCGTATCGGCAGAATTAGTTTGGAGATTCCTTATGGCAAAGCTGACTGAAGAACAACTTAAGGAAAAGTACGCTAACCTTAATGTGTATGAGCAGAAGTATTTTGATGCTGGGTACACACTTGTGGCAGGTATAGATGAAGCGGGTAGAGGTCCTCTTGCTGGTCCTGTTGCAGCAGCTGCTTGCATCCTTGACCCCAATTATCCGATTCTTGGTCTTGATGATAGTAAAAAGCTCTCTGAGAAGAAGCGTGAAGCACTTTTCGTCGAGATAAAGGAACACGCACTTGCATATAGCGTAGTTACTATGGATGCTGGTGTTATCGATGAGATTAATATCCTGGAAGCAACTAAGAAGGCCATGCGCCAGTGCGTTAAGGAGCTTGAAGAAAAGGGTTATAAACCACAGGCACTGCTGGTTGATGCAGTGAAGCTTGATGGAACAGGAATTTATGTAGAACCAATTATTAAAGGTGATGCCAAGTCTAATTCCATTGCTGCAGCATCAGTTCTTGCTAAGGTTACACGAGATCATTTGATGGAGAAATATGATGAAGAATTTCCTGGCTATGGTTTTGCTAAGCATAAAGGATATGGTACAAAGGATCATTATGCCGCGATAAGAGAAAAGGGTATGTGTCCTATCCATAGAAGAACATTTTTAAAAGTAATTCACTAATTGAAAAGCTCCGATATTAATCGGAGCTTTACTATTAATATTTTGGATTCTTAAGTCTATTGGTGAAATATCTTTCAGATAAAGCTTTATCGTATACTTCTGACTGGAAAATATCGCATCCGGCTTCAAAAGCACGCTTAATCTCAGACTTAGTATCAGCGCCCTGACAGATTACTTCGATACCGAGATTATCAGCAAGGGAGATAAGATTTGTAAGAAGTATTTTTGTTTTGGAATTGTCTGAGTTAACAATGCTGGAATCAATCTTAAGTGTTGTAAAATCAAACTCTTCAAAAAGTTCCAGCGAAGTGAAGTTACGTCCGAAGTTATCGATACTTACCTTAACACCAGCATTATGGAGCTTGTTTATTGTATAAATGAATGCATTCTTATTCTTATGGTATGCTGATTCCGCAAACTCGATATTAATAAGACTATGGTGAATTTCGTACTCATCAATAATCTGCAAAATCTCATCAGCAAGATTAAGTGTGAGAAGATCGCTATCGGCAAAATTACAATGAATACATACTGGATTTAATCCTTCCTTAATCCAGAGGGAAAGCTTAGTACATACGGTTTTTAATACGTAAAGATCGATCTTACGCATTAACTTATACTTATCTGCAATCTTAAGGAAGTCACGAGGGTTAATCATCTCGCCCTGACGACGCCATCTAAGGAGCGCTTCAGCAGAGAAGAGGTTGATATCATCGTTATTCTTGGAAACGATAGGTTGGAAATATACAAGGAATTTCTCTTTCTCGAGAGCATCTTTGATATCATCAGCAAAGTCTTCTTCCTCAAGAGTGCCTCTCTTAATAGAATTATCGAAGAAGAAAATGTCAGGATTTTCATCGCTCTTGGATAATGTATACGCACTATATACAGAATCCATAATCTCATTAATTGATGTAAAGTCATCTGTAAGCCTAAGTACACCAATATGAGCAGAAAGAGTATATTCGATGATATCGTTATTAGTTTCTAGACGGATATTAGCATTAGACATGTATTTAATAATGTCGTTTTCATTCTCCTTCTTAAGGAGAACAATATAATTATCTCCTCCAAGACTATAGATATCTTCGCCTTCGTTCTGATCTAATAAGCTAAGAGTAGTATTTGCATAATCTTTGATAATCATGTTAGTAGTCTCAATACCAAACAATGCATTGAGATTACGTGTTTCCTTAACATTAAGGAACATAATAGCATATTCAGAGATCTTATCATTCTTTATAAAAGTACTGAGCTGACGATAGAGATAATTAGTATTATGTAAGTTCATTCTCTGATCATAATAGAGTATAGAATCAGATTCTTTCTTGTTTTCCATTGCAGCAATCTTGTTAAGTACAATATTAGCAAAAATAGTGAAGAGGTCTTCATATTCTCCTAGTGGAGCTGCGTACTGATATCTGTAAATACGAATAATAACAGTATTACCTGAATATGTTTTAACTGAAAAATCGTAATTCTGACCTATCTCAGTAGCCTTGTTTGTAAATAGAATTCTGTTAGATTCAGGGAGGTTATCACCAATAACCTGATATGAAACTCTATTAATGCATAATACATCCGTCAATTTTGTAAAAGACGGATTACTATGTAGGTCCATATCTGGATTGTTGAATATCTGCATCAACTCAAGAATGTCTGAGTGAAAAGTCATTTACTTACCCCTAATTAAATCTAAAAGCCTATAAAATAATAATATGCTGTATATATAAAAGCAAACAAATATGTTTTATTTTTACGAGTTTTTGCTTTTTTGACTTGCAGTATATTGATTCTTTCAGTAAAATTATTTGGTATAAATTGTAAAACTATGCAATTGGTAAAGGAGATATTTATGATCAGTGCAGGTGATTTCAGAAACAATATGTGTTTCGAGATGGATGGCCAGGTTTATCAGGTAGTTGAGTTCCAGCATGTTAAGCCAGGTAAGGGTGCAGCTTTCGTAAGAACAAAGTACAAGAACGTTAAGACAGGTTCTGTAGTAGAGCGTTCTTTCAACCCTAACGATAAGTACGAAGAGGCTCACATCACAAAGAGAACAATGCAGTATCTTTATGCTGATGGTGATCTTTACTACTTCATGGATCAGGAGACATTCGAGCAGGATCCAATCACAGCTGATGTAATCGGTGATAATGTTAAGTTCCTTAAGGATGGTATGGAGTGCATCACTTCTTCCTTCAACGGTGAGGTTTTCGCAGTAGAGCTTCCTATCAACGTTACACTCGAGATCGTTGAGTGTGAGCCAGGTGTTAAGGGCGATACAACAAACAACGCAATGAAGTATGCTACACTTGAGACAGGTGCTCAGGTTAAAGTTCCACTCTTCATCAACCAGAACGAGAGAATCGTTATCGATACAAGAACTGGTGAGTACAAAGAGAGAGCTAAGGACTAATATTAATTTAGTTTTCACTTGTTCCGGCGTCTTTAACAGAGACGCCGGGACTTTATTTATTCAAAAGTAAATTTTGAGCGAACCTAGAATATGAATGATAATACAGTAACTGAATCGATAAAAGGCGACAGATCCATGACACAGGGATTTGTGGCTCAGTACGCTGCCGAAGCTGCTATGCAGATCGACGGTGTTTATGAGCTTGTGCCTTCTTTCGCAGTTGCACTTAAAGAGAAGGCCGGAGTTGTACACGAAGGAAAGGGTGTAAGAGTTGTGTTCGGACAGACACAGAATGACATCGTTTCCATTACAATTTATCCGGTCATTATTTATGGTAAAATTATTCCAGAGGTAGCTTGGTCTATACAGGAAAGAGTAAAGGCTGATGTTGAAAAGTACACAGGTCTCGATGTCGAGAGCGTTGACGTATATGTGTGCGGCGTTCGTAAGCCTGATAACGAGGAGGAATCCTAATGAATCGTTTCATGCGTGTTCTGATGTTTATTTATTCAGTAATTATTGCTTTGGTATCTATTGTGTTACTTTATGCAATGATTGATGATGGTATCTTTGCAGATATTCTTTCTCCACTTTCTTCTATAGTTACTAATCCAGCTACAAGATATATTTATCTCGTAGTACTTTTGGTATTCATTATTTTATGTGTTTATTCAATTTCTAACATTATTACTTCTGCAAGAGTTTATAAGACAAAGCTCAGAAAGACAGAGATTGGTTCTGTTGATATCGGAGCTGATGCTCTCGAGAGTATTGCACTTAACTCTGCAAAGTCAGCTCAGGCTGGTATTAAGAGTGCTAAGGCTAATGTTGCACAGGCTAAGAATGGAGCTATTAAGGTTAGAATCAATGCTGTTCTTTACAGTAACGTAGAAATTCCTTCCTCTATGTCCAAGGTACAGGAGAAGGTAAAGAAGGACATCGAGAGATATACAGGTATCATCGTAGAGTCCGTATTTGTTAAGGTTACAAAAGTTGAGGCCGTTGTTGCCAAGGTTGAGGGTAGATAATGGAACGTTTTCTTTCAAAACTTTTGGAGAAGTTCAGTAGCACCAAGGCTGGTGGTATATTTGCCTTCGCATTTTTTATCGTTGGAATATTAATTTGCATATTCGGTTTGTTAAAAACCTTGTTTATAATTTTGTTTACAGCGGTAGGATTCTTTGTCGGATCATTCCTCTTCAGCGATGAGAGTCGTTTTAAGAAGATGTTAGACAGAATTTTGCCACCAGGGAGAGTAAGATGAGTAGAATAGAGACAAGAGAAGCTGTTGTATTTTTTGTTTATCAGCATGATTTCAGAATTGAATCACTTGAAGAGCAGCTCAGCATTTATATGGAAGTTAATCCACAGATTGAGGACGACAAGGAGTATTTCTTAAATACTGCTCGTGGTGTTGTACTTAACAGAGAATCACTTGATGAGGATATCAGCAAGTATCTTAAGAAGTGGACTATCTCCAGAATTCCTAAGCTTGATAAAGCTATTTTGGAAACTGCTATGTATGAGATTTCTAATTCTGATGATATTCCTACTAGCGTAGCTATCAACGAGGCTGTTAGACTTTCAAAAAAATATGGAACAGATGATTCTTCATCTTACATTAATGGAGTTTTATCAAGTTACGAGAAGAGCCTTTAATGTATACTTTCAAAAGTGTTACAGATTTCTTTAAGTACTGTAATGAGGTTGCCAAGAGCGATTCAGGTCTTAGCAGCCTTTCTTTAACGGGCGAAATTTCAGAAATAAGTCCCGCAGCTAGTGGTCACTGCTATTTTTCTCTTAAGGATGATAATGGTTCAGTGGTGTCCTGTGTTATGTTCAGAAGCAGTTTCTCAAGGGTTACATTTCGTCCTAAGAAGGGTGACAAAGTAACAGTTACTGGTAGCGCTTCCTTTTACGCAGGCAACGGCAGATTCCAGATCATCTGTAATTCCATGAGTAAAGTTGGTACAGGTGATATAAGAGAAGCACTTAACTTGTTGGTAAAAAAGCTTAATGACGAAGGGCTTTTCGACGCCGCCCATAAAAAACCACTTCCTAGATTTCCTAGAAGAATTGGTGTTATTACATCCTCTGATGGTGCAGTAATTCACGATATAATTAACACACTTAACAGACGTAATCCGCACTTTGATCTTTTGCTTTATCCTGCGCATGTTCAGGGTACTGAGTGTCCTGGTGATTTTATTAGTGGTATTAATTATTTTGAAGAGAGAAATAACGTTGATGTTATTATTGTTGCCCGTGGTGGTGGCTCACTGGAAGACCTCATGGGATTTAATGACGAGAATCTAGCCAGAAGAATATATAGTTGCGAGATTCCGATTATCTCTGCCGTAGGACACGAGACTAATAACTCTATTTCAGACTATGTAGCAGATGTTAGAGCTCTTACTCCAACTGCAGCCGCTGAAATTGTTCTAGAACCCCTGGAAAGCTTGCAAAGAGAAGTAGATGAATGGAAATACACATTAAGTAGTGCTATTGATTACTATATTTCTAATCAGAAGAACAGACTTCAGTTACTTAAGAACCATAAGGCGCTTCATTCTCCTGGATATTCTTTATCCATTCAGAAAGAAAAACTTACCGCAATTAAGACAAGACTTAATGACATTATTAATGTAATACTTAGTAATGAGAAGCAGAGAACTGCCAGAGTAATTGATTCATTAGCAATGCTTGGTCCTGCAAATGTTCTTAAACGAGGTTTCTCATATGTCAGTGTTAATGGAACAACAGTTAGTTCTGTTAATCAATTGGAAACTGATACAGATATAGATATTACTTTGCAGGATGGTACCTGCGTAGCAACAATTAAAGACATAAAGAAGTAAGAGGTGGATACATGGAAGATAAGAATTTTAATTATGAAGAAGCAATGACAGAGCTTAATAGTATTGTTTCTAAGCTCCAGAATGGTAGTGTATCCCTCGATGATTCACTTGCTTTGTATACTAGAGGCGTAGAGCTCGCTGCTAAGTGTGATGCCAAGATTAAGGATATAGAGCAGAAGATCGCTATGGTTAATGCTAATGGCGATGAAGAGCCATTTGATGTAGATCCAGGAGAGATTTGATATGAGAAGCTTTCAGGAATTAACAGTAGAATCTAATAACTGGATTGAAGATAGCCTGACGAAGGTTTTTGATGAAGAACTTAAGGATGATATTACCGTAAAAGCATCCTATTACAGTCTGCTTGCAGGCGGTAAGAGAATCAGACCTTGTCTTATGTATTACTCTGCAAAAATGCTCGGAGTAGACGTGCAGAAAGTTCTGCCTTTCGCAGTAAGTTTGGAGATGATTCACACTTATTCACTTATTCACGATGACCTTCCATCTATGGATAATGATGATCTTCGACGTGGTAATCCAACATGTCACAAAGTTTATGGTGAGGGTATCGCACTTCTGGCTGGTGATAATCTTCTTAACAGAAGCTTCGAGCTGATTTTTCAGGAGGTTGTTAAGGATAATTCTCTTGCACTTGCAGGAGCTACTATGGCGCGTCTTAGTGGTATTCATGGCATGATTGGTGGTCAGAGTATCGACCTCTCATCAGAGGGTACTGATATCCCTGTGGAGACTCTTTATGAGCTTCAGCGTAAAAAGACAGGCGCACTACTTGAGGCTGCTATAACAATGCCTTGTTATGTTGGTGGCAAGACTGGAGAAGAACTGGAACTTCTTAAGAAGCTCTCTGAGCACGTTGGTCTGGCTTTCCAGATTATGGATGATATTTTGGATGTTGAATCTAATAGTGAAGAACTTGGTAAGAGTACAGGCAAAGACGAGCGTGATAATAAGTCTACTTTTGTTAGCATTTTTGGACTTGATGGTGCTCATTCAAAGCTTAACGCTGAGGTCGAAGGTTGTAATAAGGTTTTAGGTAGATTGGTGGAATTGGGATATAATACTGAGGAATTAACAACAATTGTTAAGTTCCTGTCTGAAAGGACATTTTAATTTGGATTATAAGTTTATAAATAAGAATCTTAAACCAAGCGATATTCATGCTCTCTCTAACAAAGAGAGGGATGTGGTATGCGCGGAATTAAGAGATAAGATTCTTAAAACTGTATCTAGTAATGGTGGTCATCTTGCTTCTAATCTTGGTGCTGTAGAACTTACAGTGGCGCTTTTAAGTGTGTTTGATTATACCAAGGACAAGATTGTCTTTGACGTAGGTCATCAGTCCTATTCATATAAGATTCTAACGGGAAGATACGATAAGTTTGACACTCTTCGTCAGAAGGATGGAATTTCTGGTTTCCCACGTGTGTCCGAAAGTGATTACGACGCGTTCGACACGGGACACAGCAGTACATCTATTTCTGCCGCCGTTGGTATGGCTAGAGCCCGTGATATTAATAAGAGTGATGAGTATGTTGTCGCAGTAATTGGTGATGGTGCCATGACTGGTGGACTGGCATATGAGGCTCTTAACGACGTTGGTCACACTCAGAATCCTATGATCGTAATTCTTAATGATAACGAGATGAGTATCAGTAAGAATGTAGGTGGTATGAGTAAGTATCTTAAGCAGCTTCGTATTAGCTCTGGATACCTTAATGCTAAGCATAAAACTGAAAAGTTTCTTATTACACAGCTTCCTGTATTAGGCAAACCTATTACTGCTGCAATTCTTGGTATAAAAAGATTTTTCAGATTCCTTGTTAACCGTAAGCAGCCATCTATGTTCGAGGATCTCGGATTTGTATATTATGGACCTATTGATGGTCATGATACAGCGCAGCTTATAAAAAGTCTTAAGGCAGTTAAGGATCTTAAAGCTCCAGTCCTTCTTCATATATGTACTAAGAAAGGTAAGGGATATGAGTTCGCAGAGACTAACCCTTCTAATTATCACGGAGTTAGCCCATTTAATCTGGAGACAGGTGTTAAGTCTTCTGGAAGTCTTTCTTATACATCCTCATTTGCAGGTTCTCTTGTAGAGATTGCAACTACTAATAAGAAGGTTGTCGGTATTTCTGCTGCCATGCCTCAAGGTACTGGTATGGAGAAGTTTGAGGATAAATTTCCAGATAGGTTCTTTGATGTTGGTATTGCTGAAGAACACGCTGTTACTATGGCTGGTGGACTTTCTAGATTAGACACAGTTCCTGTTGTTGCTATTTATTCTTCTTTCCTGCAGAGAGCTTATGATGAGATTATTCATGATGTTTGTTTTATGAATAATCATGTAGTATTTGCTGTGGATCGTGCAGGATTTGTAGGTAACGATGGTCATACTCATAATGGTCTGTATGATATTGCATACTTTAATACTATGCCAAACATGACGCTTTTTGCTCCTAGAGATTATAAGGATCTTAAGAACTGTCTTGATTATGCTATTAATACTTGTAAAGGCCCTTGTGCAGTAAGATATCCTAGAGGAAGTTCATGCTTCGAGGATAAAGGTGCTTTGTATAATGATGCAAGTGATGTTATTAAGCCTCATATTTCCAGAGATTATGGTGAGGAATATGCTATAGTTTCATTTGGAACTATCTGTAGTGAAGCTGATAAAGCTTGCGATGAACTTCATGAAGCTGGAATTAACGGAAGACATATTAACTGTCCTCTTATTAAGCCTATGCCTGTGAATAAGCTTAGAATGCTTTTCGGTGACATTAAGAAAGTCGTTACTGTGGAAGAAGGAATTCGTAATGGTGGTGCTGGTAACTTCCTGAAAGATATACTCGATAATAGATATGTTGTATCTGTTGCCGCTGTAGATAATCAGATGATTAGAGCAGCTTCTATTAAGGAACAGAGAATCGAGGCACGTATTGATTCAGATTCACTTAAGGAGAGAATCAAATTTATTCTCTAATCGCTGTATTTTTATACAAATTAATGATTAAATAGAACAGTACAGGAGGTGCCTTATGAAATTCGGAATTTATTCCAACAGAAATAGAGATATTGGATACGAAGTTGCTCTTAAGACAGCTCGTATTATTATCGATAAGGGTGCTACACCTGTATTTGATGAATTGTATGTTCAGCCATCTGACTTTAATGATTCTAATCTCGAAGGTATAGAGTTTGGTTCCTTTAAGGAATGTAATCTTATTATTTCTATCGGTGGTGATGGAACTTTCCTTGCTGTTATTTCTAAGTATAGAAACTTTAATAAGCCTTTTATAGGCATCAATAAGGGAAGTATCGGTTTCTTAACTGAGATTGAAGAAGATAATATTGAAGACTGCATTGATAGACTCGTAAAAGAGAACTATCGAATCATTAACAGAGTTCAGTTATTTGCTCAGCTTTATAACAAAGATGGCAGACTTAAGGATGAAGATATTTGTCTTAATGACGTATCTGTATTAAGAGGTGCTACACCTCATATTACAAAGCTCACTTTATCCATTGATGGGGAGAAGGTTGAGAAGTTCTATGGTGACGGTATCGTAGTAGCAACTCCTACAGGTTCTACTGCTTATACTCTCGCAGCTGGCGGACCACTTAT
>JAKSRI010000005.1 GCA_024403695.1 Saccharofermentans sp. | reverse complement strand
CAAATTCAAATACAAACTCTAATGCAATATTCTCCACATCAATTTTAAAAACAGTATTATGATGCTCACCTTTTTCAACACTATAAAAATTTGCATAGCAATTACCATCATGAAAGAAACATGATTTAAGATCATACATCTCACAGTCTGAAAAATAATTATCTACCGCAATATATGTAATTACATCTTTGTTATCAATGTAAGAAATCACATTGCCTAATGTTTCCATTGTTGCATCATAATAATTATAAAACACACGACATTCTGCATTAGCAAAAACTGGAAATGAATTATCAACATTTCCAGCCTTAGCATCATCTATCAATAAAGTATCACAGTTAAACCATTCAAATGACTCATCAATATATTGGGGAACACAAAGCTCTCCATCTTTCTTAAAGCATCCTACCACGCTCAAACACAAAGAAAATACAACCGTCAACACTAAAAACTTTAAAATGCTCTTATTAGTCGATGTCATTAATGACGATATTGTCAATAATAATGTGTTGATTTTCTTCATAATATGTTCCATCCCTTATATTTCAATCATCATAATCGCTTAATTCCTGCTTTAATATATGACACATCAAGACTAACAAAGCTCGAATTTTACTTTTTGTTTTAACACCCATTAACATATATAAATCTCACTACGGTAATTACAAAAAACACCAACAAACAAATTGCAATTATTTTTATAACAAAAATCAGTTTATTTCTTAATAATTCTCTTCTAAATAACCTTGTATTTATCTCTGATAACTCTCGAGAAATCTTTTTTAAATCATCTTCATCATCAGTGTTAATTTGATTCTCTTCAATAGACAACAAATCTTCAACGCTAACATCAAAAATATTAGAAAGAGCTACTAAGTCCGCTGCAGTAGGAACAGAAATATTACGCTCATATCTAGATATAGTCGATCGTGTAGTATGCAATTTATTGGCTAATTCTTCTTGAGAGAAACCATTTTCCTTACGGAGCATCTTTATTTTTATTCCTAACATATTTGTTCCTCCTTCATTTTCATCATAATCCTCCATCGAATAAAACTTCAATAAAGCCACCCCAAAAATCATGTGCAAAAAATGCACATTTCCGTTCATATTTCGTACATTGTATTAAATAACCTTGGTGGTTATATTAAACTTTATCAACAAACGCCTTAATTAAATTGAAAAAAGAATATGTATTTGTCACATAGAAATGGCCAAAATAAAAAGCAGCCATATCATGTGATATGGCTGCTTCAAAAATACAATCAACAATAATTAATCCATTACAAGATTATCGAGATCCTCATCATCAGAAGCAGGTGCTGCAACTGCGATACCAAGCTCCTCAAGCTGCTTGAGAGCTACTGGCTGTGGAGCCTCAGTCATAAGGTCAGAAGAGTTCTGAACCTTAGGGAATGCGATAACCTCACGAATGGAACCAGCACCTGTAAGAAGCATTACGAATCTGTCGAGACCGATAGCGAGACCGCCGTGAGGAGGTACACCATACTTAAATGCATCGAGAAGGAATCCGAACTGCTCCTGAGCTGTCTCCTCTGTGAAACCGAGAAGCTTAAAGATTCTCATCTGGAGTGCTCTGTCGTGGATTCTGATAGAACCACCACCAAGCTCACAACCATTAAGAACGATATCGTAAGCCTTGGAACGAACATTACCCTGATCAGACTCGAGGTTATCAAGATCCTCGTCCATTGGGCATGTGAATGGATGGTGCATAGCCATGTAACGACCCTCTTCCTCAGAGTACTCGAACATAGGGAACTCTGTTACCCAGCAAAGCTTGAAGTCACCATCCTTGATGAGGCCGAGCTTATTAGCAGCTGCAATACGGAGATTTCCGAGTGCATCCCATACAACCTTCTTCTTATCGGCAACGATGCAGATGAGGTCTTCCTCTGTAGCACCCATAGCATCCTTAATAGCTGCGATATCATCTGGTGTAAGGAACTTAAGGAAAGATCCACGTGGCTCAGCGGATGGTACAAGCCATGCCATACCCTTTGCCTTATATGTCTTACAAACCTCACCGAGAGCGTCGATTTCCTTACGTGTGAACTTAGCTCCACCAGGAACGCAAACAGCACGTACTGTTCCGCCTGCCTCGAGAGCGCTCTTAAATACTACGAAATCAATCTTAGAAGCTACATCAGAGATATCCTTAAGCTCGATATCGAATCTGAGGTCTGGCTTATCAGAACCGTAACGGTCCATAGCCTCCTGCCATGTTATTCTTCTAAGTGGGAGCTGGATATCGATACCAAGTGCATCCTTAAATACACGAGATACGAATCCCTCTGTAACGTTCATAACGTCATCACAGTCAACAAAGCTCATCTCCAAGTCAACCTGTGTGAACTCTGGCTGACGGTCAGCACGAAGATCCTCATCACGGAAGCACTTAGCAATCTGAACATATCTGTCATAACCAGCGAGCATAAGAAGCTGCTTGTAAAGCTGTGGAGACTGTGGAAGTGCGAAGAAAGAACCATTCTTTACACGGGAAGGTACGAGGTAGTCACGTGCACCCTCTGGTGTGGAAAGACCGAGCATTGGAGTCTCAATCTCGATGAATCCTGCCTCGTCGAAGTAGTCACGGGATGCTTTCGCGATCTTGTGACGGAGCATAAGGTTACGCTGCATGTTAGGACGACGAAGGTCGAGATAACGATACTTAAGTCTGAGCTGCTCATTAGCTGTATCATCCTCTTCAATATAGAAAGGAGGAGTCTCGGACTCAGATACAATACGAAGCTCACTTACAGCAATCTCGATCTTACCTGTCTTCATCTTATCGTTAGGTGCACTTCTGAGCTGAACGTCACCTCTTACTGCGAGTACATACTCAGATCTTACAGCTGCAGCCTTAGTTCTGATCTCCTCTGCACTCTCTGGTGTAACTACAAGCTGAATCTCACCTGTTCTATCACGAAGTGTAATAAAGATAAGACCACCCATATCACGGCACTTGTGGCACCATCCCATAAGTGTAACCTGCTCGCCAACATTAGCCTCACCGAGCTCAGCACACATGCTTGTTCTCTTCATACCATTAATTGATTCCTGCATATTAATGCCTTCCCTTCTGTCTCTTTATCAGAGATTTGTTTTACAATATTCAACAAGTTCGGAAATCTTAACTTCTGTCTGACTTCCATCTTCCATCTTCTTAACGTTAACTACGCCAGAAGCAATCTCATCGTCACCAATAACTACGAGATAAGGAACGTTCTTCTTACCAGCATATTTCATCTGTGCTCTAAATGCTCTTCCCATGAGATCCTGCTCACAACCAACACCGTTAAGACGGAGGTCATAACAAAGCTTAGCAACAACATCCTTAGCGTTATCAGACATACCTGCGAGGTAAATCTTAGTGTAATCAGGCTTCTCAAATGGAATACCCTGTGCCTCAGCCTCGAGAAGGAATCTCTCAACACCCATGGCGAAACCAATACCAGGTGTGGAAGGACCACCAACACTCTCAACAAGACCATCGTAACGTCCACCACCACAGATAGTGCCCTGAGTTCCTACGTTCTCAGAAACGAACTCAAATACTGTTCTTGTGTAGTAATCAAGACCTCTTACGATGTTAGGGTCGATAGAATATGCGATACCAAGATTATCGAGTCTGGACTTAAGAGCCTCGAAGTGATCCTTACAATCATCACAGAGGTGATCAATAAGTCTTGGAGCGTTCTTAACAACGTCCTTCTCACCGTCAATCTTACAGTCGATCATACGAAGTGGATTCTTCTCGAATCTGTTACGGCAATCCTCACACATTGTATCAACGTGTGGACGGAAGTAATCCTTAAGCATCTCATTGTATGCCTTACGACATGTAGGACATCCGATGGAGTTAATACAAAGCTTAATAGACTTAAGACCCATCTTCTTGAAGAATACATCGAGAACAGAAATAATCTCTGCATCAATCTCTGGTCCTGTAGCACCAAATGCCTCGAGACCTAACTGATGGAACTCTCTGTATCTACCCTTCTGCTGCTTCTCATATCTGAAAGCTGTAATATCGTAGAAAAGTCTTACTGGGCCAGAAAGGTTTCCCATTCCATGCTCAATATAAGAACGAACTACACCAGCTGTTCCCTCTGGACGAAGAGTGATGCTTCTACCACCCTTATCCTCGAATGTATACATCTCTTTCTGAACAACGTCTGTTGTGTCACCTACTCCACGCTGGAAAAGGTTTGTGTCCTCGAAAGTTGGAATTCTAATCTCTTCATAACCGAACATGTGACATACATCAGCAAATGTCTGCTGTGCCTTGTGCCAGCGGAAAATCTCCTCTGGAAGTATGTCTTTTGTACCTTTAGGGGCTGTAATACTCATAAGCTCTCCTATTTAATATTAATAATATATGCGACTTAAAATTATATCAAAGTTCATCGTGGAATAAAAGCATAGAGAGCACCGCAGGACCTGCAGTTTCTGTTCTTAGTATTCTCTTGCCAAGTGTCACCGGAATAGCGCCATTTTCCTTAGCTTCTGCCGCCTCTTCCTCCGAGAAACCACCCTCTGGTCCGATAAATATTCCAATATTAGTTAATTCCTTGCCCTGAAGCGCCCCCTTCAGAGTCAGACCTCTTGCCTCTTCCCATGGGAAAAGAACGAGATCACACTCATCTGCAGCCTGCTTAAGTGCCTGGGAATATTTCATGCCGTCAGTAACTGCTGGCACCTTACCACGTCCTGACTGTCTGGCTGCTTCTAAGGCGATTTTCTGCCATCTGTCGTTCTTGGACACATTTCCGATTACCGCTTCCTTCTTAACAACGCAGCGTGATGACCACACAGGAACAATAGTGCTTACTCCAAGTTCAACTGACTTCTGGATAGTGAGGTCCATCCTTTCGCCCTTTGACACGCACTGATAAAGCGTGATGTTAAGGCGTGGTTCACTGTCGTTATCACTTACCTTTACCACACGAAGTGCCACTTCATTCTTAGTTATAGTCTCGACCTCAGACACGGCTTCTTTGCCGCTGTCGCCCACGAGCATAACTTCCTCTCCCTCACGCATACGAAGCACGGAAGAAATGTAATGAGAATTCTCTTTATCAAGTGTAATAACGTCACCTTCGCGAAGAATTTGAGATAGGAATATTCGCGTCATTGTCACCTCTGGTACACATTTGTTTATAGTTATTTATAGATGGTATCACAAATGCTGGGTTTATAATTATAGAAAATATATTTTATTTTTTATGAGGGGAATTATATGTCTTTATTTCTGGATTTGGTAGCTGATAACTTCCATATTCTATTTATTCTGTGTGGATTTGCATACTTCCTGATATCGCAGAAAGACACACCCGCAAGTGTCGAGAAAAAGTATTACTGGTGGATGTTCGCTTGTTCGCTTGTTCTCCTTATCGTAGTACCACTGGAGTTATGGACAGCTCGCGATATATCTCGCTACAATCTGCGCGTGCTCTTCTCCGTAATTGCTTATTGGGTACGACCAGCTGCAGTTATGTTCCTGGTTTTCTCATGCACACCAAAGAGCAAAAAGAGAATTCTCATCGCACTTCCTGAAATACTTAACATAATCTGTATGAGCGCCGCATTCTTCGGTGACTACGCATTCTATTATGATCACGTTACTTATAAATTCATCCGTCTGCCACTTGGCTACGCACCACATATTGCAGCTGGTATATACGTTGTATGGCTCATTGCCATCATGATTAGAGAAGTTACCAAAGGGTTCAAACTCGAGAGCGGCATTCTCTTTATCTGCGTTTTTTTCAGTACAGTAGGACTTTTGTATACAATGCTCACTGGTTACGAGTTCGTAAGTTTCAGTATCACTACCAGCGGATTCTTCCACTATATGTTCATAAGAGCGACCAAGCACTACAGTGAAATGGCCAAGCAAATCGAGGACCTGGAGAAAGCAAAACAAGCGGCCGATACTGCAAATGCTACCAAGACCAAGTTCCTTCTTAACATGTCCCACGACATTCGTACTCCTATGAATGCCATCATCGGATTTAGTGAGATTTTACGTAATAATCCAGACGACCCTGAGAAGATCGAGAACTACACAAAGAAGCTTCAGATATCAGGTAATTACCTCCTCTCACTCATTAATGAGATGTTGGAAATGGCTAGAATCGAGTCCGGTAAGATGGTTCTTAACGAGAATGCTGTCTGCATCGATGATATCGTCGAGTCTATTGATTCTATCTTCACACCTCAGGCAAACGATAAGGGCATCGCTCTTTCCCCTATTATGAACATCCAGCACAAATATATTTTCTGTGATGCTACTAAGGTGTTCGAGGTATTCTTTAATCTTATAAGCAACAGTATCAAATACACCAAGGCTGGTGGCGAGATAAAAGTATATGTAGATGAGTTCTATAAAGAAAATGAACCATCAACTTATTTCCGAATTGTTGTAAGTGATACAGGAATGGGCATCTCGGAGGAGTTCCTGCCTTATGTATTCGAGGAATTCTCCAGAGAAAAAACCACCACTGAAGGCAAGATTGCCGGCACAGGTCTCGGTATGCCAATTGTTAAGAAACTTGTTGACCTTATGGGTGGAACCATCGGAATCGAGAGTAAAATCAATGTTGGAACCAAGATTACTGTTCACCTGCCTATAAGACTTGCCAGCAAAGAAGACCTCGAAGAACAGTCAACAGAAGTTATCACTGAGAAGACATTCGACAGACCGGTTAATATTCTTCTTGTCGAGGATAACGACTTCAATGCAGAGGTTGCTATGACCTTACTCGATGGCGAGAACTACAATATCACGCGTGCCTCCAATGGTTCTGAGTGCCTTGATATGGTTAAGGAATCACTTAACCCAGATGCAGATTCATTCGACATTATTTTCATGGATATTCAGATGCCTGTTCTTAATGGATATGAGACAACCAAGGAACTTAGAAACTTTGAAGATAGCAGAGTAAACAAACTACCAATCATTGCCATGACTGCGGACGCCTTCGAAGAGGATAAGCAGAAAGCTCTTGCGGCCGGCATGAACGATCACATTTCCAAACCAATTGATGTAGAAAAAATCAAAAAAGCAATCAATAAATACGTAGTATAAAAATATCAGGCTCAGTTCTTATCTGAGCCTGTCATATTATTAAGTCTTTCTCTTAACGCCTGAAGTTTTACAACTGAGCTGTCTGGAGTGATATCCATAACTGGTGCCTTAGGGCCTGGTTCAGGCTTCTCGATGGCAGAAGTTACTGCTGTAGGCTCCTCTCCATCTCTGATTGTAGAATCAAGAGTTCTAGCGATATCTCTAAGAGTCTTAACAGGTGATACAAGGCTTGTTGTATCAGACTGATCATCCTTGTTATTCAATACAGAACCAAATCCCAAAGAAGGAACTGGTGTTGATGTAAGTGGCGCACGAACCTTTGGCTTACGCTCTGGCACGTTGCCTGCGCTTAAGAGGCCAGACTGCATTTTCGCTGCACGGATAGCATCTGCGGCAGATATCTTTGGCTGAGCTGGCTCTTCCTTTTGCTCCTCCACCTTCACCTCTGGCTTCTCTTCCACCTTAGGTGCTGGGGCATCAATAATTGGCTTACTAAATGAGAATGTGCTCATGTCAAGCTTAGGCAAAGCTGTCTTATAATCAGCCGCGTTAAATGGCTTTCTAGCAACAGGAGCAGGCGTCTCAGCTACTGGAGCAGGCTCTTCAACAACCTTCTCTTCCACGATTGGCTCTTCGAGAACTGGTGCCTCAATTACATGCTCCTCTACAGGCTCCACTACGACTTCCTCGAGAACCTCCTGGAAAGGAACCTCTTCAGTAACAACCTCTGGAACTACTTCCGCAGTAACTTCTGGTGCAACAAACTCGTCCTCATCGTCTACTTCATACAATTCAGCAGGCTTATTCTTATCAATAGAACAGAAATAAATACCATTACGGATTGCAGATCCGATAAGTGGCTTCTCTACCATAGAACATGCTACAGCTGACATCAGGTTAAAGTTTCTATTAGCACCATCGATAAGATGTGGTGGTGTATTAATCCACAAGGAAGATACACCATTAAATAACAAATTCTTTCCACCAACGCCTTCAACGTGTCTAATAAGAACTGCACACTTAAACTGCTTGGATATATCTCTGGCAGCATTAGTGAAGTCACCCTCAGTGTGGCACTCTTCCTCATAAAGAAGCTCAGCTTCAAATCTGTTAATAATAATCAAATCAACATTTGGAATTAGGTTATCGCAAATAGAATAGAACAAATCCTCATTAACAAGAATCTCTCCATCATCTGTGAAAAGAGATGGCTGATAAATAATTGGGACTCTTCCCTTACCGAGTGTACGGAGTTTCTGAGCCAGATTCTCTACCACTGACTGCTCAGTCATATAACCAATAGAAACGGCAGAAATCTCACAATCAGGACTAAATACATAGTCAAGAATTTCTTCGGATTCATTAACTACATGTGTACCATCACGTTCAAAGATGGCAGGCACAACAAGAAGAGGGTCCATATTGAAACCCTTAATAGTCTTTGTGGTTCTCTTCAAATCGTAGGGTGTACCCTCGACTGAATCAGAAATCGCAAGAACTGTCTTCATCCATACCTCTCCAACATACAGTAATACTATTATGCATTACACATAGTTTCACATATTTTTTGCAACTCAACAACGACTCCTCTTGTCATATTTTTACAGCTATTTTTGTGCACTATCCCCACTCGTATAATCCTGAAATTGTGTATTACGAACAACGAACTAATTATATAATCTATTTACCAAATGCTTTTACGAGGATTCAATATGTCAGCTGCTACTCAGAAGAAAACCAAATCTAATGTTGTTGTGTTGGTCATCGGACTAATAATTTCAATTGTTGTCTCTGAAATAGTATATTTGTTTGTAGGTGCATATAATCGTAATTACGAAATTCATACATCGATGTTTGTCAAAAATCACGTTACATCTGAATACACTGTTACTCTTAATATGGATTCTTCTGATACCTCTGGCAATATCTATCCTGCAGGAACACCATTCCATGTTTATGGCGTATATTATAATTTAGCCTATGACCAACCAGAATTTTCGCTCATATACAGATCAGATGACAATCAACAAAGCGAGTCCGACTTTCTCAATAGCAGCCATATACAGTTCAATTATGATGACGTTAATCCATCTGATGAGCTTAATAACGATATTGCAGTTGCCAAAGCAGATGCTACAAAAAGAAATAATGAGATTGAAACTATAAAACATACCAACAAAATAAAAAGAACAGTTATTACAATCCTAGCATTTAGCATTATTAATATTGCCTCCGTTTTTATCAGCTTAGTATCAAACAAGCAGAAGCGTCGCTTTATGGTATTTATCTTATTCGCCATATGTTTAGTAGTAGCCATTTGGCTTCTTATGTTATTCCCTTTTATATATCGATGTAAATAATCATACAAAAAAGAGACTGCCTACCATATGGTAAGCAGCCTCTACTAACAAAACCTAATTATTAGAGGATTATTTATTACTTATTTACCTTTGGAAGCTGTGCAAGACCATTAGCGATATCCTCATCGGATGGCTCATAGTCAGACATTGTTCCGTCCTTATAAGAAGCATACGCTGTCATATCGAAGTAACCTGTACCTGTGAGGTTAAATACGATTGTCTTTGCCTCGCCTGTCTCCTTACACTTAAGTGCCTCATCAATAGCTACGCGGATAGCATGTGAAGACTCTGGAGCTGGGAGAATTGTCTCTGTCTTAGCGAAGATGTTAGCAGCCTCGAATACCTTTGTCTGCTCAACTGCTCTTGCCTCATCGATGTAACCATCGTGGTAAAGCTGAGAAACGATTGGAGACATACCGTGGTATCTAAGTCCACCAGCGTGTGATGGAGAAGGAATATACTCAGAACCTACTGTGTACATCTTTGCAAGTGGTGTAACGTGACCTGTATCACAGAAGTCATATACATAAGAACCACGTGTCATTGAAGGACAGGACTTAGGCTCAACAGCGATAAACTTAGGACTAGCCTTACCCTGGAGCTTATCTCTCATGAATGCAGACATGAAACCACCAAGGTTGGATCCACCACCAGCACAACCGATAACGATATCTGGATACTCATCAACCATCTCCATCTGGAGCTTTGTCTCCTCACCAATAATAGACTGGTGGAGAAGAACCTGGTTAAGAACGGAACCAAGAACATATCTGTAGCCTTCTGTTGATGTAGCAACTTCTACAGCCTCAGAAATAGCGCATCCAAGGGAACCTGTTGTACCAGGGTGCTTCTCAAGGATAGCTCTACCAACATTAGTTGTTGTAGATGGTGAAGGAATAATCTCTGCACCAAATGTCTCGATAATAGACTTACGGAATGGCTTCTGCTCATAAGAGCACTTTACCATGTAAACCTTAAGTGGGAGGTCGAAATGGGAACAAGCCATGGCAAGAGCTGTACCCCACTGGCCAGCACCTGTCTCTGTTGTAAGACCCTTAAGTCCCTGCTTCTTAGCGTAATAAACCTGAGCTGCTGCAGAGTTAAGCTTATGGGAACCAGATGTGTTGTTACCCTCGAACTTATAGTAAATCTTAGCTGGTGTGCCGAGATACTTCTCGAGCTCATATGCTCTGATAAGTGGTGATGGTCTGAAGATCTTATAGAACTCCTGAACCTCTTCAGGAATATCGAAGTATGCTGTGTCATCATCAAGTTCCTGCTTACAAAGTTCCTCACAGAAGATAGGTGAAAGATCCTCTACCTTAAGTTCCTCATGTGTACCAGGGTGAATGAGCTTAGCAGGCTTAATCTTCATGTCTGCTCTCACGTTATACCACTGCTTTGGCATCTGATCTGCTGTAAGGAAAATTCTCTTTGGTACGTTTGCCATAATATTGGCCTCCTTTAGATTGATTTTCGGCAGTAGTTGGACCCCGTTTGATGCAAATAAAAAATCCCATGCTGAATTGCTTCAGCATAGGACAGAATTTACTGCGGTACCACCTATATTGGTTATTATCCATTACTAATAACCCACTCATTTACGTTCCAACAAACGTCCTCGCTGATAACGGACAAGGCTCCCGTCGATCCATTTCCTGATCGCCCTCGTCGGATCCATTCACTAACGACCATCATGTTACAATCTCACCATCTGTAACTCTCTCTTATGACAGTTGATGTCAGTTACTACTTCCAACTCATCGGTTTTACTATAGTCAACTAAAGAATATCAATTAATCAAATGAGCGTCAATACTTTAGCACGGTAAATTTAAAAATTATTTTAACGAACAGATATATGCCATCCAATCATTCTTTGTATATTCCTCTTCAATAACAAAGCCAGCTGCCTTAAGAGCTTCTTCTACTCTGTCCTTCTTAGTATTGATAATTCCGGAACATACAAACTTACCATTAGGGGCGAGCACTGAAGGAACATCCTTTGCGATGATTGCAATTACATCAGCAATAATATTGGCAACTACAATATCGTAGTCCTTATCATATGCGTCCTTAAGTTCACCTGGATGACACTTAATCTCAGGACATCCATTATAAGCACAATTATCAATAGCAACGTCAACTGCAAGCTTATCAATATCAATTGCCTCTACTTCACCAGCACCAAGTTTCTTGGCAATAATAGCGAGAATGCCTGAGCCAGTACCAAGGTCCAATAGCTTTGTATCGTCTTTCATGAGCTTATCAAGAATTACAGAGCACATAGATGTTGTCTCGTGTGTGCCTGTACCAAAAGCAGAACCTGGATCAAGCTTTACAACAACATCAGAATCATCGAACTTTGTATCTTCCCATGATGGACAGATAACAACACGGTCAGAAATTCTGAAAGACTTATAATCTTTTTTCCATTCATTTTCCCAGTCAGCATCCTGAACATATTTCCAATCACTAAAGCCCTGACCAACATCAAGGAACTGCGCAATGTCCTTGATTCTCTCCTTGATAAGCTTAAGAGCTTCGTCGTGAGAAACGAGCTTATCTGTAAAGTTACCGTAAATCATGCCAACGCCAACTGGATTCTCATACTCTTCACTCTTAGCACCAAGTCTAATGTTGCCGTCAAACTCAGCAAAATATGACTTAATTACAACGTCTGTACCAAGCGAATCAACGTACCCATCATCTGCATATGCCAATGAATCTGGTGCATCAATAATTCTCTTAATCTCCCATGGATCTGATACTGCGATTCCATCAGCACCCATCTGTGCAAGCATCTCACAAATTGCATCGGAAGCATCTTCTGTTGTTGTAATAGTAATTTCAAGCCACTGCATTAGTAATATCTCTTTTCTTTAAATTTAACATAGACATTATATCATTCGAGAAATCAAAAGGGACTGTTACTTACATAACAGTCCCCCATAATTTGAATTCTTAGTTAAGCGATAAACAATTATCTAAGTGTAAATGTCAAAACGCCATCCTTAGCAAACTCAGCAAACTCAGGAATATCAGAAACATCGATCTCGATATCGTCGCCGTTTACTTCACCAACAAGCTTAGAATTACCGAGGTTAAGTGTAATAGAATCACCATCAATCTCGTATGTACCTGTTGTTCTAGCAGCATCAATATCAGATGTATCCAACTCAGCAGCCAACTCCTCAGCGAAGTACTGCTCGAGCTCTGACCTAGACATACCCATCATTGTAGCAACTTCCTCAATACCCATACCTGTGCTTGCAACAAGGATTGCATCGAGGTTCTCAATAATGAAGTCCATTGTAGAAGCCTTGAACTCATCGCCAGAAAGCATAAGTGTTGCTTCGTCATCTTCACCGAGTACGAGGTACATGTTCATCTTAAGGCTACCTGTGAATGTAACGCCACCCATCTCAGCGGAGAGCTCTTCAACCATCTTATCTGTCAAGTCAATCTCAGCTACATAAACATCACCATCTGGGAGATCGATAACTGGACCATCAGGAATCTCTGTAACATTTACGATAATTGTGTGTGAGATTACTTCTTCATCGTTCATATCATAAACTGTGAATGTGTACTCACCAGGGATAAGGAAATCTGTATCCTCGTATGTCTCAGCACCATCATAAATACCATAAGACATAGTATCAACAGCTTCAACTGTATCAGATGTATAAACAACCTTACCATCAATTGCTACTGTGTAATATACATCGTAACCAAGCTTCTCCAATACTGAGAAATCAGAAATAGAGAGCAAGATATCAATCTCTGACTCATCTGTTACTTCATCATTAGCAATTACAGAAGCTACACAATCAGCAAGCTTAAGCTCAGTGAATTCAGGCTCAAACTTCTCAAATGCGAAAACGTCCTTAACAACATCCTCTGCATTTGTAACTACCAAATCCTCGTCATCGTTAAGCTCGAGCTCAACAGTAACCTTTACTTCCTTCTTTGCATCGATGCTGTCATAAATATCAAGGAACTCCTCAACATCAACATAAACCTCATCTACTGCCTCTGGATCTACATAAGTAAATGTAACATCAGCTGTAGCCTTATCATCATCTACCTCAACAGACTTCTTATCGAGCTCATACTCAAGTGTATCAGCGATAGCCAAAACAATCTCTTCCTTGTCTTCAGCTATATCAGCGAACTCGAAATCATCACCTGTTGCCTTGGAAACCTTCTTTGCATCTCTTGCAACTACTGCATCAGCAAAGTTCTCAACCTTCTTTGTAACATCCTTCTCAGAGATTTCTGCCTTCTCCTTAGAATCCTTTGAGCAGGAAGCTGCGGACAAAACCATAGAACAGCTGAGAGCAAGTGCCATTACCTTCTTCATTGTCTTCATAGCAAATTCTCCATTTCACTATATGATTTTTGAAATACAGCATAAGTATAAATTTGTTTGATATTCATCTCAATCACTAAATTAGCTAAATAAATAGGAAAAAAGCTGCCTCTTTTGAGACAGCTTTATTAATTTATATATCATTCGTAGTTCGTCCGAATCCAATTATTAATAGCATCCTTCGATACTGAAGGGTTATACCCTCTTCTGGCACATAACTTCATGAGGTCTTCAATGAATTCATATGCGTCACCTTCGAGAACCTCATCAGGAATTACAGGATAGGCTGCCTTAACTAAGTCGAGACAAGTCTCATTATCATCGCGGGTTCTTGTAATAAGTTCATCTGCCTTGTCTTCGGCAATGCCTGCCTGAAGCAATCGCTTGTAGAGTAACGATCTGCTCTCCTGTTTACGTCCTGAACGATTGTAAAGAACTTTACGACCAGCTCTCAAATCGTCTATATACTTACGCTCGACTAGTTCCTTAACCGCCGTATGGGCAATATGCGGTTCGAAACCTTTACGAACGAGGTATTCATAAATCTTACCTGAAGAATAAACACCTATTCCTATGTGTCTTATTCCAGTAGTTACAGCCAAATCAAGCTGCTGATTACATGTCGATTCCGAGGATATCATCATCACCATCTTCATCATCGATAAACTCTTCATCGATAACATCTGAAATTACTTCGTCAGCTGGCTCATAAGAATCTCTGATAAGCTGCTCGATTTCATCTCTAACATCAGGATTATCAAGGAGATACTGTCTTGCATTATCCTTACCCTGACCAATCTTATTACCCTTATATGCGAACCAAGAACCACTCTTCTCGATGATATTATTCTCTACTGCGAGATCAATAATACATCCTTCCTTAGAAATACCGTGACCATAAAGGATATCGAACTCAGCCTCCTTAAATGGTGGAGCAACCTTGTTCTTAACAATCTTAACTCTTACGTGGTTACCGATAACCTCTGTACCATTCTTAAGAGTCTCTGTCTTACGAACATCAAGACGAACAGATGAATAGAACTTAAGTGCACGACCACCTGTTGTTGTCTCTGGATTGCCGAACATAACACCGACCTTCTCACGAAGCTGGTTAATAAAGATACATACTGTGCCGGACTTAGAAATGATAGGGGTCAACTTACGAAGAGCCTGGCTCATAAGTCTAGCCTGAAGACCTACATGAGAATCACCCATCTCACCCTCAATCTCTGCTCTAGGAACAAGTGCAGCAACAGAGTCTACTACGATAACATCAATACATCCAGATCTTACGAGTGTCTCTGTAATCTCCAATGCCTGCTCACCAGAATCTGGCTGAGAAAGGAGAAGATTATCTACATCTACGCCAATCTTACCTGCATATACTGGATCCAATGCATGCTCTGCATCGATAAATGCACAAGTACCACCCATCTTCTGAGCCTCAGCTACACAGTGAAGTGCAACTGTTGTCTTACCTGATGATTCTGGTCCATAAACCTCAATGATTCTTCCCTTTGGAAGTCCACCTACACCAAGTGCGATATCAAGTGTAATTGCACCAGTTGGAACGGATTCGATCTCTACTACTTCCTGATCACCCATTCTCATAACTGAGCCCTTACCGAACTGCTTCTCAATCTGAGCCATTGCAGCCTCTAAGGCCTTCTTACGCTCGTCGAGAGCCTCCTTAGGAACGTTAGTTACATTATTCTTTGTTGTCTTACTCTTAGCCATGAAATATCTCCTTAAAAATACGTCGAACGTTTGTTCTTATGCTTTCGAAAACATTGTATTAATAAGATACCCCTTTGTCAATCGTTTGTGGGCGACAAAAGCACAAATTTTCCGACAATTTCCGACAACGTCCTTTTAAAGGGACACTTTAGTTCTTTTAACGTCTGAGAAGCTTTCTTCTAATACCAGAAATGAAGTCCGTTGCTTCACTCATTTTAAGAACGAAAGCCCCTGTAAAATATACAATCACGGCACATACACCCTTAACAGCAAGGAACATAAGACTCATAATCTTACCCTGACCTTCTGGCATAACTTTATTAAGAACAAAAAGAACAAATGACATAATAATCATGCATCCAAAGCTCTTTACCAAGAATGGCACCATGCCCTTAGGTGACAAACTCTTATCTCTGTTATATACAACACAGAGAATGACTAATGTGAAAATACTTGTAAGTGAATAAGCTAATGTCAAAGACAATGGTCCGATACCAGACTTAATGAATATGTAGCAGAACAACGGATTAGTAATAAGGCCTACACAACCTGCGAACAAAGGAACCTTTGTCTTACCTATAGCATAGAACGCCTGATTCATAATAAATACTACTGTATGAGTAATAATCGCGATGGAATATCCCATAAGGAAGATTCCTGATCTAGATGCATCAGAATCAGTATAAGCGGAATTCCACTGGAACAAGGCCTTAATTACTTCCTTGTTAAGAACAAACATTATTCCTGCAGAAGGGATAGTTAAGAACAAAGCACTCTTAAGTCTGCTGGACAGCATTGTGGAAGCACCTTCATAATCCTTGCTGGCATATAACGCGGCAAGAGATGGAAGCATTACGTTACCGACTGCTACTGCGAAAATTCCATAAGGAAGCTGCCATGTTGTAGCGGCATTCTTAAGTGCACTAATATAACCACTATCTTCAAAAGAACCTGTAAAGAAGTTAAGGATAACTGTATTAACCTGAACGATAGAAGCAGAGATAAGAATAGGAAGTGCACGTTTAAAGAGTGCTACAAACTCAGGATCTCTTGGCTTAAAGTCAAATCTTAACTGCTTAAGTTTATCGAATCCGATAATGAACTGGAACAAGAAGTAAATAACTGCTGCGCCCATAATACCGCATGTAGTCATTGTGAGCTTACTCTCGGAATTACCTGCAAATACGAGAATGGACAACAGTACAAACACGTTATATACAGTTGGTCCAAATGCTGTTGAAGAGAATCTCTTATAAGCATTAAGAATACCGATACAAAGTGCAGCAAGCATCATAAAGAAAATCTGTGGGAACAGCCACTTGGATGCCTGAGATGCCAAATGGATAGTATCCATATTATTCTTACCAGACGCATAAAGCATAAATATCTGGTCGCTGAATACAACACCTAAGATACAAACAAGAACTAATACTGATCCAACAACAGAGATAAAAATATTAACTGCTCTCCAGCCCTTCTTCTCTTCGCCAGCACTAACAGCAGCGGACAAAGAAGGCGTAATAGCAGACTGTATAGATCCACCAACAAGCAGATTAAATACCAAATCAGGAATAGTAAATGCCAGGAAGAAACTATCTCTGTACACAGTATCGCTGAACTTCATTCCGACAAGAACATCACGAAGAAGTCCGGAACACTTTGAAAAAATGAGTCCAATCATTACAAGGACAGTAGCAACCGTCATATTCTTAGAAGATGATTTCTTATTCTCACTCATAGAAGATTAACCCTCTCTATCAAAAGTTCCAGTGCCTTCTGAACAGCATAATCTCTTACTTCACTGCGACTTCCATCAAAGTGATATCGCATGGAAGAATTACCATTTTTATCTGCATATCCCAGATAGAATGTTCCCGCAGGATCACTTTCGGTTCCGCCACCAGGGCCTGCATAACCTGTAGCACTAATGGCCACGTTAGCACACATAGATTGAAGTGCGCCCTGAGCCATCTGCATTGCGCACTCATAAGACACTGCTGACTTTTCCTCGAGCACCTTAGTTTCGACACCAAGTTTCTCGTGCTTTACCTTGTCGCAGTAAGTAACAAGACTTCCCTGGAACACTTCTGAAGCACCTGAGGTGTTTACTAAAGTGGACGCGATAAGCCCCCCTGTGAGGCTCTCGGCGAAAGTGCAGAACGCACCTTTTGCCTTAAGCAAAGACACCGCCTCCTGGGATAGTTTCTCGAGAATGACACTCATTATTTGTCACCTCTTGCCTTGATTTCGAGCCAGTCTGTTCTTGTGATAAGAACCTTACGTGGCTTACTTCCCTCAAAAGGTCCGATAAAGCGCTTCTGCTCAAGCACATCAATAAGTCTGGCAGCACGTGGATAACCAATTCCGAGACGTCTCTGCAAAATAGATACTGACGCATTTCCTGCATCAATAACAGTCTCTACTGCCTTCTCGAGGAGATCATCCTCATCGGAACCGTCACCGGAATCAGAAGCTCCGCTACCGCCACCAGCACCGTTTCCACCGTTAGCAGCAAGTTCAACTGCTTTCATAATATCTTCGTCATAGTAAGCTCCAAAGCGCTCCTTAAGTGTATTAACAACACTCTCAACTTCCTTATCTGAAAGGAATGCACCCTGACCTCTGATTGGCTTAGGAGCAGAAAGTGGAGCATAGAGCATATCACCCTTACCGAGAAGCTTCTCAGCTCCAACAGAATCAAGAATTGTACGGCTGTCCACACCAGATGAAACTGCGAAAGCAATTCTAGATGGAACGTTAGCCTTAATTACACCAGTAATAACGTCTACAGATGGACGCTGTGTAGCAATAATCATGTGAAGACCAGCAGCACGGGCCATAGCAGCAAGTCGGCTGATGCTTTCCTCTACTTCCTTGGCAGCAACCGTCATAAGATCTGCAAGCTCATCGATAACGATAAGGATAAGTGGAAGTGGCTTCTCACCAACACTCTTAAGATATTCGTTATAACCTGCAAGATCTCTAACCTTACTCTCTGCAAAACACTTATAACGTCTCTCCATCTCTACTACAGCCCACTTAAGAGCACCAGCTGCCTTCTTAGGATCAGTTACAACCGGCATAATAAGATGTGGAATCTCATTATAAATGCTAAGCTCAACTACCTTAGGGTCAACAAGAATCATTCGAACATCATCATAGGATGAGTTGAAAAGAATACTTGTAAGAATTGTATTAATACAAACAGACTTACCTGAACCTGTAGAACCAGCGATAAGAAGATGTGGCATCTTCGCGAGGTTACACATAATAGGTCTGCCTGGGATATCTCTTCCGAGAGGAACAGTAAGAGGAGGAGCTGCACGGAACTCAGGTGACTCGATAAGGCCTCTGAGCTGAACCGCTGAAGTCTTCTCATTAGGAAGCTCAATTCCGATACGGTTTGTACCAGGAATAGGCGCTTCAATTCTTACAGAATATGCAGCCATAGCAAGAGCAATATCATCCTGGAGTGAGATGATACGGGATACCTTAATTCCTGCTTTCATAAGTTCGAGCTCGAATCTTGTAATAGCAGGACCATGGGTAATCTGTGTTACCTTTGTCTCGATCCCAAAGCTTCTGATAGTCTCCTCGAGCTTTGTTGCTTTCGCCTTAAGCTCTACATCGTTGTTAGCATTGCGTTTAGGCGCAGTATCAGGAGCAAGAAGTCTTGTAGAAGGCTTAACATAAGGCTTCATTCTCTTGCTGATTATCTTACCTGCAGGCTGTGGCTCCACAGGAGCAGACACACTTGATTCGAAGGAAGGTTCTGGATCAGGAGCCGCATTGGACTCGATTACTCTTCCCTCAGTTCTGGAATATCCGTTATTAACGTCTTCACCAGCATTAATTGCGATGTGATTAGAATTATCAACTGTCTGAGGACGGATTTCTGTAACTGGCTCAGAAGGAATTTCTTCTGGTGCAGCAACAGGTGCTACCGTATTCATAGGATTAACTGGCACATTACCACCGATACGTGGCTGACGAACACTTCTAACAGGCATTACTTCCTCTACTGGCTCGAAGCAGTAAGGATCATCATCAACAATCTCGTCGTCGTCAACAAGCTCAATTGGCTCATCGTCATATGATTCTTCAGCATACTCATCAGAGTAAGCATTCTCATCAGTCTCGCCGTTACTATAGACAGCGCCATCAAGGTCATAGAAATCCTGTCTCTTCTCCTTCTCAAGGAAAGTTGGTACCTTCTCATCCTTATGGGAACGAAGGCGTGGATTCTTAGGGTTCGCTGTATAGCTGAAGTCTGCCACAGGAGCCTCATATGCACCCTCTGTGGAGAATGTGTTATCAACATAAGTAATCTGCTCCTCATTCTCAGAAGCATTATTACCACCAGGCACCTGTGCGAAACCAGTCTTAGGGTCAACATCAAATGCGCCCCTTCTGTTAAGAGGATCAGAAACAGTAGCCACACCACTTAAAATCTCGCGACCATAAGCAGTGGAAGCATTTGCTACAAATCTTGAATCATTTGCGGTATTAGCAGGAACAACAGGTGCACTCTGGACAGGAGTCTGAACTGGTCTTGGCTGAACAGGTCTCTGTACTGGTCTTTGTGGTCTCTGCTGACGATATACCTGATTAACTTTGCTAACAGCTCTCTTGGCAGTTTTCTTAATAGAAATCTTGAACATAACAATAAGCTGTGAGAGCAAAAGGAGAACAAGGAACATAATGGAGATGACCTTACCCATTACTCTAGCAAGAGCTACAGCAATTCCACCACCGAGCATTCCACCAGAAAGAATTGTCTTTCCGTTACTCATTGGAGAAATCTCATTGGAATTAATACCAGATGTCCACAGAAGTTTAATCGCCTTAAACGCACTGTACTTCTCCTTAGATGTTACGCAAAGACTTCTAAAATATGTAAAATCCATTGTGGATACAGCCAGCAAAGCTGAAAGCAAGATAACAAGAAGAACTACAGATCTTACTCGAATATTAGATACTCCCTTACGCTTCTCAAGAAAATAGTCAACAGCCGCATAAAGCATGCTGACAGGAATCAAGAAAGCTGCAGTCTTTCCAACCATGCCAAAAGCAAGGTTATGGATAACCTTTACAAGGAAAATATCTTCTGAGAGAAGATAAAATATAAGCATCAACGCAATTGCGCAGAAAAACAGGATAATTCCTGCTACTTCATTTCTGCTGTCATTCTCGTTCAAAGTCCTAATCTCCTTACCATCTTGTAAATACAAATAAGTGTCTTACTATCTCTAATCTCTCCATTATCTGCCATCTGAAGCAAAGTCTTAAGCGGAATCTTCTCACAGTGCAGGAATTCACCCTCGTCGAGCTTCTCACCAATGAACTTCAAGTCGCGGGCACCATAAAGATAAATCTTCTCTGAATCATAGCCTGGAGAACAAATGCTTACTCCAAAGTCGATAATCTCGCCTGCTTCAAAACCTGTCTCCTCATGAAGTTCTCTAATAGCACATAACTTAGGATCTTCACCTGGCTCGATTTTTCCCGCAGGAACTTCCAACATAATCTCTTCAAATGGACTTCTGAACTGTCTTACCATATAGCAGTTCAATTCATCATCAACAGGGAGAATACACGCTCCTCCGTTGTGCTTAACAATTTCTCTTGTTGAAGTACTGCCGTCTGCTAACTTAACAGTCTTTACAATAGTGTCAAAAACTCTGCCGTGAAACTTAAGTTCACTGTCCAGAGTTTCTTCATATAAGTCTTTATACTTGTCTTCCATGTAAGGCGTCTTCCCCGTTTTATTTAAACTTAGACGCTGCTGCTACCGCCAATCTGTCGCATCGGTTGTTAAATTCATTATCAGCATGACCTTTAACTTTTATAAACTTAACCTGATGCTTCTCAGTTTGTATTAGAAGTCTCTTCCAAAGGTCTACATTTGCCACTTCAGCCTTAGCACTGTTTTTCCAGCCATTTCGCTGCCAGCCCCCAATCCAGTTCTGATTAAAGGCATTTACCACATAGGCACTGTCTGAATAAAGCTCAACCGCACAAGGACGCGTAAGAGCCTCCAAACTACTGATAACCGCCATAAGTTCCATGCGGTTATTTGTGGTAAGGGCTTCCCCTCCGGACATCTCCTTTTCTGCACCTGAAGCCTGAAGAATTGCTCCCCAGCCACCTGGTCCAGGATTACCTGAGCATGCTCCGTCTGTATATATTGTAACCTTTGTTAATTTCAATTCTGACATAGAAATATTACTTTCCTGTTGCCATTTCCTTTGTTTTGTCACTTGCTGCAATTACAGACTTAATAACTGCATTGCGGAGACCATTCTCCTCAAGTGCCATAACACCAGCAATTGTTGTTCCTCCAGGAGAGCAAACCTGATCCTTAAGTACTGCTGGGTGAGTGTTTGTCTCGAGGCAAAGCTTACCTGAACCCATTACTGTAGCAGCTGCAATCTTAAGAGCATCATCTCTCTTAATTCCAAGTGCTACTGCAGCATCCGCCATAGCCTCGATGAAAAGCATTACGTATGCAGGACCTGTACCGGATACGCATCCAATGCTGTCCAGTGTCTTCTCATCACAAAGAATAACCTCACCACATGTACCGAGGAGCTTCTTAACGAACTCTGTCTCCTCATCATTAAGTCCAACAGGGCAAACAGCACTCACACCTGCACCAACCTGAGCTGGTGTGTTAGGCATAATTCTAACGAACTTTCTTGTGTTACCGATAATGCCTGCGATTCTTGTAGTTGTTACAGCAGCTGCGATAGAAAGAACGATTGTCTTATCAGCAAAGCTATCCTTAATACCATCAAGGGCAGCGTCGAAATGCTGAGGCTTAACTGCCATGAGCACGTAATCACTATCCTTAACTGCCTCATTACCATTAGGTGCTACATTAACGCCAAGGCTATCCTTAAGTGCGTTACATGCGCTTGTATTCAAATCAAAAACTGTAATCTCCTCTGGCTTAAGAACGTTACCAGCAATAAAGCCATTAATTAACGCCTTACCCATATTACCTGTTCCAATTACTGCTAATTTCATATATATCACCTCTTCTGAGCTATTTATATTAATATAAAAAACGAGTTCATAATAACATTCTACTTGACAGGTTGCAAACACTCCTATAAACTTATGCATGTTGTCACAGGGAAGTGGCTCAATGGTAGAGCAGCGGTCTCCAAAACCGCTGGTTGCATGTTCGAATCGTGTCTTCCCTGCCAATTAAGAAGGCTGTCTCATTGGAGATGGCCTTTTTTCTTACTTAAAATCACAATAAAAAGCCTCTCTGCTCATCTGAACAAAGAGGCTGAAATTATTTATTTGAAGAAATTCTTAACTTTCTGGAAGAATCCGCTCTTCTTACTATAGTTTTTATCAGTAAGAAGGCCTTCAAAATCACGAAGCTTATTCTTCTGTGACTCATTCATCATAGTCGGAATCTCTACGATGAACTTACATGTGTGATCACCACGCATTGATGAACCATTCTTGTCAGGGATACCCTTACCACGCATGATATGTGTATCACCAGGCTGTGTACCTTCCTTAATAACAAAGGAAACAGGACCATCAATAGTTGGCAAATCGATTGTGGCACCGAGTGCAGCCTGTGTCATAGTGATAGGCACTTCACAATATGTATTACGTCCTTCACGTTTAAACACGTCGTGTGGCTTAACCTTGAACTGAATATAGAGATCTCCATATCCGCCACCATTCTTACCTGGCTCTCCTTCACCACGAATAGGATACATATCACCTGTATCTACACCAGCAGGAACCTTAACGTGGATCTGTTTCTTACGAAGAATACGTCCTGTACCTCGGCAACTACCACATGGAGTGCGGATTACTGTACCACGTCCGCGACATGTAGGACAATCCTTACTAACCATTGTCATACCAAAGAGAGTCTGCTGCTGTTGCTGGATACGTCCGGAACCCTTACATCCAGGGCATGTCTCTGGAGAAGTACCAGCCTGTGCACCTGTACCATTACAAGCATCACACTTATCTTCCTTGGAAACTGTAATGTCCTTCTCAACACCGAAGGCAGCCTCCATAAACTCGAGCGTCATTCCATACTTCAGGTTAGCACCCTTCTGTGGACCTGTGCTTCTTCTTGAAGAGCCACCTCCAAAGCCACCGCCAAAGAACTGGCTAAAGATATCTCCAAGGTCAACATCAAAGCCGCTGAATCCGCCGCCACCGCCGAATCCTCCACTACCATCAAAGGCAGCAGAACCAAATCGGTCATATTTCGCACGCTTGTCAGCATCTGAAAGAACAGCGTATGCCTCGTTTACTTCCTTAAACTTAGCTTCAGCAACTGTATCACCCGGATTAAGATCCGGATGATACTTCTTTGCCATTTTACGATATGCCTTTTTTAATTCATCATCTGAGGCGTTCTTGTTTACGCCAAGCACCTCATAAAAGTCTTTAGAATCAGCCAAAATATTTTCCTCCTAATTCGACTGGATTAAAATCCAGCGATATTAGAAATCTCCTCCTGCATTCTTAAAGCCATCATCACCAGCACCTGCATCCTGACCACCGAAGCCAGCACCTGGGTTACCATAACCAGCGAAATCCTCTGGGTTAGGCTGTCCCTGTCCGCCTGCAGCTGCATAGAGCTTCTCAGAAACCTTGTAGAAAGCCTGTGTAACGTTCTCTGTCTCAGCCTTCATAGCCTCTGTGTTATCCTGTGCGATTGCATCCTTAAGCTTTGTGAGAGCCTCGTTGATTGGAGCCTTATCCTCGTCGGAGAGCTTGTCACCGATTTCGCCCAATGTCTTCTCTGTCTGGTAAACAGTAGACTCAGCGTGGTTCTTAGTCTCTACCTTCTCCTTACGCTCCTTATCCTCTGCAGCGTGGAGCTCAGCTTCCTTAACAGCCTTCTCGATATCCTCGTCACTCATGTTAGAAGAAGCTGTGATTGTAATCTTCTGCTCACGGCCTGTTCCCTTATCAAGAGCACTTACGTTAACGATACCGTTAGCATCAATATCGAATGTTACCTCGATCTGTGGTACACCACGTGGAGCTGGAGCGATACCATCAAGGATGAAGTTACCGAGGGACTTATTGTAAGCAGCCATCTCACGCTCACCCTGGAGTACGTGTACGTCAACCTGTGTCTGTCCGTCAGCAGCTGTGGAGAATACCATGGACTTCTTTGTAGGAATTGTTGTGTTACGCTCGATCATCTTTGTGAATACGCCACCCATTGTCTCGATACCGAGGGAAAGTGGTGTAACGTCAAGGAGGAGCAATCCCTTAACATCACCTGTAAGAACTGCAGCCTGGATAGCAGCACCGATAGCTACGCACTCATCTGGGTTAATGCCCTTAAATGGCTCCTTACCGAAGTAATTCTTAACTGCATCCTGAACTGCTGGAATTCTTGTTGAACCACCAACGAGGAGGATCTTGTCAATCTCACCAGCTGATACGCCTGAGTCTGACATAGCTCTCTTTACAGGATCCATTGTAGCCTGAACGAGGTCTCTTGTAATCTCATCAAACTTAGCTCTTGTAAGAGTAATATCCATGTGCTTAGGGCCTGTTGCAGGATCTGAATAGATGTATGGGAGGTTGATATTTGATGTTGTAACACCTGAAAGCTCAATCTTAGCCTTCTCAGCTGCCTCTCTCAAACGCTGCATAGCCATTCTGTCGTTACGAAGGTCAACACCCTCCTGAGCCTTAAATGACTCTACGAGGAAATCAACGATCTTATTATCGAAGTCATCACCACCGAGTCTGTTGTTACCAGCTGTAGCAAGAACCTCAAATACGCCGTCACCAATCTCAAGGATAGATACATCGAATGTACCACCACCAAGGTCGAATACGAGAATCTTCTGGTCCTCATCCTTATCAAGACCATAAGCAAGAGAAGCTGCTGTAGGCTCGTTTACGATACGAAGAACCTCGAGACCAGCAATCTTACCAGCATCCTTTGTAGCCTGTCTCTGTGCATCTGTAAAGTAAGCAGGAACTGTGATAACAGCCTGTGTTACTGTCTGACCAAGATAAGCTTCTGCATCGCTCTTAAGCTTGGAAAGAATCATTGCAGAAATTTCCTGTGGTGTGTAGTTCTTATCTTCGATAGATACCTTATAGTTTGTACCCATCTCTCTCTTGATAGACTGAATTGTTCTATCTGGGTTTGTAACAGCCTGACGCTTAGCTACCTGACCAACGAGTCTCTCGCCGTCCTTAGAAAAAGCTACTACAGATGGAGTTGTTCTAGCTCCTTCTGGATTAGGGATTACTACTGTCTCAGATCCCTCCATAACTGCTACACATGAGTTTGTTGTACCGAGGTCGATACCAATTACCTTTGCCATTTTAATATCCTCCGACTTTCTTTTCTTCTAATTACTTCTTGCTCTCAAGAATCTTATCTACGAGACCATACTCAAGTGCTTCCTGTGCTGTGAGCCAGTGGTCACGATCTGTATCCTTCTCGAGCTGCTCAAGTGGCTTGCCACAAGCATCTGCAAGAATCTTATTAAGCTTTGTTCTTGTTGCCTTAATGTGATCAGCTGCAATAAGGATCTCTGTTGCCTGACCCTGAGCACCACCAAGAGGCTGGTGAATCATTACTTCTGCGTTAGGAAGGATGCATCTCTTACCCTTTGTACCTGCTGCAAGAAGAACAGAACCCATAGAAGCTGCCATACCCATACAGATTGTCTGTACATCTGGCTTAATAAGCTTCATTGTGTCATAAATCATCATACCGTCTGTAACAGATCCTCCTGGGCTGTTGATATAGAACTGAATGTCCTTATCTGGATCCTCAGCCTCAAGGAACAAAAGCTGTGCTGTAATAAGGCTTGCTGTCACGTGGTTAACTTCCTCAGAAAGAATAACAATTCTCTCCTTAAGAAGACGTGAGTAAATGTCATATGCACGCTCACCTCTGCTGCTGGATTCAATTACTGTAGGTACCAAACTTGCTCTTTCAAAATCCATGTTGTTTATCTCCTTATAAATTTATTTATTAATTAGCTACCTGGACTACTGCGTGTCTTACTACGCGGTCCTTGTAGATATAACCTTTCTGGAATACTGCAGCGATCTCGTTACTATTAAGTTCAGGATCATCAACAGCCATAACTGCTTCGTGAAGATTAGGGTCAAAAGCAACACCTCTTGCTGCCTCGATCTCTACTACGCCAAGCTTAGCCAATACATCATTTGCCTGCTTGCCAACGAGCTCAATACCCTGAATTACCTTCTCAATACTTGACTCATCTGCATTACGTGAAGAATCGATTGCTCTATCAATGTTGTCTAATACGCTGAGCCAATCCTTTGTTACGCTGGCAATTGCACTAGCATACAAATCTTCCTTTTCCTTGGCAGTTCTCTTACGGAAGTTCTCATACTCCGCATAGAGACTCATGTATCTCTTCTCGAGTTCACCGTCACCAGATACTTCCTCAGCCGCCTCTTCAGCAACTTCAGCCTCAGCCTCAACTTCTGCTTCAGCCTCAGTATCTACTGTCTCTTCCTCGAGCTGCTCATCGAGCTCTTCATTCAAATTCTCTTCTGACATACGTCCTCCTTATTCTCCAGTCAATCTTTTTAATTCATCATTAAGTTTATGTCTTACAAAGTTAATCTGAGATATTACCTTGGAATAATCCATTCTCTTAGGACCGATGATTCCGATGTTACCTGAGATCATGTCTCCCATCTGGTATGTAGTAGTAATGAAACTACAATCCTCAAGTCCTTCAATGGCAATCTCCTGTCCGATTCTTACCATGTAAGCATTTTTATCATCACTCTTAGCTTTCTCGATTTCATTCACATAACCGGCAACCATGCCATCCTGAGAAAGTGTACCGAGCAGATCACGGGCTCTATCCATCTCGCTGAAATCTGGAAGAGACAACATTCTGTGCTCGCCCTCAAGATAAACATCAAGCTTATCAGCCTGCTTAATAGCTGTATATGCCTCGTAAATAACCTGATTAAGAAGTGCGTCAGGAATCTCAGATTCCTTTACAGAAGATGCCAGTGTAATAAGTGTAATCTCGTCAAGTGGCATACCGCTGAGGCTCTTCTCTACGCTGTCGGAAATCTCTCTAATCTGCTCGCCTGTAAGAAAGTTAGGAATTCTTACTATCTTATCCTTAACTACGCCAGCAGAAAGAACCATAACAACGAGAGCTTTACCAGGTTCGATCATAAGAAGCTTAAGCTGTGTGAGATAGCTGGTATTAAGTCTTGGTGTCATAGCCAAAGAAACAAAACCAGTTGTCTCTGACAGTGTAGCTGTAGCATTACGAAGAATCTCTCTCACATCGCTCATAGAAGAATTAATTCTGGATTCAATCTCCATCTTCTCTGTATCTGTAAGAGCATCAACTCTCATAAGGGAGTTAACATACTCTCTGTATCCCTTATCGGAAGGAATACGTCCGGCAGATGTATGTGGCTTCTCCAGAAGACCCATCTTCTCGAGTTCTGCCATCTCGTTACGAAGAGTTGCTGAACTAACAGCAAAATTATGACGCTCAATAAGTGCCTTGGATCCAACTGGCTCATATGTGGACACGTAGTCATCTACGATAGCCTGAAGCACCTTTGCCTTACGCTCATCAAGTGGCATAACTTTCACTCCTTTACTACAGTTAGCACTCCCTGTCGAAGAGTGTTAGCACTCTACCTTTCTGAGTGCCAAATACAATTTACTCCGAAAGTCAAAAAAAGTCAATAAAAGTCAAACTATGAAAATGTGGCAGTTTTGAAAGAAAGATTTACAAGAAATCTTCAAAGACAAGATTAGCAAGGTCCAATCCCTTAGATGTCAGCCTTACAGCCTCACCATCATCTTCCAGAAGACCCGCATTAATATTAGAAACAATTACATCTTTATATAAGTCATCAAGACAAATACCGAATCTGCCCTTAACCGCAGTTCTTGATATTCCATCTGATGTTCTCAGCTGAAGCATACAATATTCTCTGACCTTATCTTCATCATTAAGTGTCTCCTCTACTTCCACAGCAAGAGGATTCTCAATATATCTCTTAATACTGTCAGGGTGTCCAAATCGTCTGCCTTCCAGATATCCATGCGCACCAGCACCAATACCATAGTACTCACAGCCTTCCCAATAAGAGTTATTGTGAATACTCTCAGCGCCCTTCTGAGCACAATTAGAAATCTCATAAGGATTTATCCCCTGTGACCTCAGGTAATCTCGTAAACCGTGATACATTTGTCTCTCTAACTCTTCAGGAACTACATCCTCCAGATGAGGATACAAGGCCTCGAATGGCGTACCTTCCTCGATAGACAGAGAATACATACTTATATGTCTGATTCCTCTGTCCACCAGCAGACGTGCGTCATCCATAAGTTCCTCGAGAGTCTGCCCCGGGATACCCAGCATCAGGTCACAGGAAATATTAATGAACTCTGCCTCCTTCAAATTCAATATAGCCGCTCCTGCCTCAGAAGCGCTATGAAGTCGGCCAAGAGTTTTTAATGTCTTATCATGAAGTGACTGCACACCCATGGAAACGCGGTTAAACCCCGCCTCACGGTAAGCCCTGGCTTTCGCCGGCGTAAGAGAATGTGGGTTAACTTCGATTGTAATCTCACTTGTATTAGGGTTAATATCAAATTTTTTCAAAATCGCCCCAAGAAGGTCACAAACGTAATGGGCGTCCACGGAAGACGGAGTGCCCCCTCCGAAATACACCGTGTCCACACCATCAGAATTAACGTCACTAACAAGAGTCAGGTTCTCAACTTCTTTTCGAACCGCGTCGAAATAAGCCTCTACCTGGCAGTCACTGGCCACGGAAAAGAAACTGCAGTATTTGCATTTCGCCTCACAAAAAGGAATGTGAACATAAACGTGTCTGGCCATCAGAAACTCCTGGTGTGGTGTGTAGGAAACACACCCTTAATAGGACCAGGCTTTTTAACCGCCAGTTCCAGTGCCTTCTTAAATAAAATAAAACTTGGGGATATATTACGCTCGGCATCCATGTGCAAAGAGATGTTTTCTGCCCATTTCGCCTTGTACTGGCCAATCGCAGGATACCCTATCTCGAGGACGTCCTCGTAGTTATCTGGACATACGATTTTACAAAGCTGCTCCCAAGTTCCGCACACGCTGTCCTGAACATAGTCATCCAGGCCGTCCATATTGGCATTAGGATACGCTTTAAGAATCGCTTGATGGTCGCCAAGAAGCCATGCCTCTACCTCTTCGGTGCACAGACCCACAACAGAACGCAAATCAGGTGCATACTTATGAGCAACTGCATACAGTTTCTCGCGAAGAGCCGCGGGATCATTATTATCAGAATCCATAATCACAACCAAGCATGCATCGGTGTTGCCATAGACCTTGTTATATGCACGACACTTAGCTGGGAGCAAATCCAGAAGAGCCCCTGCATACCTAGGAGGTTTCTCATTCCAGTCGTGAGGCAAAGCTCCGCATCCCTTATGAGGGCGCACAGCAATATCGACGTCGCTACCTGCGGCATCACATATCTGTCGTACAAGTCTTCTGACAATAGAAGCTCCAGACTTATCCTCAGTCAAAATCTCAATATGCATCTGATGCTTACTCTCCGTCGCTGCTATCGAGGTGACCACCATACCATATAGCACCCATTCCCACGCCTTCTTTGAACAATGCGGCTACTACAGGGTCACTGCCTGCACATGTTATGGACACGTTAGTATCTTCCTCTTCGCCGTACTCACGCTTAAACACCCATATTTCAGCAGGAGACATATTCTCCACGATATATGGATTATGAGTAGTAAAAATTATCTGGTTATAAGGATGATCGAATGCAAAATCTCTCATCTCATCAGCGAGAACTTCCACCATATCATGATAGAGGTCTCTATCCGGAGTCTCCATAAATATAGTGGTATGAGGGTCTTTATCTCTTAACAAAAGCAGATAGAGGAACAATCTGTCCGGACTAGCCTCCAGCGTAATAGGAAGATTCTTCTTTTTCTTCATCTGAGGAATCTTCTGAGTAATCTCTGTAATCACCTTCTCGTAGTATGCAGCATCCTGCTTTTCCATATATTCAAGAACGTTATTAACATTGGCACCGCTAGAAGAAAGATGCTTGTGTCCACCTGGGGCATTGCCTTCCATATAATAGGTCTTAACATTCTCTGTGGAGAACTTACAGAAGAACCATCCATCTATCTCCTTATGAAGCTCATAAAGGCTGTCGTATGTCTTGATTTTTCCATATGCAGACAGTGCTGTAAGATGGCTGTCGCCGATGCTTGCCTCCTGGCGCTGACCATTCTTGTCCAGAACGAATCCTTCTCCATCCTTAAAACAAAGAATATCTTCGATTACTATCTCTTCGCCTTTCTTACTGGACAAGCGAACTCGCTCTTCCGTAACAACAGGACTTCCAAACTCATTGGCATCAAGCACCAACTCATACTGAATATACTTGGACTTCAAAGTTACGTTATCTCTGATTCTGAAGAAAATTTTAAACTCAACCGGCTTATTCTTGTCCATAACAAGATTAGAATATCCAGGTCTTCCATCGAGAGTTGCCGCCTGAGCAACGCCCACATTAAGCGCTCTCTTCACATAAGACAATGCCATGAGAAGACTGGTCTTACCTGTATTATTACGACCGATAAGAGCATTAATGCTTCTCAATCTAATGGCTTTCTTAGCCTCTTCACCAGCCTTAAGAGCAGAATCCTCTATCAGTATTCCGAGACATTCATTCTCAAACACATCGTAATTTACTATCTGAACACCAAGAATCATATAGCCCTCCCGCTTATCCAGGAATCTGATTATACATATAAAGAAGTGGAACAACATAAATCAACAATGTGGCAAGTCTCATGAACCACAATGGATAGTTTATGGTCTTCTCACTATCAATCGCACTTCTAATATCTTTTCTATTCTGATATGCATCCCATGCGACAACAATAACCATTGCAACTGCAAAACCAACTAGAAGAGAAACCGGAATGCTGAGGTCAGAGAAGAAACGATTATAGAAATTAAGATTTACTGTTGTGTAATCAATCTCTTTTCCACTTGATATAGCCATGATTGAAACTCTTACATACTCCACCATACCTCTATTAGTCGCATTATAAATATAGAACACCACAGCAAATCCTGTCTCCATCAGCATAAACTCATCTGTGAGCTTCATGGTGAAGAATACAAGGGTCATAAATGGGATAAGGTAAGTGAACCACTGCTCATGCGCGTCATCAATAAGCATGAAGAACATCAGGTATGCCACGAAAGCAACACGAGCACCCCAGTAAAAGTATGCGTGCTTATCTTCAAGTTTTACCAGGTATGCGATGGCACAGATAGCGCAGTACAAAACAATAACAAGTGATATCTGAACAGATGGTGATGCTGCTGATGTGTCGCCAGCACCCATCTTACCTACAAAGCTCTGAACCGTTGAAGAAATTACTGAATAACCAGGATCCACCATTTTTACGATGAACATCATAAGCGCATATGGTGCTACAGCTATAGCAGAAAGGAGTGCAATTCTGCCAATCTTCTTCTCCTTCATAAACAGGAGTGGGAAGAACATAATAAGTGGAAAAAACTTAAATCCCATAGCAACTGCAATAACACCTGCGAACTTATACATCTTATCTTCAAGATAGAAATTAAAAGCTAGAAGAACAAGAAGTGCGCCCACAATATCGTACTGATCCAGGATGAGTACAGACAAAAAGAAAATTGGTGAACTTACAACATAAAGAAGAATATCTTTACTCTTGTTACTGCTAGAATACTTAGAAAAAGACTTAGCCAATACCTTTCCTGTTAAGAAAGTAGCAATCACCATAAGAAGTCTTACCCATGACTCCATGAGCATAATGCTACTAGTACCAAGACACTTATCCAAAATATAAATCGGAAGAATTAAAATACCAAGGAAAAAATACACCACCGGGCTATAAGATGCTGCGTCTCTTTCAAATCCGCCACCACAGTAGCCACCTTCATTAGCTACATTCCAGCAGTGCTCATAAAAGTGAGTAATCTTGCCATTAAACAGACAATCAAGAAAATCGTTACTGTGCCATACAGTTAATGTCATATCAAACCAATGATCAATACATATAAACACAACGAAAATAGCCAGCATAACGCTAACCCAGTACCAAAGTCGCTTACCTGTTGGTAGCGATAATTTATCACCCTTATTCATCACAGACACTTTCCTTGCCTCCTGCATATACCCTTATTCTACCAAATCCTATCTTCTCACATACAATAACTTTATAGTCTTTGTTACCGCCTGTTCTCATCAGTTCATCTACCGGATTAACAAGTACTCCGCGCCCCTTTTTAAGATTACAAAGGGACCTAATAAAGCTGTCGTAATCTTCATAATTCGGCATTAAGTTATCTCCGAATGGCAGGTCATCAATAACACCTGTATAGTTCTTAAGCTCTACCAACCTGTCCACTTCATTTATATCAATTACGCACACCAATGTTGGATTCTCTGCGTTCTTATATATCTTAAGTCTCAGGTCGAATGGCATTTTATCCACCATTAACTGATTAATGGTTTCTGGATATCTTTTGATCAAATCCAGAATGGTGGCAGCCGTTCCAGATGGAGTACTCACACCCTTTTCCCATCTCTCGATAGTCTTAATATTCACATTCAAAATAGCTGCGAACTCTCTAGTAGTCAACCCATGAAGCTTCCTTATAGCAACAACTTCATTTACACTAATCATCGATGCTGAACTACTCTCCATAAACCTGCCTTCCAAAATAAAAATAGGTGTGATTCCTTAGAACCACACCTATAATTTTAACACGGCTAACAGAATGAAGAAATTACTTTGCTTCTTCGATTCTTTCCTTTGCTGTAACCTCAGCTGTGTACTTCTTCTCGAAGCATGAGAAGTGTCCATCAACATCCTTCTTATTCATCTTAGGAGTAATGAGGGATACGATAGGAACGATGATAAGACCACCTACCATTGCAAATACACCAGAGTGGATAGATGTCTTAAATACGAGAGAAAGAATTCCTGGGAAAGCAGCAATCTGATCAGCAGTCATTGTCATAGAGATAACGAACTGTGTGATAGCGAGACCTGTACCCCAGATAAAGCATACAACTGTGGAAGCCTTTGTAACACCCTTCCAGTAGAGTCCATAGAGATATGGTGCAAGGAAAGCGCCTGCAAGACCACCCCAGGATACACCCATCATCTGAGCGATAAATGTGATACCTGGGTTAGCATCCTTAACAACAGCGATAACAGCAGAAACAACGATGAAGAATACGATGAATACTCTCATGATAGCAACCTGCTTCTTGTCGCTCATCTCTTTCTTATTAAGTGGCTTAATAACATCAAGTGTAAATGTAGAGCTTGATGCAAGAACAAGAGATGAAAGTGTTGACATAGATGCGGAAAGAACGAGTACGATAACTACAGCGATGATTACACCAGGCAATGTAGAAAGCATTGCAGGAACGATTGTATCGAACAATGGCTTGCCTGTTGCCTCACTATAACCAATCTTATCAGCGTAGAGACGACCAAAACCACCAAGGAAGTAGCATCCACCAGCTACGATAATAGCGAATACTGTAGAGATAACTGTTCCCTTATGGATATCGTTCTCAGACTTGATAGCGTAGAACTTACCAACCATCTGTGGGAGACCCCATGTACCGAGGGATGTAAGAATTACTACGAAGAAAAGGAATACTGGATCTGGACCGAAGAAAGATGAGAATGCTCCACCAGACCAGCCCTCAGCTGGAACCTCAGAAAGCTTCTGCATAGCGCTAAGGAGTCCGCCCTGCTTGGAAAGAACAGCAAGAATAACTGCTACGATACCAACGAGCATAATAATACCCTGAATAAAGTCGTTAATAGCAGTAGCCATGTAACCACCAAAGATTACATATACACCTGTAAGAACGGCCATAACAAGAATTACAACCCAGTATGGAATGTTAAATACAAGTCCGAACAATGATGAAAGACCATTGTAAAGGGAAGCTGTGTAAGGGATAAGGAAGACAAATACGATAAGGGAAGCTACAACCTTAAGTGGAGTAGAATTAAATCTCTTACCAAAGAAATCTGGCATTGTCTTAGCATCCAAGTGCTGAGACATGACACGAGTTCTTCTTCCTAACACATTCCATGCGAGAAGGGAACCAATGAAAGCATTTCCAAGACCTGCCCATGTTGCAGCAAGACCGAAAAGCCATCCGAACTGACCTGCGTATCCTACGAAGATTACCGCAGAGAAATAAGATGTACCGAAGGCGAAAGCTGTAAGCCAAGGACCTACACCACGACCACCGAGTACGAAGCCATTAACGTCAGCTGCGTGACGGCGTGAGTACATACCTACACCGATCATTACGCCAAAGAAAATGACCAACATGATAACCGTTAAGATTTTTTCCATGTTATAAGTGCTCCTTATAATGATTTGAATGAAAAAGAGCACCCTCCCTGGATCCCCTCAATCAAAAGTGGCCTTAGCTTAACCAAGACCACCTAGAAATTTATTATAAATTATATGTTCGTGTCAATTATCAATACGCATTATTTCTCAGTAACAATTCCGTACAAAATATCAACACACTTGTCCTCACCAAGCTTACCTGAATTAAGAGAAATATCGTAATTAGGAGCAAATCCCCACTCGAGATCAGTGAAGTGCTTATGATTAGCTGCTCTCTTCTTATCCTTATCAGAAAGTCTCTTCTCAGGCTTCTTCTCACTGCTTCCATACAGCTTAAGTATTCGATCCACCCTGTACTTCATATCTGCATAAATATATGCATTAAATACACCATCATGCTCTCTAAGAATATAGTCTGCGGAACGACCAACGATTACACAAGGTTTACCGGTTGCAGCGATATCGAGAATTACCTTACGCTGAACAGTCCACAAATAATCGTTAGTAGTCATACCATTCATAATACCTGGCATACCAGCTGACTCAAATCCATAAGAGAAAACTGTCTTGCCAGGAGCCTCCTCACCCTTTGCTGCGACGAACTCCTTGGAAAAACCTGTCTCCAAAGCTACATTGTCGATGATTTCTTTGTCGTAATAATCATATCCAAGTTTCTCGGCCAACTTCTTTGCAATACTTCTTCCGCCGCTTCCGAACTGTCTGCTTATTGTGATGATCTTAATTGACATAAGCTCACCTCCATTTAATTTATTAATTAAATTTTACACTAAATTTTATGACTAAGCAGTTAACTTTCAGCTCCCCCCTAAAATAGCCATTAACAAAAAACTTGCCGTGGTCATTGCCATGGTATGGCAAGTTTCATGGCAAGTTCGCATTCAAAACGGCTCAAAAGTAACTATGTTTGGAAAAACTTGCCGTACCTATTGCCATGCTATGGCAACTTTCACGGCAACTTCGCACTAATAACACAAAAACTGCCTCAAACCAACTAGTTTGAGGCAGTTCCAAAATACTATTATTAATTCTCAGTTATATTAGAGAAGGTGTGCTCTTAACTCCTCACCGGAAAGTGGGCTGAGCATTGCAGGTGCAATATCAAATACTGTCTTACAACCTGTCTGACCCATCTCGTTAAGTCTTACAACTGCTCTTGCATAGCAAAGGAGAACAGAAGCTGTGAACTCTGGGTTAGAATCAAGCTTGAGGTTGTACTCGATAACGTGCTTGTTCTCGCCATCAAAACCTGTTGTACCTGTTCTGAATACGAAACCACCGTGGTTAAGTCTAGCGTGATCACGATTGAACTCTTCCTCAGAGATGAAGTGTACTGTTGTGTCGTAATCAGCAAAGTAGTTAGGCATCTCCTTGATTTCCTTCTCGATTGCTGCGAGGTCAGCACCCTCCTCAGCTACGATAAAGCACTCACGTGTGTGCTTCTGACGTGTTGTGAGCTCAGGGTTAGAACCAGAACGAACTGCCTCGAGAGCAGAATCTACTGGGATTGTGTACTGCTTACCATTCTTTACACCAGCTACACGACGGATAGCGTCGGAGTGGCCCTGGGAAACACCCTTACCCCAGAATGTGTAATCGTTACCCTCTGGGAGAATGCAGTTAGCATAAAGTCTATTAAGGGAGAACATACCTGGATCCCAACCACAAGAGATAAGTGCTGTCTTATTAGCAGCCTTAGCAGATGCGTCAACAGCCTCGAAATGCTGTGGGATGTTAGCGTGTGTGTCAAAGCTGTCGATAACGTTATAAAGCTTTGCATACTCCTTTGTCTGCTTTGGAAGATCTGTAGCGGAACCACCACAAATAACCATGATGTCGAAATCGTTTGTAAGCTCTGGGAGCTTATCTACGTTATATACAGGAACACCCTCTGTCTTAATTGTAAGACTAGCTGGGTCACGTCTTGTGAAAACACCACATAATTTCATGTCTGGATTACGACGGATTTCACTCTCAACACCACGTGCGAGGTTGCCGTAACCGATAATACCAACTCTAATAGCCATATTGGTACACCTCCGATAATAATTTCGAGAAAAATTATACTCGTTTGCTTTACCGAGGTAAAGCCTTTATATATTTATTATTTTAATAAGCCTTGTAATTTGCATAAAAAGAAGTCAAAATATACCCTACAGGTTAAGAGGAAGGTTACTAGGACGCTATGCTTTTATCTTTGGGGAGAACTAAGAAGGATATTGTTCGTTATATCCTGATATTTTTTATACTTGCTTTTGGTTGTTATTATTCACGCTACTATACTTACGATAACGTTATTGTGTATTGCTGTATCGGAGTTGCTGCTGTATTTACCATTAAATTTCCTGGCAATCACAAACTCTTAGGAGATATTCTTCTCCCTATTTATGCTGCATTAGTTGGCATTTATCTTGATCATGCTATTACATGCTTAGGACATCAGTTCTTTGAACAATATGTCGAGACTCATAACAATAGATCACTTTTCCATTTCATGCTCCACCAGGGTGCTCATACATTCATTATGGAGTTCATAATAATTCTGGGCGTATATTACGGTGTCAGAGCTATACGAGGATCCCAGAAAGTAGCTGCTATAATTGCACCACTTCCTACACTTCTTTTGTGCCTTACTGACTACTATGTATTCCAGTTCAGAACTAATGAGATGTCCCCTATGGACTTTATAAATGCAGGCACTGCATTTAACGTAATTGGCAACTATACCTTCCCTATCAAGGTACCAATGATATTGGTTATTTTGCCATTCACTTTGTTTGTTATTTCCATCGTGGGCATTAAATACCCTAAGGCAAAGAAAAAACAGACCATCATTATTAACCTTAAGTGGTGGGTAGTTTCAGTATTATCACTTGCTATGTTAGGTGGATGTCTCCTCGCATTTAGACACATGCTCAGAGTAATTAAGCCATCCCACCCTTGTAAGGTATGGGGCGAAGAACCATCAAAGTTCAACGGCTATATTACTAACTTCATTCTTGTTATCGACAGCCTGGATATTAAGGCACCAGCAGACTATAACAAAGCTGAATACGATGGTATTACTGCGATTCCTGCAGAAACTATCGACTCAGATGTGAACATCATTGTCATCATGAATGAGTCTTATGCTGATCTGAGCATTTACACTGATTTTATGGGTAGTTATTCTGAGCCAGCAATGTACTGGGAATCTCTTAAGGGTCAACCAAACGTTCGCACTGGTTATGCTTATTCTTCTGTATTTGGTGGTCAGACAGCTAACTCTGAATTCGAGGCTCTGACTGGCTTATCCATATCCAGTCTTCCTCTCGGAAGTATCCCATATTCTCTGTACATTCAGAATCCAAGATATTCACTTCCAGAATACCTTAGAGAACTCGGTTACGACACTTACGCTATGCATCCATATGATGCTAGCGGATGGAACCGACCAACTGTATATCCTAACCTCGGTTTTAATCACACATATTTTATCGATGATTTTAACTACACAGAGGAGGATATATACAGAGGCTCAGCTGACCTTAATGGTGGTGGATTCATCTCTGACTACTGTGCTTATGAGAACCTGCTCGATATTATTGATTCCAACAACTCAGGCAACCCTGGATTCTACTTCCTGGTAACAATCCAGAATCACGGTGGTTACGATCCTGCGATGGAGAACCTCGACATCATGGGTTTTGCTGCAGGAACTGCAGATGATACTCAGACAAATATCTTCCTTTCCAACATCTATAGAAGTGACCTCGCACTTCAGATGCTTCTCGAGGAATTGTCCCAGTCTGATGAGAAATATCTTGTATTGTTATTTGGTGATCATCAGCCTTCACTTTCCCTCTATTCTTCTGAAACAAAGGAAAGTCATGTTGGCTCACGTAAGTGGATAGTTCCTTATATTCTCTGGACAAACTACGACGCTCCTGATGGATTCGCCGGCGTTGATTTGCAGACTTCTATCAACTATATGCCATTGGATGTTCTTTCTGCCGCAGAGATTCCATATTCACCTTACTTCGAGAAGATTAATGAAGTTCGCCAGAAAATCCCAATGATTAACGCTCTTGGTTACTATAGCGGTGCTACTGGTGAATGGCATCCTATTGCTGACGCTCCAGCTGATAATGAGTGTAAGGATCTGATTAAAGAATACAATAATCTTCTTTACTATTCCTTATTCGACTATAAGGGCTGATAACAAAGCATCCATATTAGATACAATATTTGTAGCATCATGCTCCACGAGAAACTGGTGAGTTTTAAAGCCCCAGTCAACGCTAACGCATGGCATATCCGAATTAACTGCAGTTTTAATATCCACATCTGAATCGCCTACATAAACAGCCTCTGCTGATGTTACACCGAGAATCTCCAGTGTCTCATCCACAACCTGTCTGTCAGGCTTAAGAGGTGTATCCTCACGATGTCCACGAACATAATCAAATACGCCAGGAAAGAAGTGCTCGATAAGTTTACAGGATGGAACATCTGCCTTATTAGATACTACAGCCAGCTTCACACCTCGGTCCTTAAGGTCCATAAGCACATCCATAATTCCATCATATGGAAAAGTATTATCAATGCAGTGCTCGATATAATACTCCATGAAGTCAGCAAACACTTTATCAGGGTCCACAGACTCTGAAGTCTCATTAGCCAAACTACGCTTGATAAGGTTACGTATTCCATTACCTACCATGACTCTTACCTGCTCCAAAGGCTGTGGCTCTAGACCAGACATGCTACGTGCCACATTCATAGTGTATGCAAGTCCGCCAATAGTATCCAGAATAGTTCCATCCAAATCAAATAACACTGCTTTGTATCTCATATAAACCTCTTTAGTACATTTTCAAAAGAGCCTGCCTCTGCTTGTAGTCAGGCAACACACGAGCAACTTCTGCATAAAATCTTTGAGAGTGATTTGCCTCCAGCAAGTGACAAAGCTCGTGCACAACTACATAAGCCGCACCCTCCTGTGGCGCCTCAAAGAGATTATAGTTATAAGTTATAACTCCTTGGGTAGGGCGGCAAACACCCCACTTGGTCTTCATTTTACGAAATCTTACGTCATCCAGGGAATGGCACTTCCGCTCCGTAAGACGTGGAAGCATGAGGTTGTAGTAGTAGTTTGTCATTTCGAGCAGTTTGCCCTTTACCATGCCCTGCTTCCACTTCTCGTAGGCATTCATGCGCTGGTTCTCGTCGGACGGGTCTGGCACCTCAAGGATAATCTCAGGGTGGTTATAAGTTACGCGGGCTTTCTTCCACTTTGGATCAAGTGGCACCACTTTAATTACGCACCACTCGCCCCACACTTTCACGCGCTCACCGTCAGCATAGGTTACCGGTCTTCCACTATTATTTACTCTAACCAGAGTTTTGTCGATAGCGGCCAGAATATATTTGCTATGCTGGCGCATAAAATCCTCCACATTACCGATGGATTCACGAGGACTGCAAGTAGCGATAACCTTGCCCGCATCGATTCTGATGTTGAGACGCTTAACCTTTTTTCTAACTAATGTATATTCGATTATTCTTCCATCAAGAACGATTTCCTTAATCATGTTACCTCCTCAAAGACATCGTAGATTGTATCCATATTCAAGTCTGAGTATTCGACCTCTGATGAATACATTCTAGCCGCTGCCTTGATAGAAGCGATAACGTCGCCTCCTATGGCCATGGCCGCTCTGGCAATAAACAAACTGGCTTCTACTGCAAAAGCAGGAATAGCTGGGTATCTATATAGGTAATAAACTGCAATATTCTCGAACTCAATGGATTGCTCGCGAATAAACTCCGATGCATTAGTCCCAATATCTATTCTGGCAAGAACTTTCTGCCAACTGCTATCAAGGCACTCCATATCCTTATACATATCGAGACTTTCCTGGGCAGCCAGAACCAATCCACCACTTACGCGGGCGAATCTCTCCAGGATATCCACATCACGTTCATTCATGGCTGTAATAGCGTCTGACAGCGCCTTAGGAGGCACAAGTTCAAATGTGTCCCTATTATCTATTACAAGGTCGCATACGGCCTCACAGCAAAGTCCAAGACCCATCTCGATATAATCTTCATGATAATTACGAAACCTCGGATGATCCTTACAGATATTACAGATAAAATCCTCACCGTGATCGATAATCATCTGACACAAATTATCTTCTCGCAGAAATGGACAACGTTCCTCATCTCCCTGCAGAATGTATGACCCATCCTCAATCTTTTCCATAATTTCCGGATGAGTTTGGTATCGCTTAAGTGAATCTTCGTCCACGTCAATTTCCCACCCCTTACAACAGGTGTGACGACACTTATCTGCTATGCACTTAAATCTACTGTAATAATTCGGAACGTATGTAATCATGTGTATATTTTATCATTTCTCCATGTAAAACACCCCTACCTAAGTATGGGCCTTAGGAAGGGGTGTCACGCGGTGTTCTGTAAGTTAGATGTCTATCTTACATAGATTCAATTGTTGAATCGATTTCTGTCAAATTAGTCTGAATCTTCGCGATTGACTCACTAAGTGAATTATTAGCACTCTGAAGGAGCTGCTTAACATAAAGGTGAGCACTCTTACGGAGCTCATCTGCCTGTGCCTCAGCTGCAATAATAATATTCTCAGCCTCATCACGAGCACCCTTTGTGATCTCATGGTCATTTACCTTTGAAGCATACATACGATTTGCATCGTCAATAATCTTCTTATTCTTCTCACGAGCTGTACCAATAATCTCCTGAGCTCTCATAACGATATCATTAGACTGAGCTACAGAAGCTGGAAGGTGAACCTTAAGCTCCTCGAGAGACTGAATCATGTCGCCTCTGTCAACTGCACACTTGTCAGTGAAAGGAACTCCACCTGCCTCACGAAGAATTTCAATAAGCTCATCGATATGTCTGATTGGATCATATCTTTCCTGTCTTGGTCTTGGCTGCTGTGGCTGTGCACCGTTTGTGTAATTAACATTATCCATGTTCAAGTCCTGCCTTTCTTCAGTCTGTCACTTATAAAATCTAGAATCTCTGCTGGCACCATCTTAGAAAGATCGCCGCCATAATATCCAACTTCCTTAACGATTGTAGAGCTGATAAGTGACAAATCATCCCTACATGGGAAAAGCATCACATCATACTCTGGATAAAGAAGTTTGTTGGCCATCGCCATTTCTGCCTCATAACGGAAATCAGACTCAGATCTGATACCTCTTATTACAGCATCACACTTCTTCTCCTTAAATACGTCAACAAGAAGTCCGTCTGACATCAATACCTCAATATTAGGATACTCCTTCAATGATTCTGATGCCATCCATACACGCTCCTCTGGTGTAAAAAGATGTTTCTTAGAGTCATTATGCATAATAACCACATAGAGTTTGTCACATACGTGTGCAGCTCTTCTGGCTATATCTCTGTGCCCCCTGGTAAAAGGATCGAAGCTTCCTGGAAAAAGCAATGTAGTCACAGTACGATTCCTCCTCTTATCACTCTTTACCAAAAAATGTTAGCATTGTAAGTCCATAAGAACAAGAACGGTTGAATTTCAACTCTATTACATTTGTTACAAATGGCTCTTCTGATGAATGTTCCACTATAAATACGCCATCATCAGCTAACAGATTATACTGGTTTACGAGGTTAGCTGCTTCCACTGCAGCGCTATGAGCGATTTTATATGGTGGATCCAGAAAAATAATGTCAAACTGCTTTCCTTCTGCACCAAGCTTTTCAAGTGCAGATGCAGCACTTCCCTTAATCACTCTTAATGCTGGATCACCCTGAGCACGAATCTTCTCCAGATTACGGTTAATAATAGAAATGGCACTTCCAGCCTTATCCACCATAACGGCAGACTCAGCTCCACGGCTAACCGCCTCGATTCCGATTTGTCCTGTTCCGGAATACAAATCAAGCACTCTACTATCAGGAACACGCATCTGAATCATGGAAAAAAGCGCTTCCTTCACCTTATCTGTTGTAGGTCTTGTATTATCACCCTTAGGAGCAAAAAGCACTGCTCCTCTGTATTTACCTGTAATTACTCTTGGCATTATAAAGTACCCATCCTGTCACCAAATCTTAGTTTGAACAAATTCTCTATACCCTTCATTATACTATCTGCTTCTTCACCACCCTGTGCAAAAAGCGCGTTAACAGCATCACAGCACACTCTAGCAATCGGTGCGTCAGTAAACAAGTTAGCCGCTCTAAGGGAAGGAATACCATGCTGTCTTGTGCCAAAGAAGTCACCTGGGCCACGTAATTCCAGATCCTTTCCAGCAAGCTCGAAACCATCACTACACTCGCACATAAGCTTCATACGGGAGAGGGCCAGCTCAGTTCTAGAATTAGAAGCAAGAATGCAGTAAGACTGCTTATCACCTCTTCCGATACGTCCTCTTAACTGATGAAGTGTGGACAAACCGAATCTCTCTGCGTCCATAATCACCATCATAGTAGCGTTAGGGTTATTAACACCAACCTCGATAACCGTAGTCGAGATGAGAATCTTTGTCTCACCACTTAAGAAACGTTCCATAACATTAAGCTTCTCTGCTTCCTTCATGGAACCATAGAGCACCTCTGTCTTATATCTAGCAGACATACCATTATCATCAAGACGCTGCTTCATGGTCTTGACGGATACTGGAGGAGTTCCACCCTGATTGCCATCATCAAATATATTCTCACCAAAAGACTCATCCCACTCGAAGCCATCACCATTATCGTCAATTCTGGAACAAACGATATACGCCTGCTCACCCTTATCAAGCTTGGCGGCAATAACACTATAGAGATCATCACTATCTGTGGAAGGAAGGAAGTTTGTTCTAATCTCCTTACGTCCGGCAGGCTTCTGCTTAATAACAGATGTATCCATATCCCCATAGATAACCATAGCAAGAGTTCTTGGAATAGGTGTCGCAGTCATTACCAGGTTATGCACGCTATTGACCTCACTATCATCACGGCTAACAAGAAGTTTTTCTCTCTGCTTAACACCAAAACGATGCTGCTCGTCCGCGATAACCAAGGCGAGGTCTGAGAACTTAACGTCATCAGAAAGTACTGCATGGGTACCGATAATAACTGACGCCTTGCCCTCCAGCATCTGCTCTTTGATTTCGCGCTTGATTGCCGCCTTGGTCTTACCGAGAAGAAGTGCCACATTAATGCCACTGTCTTTTAGGAGTGCCATGGCAGACTCATAGTGCTGACTTGCCAATACGGAAGTCGGAGCCAAAAGTGCCGCCTGCTTACCCATAAGAGCCGTCATCGCCATGCTAAGAACTGCCACAGCCGTCTTACCAGAACCAACATCACCCTGAACAAGTCTGTTCATTGGTTTGCTAGTCATAAGGTCGGCCTGAATATCACGAAGCGCTTTTTTCTGATCATCTGTTAACTCGAATCCAAGATTGTTAATAACCGTCTTCCAGCGCTGTGCAACACTTTCTGGAAGCTTATCTGGAATCACCTTTGGAGCCAACTCCTCACCACTGTCCTTGTGCATAAAGTATTTCATACCAATGCCCAAAAGAATCAACTCCTCATAGGCAATTCTTCTTCTGGCCTGCGATGCCTCTTCCACGGTCTGTGGGAAATGAACATTATGGTACGCGTCCGCCACACTACAAAGTCCCTCTGCGTCAATTATGGACTGAGGAATGACATTAGGAATCTGATCCACAACCAACTTAAGCGCTGTCTTAATCCACTTAGAAAGCATGGCAGATGTAACACCTGCAGTCAGATGATAAACCGGTCTGACCAACTGAATATCACCCGCACCAATCTTCTCCACATATGGATTAACAATCTGTGGGCGCCCATTAAATACAGTAACCATGCCGTGCACAAACACTTTATCGTCTTTGCTGAATTTATTAATTATGTAAGGTGAATTGAAAAATGACAGTTCAATTCTTCCCTGACCGTCACTTACATAGAAGGCCACAGGAGACATTTTCTTAAAACCCTTTTTAAGAGGTGTGGTCGCCACCTGAGCAAGGAAAGAAATCTCCTTACCCTCTTCATAGCCAAGAATGGAGCTGACGTTTGTCCAGTCGTTATATCTTCGCGGAAGATAACTAATCAGATCATAAACTGTCGTAATTTCCAATTTTGCCAGTTTCTTTTCAGCCTCAGGGCCCACTCCATACAAAGCGCTAACAGGACTAGATAAGGTGATCATTTCTCGATCCTCCTTTTACAGCATCCTGATAATGGGCATTCCTCACACAAAGGCTTTCTAGCCATGCAATATTTACGACCGAGATCTACCGCCATATGGCCAAGCTTAATCCAACACTCTTCAGGAAACACCTCACAAAGGTCCTTCTCTATAGCAAGAGGCTCCTTATTATTAGTAAGTCCAATTCGGTACATTACACGTTTCATATGAGTGTCTACAACGATGGCAGGCTGACCATAAATCTCACCCACAATAAGATTCGCAATCTTCTTTCCAATACCTGGGACAGTCATGAGTTCATCCACATCACATGGCACTTCATGTTCCCAGTCATTACAAAACTTGGTAGCAAACGACTTAATGGAATGAGACTTTGCCTTAGTTAATCCACAAGGCTTTATTATGGCTGCGATTTCCTCTTCAGAGGCGTCTGCCAAGTCATCCATAACAGGGTATACGTTGAACAAATCCACACATGTAAGATTTACCCTAACATCAGTGCACTGAGCAGATAATATGCCTCTGATGGCGAGACGTTCACTACTGTCAGTATCTAATGTACAGGATGAATCAGGGAATGCTGTCTCAAGGGCTTCCCTTACCTTCGCGGCAAGTTGCTTACCGCCTCTAATCACTTCTTATCCTCCGGTGGATATGGGAAAGCAAAATCAAACTTAGCACCACCAAACTCCTGGCTCTCATCGAGAGTTATAGTCTGGCCGTGACCGTGAAGAATCTGCTTACAAATATACAAACCAAGACCAAAACCTTCCTGCTTACGTGAAGGGTCAGCCTTATAAAAGCTCTCGAAAACTCTAGCACGCTTCTCTTTCTCGACACCAGGACCAGAGTCTTCTACTGAGATGCGCATTATTCTCTCCTTGCTATCTGGGCGAGTAGTAACTCTAATCTTGCCCTCTTCAGGAGTGAACTTAATAGCATTGGAGATAATATTAACAAGCACTCTACAAAGCTGCTGTGCCTCGCCATAAACCATAGTGCCCTCAGAAGTATCAACATCTGTGATAAGCTCGATATTCTTCTCCATGAGCTGTGGCTCGAGATTATCCTTAATATCTGTAACTACATCCTTAATGTCGAACTCTTCCATAAGTTCAGGATCAATATGAGACAAAGAAGATGCTTCTGTCATGGAGACAATGAGCTTACGAATTCTATCTACTTCCTGCTTAATAAGCTGCAAATACTTATCCTGCTTATCATGTGGGATAGTACCATCGAGCATAGCGGTAATAAAACCATTAATGGAAGTAAGAGGTGTTCTAATATCATGAGCTACGCTGGAAATAAAGATATTACGATCGTTCTCCTGATTCTCCAGGGCTTCAATCATATAGTTAATTGTTCTTGCCATCTCTGCCAGGTCAGAAGACAATGTGAGAGATGAAATATCACTAGCATTTGTATACTTCTTATCGATACGTGTAGAAAAGTCTCCCTCTGCAACTTTGGAAACAGAACGTGAAATCTCCTTGAAAGGTCTGATAGTCATTCCAATAAATCCAATAAAGAGAGCTACAGCTATAAGCATCGCTACCATAGCTGGAAGGAAGATGACGGAAATATACTCTGATCTTACTTCACTAAATTGCAATGTGTTCATTACAACACAGTAAATAGAAGATCCTTTAATACGCTGACATGTTACTACAGAATAAGAATTAAAAGTCTGATCCTCAGTAGTTATTGGGACCTGTTCATAACTCTTGGCAATGATTTCTCTGGCATCAACATTCTTAACATCAAGTGCTTCCTTACTGCGATAGTAAACATTACCATACTCATCAACAATATAGATGGCACCATTGTCAGAGAAAACCTCTGAACGAACATAAGTCTCAATCAATGTGAGGTTGAAATCATCATCCCATGGAAGATCAGAGTTCTCAATTGTCTTATTGATATCTGCGCAAACATCATTACATGTTCTCTCATTAGTATCACGAAGACCGATTATACTGGTGTCCATCATACTTTCATAGGATAGAAAAAGAAGCACAGCAAAAACTATTACTGTGCTTATGATAAGAAACGTATTAAGAAATACCGCGAAACTGGCGGATACATTCTTGCTAGATTTGGAAGAAGACATTATCTAACCTCGAATTTGTAACCTTTACTCCAAACCGTCTTAATACTCCAGTTCTGCTCTCTTTCTGGATTCTCAATCTTCTCACGAATTCTCTTTACGTGAACATCAACTGTTCTAGACTCTCCGTAGAAATCGTAACCCCAAACATTCTCGAGAAGCTGCTCTCTTGTATATACACGATTAGGATTTGATGCTAAGAAGAAAAGAAGTTCAAGCTCCTTAGGTGGCATGTAAATCTCTTCTCCATCTACTGTAACAACATACTTAATCTTATCTACTGAGAAGCCGGAGTATTCAATTACATCCTTATTAGCAACAACTTCTTCTACAACAGGAGCAGATGTAGCTGACTTTTCAGAACGACGAAGAACAGCCTTAACTCTAGCAAGCAATTCCTTAGGCTCGAAAGGCTTTGGTACATAATCATCAGCACCGAGCTCGAGACCAATAATCTTATCAAGAGTATCAGTACGTGCTGTAAGCATAATTATTGGTACATCAGAATTCTTACGAATCTCTCGGCAGATATCATTACCATCCATACCAGGAAGCATGAGATCAAGAATGATAATGTCAGGCTTAGCTACATTAAATGTTGCCACAGCTTTGTCACCCTGCATGCAAGTTGATACTGTGTAGCCTTCCTTCTCAAAATAGAGTCTGAGCACCTCAATGATGCTAGCGTCATCGTCGATAAGCAGTACTTTTTTCACTTTTTTACCCCTTTAACCAATTAATTATCTTTATTGATTTCTTCAACTTCCTTAGCGAAAGATGAAATATCGGTAAAGTCTCTATAAACCGAAGCAAATCTTACATAAGCTACTTTATCGAGCTCTCTTAGCCTGTTCATAACATGCTCCCCAATCTTCTGAGTGCTCAACTCGCCGTTCTTCTGTTCCCCTAACAGATTCTCGACTTCACTTATAATCTTTGTAAGATTCTCGTTAGATACTGGTCTCTTAGAACAAGCAGAAGAAAGTCCTTCCATTAATTTATCACGACTGAAGTCCTGTCTAGTGCCATCCTTCTTAACAACCTTAAGAGCCATATTCTCAACTCTCTCGATTGTTGAATACCTGTATCCGCATCCGATACATTCTCTTCTTCTACGAATAGAGCGACCCCCATCTGAAGGTCGCGTATCTATTACTTTATCATCTATTTCCCCACACTTGGGACAAATCATATAACTACCAAACCGTTCCTATTAGTTGTCACCATTGTCGCGGCCAAACATGAACCATGGCTTAGCAGACTTTGGCTGATTGGACTGTGGAGTTACATTTGCCTGTGGTCTTCCACCCATCTGAGTTGGAGCTGGAGCTGCACTCTGAACAGGTGTTCCATATGGCTGAACCTGTGGCTGAATTGGCTGTACAGGCTGAGCGATTGGCTGAACTGGCTGCTTTGGCTCAACTACCTCTGGCTCTGCGATAGGCTCCTGAACCTGAGCGATTGGCTCTCTTCTGGAGTTATTTACAGAATCATCACCAAAGAGGAATCCAGGTGCTGAATTGCTTACAGGAGCTGGAGTTCTAGCTGGCTGAGCAGGAGCTGCAGGCTGTGCATAAGCACTAGAATATGTATTTCTTGGCTGCTGCTGTCTTGGCTCACTTACGAGCTGTGGATTATTTCTGGAAAGAACAGATGTAGAAGCTCTGTGTCCTACAGAAGCGTTTACGCTGTTGTCAAAACCAGAAGCGATAACTGTAATCATGATCTCATCCTCAAGAGATGTATCAATAACAGCACCAACGATAATCTCTGCCTCAGGTGCAACAGACTCTCTTACGAGCTTAGCTGCCTGATCGATTTCCTGGAGCTTCATGTTACGTCCACCAGTGAAGTTGATGATTACGCCGTTAGCACCCTCAATTGTTGTATCAAGAAGTGGAGAGTTGATAGCCTGCTTAACAGCAACTGTTGCTCTACCCTCACCAGAAGCACGACCAATACCCATGTGGCAAACGCCAGCCTTAGTCATAACTCTTCTTACGTCTGCAAGGTCGAGGTTGATAAGTCCAGGGATAGCAACGAGGTCAGAAATACCAGCTACACCAAACTTCAATACCTGATCTGCCATATTAAATGCATCCTCGAAGGATGTATCATCGTCAACAACCTCAAGGAGCTTGTCGTTAGAAACAACTACGAGAGAATCAACATACTTCTCGAGCTCTCTGATACCACGCTCTGCGTTAGCAGCTCTTCTAGCACCCTCAAAGCTAAATGGTCTTGTAACTACTGCTACTGTAAGGATACCGAGCTCCTGAGCAATCTGAGCTACAACTGGAGCAGAACCTGTACCAGTTCCACCACCCATACCAGCTGTGATAAAGAGCATATCTGTATTTGCAATTGCCTGTGCAATCTCGTCCTTAGACTCTTCTGCAGCCTTCTCACCTACTGAAGGATCAGCACCACAACCAAGACCTCTAGTTACCTTCTCACCAATCTGAATACGGATTGGAGCCTTAGTTCTTGCAAGTGCCTGACTATCACTGTTGATGGAAATGAAATCGATGCCCTGTACACCACTATCGAGCATACGGTCTACAGCGTTACATCCACCGCCACCGCAGCCAATTACCTTAATAGTAGCGCTATTTTCTTCGTCAAGAACAAAACCATGTTTATCGGACATAAAAGTTCCCTCCAATAATATTAATGAACTATATATTGTATGATAACAAAAATTTTAACCTAAATATTGTGTATCATCAATACAATATACAATATCACAGTCTATATTTGTCTTTTATAATGTTATCCTTTTTATTATTATTAATCAAGTTTCTATTAGATTACGAAAAACCGGCTCATTCCTCTGTTTTTGCAATACTATTGTTATCTATCATCTCATATCCATATGTTCTATAGATATATGATTCACCAGTCATATCAAGGACGCCATTTGGCAATCCCTCGAGCCCATTCTCAGTTATTGCATATACAATCCACTGCATATCATCAGTAATAGTATTCATATTATTAAACTTCACTTGCAAATCGCCACCATCAGGAAGAACTACTGTAAGAAAGAAAGTACCACTACTTATAATTCTGATTTCCTTGATGTTTTCAAAGAATTCGTAATCACCATTTTTACCATAATTACCATTATAAGCTTCACTTGCTGAGAGAGCCGCACTGAGCACGATAATCATCTTACGGAAAGAATTATCCTGAAGAACTTCAACCTTCTTACCAACAGTAGCACTATTAATATTGATTCCACAAATAAGCGGTCTTACCTGCGCATCCTTATCTGCACACAACTCCAGAACTGTACCCTCATCATCAATGGCGATATAACCATCTGGAGTAGAAATATATGCGATTTTCTTTCTCTCAGTAACCTCGATTTCAAGGGATGAAGGGAACTTACGCTTGATATTAATCTTCTCAATATATGGGTTGCTCTTAACAAGATCATTACCAGCAGCAAAATAATTACGGAACATATGACTGCCATACTGAACATTAAGGCCTTCCATAATCTCATCATCAGTCAACTCATAGTTACCTGTAACAGTTACAGTATTAACTCTGAAATATGGGTGGAAAGCAATACTCCATGCCAACACAAGGACTACCAAAGAGAGAAGAATAATGAGAACTGTGCGTAACTTCAGAGGGAAATCCTCGAGATACTGTCTATCTTTCAGAGAACCCTTCTCTTTCCACTTCTGCTTCTGCTCTTCCATCTTCAGCTTGGCATTATTCTCAAATGCCTCCAGCTTACGAATTCTCTCGAGACGAACCTGTCTCTTATGAGCTTCTTTCTCAGCCTCTTTCTTAGCAGCAATTGCCTCTTTCTCCTCCTCAGAAAGTTCCTCTGTCTCTACTTCCTCAGAAGCTTCATCAGGAGTTTCCTCAGTCTCACCCTCTTCGATTATAGTGACACTCTCTGCCTCGGACTCCTTTTTCTCAGACGCAACTACATCACCCTCATTATCTGAAGGTGTCTCTTTATCAGCGGCATAATCTGCACCCTGTTTAAAAAGCTTGTCTAACTCGTCATCGTTCATTAATCAAAAAGTCCATCAATTGCATTTACTATTCTGTCCGTGCAGTCATAAACCGCCAGAGAAAGCGCTTTCTCGCGAATACTCTCACGACGCGCATCATCCTTGAGTAGCTTATCGAGCTCATCAAAGAGTTTACCTGCAACTACGTCACTATCTGCCATGAGCACGCATCCTCCAACGTTAGCGAAAGCAGATGCGTTAAATGTCTGGTGGTCGTGCGCAGCATATGGGTAAGGAACCAACACTGAACAAGAACCGATTGTAGCTGTCTCTGCGCAGGTTACAGCACCCGCTCTAGTTATGGAAACGTCCGCTCCACTTAAATAATCCTGTGGATTATCGATATATTCATAGATAGTAAGGTTAGCAGGTATTTCCTTATCCTGAATGGACTTGGTCTGCTGCTTACCTGTACCGAGAACAAACTTTACATCCTTAAATTCTGGACGCTTTGCCGCCTCGAAGATAAAGTCATTAATAGTCTTAGCACCAAGGCTTCCACCCATGGCAAATACTAACTTCTCATCAGGTCCAATGCCGAGGTTCTTACGAGCCTGCTCATAGTCACCCTTAAGCATCTGCTTTCTAACTGGATTACCTGTATGAATAATCTTGCCTGCACCCTTAAAATCATTTTCCTGATTAGGGAAACCAGTAAGTACGAGAGCTGCCTTACGACCAAAAGTCTTATTAGCACGTCCTGGGAATGCATTTGCCTCATGAATAACTACAGGAATCTTAAGCTTATTTGCCTGCATAAAAAGAGGACCACATACATATCCACCAGTACCGATTACTGCATCTGGCTGGAATTCCTTAATAATCTGGTCGCACTGCTTACGACCGATGCGGAGAGCCTTAATTGCCTTCAGCATCTTCATGGAAGGCTTCATAGGGAATGGCTTGGCCTCGATATACTTCATCTCATAGCCTGCCTTAGGTACTAATTCACCCTCCAGACCTTCCTTACGTCCTGTAAATATAATCTCGCATTCGTCACCCTTAGCCTTGTAATAAGCCATAAGGCTATCTGCGATTGTAATAGCTGGATTAATATGACCTGAAGTTCCGCCTCCAGTAACAATAAACTTACGCTTCATTCTCCACTACCTTCTTCTCAGGGATAGATGTTCCACTTCTGGACACACTAAGTATCATACCATAAGCAATGAGAAGGAATACTTGTGCAGTTCCACCATAACTTACGAACGGAAGAGTAACACCTGTTGACGGAGCAATCTGAAGCTCAACGGCCAAGTTAAGTAATACCTGAATCATAATCAAGGATGAACATCCTGTAGCAATCATTCTAGAGAAGATTGTGTCTGTTCTAATAATAACCATGACAAACATAGCAAATATGGCCATGTATATAGCTATAAGAATAGCTCCACCTACAAAACCTGTCTCCTCTACATAAATAGAGAAAATATAGTCATTCTGTGCCTCAGATACATAGTTGTACTTCGCTCTGGAATTACCAAGACCACGTCCCCACATTCCACCGGATCCGAGGGCATTGTGCGCGTTAGTAACCTGACGCATTTCGTCTTCTGTTACATCTGAATCTTCGTCACCCTGAGTACTAGCAAAAATATTAATACGCTGAGTAACATGAGCGAAGTTGTCCTGGTAATTTGGATTAAGTGAAACAAATACAGCAACACCAATTACACCTACAACAGCTACTGTAAGACCACCAACAAGCCAACTTCTCCAACCTACACCCGAATTAAGTGTGCACATAAACACAACGAAACCTACAATAAGGAAGCATGAAAGATGTGGCTGAATAAGAATGAACGCGTCAATAAGGAGCGCCATAGATACTGGAAGAATAAATTCAAAAAAAGCGTTTTTGATAATCTGCTTTGATTTGCTATCAGACTTAAGCTTACCCTTCTTCCTCTGTTCAACAATAAAGGATCTGTATCCAGCAAGGGCAATAACTATACCTATTTTTACAAACTCAGATGTCTGGAATGTAGTACCACCAAGTTTAATCCATCTCTTGGCACCATTAAGCTCATAACCTGCAAGCTTTGTAATTACAATAAGAGCGAGGCTTAAACCATAACTTCCACCCCATACAAATGGATGTTTAAAAAACTTAATCGGAATAAATGAGATAATCAGCGCCAAGACCAGACCAGCAACAGTCCAGCCAAGCTGCTTCTGAAGATAGAAAAGTGAGCTTTTCTCGCCCTCAGGTCTCGCATAACCAGCAGGACCAGAAACAGAGTAAAGAATAACAAGACCAAATACCACGATGACAAACATCATGAGGATCAATGGAATATTGCTTCTCTTTACTCGAAGTCTTCTCTTACTAATCTCACTCATTAATTACTGTACTCTCCTGGACCATATCAAGGGCCATTTTCTCAAATCCAAATGCATTGGAAGCCTTAAAGAGAATAATATCTCCTTTATTAACTATACTCTTAAGTTCAGATTTAATCTCATCATTATTGGCGCAAACTTTATAACTAGCATCAGGGTCACTCTCAGTTAATCCCTTAACAAAATCCGCCTTGTTATCACCTGTTACGAGCACGTGGTCGAAGTGGTACTTACCGCAGTCCTTGCCGATCATTTCGTGCAACATTGGGGCGTAATCACCGAGCTCCAACATGCCACCGAGAACCGCGATTTTCTGCACTTTAGCTTCTGCGCCACCGAGCACAGAAAGATTAAAGTAAGAAGCCATCATGGACTCAGGACCAGCATTATATGCATCATTAATAATTGTGTAGTCCTCACACTTAATAATCTGGCCTCTACCCTTCATCTTCTTGTATCCCTCAAGTGCTGTAATAGCGGCCTGAGCATCAACACCTGTCATGGAAGCGCATGCCAAAGCCATCATAACAGTTGTAATATAGTGACCACCATTAAGGTTAAGCTTTACAGAAAGACCATTAACGTCAAAGGCAACACCCTTATCAAGGCTTATGTTAGATGCACTAAATGCAGCCGTCTCACCCTTAGCACTTACTGCGCAAAGATTACGGCCAGCAGGAATATTCGCCTTAACATAATCATAGAGGAAATCATCATCAGAACTTACGATTAATGTTCCACCTTCAACAAGACCTTCCATAATCTCTGCCTTAGCAAGTCTTATCTCCTCACGGGAACCAAGACGCTCAATATGACAATAACCAGCGTTAGTGATAACTGCGATATCGGGACAAGCGATATTAGTAAGATAGCTAATCTCACCTCTAAGTCTCATACCCATCTCGAGTACGAGAATCTCTGTATCCTCTGGAGCCTCGAGAATTGTTGTAGGAAGACCAATCTCATTATTAAGATTCGCCTTGGTGGAGCAAACCTTCTTCTGTGACTTAAGTGCACAGGCGATCATCTCACGTGTTGTTGTCTTTCCAACGGAACCAGTAACGCAGATAACCTTGGCATTAAGCTTAAATCTATAATGCTTGGCGAGAAGACCCATAGCCTTAATTGTGTCTTCGACAACTACTGCTGCGCATCCAGCTGGAATCTGGGACTCATCGCTAACAAGTAAAACTGCCGCGCCTTTCTCAACTGCCATGCCACAGAATTTGTGACCATCAAAATTCTCACCAACGATAGCTACATAGAGATTGCCCTCTTCAATAGTTCTTGTATCCTTGGAAACACCTGATACAAAAATCTTGTCGCTATCCAGATTAGTGTTATTAATAACTCTGCCCTCTACGGCCAAAGCGATCTCACTGAGACTAAACATCTCACGCATTATTTCTCACTCTCCAGTCTGTTAACAACTTCCAAAGCAACCTCGGAGTCGTCAAAATGAATTGTCTTATCAGCAAAAATCTGATAGTTCTCATGGCCCTTGCCTGCGATAAGAACTGTATCACCAGGATTTGCCATGGAGATAGCCTTCTCGATAGCCTGTGCACGATCAACAACTACTTCATATTTACCATCAGTTCTGGTCATACCAGTAACGATATTATCGATGATTGCCAGTGGCTCCTCCTTACGAGGATTATCAGATGTGATGATAGTGTAATCAGAAAGCTTTCCTGATACTTCACCCATCTCGAATCTTCTTGTAGCAGATCTATTTCCACCACAACCGAATACTGTGATTACATTACCATCACTGTACTCTTTTACTGTCTCGATAACGTTCTCAAGACTTGCTGCATTATGAGCGTAGTCAACGAGAATAGTTACATCAAGCTTATTAGGAACAGGCTGTACTCGACCTGGAACATGCACATTAGCAAGAGCTTCCTTAACTGTCTCAAAATCGACCTTCAAAAGTCCTGCAGTACAAATAGCGCAAAGTGCGTTGTAAACATTAAACTTACCTGGCAATGCCATAAACACAGTGCCTTCATACCATGGGCTTACCACGTAGAATTCAGTTCCTGTAACGCCATTGATTCTCTTCTTCTTGATATCCTTGGCATAGCAGTCGCTCTCCTCTGTAAGGCCGTATGTATATACTGGGCAACGTGCTGATGCATACTCGATAACTGTATCCACAACAAGGCAGTCGCGATTAACTACTGCAGTTCTGGAGCTATCAAAAATCTTAAGCTTACAGTTAAGATAATCGTCCATATCAGGATGCTCGTTACCACCAATATGATCCTCATAAAGATTAGTAAAGCAACCAACGTCAAATCTTAATCCATGTACTCTGTCGAGCTTCAATCCCTGAGAAGAAACTTCCATAACACAGCTATCGAACTGCTTCTTTGCCATCTCCTCCAAGAGCTCATATACCTCATGGGACTCTGGTGTTGTGTGGGATGCAGCACGCTTCTCATCACCAATCATGTTACATACAGTTCCGATGAGACCTGTAGCGTGGTCGTCTCTCTTCAAGATCTCGTGGATCATGAAAGTAATTGTTGTCTTACCTTTAGTACCGGTCACACCAACGAGGTCAAGTCGATCCTCAGGGTGGTTATAAAACTGTGCCGAAAGCACTGCGATGCCCTTACGTGTGTCATCCATTTCGAGGAAAGTCACGTCGTGCTCAGACGCAAGTGCCACCAGTTTCTCGTTAGGAAACAAGTCTCTTTCCTTGTTAACCACGATTGTTTTCGCACCGCTCTTGATAGCAGACTCGATATAGGAGTGACCGTCTGAAGTGAAGCCCTTAATAGCTACAAAAAGGCTGTTCTCCTGAAGCTTACGGGAATCGTATTCCACGGCAGAAACACGTCTGTTCATGGAACCTGCTATATTTGTAAATTGCGCACCCTGCATAAGTGTTGACAGTAAAATAGACATAATTTACCTCCCCATTAGTCACCGGCAATTGGAGCTTCCTGGATGCCGTCATCTGGATTCTCTTCGTCCTTAGGTGGCTCAGCATCTGGACTGATTACGCCATCTTCACCTGCACCCGGATCAAGTTCTTCCGGAGTAGGAGTTGGAGTAATTACAACAGTATCCATATGAACTGTAATTACAGTTCCAGAGAATACAGTTGCTCCATAAGGCTGATCCTGCTCGCTGCAGACGCCCTTAATATCACCGACAATATTACAATTCAAATTACAATCTCTAAGGGATTCGATACACTCTACCGCATTCTTACCACGGAGGTTAGGAACGGTACTAGTGAGCATCTCTACATCTGTATCACTTTCTGGATAGAGAACTACGATACCTGTACTATAAAGAGCTGTATCAACACCAGGATATGTATAAGAAACGATAGTATCTGGTGTCATATCTGTAGTTCCATAAATAGAAGTAATACCATTAGTTCCGATTCTAGAACTTGCTACGGAAGCTGCGAGACCGCCTACTGGCTGAACCCAATACTTCTTAAGCATTTCATCGTACTCATCCTCTGAGAACTTTCTCTCAACGCCCATATATGTGAGAGTTCCTTCAACGATTCTAGCGGCAGTTGAAGCTGCAGCAGATGAACCTACAGATCTGTTTTCAGGCTTGTTAAGTACTACAAGCACCGCGATCTTAGGATTAGAAGCAGGAGCAAAACAAGAGAATGACAACACGTGCATTCCAGCCTCTTCACCAATCTCGATTGTAGATGTAGAAGTCTTACCAGCAACATCATAACCAGGAACCTTACCTGCAGAACCTGTACCATCATTAACTACGGCTGACATGAGAGCTCGTACTCTAGCGCATGTATCTTCTGAGAAGATTTTTCTAATAACCTTAGGCTCAATCTCATCTACAATGTTACCGTTCTCGTCAGTAATGTACTTAACGAGATGAGGTTCCATAAGGCTTCCACCATTAACGATGGCACAGTAGGAATTCAAAAGCTGAATAGGTGTAACCGTTGAGGACTCACCGAAGGAAAGTGATGACATATCGATAATAGATGGGTCATCGTGGAAGATACCAATTCCTTCAGCAGGAAGATCAATTCCAGTTGTCTCATAGAAACCAAATGTATGAACATATTCATAATATCTCTTAATTCCAATTCGCTGAGCAAGCTGAACGAAGATTGGGTTACACGAATTCTCGAACGCGTGAAGAAGGCTCTCTTCACCATGGTTATATCCACCCTGCTTCTGAAGCCAGCAGGAAATTGTATGCATATCAGAAACCGCGATAGGAGCATCGCTGAACATCTCTTCCTCTGATGTAAGACCTTCTTCCAGAGCAGCTGCAGTAGTAAGAGCCTTAAATGTAGAACCTGGCTCGTAAGTATCAGAAATACATCTGTTACGCCATACCTCAGACATAAGATACTGAACCTTCTCATCGTCAGGAGCTGTCATCCACTCGATCTCTGTCTTACCATAAGGAACACCGTATGGATCATTAAGGTCATAGTCAGGAAGAGAAACCATCGCCAGAACTGCACCTGTATATGGATCCATAACGATAGCTGTTACACCACCACGTGGAGCATATGTCTCATATGCATTACGGCAAGCTTCCTCTGCGATTCTCTGAATATTCACATCAAGATTAAGGATAATGTTATTACCATTTACAGGGTCAACAGAAGTTGGATCAGAATAAGGAAGAACACCATCTGTTCTGGAGTCAACCTCTGAATATCTGTATCCATCAGAACCAGAAAGAACAGTGTTGTAATAAGCCTCTAATCCATAGACACCATTAAGGGATACACCGTCATTATGAGCATAACCAATTACCTGTGCGGCAAGTCCACCATAGTTATAATATCTCTGAGCAACGGCTACATAACCAAATCCTGTAATCTTATACTGGCTCATGTAATTCTCTAGCTCAGCCTTCTTCTCAGCAGACACGTTACGACACACGTCACAACCAGCTACGGCATTACGTGAATCGGACTCATCAGCAGGATTTACAGGAAGAATACCATCGAGCTTTGAATAATCGAGGTCGAGCATAAGGCTCACGTCAGTAATAACCTGCTCTCTTGAAAGTGTGCCGTTCTTAAAGCAATCGCTCTCCATTACAGTCTTAGGTGAACAAACGATAGTATAGTCGTAGGAATTTGAAGCAAGTGCGTTACCGTTAGCGTCATAAATCTGACCTCTCTGGGCAGTGTACGAAAGCATCTTCCACTGATCGTCAGACGCTGCACGAGCATACTGCTCATAGTCTATAACAGTAGTCTTATAAAGGTTGGCCATGGCATACAATGCAAACATTCCACAAGCGAGAAAAATCCCAATGGTAAGCCACATTGGGATCATGCTTCTGGATTCTTTCCACCACTTTTTTATAAGGCTTTCTTCTTCTAAAGGAAGCTCATCATGTACATTATTATCGGATACATCCGAAATATTATGTGACATTTTTAATTATCTTCTCCAGCATGCTGCAGATAATATCCCTGCAGGTTCTCAATGGCACGGTCATAAGCCTCATCGCTTACTCCATACATCTCATCATATGATACCACAGTTACTAATTTATCAGAATTAGGCATAGGAATATTTACTACCTGATTTGCGTTAGGATCCTGCATACCGAGGGACAATGCCTGTGCTCTGATGCTATCCATATCTGTAATACCATTTGCATCTTCTTCAGAATCCATTACCTGCTTCTTAAGTACAGTAATTTCATCCTTAAGATCTGAATTATCACGGCTAATCTCTGAGAGTTCCATCTGAGGATAAATAAGGAGCCATACAAACACACCGCAAAGCACGATAAGGCTGATTGCAAGAACTGTCTCAAAGAGTCTTCTTCTTGTAAGTCTTCTTACCTTTCTCTTGCTTGCCTTCTCTTCTGCAACGAGACGCTCTTCTCTCTCCTGCTCAGTTTCTTCAGAAATGGCAGCATCAGAAGCACCGAAGATCTCATCATCAATAGAATAATCTTCGACTTCGATTTCGGTTATATTCAACCTACGATTTTGTCTTTCAAGTACTGCCACTTTAATTTCCTCTTTTTATTCCCAAATATTATTTTCGTCGTTACGTTCAAAAACTCTTAGTTTGCAACAATGTGCTCTCGTGTTGTTTTTTACTTCTTCCTTACCGGCAATTACCGGCTTTCTTGTTACTGCCTTTCCTAATGGCTTGCGTCCACAAACACACATAGGTAAATCTCTTGGACAGATACAAGGTGATTCAAGACTCTTAAATCCTTCCTTCACGATTCTGTCTTCCAACGAATGGAATGAGATGACTGCCATTCTTCCATCCTCTTTCAAAAGTCTTGGACCATCGTGAAGTAACTTTTCCACCGCATCCAGCTCATGATTAACTTCAATTCTTATTGCCTGAAAACATCTTCTCGCAGGATGCTGATCCTCATTACGAGCCTTTGCCGGCATATAAGAAGCAATCTTCGCCGCTAACTGCAATGTACTTGTAAATGGTTCTTTGCTTCTGTCTCTTACTATGCCTGCTGCAATTCTTCCTGAGAATCTCTCTTCTCCGTAGAGTCTGAAGATTCTTGTAAGTTCAGCTTCACTATAAGTATTAACCACTACACTTGCAGATAATGGGGAAGTCTCGTCCATTCTCATGTCGAGAGGTCCCTCCATAGCGTAGGAAAATCCTCTTTCTGGAGTATCAATCTGATGTGAGGAAACTCCCAAATCAGCTAATATTCCATCTACCTTTTCAATGTTCAATTCCTGGAGAACCTCAGCGATTCTTCCAAAATCTGTTTTTACCAGTTCCCAATTCTTATCTGGGAAACTTTCTGCTTTTTTTCTACAAGTAGCCAGTGCTTCGTCATCTTTATCAAAAGAGATAAGTCTACCCTTACTACTTAATCTGCTAAGGATGCCACTACTGTGACCTCCACCACCTGCCGTGCAATCCACATAGATTCCATCAGGCTTTATATCCAGATATTCCATGCACTCATCAAAGAGAACTGGAATGTGTACGAATTCCTTACCTGCGTCCATATTAGAGACCTTCGACATAATATGTTGTCTCAAGGCCCTCAATAGAACCTATATCATGATCCTCGTTCTCATAGAATGTCTTTGTGCAGATATCGAGCTTACCGTCATCGTTAAATACACAAATCTCATCACCAGGATTAGCACCAATCTTTTCCCAAAGTTCAGATGTAACACTAATTCTTCCCTGAGAATCAACTGTAACTTCAAGTGCCTCACCAATAATAGCTCTCTTAATCTTACGAACCTTAGGATCCATAGAGTTAAGTTTGCCAAGCTGAGCCTTGATACCATCGAAATGCTCTTTGGAATAAACACAAAGATAGCCAATATCCAAGCTGTTTGTTACAACCAGCTCGCTACCCAGCTCTTCTTTCTGCTTTCCAGGTATGAAAAATCTACCCTTAGCATCGATTTTCTTAGTATCTCTTGCCACTTTGTTACATTTCCTCGAGGTTTATTGGCTTCAAGCTTCGTTTCCGGTGAGTGAATTCCTCCACTTTTCCTTCCACTTTCCTCCACGCAGGTGAATTTTTCCTCCACTTTCCGCCACGTATTTGTATTTTATCTGTAATAGAAAAGTTAATCAAGAGAATTTATTACTTTTTTCGTGTTTTTTATTAAAAAATTTTGAATTTATACTTCGATATTTGGCAAATTGTTATTCCAATGACTTTTTGGACATAAAAAGACCACATCCAGCAGCTGAATGTGGTCAGTATTGTTTTAAATTTGTATCCTCTGGTGCCGTTAATTATCAGACCAGTCCTAACTCCTCGAGCTTAGCTCTCACTTTGCCGAGATCATCATACATAGGAATCTTGTTCTTAGGGTCTCTAAGTGCATACGCAGGATGGAATGTTGTCATAATGAAGAACCCATTCTTCTCCTCGAAGTTACCACGCACATCTCTCATGGTTGGTTTCTTACCATAAAACGCTTCGTAAGCAGTGGAACCACAGAGCACGATAACCTTCGGCTTAACAAGGCGGAACTGCTCAGCCAGATGCTTCTTGCAGGCAGCAATTTCCACCGGAGTTGGGCGTCTATTCTCAGGTGGACGACATTTAACAATGTTACAAATGTGATAATTACTATCGTTGAAGCCATATGACTCCAGAAGGTTCTGCAGCAACTGCCCCGAACGGCCGACGAAAGGCTTTCCCTCCTTGTCCTCGTTTGCACCAGGAGCTTCGCCAATAACCATGAGTGGTGCCTGTCTATTTCCACGATAAATAACCACATTATTTACAGTCTCACAAAGACCGCAGTCTCTGCAGTTTTTACAATTGCTCTCGAAAGCGTCCCATGCCTTGTCAAAGTCGCTCATATAACCCTCACTTAAAAATAATAATTGTCACACCATCATTGGAACGTGCCCAGTCCGAATCCTTACGCAACTGAGGAAATTTCGCCACGATGCGTCTTCCCTCCTCAGAGAAAGGACCAAACTTCTCCCCTGGGCAGAAGTCCTTTATTACACCTCTTTGCTGATAAACACGCAGCTGTCTTAAGGTAGCCGCTTTAATAACTCCACCCTTACCGGAGGAGCCGTATCCATGTATTATCTTTGCCGCAGGTTCTCTGGTAGCTCTAGCCAGGTATATCTGATTATTCAGCCTGGACATAGCAGCATCACCAGTTGGCAGACCACTTTCCAAATTTATAATTCGCATAATGAAATTATACACTAATATAGGTTATAATCCTTTCCATGAGACTAGATAAAATGTTATCAAATTCCGGCTACGGCACACGAAGCACCATCACTAAGATGATAAGAAGTGGCCAGGTCACAGTAAACGGTACTGTCATTAAAGATTCCGGCTATCATGTTAAGGAAACCGATGAGGTTTTACTTAACGGTTCTGCTACGGTTCAAAAGGATAATCTGTACTTTATTTTTGATAAACCAGATGGTGTATTAACTGCTATGGAAGATAAGCGTCTGCCAACGGTTGCCGATTATATTCCGGCTGAGATTAAAAATCTTAAGCTAAGTCCTGTTGGCCGCCTGGATTATCACACTACTGGTCTTCTGATTATCACAAACGATGGCGACCTTTCTCATCGACTGACATCACCAAAATACAAAATCCCTAAGAGATATCTTGTCACATACAAGGGTGCCATTCTTGATAATTCCCATATCGAAGAAGCAGCTTCCGGCATGACTCTCACAGATATGGATAAACCTATTAAACTGGCACCAGCCAACCTGGAACTACTTTCAGACAATCAGGCAATTCTAACTTTAACCGAGGGCAAAACTCACGAAGTTAGAAGAATCATTTCCGCCTGGGGACGAGAAGTACTAGAACTTAGAAGAATAAGTCTTGGCGCAATTGAACTGTCAGAAGACAGTATCCCTGGTACACTTACTGAACTTAACGAAGAACAAGTATTACAGCTCAAAAAAGAAACTGGTCTAATCTAACGATTAAACCAGTCTTTTTTTATAATGTTTCCTTAAATATTCTAGTTAATATATTCTGTGAATCCTGAACGCTTCTGGATTCAAAATATATGGAGAACACGAGTCGAACCGAATCATCTTTCCAGAATGATGTATATCCCATAGCAGACATATAATCAGGATCATCTACCTCGATACCAATCATTATAGGATCAGAACTATATGCCGCCAAAGACTCAGCATCGCTTTGTTCATAAAGACCAGCTTCTATCTCCTGTTTCTGAATAAGATAATAGTACTCACGTTCGGAAGCATACACAGGCTTAAGTTTATTAAACGATGCCTCTGGTAATACATCCTTTAACATATTGTATGTATCTGTCATATCCTTACAACAAAGGAAGTAATAAATTGTTGTCTTAGTATCAGTAATCATGAGATTAGGCTCTGATGTGAGCATAGCATCAGCTGACTGTTCTGAATAAGCCGCAGCAGAAGCACCCTCGTCATTAGGAACAACTACATCGCATGAATTTACATAGGCATTCTTAAAGCCCATTTTCTTAAGCAACAAATCCTCGTAATACTCATCTTCACTGGAGAAATGGCCAATAGATACAATTCCGCAGTCAATCCTTGGCTTAATAAACATGTGGTAAACGAGATTACCAAGTACAACGACTACCAAAATAATAGCCAGATACTTAAGCCATGAGTAAGACAGATGTGTTCGCCACTCATCGCTAGTTTTACCGAAATACTTTTTCTTACGATTACGGGCAGCCAGTGCCTTATCTCTAGAACCCTTACGACCACTAGCTATATCATAAATCTCAGAAAGCTCATCAAGCTTAGCCTCGTAGTCATCTCCGCCCTTGCTTCTGATATTCTTTGACATCTGCCAGAACTTCTCATCGATAGCATAGCTATTAGCATCCTTAGGAAGTCCCATATACTCCAGCGCCTGCTCCACTGTCATAGATGCCTCAGGTGCTACAAGACTAATTGCTTCTCCCCTAGACTTTACAATCTTCAAGTCAAACTTTTGGGAGATAATATCAAATGGATATTTATTAAGATCATAATCCTCAGCAGAAACTACGATTACTGTCTGACAACCAGACTGCTTTAACGCTTTTACAAAAATCTTCTTAACCCAAAGCTGATCCTTATCACTCACATTAGGAGTAAAAGTTCTATCAATAATAAGAACCTCTCCCTTATGACGTCTAATAATATCAGCCGCCTTCATTAATGGAGTTCTAAAGTTATCTACCTCATCATATTTTTTCCAAGTAAGGACAGCGCTCTCGCTCTCCTTATCAAATTCGACTGTAAAATACTTTGAATCAAAAATCTCTTCCATAGTATGCTCTTTATAATATTGTTTATTTAATACGGCTTATTATAACAGTTAATTCTCACATTTGGCGAATGAAACTAGTGTATTTATGTGTGATTAATGTTGTCGTATTTTATTCCATATGATAATCTTTTATACGTCTTTGAGACACTCACATATAAATTGGAGGAAAGATAATGAAAAAGTTTACTAAGTTTATTGCAATGATGACAGCATTGTTGATGGTATTTGGATGCTTCACAGCATGCTCTAACTCTAAGACAAAGGACGATGAGAAGAGCTCCAAGAAGAGCAGTCGTGACAAGGATGACGACGACGATGACGACGATGATGATGACGACGACGATGATGACGACGACGATGACGACAAGGACGACAAGAAGAAGAAAGATAAGGATGAGGACGAGTCTGTTGAGGGTACTTACATCTCAGAAGTTGATATGACAGAGTACTTCCAGAATGAGCTTCTCGGTGGCGCACCAGTTTCTGGTTCCGTTTCTATCCCATTGGTACTCACACTCGAGAACGATGGCACATACACAATGTCTATGGATGCTAACGAGTACATCGAGCAGAGCAAGATTTTCATCACAGAGAACATCGACTCCGTACTCCAGGCTACAATGGGTATGTCCCTCTCAGAGCTTTCTGAGGCTTATGGTATGTCCGAGCAGGAGATCATCGACATGTTCACATCTGGTATGGATGAGGGTATGGCTTCCGAGGATATGGATGACTTCTCAACATCTGGTACATACACAGTTGATGGTTCTACAATCGAGTTGAGCGGTGACAACAACACATTGAAGGGTTCCCTCTCTAAGGGTACAATCTCCATCGACATCGAAGCAAACGGTGGCAGCACTGATGATTTCACATCCCTCTTCCCAGATGGAACAATGACATTCGTTAAGCAGTAATCAAAACTAATAGCTTTTAAAACTATAAGACCTGTCTCATTTGAGGCAGGTCTTTTTATGTGGAATAACGTTCTGTTGATACGCGCCTCAAAAACGAGCAAAAAAATAAGCCTCCGTCCCCCGACAGAAGCTTAAACAAACTCAAAATTGAAGCAATCACCTTTTCTTCTTATAAATCTAGTATAACGTATCATTCCGTCATAAATATGAAAAAATATGAACAATTTGTTAAAGGTGACAAATATTTCTCGTTTATTTTGATTTATTCAACAAAATCGAACTCCAGAGGTCCAATTTTTACCGTATCACCCTCATTAATGCCTGCATTACGAAGTGCATCGATTACACCGGCATTAATCATGGAACGCTGGAAGTAAGAAAGTGAATCTGGATCATCGAAGTTTGTGGACTCCATAACTATAGTAGCCCATGTACCAGTGATCTCATATACGTCATCGTGAATCTCGATTTTAAACTGCTCTTCCTTCTCGAAGCGGTATACCTTCTCCTCTTCAATTTCATCGTGAAGAACTACAGGTGGCAACTTACTTACAAGCTCAGTGACCTTATCCTTAAGCTCCTTAATGCCGATTCTTGCAGCTGCAGAAATAACGAACACATTCTCGAATCCCTGTGCCTTAACTTCATCAACAAACATCTGAACTTCTTCCTCTGATGCTGCGTCAGACTTATTAGCTACAACAACCTGTGGTCTCTCACCGAGAGCAGGATTAAACTGAATCAACTCTTCGTTAATAGAATTAAAATCATCAATAGGATCACGTCCATCCTGAGCGGAAACATCAACCACATGAATAAGAAGACGTGTTCTCTCTACATGACGAAGGAAGTCATGTCCAAGTCCTGCGCCCTCATGAGCATCCTCAATAAGGCCAGGAATATCAGCAATAACAAAAGACTGATCAAAGTCCTGTACTACTCCAAGAACTGGCTCCAAAGTCGTAAATGGATAATTAGCAATCTTTGGTTTTGCAGCTGTCATAACAGAAAGAAGTGTAGACTTACCTGCATTTGGATAACCAACAAGACCTACATCTGCGATAAGCTTAAGCTCGATAAGAAGCTCCTTCTCCTCGCCAGGAACGCCAGCGTGTGCGAATCTTGGGGCCTGTCTTACGGCGTTAGCGAAATGCATATTTCCAAGACCACCCTTACCGCCACGAGCGATAATTACTTCCTGCTTATCTTCAGTAAAGTCTGCAAGAATTTTCTCCGTAGCCGCGTCACGAATAACTGTTCCAACCGGAACGCCGATACGAAGATCTTCACCGCCACGTCCATACATCTGACGGTTCATTCCCTTGCCACCATTAGGAGCAACAAATTTATGCTTAAATCTGAAAGACTGAAGCGTAGTTAATTTAGCGACTGCATAAAATACAACATCGCCGCCTTTTCCGCCATCTCCACCGTCAGGACCGCCATTAGTAATATATTTCTCTGTATGAAAAGAAACACATCCTGGACCACCATCACCGGCCTTAACATAAATTTTGGAATGATCGATAAACATATGAAACCCTTTCCTCTAGATGAAAACAGCCTGTCGGTAATCCAACAGGCTGTGAGTTAATCTAGCTATATTAGCAATTACTCTGCAGGATATACGCTAACCTGCTTCTTGCTAGAACCAACACGCTCATACTTAACAACACCACTGATGAGTGCGAAAAGTGTATCATCAGATCCGATACCTACGTTATTACCTGGGTGGATCTTTGTGCCGCGCTGTCTTACAAGAATGTTACCAGCGAGAACGGACTGTCCGTCGCCTTTCTTTGCTCCAAGTCTCTTGGATTCAGAGTCACGACCGTTCTTAGTCGAACCCATACCTTTCTTATGAGCGAAGAGCTGTAAATTCATCTTAAGCATAGTTACAACCTCCAAGATTTCTCAATTTTCTTCAACGATTCGAATGTACTGATTATCACCGCTATTCACTGCACTAGCCAATGTTATAAATCCAGTTCTTATGGTCTCCATAATTACCTGAGCTCTATCAGCTTCTGCATCTGACTTAAAGGAGCCATCCGGTATTACTACCTCTGCAACTACCTCTCCGTCACCGTTGTCTTCATCAATTCTCGCGATTCTCTCAGAATCTAATCCACATATTCTCTCAAGAGAATTGGCAAGTGTATAGAACAAAGTCGATGCGCCTGCGCAAATGATATCGGATCCTTCTTCTGCATATCCAGCATGTCCATCCATGAACATTCCAGTTATCTGTCTGCGATTATCTCTGACAATCTTAACGGTAATCATCTATCACCTCTAATTAAGCGTTAATAGATGTGATACGTACACGTGTGTATGGCTGTCTGTGGCCGTTCTTACGACGGTAACCCTTCTTAGCCTTGTACTTAAGAACAACTACCTTCTTGTTCTTGCCCTGCTTAACGATCTCGCCCTCAACAGTTGCCTTACAATCAGCGCCTGCCTTCATGCCATTCTCATCAGCTACAGCCAAAACCTCTGCGAAAGTAATCTTCTCGCCATCCTGGCCCTCGAGCTTCTCTACGAAGATCTCATCACCAGCAGCTACCTTGTACTGCTTTCCGCCTGTCTTAATTACTGCGTACATGTTTGTTTCCTCCTGTTCTTCCAGTCTCGCTGCTCAACTCGAGGCAGTGCATCTTTTATAAAAAAGCGCACATTTAATAGCCCGGCGCATGCGGTCACCGACATATACTATCAAATATGGTAGTGGGTGTCAACGAATTTTTTATAATAATGCTATCAAAAATAATAGTGTCGTCACTGAGTGTGTAATGCCCGTAAAGAAAGGGTTTGTGGAATGTCTGATAGATGGGAAACTAACCACCATAGTAGCAAGTGTAACAGCCATCATCATCTCAGCTGAAGATACCATATCATGCTGGCTTCCAACAATACCTGCAATCATAATCACAATACCACTAAGAATGGCAAGGAACTGAACAAACCAAACCATCTTCCCTCCAAGATATGCGAGGATAGCAAATGACAAGAAATCAACAATAGCAAATATAATCACCAGCAAAATCTTGTTACAACTCATATCTGCAAGGATAAACAGATACTCGAGCACCAACACGATTGGAGCTAACATAAGAACAATGTTGTTGATCTTACTTAATGTCTTATTTCCCTTACGTGGTGAAGTTACCTCTACGCGACCAAACTTCTTGGTAGCAAAATAGAAATCCACAATAATAGCTGCCGCAGTCAAAGTTATGCAAGAACCTGCAGTGATACCGTTGCACGCAATTTCGCTAGTTCTGGAAATCAGTCCACCACAAACAAGCACCACAGTTACTAGTGCCACTGACACAGCCACGAGTGCGTAACAAAACTTTGGAACCACGTACTTAGACATAGTCACGGCAATGTCCGAAAGGAGCAGCAAAGTGGATATCACCGCCAGCACCATAGAAATCACAGTAAGAATAAAATAAGCATTGATTCTGGCATAAGAAGCGGTCTTGTTGTCACTATAAGAATTACTAAGATATCCTGCCAGCTCATTTTGGAACAAAGGAGAGAAAAGAAGTTCCTCTCCTGACTTTACTCTAAATGCGCTGAGTGAAAGCATTCTGTTCTGTCCGTTATTTACATAGTTCTTAGAAGAGAAAATACCACCTCTCTTAATAGGGGTACCATAAACGGTGTCATCACCTGAAAGACGCTCGTAAATAAGACGAGCATCTCCGATATAAGCCACCTCTTGGGCATTATCCTTACCTGCAAAAATTGCGATATCCTTAGCAGGATTCTGAGCATTCATGCCATTAACTTTGCTTCCCTCAGGGAATGTAGGACAAACAAGAACGATTCCCTTCACGTTCTCGTTATCACGATACATGTTAACGTAGTCAAAAGAATTGTCACCTACACCAACAATAATACAGTCATCTTTAATACGAGGTTCACCCTCTGCAACTTCAATATTAAAGCCAGCAGCATGAATCGTATTAGTCATAGAACGATTAGGGAAACTATCGAAGTCGCCAGCGAATACCACAGTAGGTCTGCTACTTCCAGGACTAACGGAAGGCATAATCAAAACAACCAGTGCCAGAACGATACTGATTAAAATTCCAATAATAGCAATTATGGAAACAATGCCCGGGCCCTTAGTAGAAGGTGCCGCTGTACTAGTCTGTGCGCTTTTCTTCACTTGATCACCTTATGCCTTAGGGCACAATTCATCACCCATGTGTCTGATATCTTCAGGTCCGAGGATAAGAATAATATCACCTGGCTCGATAAGCTCATCGATTCTTGCCTTAAGATCAGCCTTGTCAGCAAAGAACTCAGAGTCTCCACCACGCTTATTAATCTCATCGGAAATATCCTTACTGGAAATCTCACCTGTGTTAATCTCACGATCAGAAAAAATCTCTGCAAAAAGAATCTTACGACATGGAAGCAAAGATGTTACATAATCTTCAAAGAGCATTTTTGTACGATTGAATGTCAAAGGCTGGAACACAACAAGAATATTATTGTGTGGCATATGACTTGCAGCCTCGATAGTAACACGTGCTGCAGTTGGGTGATGAGCGTAGTCTACAACTACATCACAGCCCTTGTACTGACCCTTGATAGTATATCTGCCATCAGCACCGCCGAACTCGTTAAGAGCCTTAATAATAGCCTCTGGAGCTGCACCATTAAGGTAAGCACATGCTGATGCAGTAAGTGCATTTGAAATATTATGACTTCCTGGAATACGAAGCTGTGTTCTACCAAGAGACTCTCCCTTAAACATAATATCAAAAGCTGGATGACCCTCGATAAACTCGATATTAGCAGCTGTGAAGTCAGCATCGCTTTCATCAGCAGCAAAAGTAATTACTGTTGGCATCTTACGACCAGCAGCTGCGTGTGCTTCCTTTGCCTGCTCGATAGCCTTAAGACAGTTCTTATCAGCAGCATTTACTACCACAAAACCGTCGTCATCTGTGTTATCTGTAAACTTAGCAAATACGTCAATAACATCCTGAAGTGTTGGATAGCAATCAACGTGATCGTGATCAATATTAGTAATAGCAGCTGTAGTTGATCTGAACTGAAGGAATGACTGCTTAAACTCACACGCCTCAGATACGAGCATATCTCTGTTACCACCGAGGCGAACTGTTCCATTAAAGATATCAAGATCAGCACCAAGATGAACAGTAGGATCGATACCAGACTCGATGAGCATCATGGAAGTCATAGAAGTAGTTGTTGTCTTACCATGAGTACCAGAGATGTTAATAACCTTCTGATAGCTATTAGTGATAACACCAAGGAACTCAGATCTATCAAACACTGTAATACCCATCTCGAGGGCCTGTGCGAGCTCCTTATTCTTAGGAAGAATAGCAGCAGTCTTAACAATATAGTCAGGCTGGAACTCGATGATATTAGCAGCTTCCTGAGTGTTATAAATCTTAATACCCTTGGATGCCAACATCTCTGTTCTCTCGGAAGGATTCATATCAGAACCTCCGACATCAAATCCATACCCCTTTGCAAGAATAGCGAGTCCGCTCATGGAGATTCCGCCAATGCCTACAAAATATATACGTGCGCCTTTTTCCAAAGAATTAAGCTGAATATCAGTCATATCTATTACCTCTAATTAGTCTAATAGAATTAATTATACTATATTATTTGGCTTTCGCTTCATCGCGGGCGTAAATTGTCTTAAGGATAATTGGAGTCGCAATAGAACTGATAATGATAAGAAGGATAACTGATGTAAAGTAACGGCTATCCAGAACTCCGAGGCTTAATCCTCTCTGAGCTACGATAAGTGCTACCTCACCTCTTGTCATCATACCCACACCAATCTTAACTGGATCGCTTCCCTTAAAACCAAGGCATCTGGACACAAGTCCACAACCAACAATCTTGGAACCAAGACCAACAATCACAAACAACAATGAGAACAACAAAATATTCGCATTAAGGTTAGTAATATCTGTCTGCAAACCGATACTTGCGAAGAATACAGGTCCAAAAATCATATATGAATTGATATCCATCTTACGAGAAATATAGTCAGAATCCTTAAGAGAACTGAGGATAACACCGGCAATAAACGCACCAGTAATATCGGCTACACCAAAGTATGCTTCCGCGATATAAGACAAAGAGAAACAGAGTGCGAGACCGATAATAGGAATACGTCTTGTATGTGGGTGCATTACATCAATCTTCTTAACAATATGATAGATAATAAAACCAACAACAATTGCAAAAAGGAAGAAGAGCCCTGTCATGAGAAGTGTCTCACCGATATTCTGTGTAGGATCTCTGAAACCCATTGCGATTGTGAGAACAAGGATACCGATAACGTCATCGATAATAGCCGCACTTAAGATAGTAGTTCCAACTGTTGTAGAAAGCTTGCCCATTTCGCGCAAAGCCTGCACAGTAATACTAACGGAAGTCGCTGTAAGGATGAGACCGATAAAGAGTGCCTCATAGAACTTCTCGGAACCCCATGGTGCCGCACCGTAGTAGCCCATGTAAAGCAAAGTACCACTTACAAGCGGAATAAACACACCCGCACACGCGATGAGAAGCGCTTTAACACCCGTTTTCTTAAGTTCAGAAATTCTTGTCTCGAGACCGGCTGTAAACATGAGAAGCATAACACCAATCTCTGCCATCTGCCCCAAGAAAATACCGATATCATTAGGGGCTCCATCCGGACCTTTAAGATGGATAAGACCAAGAACTGATGGTCCGATAATGAGACCTGCGATGATCTCACCTGTTACCTGTGGAGCCTTAAGCTTACGAGCTCCGATTCCAAAAATCTTTGCAAATACAATAATTACTGCAAGGAACTTAAATACTTCATACTTCTCCATATAAACCTCTTCAAGCTGTAAAGTCAGCAACAACCCCTTCGGTATACTCCAAAAGGTCCTTTGGTGCAAGCTTTAATTGCACGCCACGCTGTCCGCCACTCACATAAATAACATCAATAAGCTCGATCATCTCATCGAAGAATGTCTTAAACTTCTTCTTCATGCCTACAGGAGAGCAGCCCCCTCTGATATAACCTGTAAGTGGAAGAAGCTCCTTAACGTGAATCATCTCGACTCTCTTCTCTCCTGCCACAGCAGCTGCTTTCTTAAGGTCAATCTCAGAATCAACGCTGAGGCAGTAAACATAATATTCACCGCTGGCACCCTTAGTTACTAGAGTCTTAAACACCTCTTCGTAGGCAGTTCCGAAGAACTCTGCAACATGATGACCATCCAGATCATTCTCGTCATATTCATACTCCATGACTTCATAAGGCACATTAGCCTTATCAAGCATTCTCATGGCATTAGTTTTCTTAATATCTTTTTTCATAACGAATCCCTGAAATTTGTGTTCATTTTTGCTACGGAAACCTATAATATTACTTAATAACAAATTATTCAATTGAGGTTTGCACAAATGTACGTAAGTCGCTATCCAAAGCACGATATCAATAAAGTTTTTGACACATTAGAGCAGTCCATTATGGCGGGTGGTTGTCATAATGATTCCATCTCCGAGATGATGTTCCTTAACAAGCTCTTCGCAGCGCTTCCACCACAGGCTGTAGAGTACGGCATGATGTTCCTTCATGGAGAGACTAACCTGCCTGCTTCCTGCAACGACATCCTGCCACTTTATATCAGATTCAAGAGTCTTTGTGAGTACTGCTCTAAGCTGGATTATCTTAAGGACATTCCTGCCTCCATCACTATGGATCAGATTAACGAGCGTCAGAAAGTAATGTCATCCCTTGACGACCACGAGAAGGCATTTCTCAAGCCACTTCTCGACTTCAAATTCAACACTGAAGGGGGTGCGTTAGAGGCAAACGAGGAAGAGGCCACTAACGAGAACGCTTCCGAAAGCGGCTCTGCTCTCCACCTCATGAACGCGGCAGCATCCATCTTCGTGTGCAAGGACCCCCTCGCTACTTCTCTCTTCTACGAGACAAAGTGCGGATTCAAGGCTGTTCACCTCTCAGATGAATCCATGCCACACATAAGACTTACAAGAGATAACATCTGCATCATCCTCTGCCCAGGCGAAGGAGTGGCGGCAGAACCACTTAGAAATCATACTGCCATCAAGTACGATTTCTATATCTATGCATCTGAGCCATTTATGCTTCAGAATGAATTGAAAAACAATTGCGTTACAATAACAGAAGAACTGCCTGAAGCCGAGTCTGCTGTAAAAGCAGAGACCAACAGACAGTTCGTATTTGAAGATGTTGATGGAAGACACATCTGTGTGTCTCAGTCACTTGAAGAGCTCTGATCCTCGGTTAACCTGAGCGGTCATCTTTTCCAGCTGAGGTCTTTGAACAACCATCTGTCGTTCACAACCAGTACAAACCATTTTACAGTCAGCACCCACCCTTGTAAGCTTCCAAGATGAAGCACCGCAGGGGTGTTTTTTACGAGTTGTAACTATATCGCCCTCTTCATATTTAAACAGAAAGAACTTTCCTGCCATTACATTTTCCTCCCGAGTGTAACCCTGTCATTACCACCATAATCCTTGAGAGTCAAAATATCAATATACCCTTCCTGTGCAAATATATCGCGAACAGCTTCCCCCTGAAGATAACCGTGCTCTACAGCCAGCATTCCTGTGTTCTTAAGAATCGGCATAGCTTTAGCGGCGATTGCTTTATAGAATTCAAGACCGTTATCAGCAGCACGAAGGGCCATGTCAGGCTCATAGTTTTTTACATCATAAGGAAGCTCTTCCATTTCCTCGTCTGTTATATAAGGAGGATTAGAAACTATAATGTCAGCCTCACCTTCTACGAGCGTAGAATAATCCCCATTAAGCACATCGAATTCTTTTACCTGAACAGGTGCTTTAGCGACAGTGGAAGCATTATCCTGAGCACAACTAAGGGCAACTGGAGATAAATCACACATGGTCGTCTTAACAGACTTTCCCTTACTAACAGCCTCGTTCGCGATGCTGATACCGATGCAACCTGTACCCGTACACAAATCTATAGCTGTGAACCCGTCAGTTACGTCGCCGACAGTCACTTTCGCCACGTCGCCCATAGGAAAGTCCAGAAGTCCCATAAAACGCAATGCCGTCTCCACGAGAAGTTCCGTGTCATTTCGTGGCACGAGCACTCCTGGCACCACCTTAAACACGTCCTTATAAAAAGCCCTCTCACCTAATATGTAAGCAAGAGGTTCGCCCTGCGCGCGTCTTGTCACCCCGGCACGAAATGCGTCCTCTCCCTGCTTCACGAGAAGGTCTTCAAGGAGCTCAATATCAAAACGGGCATCGTCTTTATCAATGCCCGCCTCAATTAATTCTTTAATACTATCGTTATGAAGATTACCAGATGTCATCTTCCGCATTCTCCGGAATTACTGCCTGCATAGCTGCGATAGCAATCTCGATCATGGAGTCATCTGGCTCAGCTGTTGTAAACTTCTGGAGCCACAAACCTGGCTTACTAAGCGCATGGAAGAAAGGCTTGTCATCGTTCTTACCAACAACTCTGAGGATCTCAAATGAGATACCACAAATGATAGGAATGAAGATTATTCGAATAGCGAAATTAATAAGGCCGCTGTCCTTGCCGATAATGATTCCTGCAATTGTATAAACAAGAATAGAGATAGCCATTACGATGAACATGAAAGCTGTACCACAACGTGGGTGGAATCTTGTGTGCTTCTTGATGTTCTCTACTGTAAGTGGCTCACCAGCCTCGTAGCATGCGATTGTCTTGTGCTCAGCGCCGTGATATCTCCATACTCTGCTAATACCATCAATCTTAGATGCGAGTCTAAGATAAATGAAGAAGATGCAGATACGAAGAATACCCTCGACAATATTCATGGCAATTGGCATCCATGTTGGCAATGTCATAAACTCCTCGAGGAGCTTGCTGCCAAGGTATGTAATAAGCCATGGAAGAAGAAGGAAAAGTCCTACACTAATGCAGATTCCAAGGATTACTGAGAGGATAAGCATAAAGTTGTAGTGCTTCTCTGCGAACTCATCGAGTGCAGACTTCTTAGGAGCTTCCTCACCCTCTGCGAGTGTCTTCTCAGGAGCACCCTCCTCAGAGATATCGGCTGACTTCATAAGTGCATCTGTACCCTTAACAAGCATCTTATAGAATCTGATACATCCTCTTACAAAAGGAACTTTCTCAAAGAATGTAACTCTGTCACTCTGCTTGATTTCCTCGATATAGATAGTGCCGTCACCCTTACGAACTGCCATGGATGTTCTCTCTGGACCAACCATCATGATTCCTTCGATAAGAGCCTGACCACCAATTGTAGTTTTCTTTATAGGCTTAACTGACTTAACGTCGTTTGCCTTCTCTTTTAATTCTTTCTTGCTCATTTGTTACTCCCATAATGTGCACAGTTTTCACTTTATGATGTGATTATACACTACAACCTAAGGCAGATTGAGTGAATTGTGTAATATCATCACTACAATTATGTTTCTTTTGATAAAAAAATCCCCGCTGACCCAAAGCCAACGGGGATATCAATTCTGAAATAGTAAGAATTAAGCTCTTCCCATTCTCTTGTTGAACTTATCAACACGTCCGCCTGCATCAACAAGCTTCTGCTTACCTGTATAGAATGGGTGGCACATAGAGCAGATATCTACACGGAGCTCTTCCTTAGTAGAGATTGTCTCGAATGTATTACCACATGCGCACTTTACTGTTGTAGTAAATGTCTTAGGATGGATGTCGTTCTTCATAATTTTCACCTCTTATCAAAGATATGACGCATATCAGACTATGTATGTCATACCGGATTTATAGTAACTTGGCTATATTACTTTATTTGTCCCCTATTGTCAATCAACTGAAAAGGATTTTTTTGCAGATAATACAAATGAAGAATTACTTGGTGTTCTCTTCATGAAATTAATTACTGCCTCAGTAGCTGCAATAGTGTCAACATCAGCGATAGCCTTACGTGTGAGCCATACAGATTCAAGCTCTTCTGGAGTAAGGAGAAGATCCTCTCTTCTAGTACCAGACTTATCAACTGCGATAGCTGGATATACTCTTCTGTCAGCGAGCTTACGGTCAAGTACAACTTCCATGTTACCTGTACCCTTAAACTCCTCGAAGATAACCTCATCCATCTTGGAACCTGTCTCAATAAGTGCAGTAGCGATAATTGTTAATGATCCGCCATTCTCAATATTACGTGCAGCACCGAAGAAACGCTTTGGTCCATAAAGTGATGCAGGATCGAGACCACCGGACAATGTACGACCTGATGGAGAAACTGTAAGGTTATATGCTCGTCCGAGTCTTGTCATAGAATCAAGGAGGATTACAACATCCTGTCCAAGCTCTACAAGTCTCATAGCTCTCTCGAGAACAAGCTCTGTAACTCTAACGTGATTCTCTGGTCTCTTATCGAATGTGGAATATACAACCTCACCCTTAATGGAACGCTGCATATCTGTAACTTCCTCAGGACGCTCATCGATAAGAAGAACAATTACCTTACAGTCAGGACTATTAGTAGTGATAGAGTTAGCGATTCTCTTCATGAGAACTGTCTTACCTGCCTTAGGAGGAGATACAATCATACCTCTCTGACCCTTACCAATAGGACAGAACAAATCAATAATTCTGGAGCTAAGATCCTCGTTAGATGTCTCCAGTGTAAGTCTCTGATCAGGATATACAGCTGTAAGATTCTCGAACTTAGGTCTTCTTCTCGTTACCTCGAAGTCTGAATCCTCAGGAATCTCGATATCATTAACTGCAAGAACCTTACGAAGTGGAGCGTACTTATCCTTACCACGTGGAGGAGCAACAAGACCCTTAATCTTGTCACCACGACGAAGTCCCATTCTCTTAATAATCTGACCAGGAACATATGCATCTTCCTCGCCAGGGAGATAGTTAGTCTTGTGAACAAATCCGCAGAACTCATTCTTGTTATCTGATCCACCGATAGAGAGGATACCCTCAATCTCTGTATATACAATCTCTGGCTGCTTTGGTTCTTCAGGCGCTGCCTCAGCTTCACCTTCCGCCTTTGCCTCTTCCTGCTGTTCTCCCTCTGGAATTGCAACTTCCTTTACTTCCTGTGAAGGTCCGAATGAGAGTCTTCTCTTTCTGGAGTTACGACCACGTGACTTACGCTCACCTTCAACTGGCTTTGCCTCTTCTACTGGTGCATTTTCTACAGGAGTCTCAGAAGCAGTCTCCTCAGCTGGAGTTTCTTCGGCAGACGCTTCCTCTGCCACCTTCTTGGAACCACGCTTGGATGGCTTACGAGAAGTCTTCTTAGCAGGAGCTTCAGGCTTTGCTTCCTCAGCTGGAGTTTCTGCTGTCACTTCTGTAGCAGGTTCAACTGCAACTTCATTTGCAACGTCTGCTGCAGGCTCAGCAGTTTCTTTCTTAGACTTACGTGCAGTCTTCTTAGGCTTCTTCTCTGCTGGCGCTTCAGCTTCTGGCGCCTCAGCCTTTGGTGCCTCTACCGCTGGTGCATCTTCTGTCTTTTTCTTGGATGTCTTCTTTGACTTTGCAGCAGGCTTCTTCTCCTTAGCAGATGTCTTCTCTACTGGAGTCTCTTCTACCACCTTTACTTCCTCAGTCTTAACTTCTTCAGCTACAGGTTCATCCGTTTTCTTAGTTGGTGCCTTTGTCTTCTTAGCTGGTTTCTTCTCTGTTGTCTTGGAAGCAGTCTTAGTTGTTTTCTTAGCTGGCTTCTTAGTAGCCTTATCTTCCTCAGAAGAAATTGGTGTTCTTGTGATAGCAGCAATCAATTCTTCCTTTGTCTTAGTTGCTGCTACTTCTGGAGTGAAGTCACCGAACTGTACAGCAATAGCTGCCAAGTCCTCCTTAGACTTCGAGGTCAGTTGTTCTAACTCTGACATAAATACCTCATGTAAATGTTGGATAAAAATAAAAACTAAAATGGGATACTATCTAATCCACTTCTCTGTGGATGAGGTGATTATATATCTTAAAAATTGAGTCGTCAATCACCAAAAATAAACCGGCTGTGAACATCTCACAACCGGCTGAATAATCTTATATCGTCTTTATCGATAGATGTAAATATTTATATCCGTCTATGTATTAACTCTGGTCACCAAGAGCGGCAAACTTATCCATCATATCAAGAGCCTTACCTGTACCGATAGCAACACAGGAGATTGGATCCTGAGCAATATATACGTCGATACCAATCTTAGTAGCGAGCATTCTATCGAGACCATAAAGAAGTGCTCCTCCTCCAGTCATAACAATACCTCTCTGAGAGATATCAGCCATAAGTTCTGGTGGTGTTTTCTCGAGTACAACGTGTACTGCTTCGAAGATAGATGATACTGGCTCCTCGAGAGCCTCGAGCATCTCTGTAGAAGATACTGTTACTGTAGAAGGAAGACCTGTGATAAGGTTACGTCCTCTAACGTCCAAAGTTAACTCCTCATCTCTTGGGTAAGCACAACCGATCTGAATCTTAAGCATCTCAGCTGTCTTCTCACCAATAAGGATATTATGCTTACGTCTAACGTGCTTGATAATAGCCTCATCAAACTTATCACCAGCTACCTTAAGGGAGGCATCTACTACTGGCTCACAAAGAGAAATAACGGAAATATCTGTAGTACCACCACCGATATCTACTACCATAGAACCACAAGCCTTTGTAATATCGATACCAGCACCGATAGCAGCTGCGATAGGCTCTCTAATAAGAAAAACATCCTTAGCACCAGCGTGACGGCAAGCATTCTCTACAGCCTGCTGCTCTACTGGAGTAATTACAGATGGCACACATACAACGATTGTTGGCTTAAAGTAAGTTGCTCTAAGACCGCTACAAACTCTACCAATAAATGCCTTAAGCATTACTTCTGTAGCTCTGAAATCTGAGATAACACCCTCACGAAGTGGTCTGATAGCCTCTACTACACCTGGTGTTCTACCGAGCATCAAAGAAGCGCTCTCACCTACTGCCAAAACCTTACCGGACTTATTATTAACTGCTACAACAGATGGTTCTTTAAGTACAACACCCTTGCCGCGAACATAAATCAATACACTACTAGTACCGAGATCGATACCAATTTCCATTCCTAAACCCATATAAAAACCTCTATATATATCGAAAAGCGCACTTATAGCGCTGTTAATTCGTTAGTAAAACAATTTTAATTATACAGAAAGGGAAAGTAAAATCAATGACCACGACGCCAGTTAAAGTTTCAAATATGTTGCATTTCTCAAAATTAACTCAAATTTACCCCAATGTTATATCAAGGCACCAAAATTCTGAACAAACATAAAACAGCAATGCCAATGAGATTAAGTGAAGTAAATACCAACATGTACTTCTTCACATCCGCACCCTCAGCCTTGATGTAAAACTTCATGGAGATAAGACTCGCGAGAGACGCAACCGGTGTTCCAAGACCACCTACATCCACACCCATGAGAAGACCCTTCCAGTCCTCTGTGAACGATGACAAAAATACAGCAGCAGGGACATTACTAATAACCTGACTCAGAAGAAGCGAGGAAACAAAACTACTCTTCTGAACAAATCCAGTAATGAACTCTCTCACCTGACTTATCTGAGCAACGTTACCTGAAAAAATGAAGAAGCAGACAAAAGTCACCAGCAATGCATAGTCCACTTTCAAGAATATTTTTCCGAACAAAATTACAATGACCGCCATCAATGTAATTTTATAATCAACAACATGAAACACTGTCAGTATACACATAACAAGTGCCAGCAAACTTCTTACAAGTGTTATTTTACTCACACTAAAAATTCCGTTGTTATTGTTAGTGATTGTAATTTTACTTTTATTAATTCTGCAGACAACCAGTGACATCACCACCACAAGAATCAATGAGATAATCCACACCGGAAGCATAGTTATCACGAATGATGAAGCTGACAAATTATAGTTAGACTGAATATACAGATTCTGTGGGTTACCAATCGGTGTAAGAACGCTTCCCATGTTAGCCGCTATAGTCTGAATAACAACAAGCGGGATAATGGTCTTCTTCTGCTTAAGGGAATTCATCACCCCGATTCCGAAAGGAACAAAAGTAATGAGTGCCACATCATTGGTTACAATCATGGCAGCAAAGAAAGGCAAGAGCACAAGAACTAAGAACACCGATGTCAGATTCTTACACTTACCCATCAGAAAATTAGATGCCTTATCTGTAACGCCAGACTCAGTCAATCCTACAACCACAGCCATTAAGCTAAATAGCAACGCCAATGTGCGAAAATCGATATAATCAATGTATGCCTTAGAAGGTGTCACAAAAAAGCATGACACCAAAGCAAATATAAAAGATATAACTAATACTATTTCCTGCTTAATAAACTTCATCATAGCTGTTAATTAACAAAGAGGACCTTCGTATCCTTCCACATGCATTGGTTCGCGCTTATTATCTCTATTAACTTCTTTAATTCGAAGAACAATTAACACTGTAAAAATAGCAGTAATAACGCCACCTATTACGAGACCAACATTACTAGCAGCAGTAATAGGAGACACCTTAAGAGCAACAATCTGATCTGTATCTCCACCACAGTCTTCAACGTACTCTCTGAAATACTTCTCTTCCTCAGTTGCCATCTTCTTAACTGTGCCATCGAGCTTATATGTTACTTTTCCAAGCTCAACATCACTTTCCATGTTCCACCACTTGTTACTAATCTCTGCGAGTTCATCCAACTTATCATAATCAGCTTTTCTAACATTAAGACCCATAAAAGCATCCATATTAATATATTCACCATCATCAGAAAGATGTGGGAGACAATATGTTCTTGATGTTTCTGTAGTCTTCTTACTACTGGATTCCTCTGAATATACAACTGCAGAATCCATTACAAAAAAGATCCTACACTTAACGTGATCACCTGGCTTAAGAGTTGAGTAGTCAAAATCAGGATCTGTAATGTCTATAGCTGGCTTCATCTCGTTATACTTCTGATAACCAGAGATTCCAAGGAACACAAGACCAGCCAACAGTCCACCGATAAAATTAGTAATTCCATACTTTCTTTTCATGATTAATTTCCATCCCTTTATTCTTTATGTATTTAATACGCGATGATAATAACAGATTATTATCTAATATCAAATATATCTTTTATTAGTATTGTGGTTCCATCCCTCATCACTAGAGACTGATTTTCTTGATTATAAGTTCTGATATCCGCATCATGGCTTACATAAGATCCACCTTCCTTATACTTATCAGGCAGATAGTAAATAATAACCGTCGGCATCTTACCATCCAACTCCAACTCACCTAGTAACGCTCTGATTTTCTTATCGATAGCTATCTTCTTCTCATCAGAAATCTCGATTTTGCCACTAGTTAATCTGGCAGTCTCATCCACCGCATCTTCATAACCAGTCAGAGCAGCAAATGGAGCGAACTGAGCCGCACGATTCTCCACACTCATCCTCTTATGTCTTACAGACTCAGGATGAGGCAGATTAATAATGTCTCCATATATGTCTTCAGCTGGCATTCTATCAGGGTCAATATTCTTCATGCTCTGTGACCTCCTATCTGACCATTACGTTCAATGGTCGTGCCACCTTCTTCGAGATTCATACCCTTAAGCACGGCGTTCTTTCCAAACTTTTTCTTAATCTCTAGAACTGCTTTCTGAAGGTTCTTCTCTTTTTCCAGTTCTTCCTTCTCCTTCAGACGTTGTTCTTCTAATCGCTCATAATCTGTGAACAAATCCAACTGAACAAACGCATCATCAGTTTCCTTAATATTGCTCTCCAATTCAGTATGATTAGCTACAACATTCAGTCTTCTAATATAAAGATTCTTATCAGCAATTCTGTCATACAATTCACTAACTGCATTCATAATAATCTTGGTAGAAGAAGTCATCCTCCCAAGGTTAATGGAACCATGAGCTGGCGGAGGAACACGTCTTCCATAATGGTCAATCGCTACTGGTCCGTCATAACTATCAGCAGACGATACGTCATAACCGAGCATAATAACTATCTGATCAGTTACCAATCCCTTATCTACCAGATCCAAAACCAGAAGATCTGTCATCTCTTTTATTATCAATTTACCCTTCTCCCAGGAGTAAGGTTCTGACAATACCTGACCTGTACTAAGACTACTACTCTTAGGCATGTATGACTTAACATCCTTCATCCTAGCAGGCTCATAACCCCATGCATGGTCAATCAATAATTCGGCATTAACTCCAAAGAGTTTGTACAACAAATCTTCATTAACAAGAGACATTCTGGCAACATCGCCCATTGTAAGCATTCCACTTCTACGAAGACGATTCTCGATACCTTTTCCAACTCTCCAGAAATCAGTAAGAGGCAGATGATTCCAAAGTAGTTTTCTGTAACTCATCTCATCAAGTTCAGCTATACGAACACCATCCTCATTAGCAGGCATATGTTTGGCAACTATATCCATAGCAACCTTACACAAGTACATATTAGTGCCTACACCAGCAGTAGCGGTAATACCCGTTTGATTAAGAACATCCTTAACCATCTTCATGGCAAGTTCAGCTGCACTAATTCCATACAATTCTGTATACGCAGATACATCAATGAACACCTCATCGATGGAATAAACGTGAATATCTTCAGGTGCCACATAATTAAGATAGATACCATATATCTTAGTACTCACTTCCATGTACCTTGCCATCTGTGGTTTGGCTGCAATATAGTCCAGTTCCAAGGAAGGATTACTCTGTAACTCAGAATGCACATATGACTTCCCTGTAAATCTTCTGCCAGGTGCCACACTTCGTCTCACAGCATTAATCTCATTAACCTTCTGAACCACCTCAAACAATCTGGCTCTTCCACCTACACCATACGACTTAAGCGATGGTGACACCGCTAGACAAATAGTCTTTTCAGTTCTACTTACATCAGCCACTACAAGATTTGTGGTAAGCGGATCTAAGCCTCTGTCGACACATTCGACAGACGCATAAAAAGACTTAAGATCAATGGCAATATATGCTGAACTCACTATAACCTCTTTAGAACATTTGTTTGTAATATTCTAACATCTTCCAAAGCAAATAAAAAGGGTTGTCTCCAAAGAAACAACCCTAATATGTTTTAAACAATCAAACTTTTATGCAATTACTCGTCTGATGGTAAGAATAGGATGCATATCGAGGCTTCCATAAACAACGCCCCACTTCTTACCTCTGGCATCAATACACTGTCCATTTCCTACATAGATACCTACGTGGTGACAATAACTTCCATCCTTCGTCCAGCAGACAATATCGCCAGGCAGAATATTCTCACGGGATACCGGCTGTCCTACAGAACACAACGATACGGAGTAATGTGGAAGTGAGATTCCTACAAGTCCGTAGCAGTAAACTACAAGTCCGGAACAGTCTACAGCAGAACTACTACTTGCACCCCATACATATGGCTTACCGAGCATTGAAACTGCTGCGTTAACGATACTCTCTCTATTTCGACCGGTGATAAGAGGCTTACTTACATTGTTGTAGTCCTTCTTAGTTCCGCCGCCACCGCCGCCGCCGGATCCGCCGCCACCACCAGGTGCCTGTACTACAGGGATTGGTGTTGGTGTAGGAGTTGGAGGTGCCTGAGTTGTTGTATATGATCCATATACATAACCCTCTGTACCATCCTCAGTAATTACCTTAAACCACTTATCAGCAACAGCTACAACTCTAAGTTTGTCCTCATCGTACAATGTACCAATAAGCTCTGCCTCTACTGATGCAGATTTACGAAGAGAAAGGCTGCTTGTATCTACCCACACAATTCTGTCTACTGCCTGCCATACCATCTCATAAGAAAGAGTATTAGTAAGCACGTATCCCTCAGCACCATCCTCAGTCTGAATCTTAGACCAAGTATCACCGATACCGATTCTTGTAACTCCCTTACCATATGCAAGTGGCTGAACAGTCATGGAACTCATATCAGGTGATTCCTTCAAGATAGAAGACTGAGCTGCAATATAGTAAGTTGTATTATCTGGAGCAAAGAACATTGGATCAAGGAGCTCGATAGGAAGTCCTGCCTCATCCAATGGCTGATATACAGTATAAGTTGAAACGTCACTGTACTGAGTATCTGTTGGCTCATTAGAAGGCTCATAGCCCTCATAGTATGTAGACTCTACAAGACCACCGTTCAATACTGTCATGGAGAGCTCATCGTCGATGCCCTCGAGAATATCCTCTTCTGTAATTGTATTCTCATCCTCAATTACCGGGTTCTCATCTTCAGGCATTGTAGCAGCATAAGCAAGGCGCACAACAATTGATGGATCTACTCCATCTCTGATTCCAAATGGCATACAAATGATTGGTGCAGCCACGGATGCGCATACCGCAATTGATAAAATTGTTTTGTTCTTATTTCTTTTCATAGTCATACCTATACTGAATTGTAACACGGTACACCTGTCACAAATGTGCACTTAGATTTCTGTCTTGTTACAATTGTATAACAACGAACTTTTCCATTTGCGGTGAAAATAAGGTAACCTTTCTCACCCTTTACTTAGCATCTGAAGCCAAGCATTGTAGATGTAGCGATTACGCGATTCTTCTCGTCTGTTACTCGGACTATAAAATTACATACACTTCTGCCGTCTTTAACAATCTCTGTCTCAGCATAAAGTTCCTTACCTGTAGCAGCGCTGTTAAAGGTAATGTCAGAACTTAAAGTTACGCACTTGTTTGGACCACAGTTAGAAGCAATACCAAAAGTATAGTCTGCCAAAGTATAAATACATCCACCCATAACTACGTTATTAGCGTTAAGGTGCTTGTCCTGCACTACAAGCTTTGTCTTGGCGTACCCTTCCTTGACGTCTACAATCTCGATATCTGTTGCCTCGTTAGCAAATCTGTCCTGCTTAAAAAACGCTCTGCACTCTTCTGGTGTCATTTCGTGCCCTCCTTATAAACCTCATAAATTAATCTTTCTTATTAAGTTCCGCGATATATGGCAAGTTACGACCAATCTCGTGGCGGTCCAGGCCGTAGCCGATAAGCCAGCTGTCGTCAATTTCGAAGCCGGCGTACTTAACCGGGATAGTCATGAGAAGTCTGTTAGGGTTCAAAAGCATTGTGCTGAGCGCGATTTCCTTTGGTCCCTTCTTCTCGAGTTCTGACTTGATATAAGCGGTGGTCAGTCCCGTTCTGATAACATCCTCCACGATAAGCACGTACTTATCCTTAATATCTATATCAATATCCTTAGTAATCTTTACTACACCTGTCTTGGAAGTAGTGTCAGGAATATTGCCGAATCCGATAAGATCCACCTTAACAGGCAAATCAATGTAGCGGGTCAGATCAGAGAGGAAATACAACGAACCCTTTACCACGCCAACAATTACCAGTTCCTTACCCTGATAATCTCTAGTAATCTGCTCACCAAGTTCCTTCACACGAGCTTCAATCTCTTCTCGTGTAAAAACAACTTTCTTTATATCGATTTTTCCATCAAGAACACTATTCACATTAACCTCCGAACTGCTTGAATCTCTGCGCTAATTCCAGAAAATCCTTCTTATAAACAATTCGCACATTAGTACCAGGATACAGTTCCATAACCTTACGAGCCTTCTTATTCTTCTTAGTCACGTACTTCTGCTCCATTGTGGTCAGCTCGAGGTACAAATTAAACTTTGGCAGGAAGAAATCAGGTGAGAAAGCCATGGTAATATTGCCCGCCTCATCCCACTCGATAGGGAAAGTCTTTGGCTCATACATCCAGTCAATGTTATACATATCAAGAATCTTCGCGAACTCTTCCTCGGTTTCGTTCTTAAATACAGCCACTTCCGTCTGGTGATTCATGGATGTCTCTTCCAGTGTCTGCGCAGCTATCTTAAGACGCTGAACCTTTCTGTCCAACATAGCCAACACCGCATCAGCGCACTCCTCCACCGACAATCTGTCTGTGTTAAAAACCAGATCATAAAGGGAGTCCTCATTCAGGTCTCTATCATAAAGGCTGCTTACGAAACGCTTATGCTTACGGTCAGCAGTCATCAGCATACTCTCAGCTTGCTCATCATCCACGTTATACTGACGGGCAACCCTGGACTTACGCGTGGAAAGGCTGGCACCCACCTTAACATTAATGGAATCCTGTCGTGCACTAAATGCAACGCAACCGCCAAGACCAACCACGATAAGGTTAGAACTCTCATCCGCCATGTCAGTGAGCTCTTCCATAAGCTTATCTTTATAAGTAATCTCACTGTCAACCATGGTCTTAAGGAAATACTTGGGACTTTCCTCCAACTGGCGCTTATCGTCATCACTAGAGCCATCAAAGAAGTGCTCGAAAGCAAAGTCACGGGTAACAAGGCCACAACCAAGCTTACTTGCAAGGTAGTTTGCAAGCTCATCTCCAAGACTTCCGCATTGTCTGGAAATAGTAATTACCGCCATGGTGGCCTCCAACAATTTTCTTAGTTTAATTATATCATTAATTCACTATATAATAGGGTCATGAAGGCAATCGTCATTTACTTTTCACATAGCGGAAACACACGTAAAGCAGCAGAGTATGTAGCAAATGCTCTGGGACTTGATACCGCGCAGATTATGCCTAACGATTCAGATTCTAACTACTGGGCGCCAGTTGAATTTAATCCTGATGATTATTCCGACTATATAATCGGATATCCAATAATCGATGGTAGCATCCCACGTCACTTTCAGGAGTTCTTATCTTCAATCGACTGGCGTGGACGCAAGGTCTATCCTCTCTGCACTATGGGTGGATATCTTGGTGAAGTTGAATATCAGCTTCATAAAGCGTGCCAGGGTGCCAGTTTCCGAGACGGTCTGAAACTCAAATTTATCGATGGTAAATGCACCTCATTCGACAAGGATATCAGCAGCTGGACAGCCTATATCCAAAGGGACGCCAGATTATTCTAAAACTTTTTTCAAAAAAGTGTTGACAATAGGCTTCACGTCAAATATAATAACTCTCGCTTAGGAAATGCCGCCTTAGCTCAGTTGGTAGAGCAGCTGATTTGTAATCAGCAGGTCGTGGGTTCGAGTCCCACAAGCGGCTCCAGCATAAAAGCCTTGAAACTGAAGTTTCAAGGTTTTTTATTTATCGTCTACTTGCAAGTAATTAGTAATTTCCCTTTTCTTTAATTATGCATTTAAGTCTCCAGTTGTTATCAAAGATTTCCTCTGACATATTATTTAAATCTAATAGACTTGCAATACACCATTCAGGATCTTGCGTATGATATGAATAATACACAGCATTCATCTGTTTATGGTCAAATAACTTCATAATAAAGCTTGTTGGCTGTTCTCTAGTGTACGCAATATATCTATACATATATCCCATCCAGAATAATGCAGCTTTAGAATACTTTACCTTCCCATATGTAGTATCTCCAAACTGCACCAAAACACTCTGAATCCCTTCATTTACATCAAATGATATATACAAATCACTATCTAGACTTTTCAATAAATTCGAGTGCAAAAATCTTCTTATAAAAATAGGACTGGAACATTCCATTTCTTCAGATTTCTCAAACAATTTGCCTTGATATTCAGCCAATAATAATCCGTTATGATCAAATTCTCTCATTTCAATATTTCCTCAATATACAAACCAGTTTTATATTCTCGCTTGGCTAGTTTTAACTTTGTATCGATTTCAAAGCCTCTTTCAATTAATCGTTTTCTACACTCCTCACGTTCAGGTTTACTTAGATAGTATTTTTCAATCAGCTTTAATTTTTCAATAGCTTTACTAGTTTTAAAAACATACTGTTGTCCTAATTTTGATGCTGATAAAGAATGCAACGCAACATCTGCGTTTATCTCACCATCAACAAACTGTGCCATAACATAAAACATCTTATTGTCAGCTATAGGCGCGATAATAACATCTGCCTCCATAAAAACTTGTTTGTTCAAGTTGGACAAACAAGTTTTTTCATAACTTTTAAAATTTTCTATTAAGCATCCGCAGAAGATGACTCTGTAACGGAATCATATTCTCTTAGATAATACCAATACTCCTCCTCTAACATCTCTATAGAGAATCCATATTCGTCAGATAGTTTTTTCATCACTTCAGGATAGTCATTAGATTGTATACGCTCCGCCAACTTAACATCTAACGACTTATCTGGTTTTACAACTACATCGTAGACATCAATATAATCGATACCTCCACCATTCTGTGCCACAAATGCAAGGTAGACTTCTCCTTCACCAATACTTTCAAACGTATAACCAATTTTCATACGCAATACAAAAAACGACATGCTAGAATACTGTTCATCGACACTCTTTTTTATGACACCATCCTCAGATATATGATAATTCACATGTGTGCCAGCCGAAGAAGAACCAGTATGCAAAACCGTCATTTTATTATCATAAACAGAGAACAATGGCGCCCTTCTAAACTGAATTTCTCTATATATCGCGACAGATACTATTAACGCTATAGATAATACAACAGACATCACCCACAATTTCACAACACCAGAGGTCGACTTTACATAGTCCACGACAACTGTTTTTCGAGCAATTTTTCCAAACGCAAACATCAAAATCCATAACGCCAGTGTTATTACAACCGATGGAACAAGGACAAGTAAAATTATAAAAGCAAAAAACATATAATCACCCTACATATTACAATCCATAAAAAACCAAATCATTACCAGTATAACCAACTAAACCTTGGTAAGCTGGATAATAGTGATCATACTCTGGAATTCCTTCTACAAGGCTATCTTTCACGCTAGGAATATCTTTTAACTTTGATTCAGCATAAACCTCTCCCGTGTAACATACGCCACCCTCTTGGAAAGAAATATAACTATAACGGCCAAAAGTAATATCATCTCCATTAATCATCTCGTCCTTCTTATAATCCCATGTATATGAATAGTATTTACCATCTTCCTTCACATAAAGTTTCCACTGACAATATTTAAGGTCATCAATATCAGCTTCAATAAATCCACAATGCCTTTCTGAATTTGCAAAATCAAATATCTCACCAGAGTTTAACAAGACGAGATTTTTACATATCATATTCACGTCTGAATATATTTCCACAGGCAAATCACAAGTAGTATTTTCATCCAATAGTATCTGCATCAGTTAATCTTAATGGCATATACGAATCGCCAAGACCTACAAATATAATTGATGGATTATCTGTAGTTTCCGCATACACATCTTGTCCTGGCTGTATATCTACACCTGTTCCACAGAAGTCTTCAGTTGGTATCTTACTCATATTAACCTCTTCAATGGATCCAATAACAACATATCTACTTGCAAGTGTTGTCTGGACGCCCTGAAATGAATAACAATACAAATTGCCATTGTAAAACACCATAGGCTGCTCATATTGTCCATCTGGAACACCCGTAGCATTGGTACCCTGCAGATGTGTTTCCTGAGTATATGTTTCCTGAATATACGATTCCGTTTGAGTTCCCTCGTTTATCTTTTCAGAATGTCCACAAGCACACAAACTTGCCATAACCATAAGCAAAACAATTACCAGCAAATGTCTTTTCATGTAAACCTCCTGTAAAGTCTTATGTCCCTCTCTCATCAACAACGAGCTGTGCTCTTCTGTTAATTATATCAATCACTTGATCGATTGTCTTATCATCACTAAAATAAGCAGGCATCTCCTCACATACAATTGCATAAATTTCCGTATCAATCGCATCAGTATGGTCAATCCTTTCTAGCATCAGACGATATTTCTCAATTGAAGAATCTGGGAATTTATAACGCAACATTAACCCTAGATCTTGAATCATAAAATCAATCATTTCTAATGAATTCTGCGCATAGGTATAATACGCAGATTTATTTATAGGATTGCTAATGGCATGAACCTGTACCTTTTCACTCAGCATCAACTTAACAAAGCCCCAACTAGCATCAACGTCACTCGTACATGTTGCTATGGCTATTGTATTTGACACACTAAGCACTGGGCCTTGAGAGCCGAGTGATGGTATTCCAAAAACATTCCAATCTTCAAGCTGAAACTCATCATACTGAATATCTTCATAAAAGCTATAGAAATAAACATAATAATATCCAGGATGAGAATGGTTAATTACATTGTAATCTTCACTCTCAGGATCTAATCCAGTATCAGTTACACAGTTCTTCAAATAATCAGCCATTGCCCTGAATTCATCGCAATCAAAATTCGGACGACCATGATCAAAAAAGAATCTCTCATTACTTCGATACAGGCATTCCATATACTCGTCACGAGTTCTATATCCAATCATATCAAACCCGTCATTCGCCTCAACCAAAGAATTATAACCATCGTATGTAAACCCATTTCCTGTCGAATATCCATTATTTATATTCGCCAATATTCCGTATCCTTGAATCTCAAGTGGTATCTGAAACAGGCCACTGTCATTTTGAAATGCGTAAAATCCATTCTCAAAATAATCATCCGCACTAATATCAGAATCCTCTTCAATCAACTTATTAAAATCACACAACCAATCAGGATAGTTTATCGCAGTTGTATCACCCAAACCTATTACAACATCAGGTCCCTCTCCATTAAGAATATCTATCTTTAACTGATCAATAACCAGCTGCTTAATCTGAGTGGCTGTTAGGTCATCTCCATATATATCAGGCACCACAAAATCGCCATCCACGTTATACCTGCCAGTAATATATGCAAAATACTCTGATTGAGAATGGTTATATTCATAAACTCCAGCACCGACCAGATCATCAACACCCTGAATTTGTGCTATTTCCAACATCGGCCTTCCAGCATACGGATTCTTATCGCTATGCAAAAGCACAAAGGTCTTCCACCTAAAACTACTTTCTCCAGGCTTTCCTGACGCTGTATCATGTAAAACAATCCTATCCGAAGATAAGTATTCAACCGTACATTGGCTAGCATCACTCATGGAAAAATCACAGTAATTATAGTCAACTAGAACACTTTCAGACATATCTTTCAAATTAAGAACATCTATCCTATCTGTTCTCTCATAACACACATTTCCATCATCAAGAAATGTTCCGTTTGATAAATATTTAGAGTACAACTGTTTATCTACAGAAATCTCTGTTAACTGAAAGTTGGCAACATCATAAGTGTAATAACGTTTGTCAGTAGTACACATAAGAATGCTATTGTCATCCCATCGCAAACATTTTTCTATGCAGAAATCAAAGTCTTTTTCCCATTTAATTTCGCCACTAGCATCGAGAGAAATAATAGATGATGTAATAGATACACCCGCACCGCTATCAGCTGAAATAAGAATATTGCCATCTACATACACTGGCATTAACCGAGCCACAATTCCATCTGTCTTGGCCAAACTGAATCGACCATATTCAACCAATACTTCTTTATCAAAATCAAGATTATAAATAATATATTCACTGCTCTGAGGCTGTTCAGGGAAAATACCATAATACTTACCATCAGCTACAAATACATTTGTCACAGGCACAGAGCAAGTAGCACCTTGTCTTACAAGACCAATTTTATTACCTTCATAATCAAACTTCTCGTAATAAAAACTATCTTTTACAAACCCATCTTTATCCATATTCGATGTCTTAATAGCCGTAACCATCTCGGTATCACCATAATAAAGAACTCTCGGTTCAACATAGCCATAGATATGCTGTGATGTATAATGCTCAGAAATATCAAAGGACGCTACATCATAAAACGCCTCGTCTCCTGAAACATATGTCACCGTCCTTGGAGTTCCCGTCCCAGAGCGTGAGCAACCCGCCAAAGACACAGTGGAAAGCAAAATCGAACCAGCCAAAACTAAACTTACAAATTTACGAGAAACAGCCATAAAAAACCTCACCAGTAACAGCATTTACCATAACAGAACGTCTATAAGCACTCTCCGTGCCAGCAACATAACAATTTGTATGAGTATAAATAACCCAAAACGGATACAGATAATTCTCACACGAACTACGTGTAAAACTCCCCTCTCCATAATAGTCCGCATTACTAATATAAGATTCTGAAGTCTCTAGATACACCAGTTCCACAGCATAAACACGACTCTCCCAATTATTCTTCTGAGACTCATTAAACAGTTCAGAAAGAGCAGGCACCGCCACATCTATCGCCTGTTCAAATGTTAATATAGGCTGCTCATGCAAATACAACTCCACATTCGTACAATCTGCATGAACTTCATAAATACTTTCATTGTCATAAAACATGTATCGCTGTTCATCCACAATTCGGAACTCTCGTTCCTCATCCGAATCATAGCGTCCATACCCCACACCTGCATCATATGGTGCACCGATTGGAATATCATCGATACTCGGTCTTATTACATATAAATCCAAAGGTCTTTCCATAACAGTATCCGCCACAATCACGTCGCCAGTTGCATCCCAAGATACTATTTGATACAAATCAGATGTCACGGCAGGAAATGTACTCCTAATCACATAATCACACCAAACAGAATCAGGAAACGCATCCGTGATAGCACCCATCTTCTCCACTTCTGATCCATCCAAGCTGGTATACGAATCAATAATCCCGCTAAGATTTTCATGAGACAGCTGACTACTTTCAGTAAAATCATCATTATATACTTTGTCACCACGCATCAGAGGAAATGACTGGAACTCCACCATTTGCATAGAACTGACAGGATTATCACAAGGCATTATTTCTTTATCTCGCGAAATAACGCGGTAAACGTTAGCCGTCTGCGGAATGTTATGCGTCAGCAGAATCTCATCAGGCACCTCAATGTCATCACTTACATTCTCAGTTGCTTTCGTGTTTTCTTCAGTTGCAACGAAAGTTACTGTCGCAGACGTTACCTCACTCGCATCGTTATTTAGACTTATTGTCGAAAGCGTCACGGAAGAACCACTTTCGCCACCTGTCCCCGCGGAACAGCCTTGTAAAAGCAAGGCACAAATCATTGCAGTTAAAACCAATCTATTTCTTTTGCGTTCCATCATCCATAATTCTCCTGCACGTAAATATCTAACCTTGATTGCAGCGACTGCGCTATGACTTCAGGATTTTTCCCATAAAGATAGTAGGAATTAATCTCATCACATATCAGAACATATAGTCCCCAGTCATAAGAAATAACGGAATCGATACTGCTTACCATAGCGCGATAATCCGTAATTACCCAATCAGGAACCTCTTCAGATTCACTGGCTCTGGCACAAAATTCCTCATAAACACTGTTAACTACAGGGTTCTGATTCCTGCCAATCTCAATTTCCTGCACTTGATCTGACAACATGAATTTTATAAACTGCCAGCATGCATCCTGATACTCAGTATCAGCCGATATAGCGACTAGTCCATCGGGATCCGCAGCATGAGCGGCACCATATACAGATGGAAAGCCTAAATACACAAAGCTGTCATCCAGCTGAGTTTCCAAAGTTGCTAGTTCATACAAATTTCTCAAGAATCTCCTGCACATCAGATACGAACCATAATGAACAGTATCCATATCAGCAATGTAATTCAGGCTGGCACCGTTCGGCATACCATTGTTCACAGAATATTCCACAATGTCTGTCAACTCTTCGACAGACAATATGTGGTTACCAGACTGCTTATCCACCAATTCCCCAAGTGGATATCTAAGCACCTGATCTGCAAGTTCCGCTGCCTGTTCATCGCCTCTTATAGACGTCCCCGTTTGCCTAGATAATTCATCAATCATAGAATATGTAACATCTCCATCTCCGAATACACTTCTAAGTCCAAAATTGCCATTAAACGTATACGCTGGAAAAATCTGATAGCATACACCATCATCGGTAATAGTTTCTCTGATAGAAGGAACAAACACGTCCATACTAAAGTCAGAATCCGCTTCAATAATCGGCAACATATCAGCAACAAGTCCTGAATTATACATATATCTATAATCAAAATTAGATCCAAAATAGATGTCGGGAGCATTGCCTTCATTAAAATACTTAATCAATGCATCGAACTGTGATTGAGCTTCTTCCCCTGAAGAATATGGAAATTTCTCCCAATACTCGTCCAAATATACCCTGTACTCATCCTGCGATGTATTGAACAAATACACTGCCCATTTAATCGGCACTGATGTAGACACGTCATATCCTCCAACTATAATCGCAGTACGCTTGCCATATACATCAGCCGAAATATTGTTGAAAATTATAAGTTCAACCTCATAATCGTTATAGGTATAAACTCTTCCGAACCGCTTATCTCCATAAGACAAATTCGTCTCACTCAAAGTGGATTTATATGCAGGCTTTATATCAACATAACTCCACTCTGTTATAGGAATTAGCGTAGCCGAATCAAAGTCCACTGTATACACACCAGTATCGGAAAAGACGATATCTCCATTAATCATCAAATTCGCCTTGTTAAACATATCCGTATCCAGAACTTCTTCAATATGACTATTTTGAAAATCCAATTCGTAGAACACAGTCTTATCAAAACTAGTTTTCACCAGATAACTCTTGCCATCCTTATAGTAGAATGGTTTGTTGTTATTAAGATTGCTGATATTGGAAATATCTACGCTACCTACTTCACTGCCATCAAGCGCATAACAAATAGCCTTTTCTTCCGTCAACTTAACGTAGCCATCATCTATTTTATAGAAGCCACTCGCGTTTTCCGAGGAAGGCTCGCTACGCACAATCTCCCCTGAATTAATATCAACAACATACTCATTATTATTGAAGCCTATGCAATAAAGCATATCTGCAAGAATTATCTGCTCTGAATAACCAACGCACTCTGTCGGCAGTTCCACAACGCTAATCTCTTTACCCTCCGAATCAATCTTATACAGATTGTAATAATCGTCAGGTCCATCCATCGCATCAATTTTCTGACTATAAACCGCCAGATAATAAAAGCCATCACTATAAATATACGCATTTACATTCTGGCTATATCCCTCCACTGCAGGTACACAGAACGAACTACATCCGTACCAGTAACTGTCGGTATTAGAAGCATCTGTATCTTTATGGCAGGCACATGTAAGACATGAAAATAGAATCGCGGAAATAATAATAAAAATTAATTTTCTTTTCCCCATTTGTATCGATATCCTATCCAGACATAACAACCAACAATCAGCAAATTAATAATTACCAAGAAAGCTATATCCTGAGCCCTAGAATTATCAATTATCTGATTCTGTGGTCCTATAAAACTTACAACGCTATACTCATCGTAGATATGAGACTTAAGCAAGCTCAATTCTTCTTCACTCAAAGGAGCTTCATACTGAAAAATCACTTGATCATATGTATCGCTTAGTTTGAAGAAAGTATATGCATTTACCCAGCAACTAGGGGCGTTGCCACCATTAATTACTGGCTCATCTACAATGGTTGCTTCACCCCATATACTATATGTACGACCATTAATATAGACTGCCTCATCAACCCCATAAAAAGGTTTAATCTTCTCCTCGAATGAACTAGTAATAACGATCTTCCAATCCTTTAGATTTCTAGGATTATGTGTTCCATATGAATATATCTCTCGCCCCTCATAAATATTTGGATAATAAGCTGCAACCACAAAATTGACAGTGTCTTTATCAGATTCAGCTACAACGCTGCTCCTAATTTGAACATCTGCATAATTTTGAGTCTCCGCAGGTACCCCTTCGATCATTTTGTAGAAAGAGTCTTTATCTGAAGGCGTCACTAGAAATTCATATCTACTTTGCAGCAGCGGGTTATCGTCTGTTTTCCCCTTTTTAAAAAAGGTGACGAAATAGAGTGTCTGCACCAGAACCAGCAAGGCAACGAAAGCAACGGCAACCGCCTTATTCCACTTCTTCTTGCGCGTATTTTTCCTGATTCTGACTATAAATGTTTTATCAACATTCTCGACAATCAATGCAAATCCCATGCGGCTCAAATTATCATTAGCAACAGCAAGTCCCAAACCGCTTCCAGAATTCTCACCACGAACAGAGTTACCTTTAACAAATGGCTGCAACAAATCCATCGGTTTATCAACAACATTTTCCGTACTATTTTTTATAACTATTTCATCTTTCCCCAGACAAATATCTATTTGGCTATCACTTGTAGCATAATTAATAGCATTTGTAATCAGATTACCCATCGCCTGTTTCCACAGTAGCGCATTAATTTTATATCTAGCCTCGCCATTTAGAGCACAAGTAAGATGACGACTATTCATAGCAGGCTTAAGTTCAGATAGAAGTGCTTCTAATTCTTTTCTGATATCAATACTCGCTTTGGTTATATCCATATTCGAATATTGGGTCTTAGAGAAAATCAGAATATTGTTTATCAGTTCATTCATGTAATCTAGGCTTTTCTTCATCTGCACCAGATATGTATCCGCCTTCTCTGAATCCTTATTATCTTTTAATTTCTCGTAGTAAATATTAGTAATTGCTAATGGAGTCTTCAGATCATGAGCCATTGCATCCGTTGTCTTACGTCTATAACTTATAATCTCGTACAAATTCTTTTCCCTGTAATAAGAAACAAGTGAAATGAACAAAGAAAGTATTAAATCTATGCATATAACCGATATGAAAATTGGTTTTATGTAATTACTTACACGATCAACAAAAGAATCTCTGCTACTAACTGCTGCTTTGCTGAATGTAATCAAAGTGCTATGTCTTGTACTATCAACATGGATTTGCTCTGTATATTCATATTCAATATTTGATGCATTTTCATTTCCAATAACACATATTGACATTGGCTCCCAATCAGAACCATAGTCGTACCCATGCGCATGACGATAAAGCTTCAACAGTGATTCATCACTTGGTGTTAAATCAATAGACTGAATTAATTCGTGAGTGCCCCTATCAACTACACAAATCTGACCTGGATAAAATGATCGATGGTTCCAATTAACATATGCATCATTTACCTGAATAATATAAGAACTGTCATATGAATACTTAAGAAGCTCATCAAAGTTCTCATTAACTTCTTTGTAATCGTAATCATCCAGGAACATATCATATTCCTTATTGCCCTTAAAACATTTCATCATTAGGCAACGAGAAGAATCTATAACGGGCTCATTTTTAATCTCGATGCGAATCGCTACGTGGTCGTTTTCCCACAAATCAAGAACTTTTCTTCGTAATTCACATTTTTTCTCTGAAAGCAACTTTCCACTAGGATAGTAATCTTTGACGTCAGCTAGTATTTCTTCGCGCAAATCACTAATGTCAACCTCCGCTTTCTCTTCTTGAGATGACAAATACACTCTGTCAACCACCCACATTCCAATACAAAACAAAAGCGTGATAATAGTGGTAACTTTCAAAAAGTTACCCAAGAAAATTCTAACGAGGGATGGTTTACGAAATATCTTTTTGCTAGCCATAATCATTTACGCGAAGAGATTTTATAACCGCCGCCAATAACAGTTACTATATTCTTTCCAGAAGCGCCTAATTTCTTACGAAGATTCTTAATCTGAGTATCAACCACCCTGTTAACACCATCAAAGCTCATATCCCACAATCTGGATATCAAAGCATCTCTGCTGAACACAACATTTTCATTCTCCATCAGGAGTTTAAGAATACTATATTCTTTGGCTGTAATCTCCGCTTCTCGCTGACCAACAAATACTTGCATCGTGGCAGGATCTAAAGTAATATCATCAACCTTAAGTTTCTGCGGAATAATATTTCCCTTGTAACGTTTTACAAGAGCTTCTGACTTTGCATAAAGTTCAACTAATGAAAAAGGCTTGGTTATATAATCGTCGGCACCAAGACTGTAGCCCATTAATAAATTATCATCTCCAATAAGTGCCGTTAAAAAGATAATTGGACAAATATTATCTCTTCTAATAGTTCTGCAAAGATCAAATCCTGAAATACCAGGAAGCATTATATCAAGTATCACAAGATCATATTTATTGTTATTTACAAGGTCTAGCGCAGTATATCCATCAGAAGCCTCATCGACGATGATATTACCCTCACTCTTCTCTACGATATACGCTGCCGTCTCTTCTCGGATTATCTTAGAATCTTCAACAATTAAATATCTATACATATTATCGCTAACCACAATTAACCTTATTGAATACATTTATTTTATCAATAATTATGGTTATATACCCTGTATGTGTAATCTGTGTGAAGATTTAATTGAATTTATACTTATCCTGATTTCTCCTGTTCCCTTCTTATATGCAGCACGCACACCAATCTGGCTACATGCCTCAAACCTTCCAAATCACTGTTTCTCATCTAATACGGTCTGAGCTCTGTTATTTATTACCTCGATAACCTCATCGATGCTCTTATCCCCTGCAAAATACGCCTGAATCTCTTCTTCCAGCACAGCAGCCACCCTTGAATCATACGAGCCACTATACGGGCTGGCATTAAGGCAATTATTCTTAAAGTCCTCAATCACAGAATATTCAATAACCGCATCCAAGTGATACATCTTAATTTGAGTTTCTGTGTATTCACCATAATAGCCGAGATGGTGAGGGACATCGGAATTAAAATCGTCAATCTGCAGCCTTGCCATCTTCTCGTATGTCTCTACACATACAGGTATATCATTACTTCCAACTTCAAATGGATCCATGTTAACTATCTTCTCCTGACATTCCGGTGAAAGGAACCATGCAACCAATTTCTTTGTCTCATCTTCAACCGCAGAATCCTGTGTTAACGATATGGTATATGCATCCACTTCTGGACCACGAGAATCATATGATGGCAGACCGACAATCCTTATATTGGCCAACTCACGAAGATACCATTCAAAATTACAACTTGTGCATTCACGAATACTCGGAGAACCAGGGATATCTTCAACAATAAAGTCACTCTGGATATAATTAAACACATCGTCCTTATAGTAATTTGCCGTATCAACAAAAGCTTGGCAGTCAAAATTCAACGTCTCACCATCATAATACAAATCAAACTGATTCTGAATACTATTAGCAAATCCATTCACTTTGTCACTTACCTTTGGTCTGGTATTTAAAGTATTATCACAAAATTCCACATACTCATCATAAGTGAATCCATACTGATCATCCTTAAGATACTTTTTCTCCACAAGGTAACCAGAAATTCTGAACGAGAGCGGAACACTATAATATTTGCCATCAGTTTCCTGTGTCTTGAAAACGTTGTCGAAATAGGACGTGCCATCACCAACGCCAGCGCTATCCAAGACTTCACTCAAATCAATATAGTAATCGGCCTCATTTATCACTATTCCGCTACTAGAATAATCAAACACGATATCTGGCGCCTCGTCAGACAAAAGCACCTTCTCATAATCATCAGATTCCAAATACATAGTCCTAATGTAGTATTCAGAATTACTCATGTTGTAGTCTGCGATAACATCGCATTCAAATTCATTTGGATTTAGTGCCTTTATTATTTTCTTGCCTTCATTAGGATTTTTATCACACTTAGTAAATTTAACGATCCTGAACCTGGCGCAGTCATAAGAGTCATTCATGTTATTAATTTCGCCCGCATAAACAACGCAGGACAACCCTTCGGACGCACACACTGCATTTAGAAACACGCCATGGCTCTCACTAAGGTATGAATTATTAAAACTAAATCTGTCACTTACCGTCTTATCGAGGTAATTAAGCATCCTGCCGTCACTAAGAAGAAGCACCCCAGGAGCAGTCACTATAGAGAAACGCAGATCCGAAGGATTAACGCCCTCTTTACGCAGCCAATTGATATCGTTATCAGGAATAGAGCTAAGCGTTCCTGTAACAAGGTCCATATAATATAGAACATTACCTATACCAGTTACATAACCGAGTAGCAGAGCTTGAGAATCCCCAATATCAAAAATCCCATTTATCGATTCGAACTGAACACCAACAGGTGTAGAATTCATATCTACAGTTACGTTTCGCCCTTCAAAGTTTGTTATTAGAAGATAACTAACGGATACATATCCGCTTCCCTTCGAATAAACACGAATAATGTTATCATCTACAGCGAAAACACCATCCAGAAATAAATCATCGTCTGTAATTTCTGCATCTAGAAGATTTCTACTAACGTTGGATAAATCCGACATGCTAACAGATATCTCATAAACATCATTACTGCCGTCTTTCTGAGTATAGGCATAGAAATAATCGCCAACACAATTCATATAATAAATGTATTCACCTGGCGCCAACATAGATGTCAAATTAACAGTCTGTACCAACTTCCCGTCATCAGAATAAACATCTATATTCTCAAATATGGTCCCATCCTCATCTATACCATTGGCAAACAAATAATGTTGATTATTAGTATAAGCCAGGTATTCCTGCGTCACAGAATCATAATTATCACCTGTATATACATCATCGATATTAAGCTCAGTATAGTCGTACCAAGGATCAGATGATTCAACAAATTGCATGTTTCTGACATTCTTACGGTTACATCCACTAGTAATGACCGGCGTAAGGCAAATTATCAGCACTAACACCCAGGCAACACATTTCTTCATAACAACCTCTTACTTCTGTTCATCCAGATAATTATTAACGCGGGCTTCAATAATATTTGTCACATCTTTTAGCGGTTTCTGGTCTTCAAAATATGCTGGCATTTCTTCATTCATAATTTGCAAAATCATTGGATCAACATAATAAATGGTATCCAGATTCTTGACCATATCAACATATTTCTCGCGGAATGGAGCAAGGTCAAAAGAAGAATCATACCAGCTCCAGTATTCTGAAGACTGTCCACATTCCATAAGCTTAATCTGTTCATCAATACCTGCTTCCAAAGCGTCAAGTCGTACCGGAGCAAAACTATCCGGAGTAACACTTTGAACATCATAACTAAGCAACTGACTAATTACTTTCCATGCTGCATCTTTATCTGCGCAGCATGCTGTAATTGCCGCTGTATAACTGGATATCGAATACAATCCACGCCCATCAAAAGAAGGAAATCCTACAATATTTGTAGGGGTAGATGCTTTTGTAAAGACAGTGCTATCAATATAAGTAAAGAAATTGCATACATTAAGTCTGCGCGCATTAATTGTTTCACCCTTTTCAGAATGAAAATTAGTCTCACGATTCTTTATCAATTCCACCATCTGAGTAAAACGATCACCATTCTCACCTGATGAAATATCCAGATGGCCATCTACCATAAAGTCATTAGCACAAATTGAGAATAGGTCCTTAAAATACTCAGAGTCTTCAATTGGTGGATTAAATTGATCATAAGCACCCATAGGATCGTGACCATTCATATGGCAATTAACAAAGTCTATATATTCATCATAAACAAAACCAGAATCACTATATTGTTTATCAAGGATTGCCAATCCACTAAGAGTCAGACCATACGGCACGTGATAGATACCACCATCCACCTCAAATCCTTTCGTAACCGCGGCAGAATAATCATCCGCAGAGAAGTTGGAGTCCGCTTCCATAAGAGGCGCCAAATCAGCATATATAAGACTTGGATTAGCTGAAGAATAACGCGCACCACTTATCATAATATCTGGGCCTTTACCCTCACGAATGTCACTTATCAGCTTGTCATTTTTTCGCACATAATACTCATCCCTGGTTATGCCTTCTTCATCGCACACCTTTGACATATCAGACACATCATACTCACCTGTCATCTGAATAAAGTATTCGCTGTTATAATTAGAATTATTAAGCTCTACAAGATTACCTAATGTTGTATCTATTACAAAATCAGAAAATCCAACCGTAACTATTTGCTTACCCGCATGAGGATTAGTATCAACCTCAGTAAGCAAATACAACTTTATTCTCTGATAACCCAACGCATTATTGGTCTCATCAGCACGGAGAACAACTGTATCACCAGAATAGGCATACAAGTCACTATAATCTGAAAAGCTCGGTGAAACAGCACTGCAGAAAATATCTGCCACCACTTCAATCTCATCCCCTGTTACGACATCTTTTTTCACAATAAGATTGTCCTTTTGTCCCAGATAAGTTCCATCTTCCAATAAGTACATTTCTTCAAAGCCAAACCCATCTAACACTCTGACTACCTCACATTTTCCAGTGTCAGGGTCAAAGGAATAAATCGCGTTATCTTCAGATCTGCTGCCATAGTAATAGATAGTTCCGTCGCAAGGCTTTCCGCTTCTTTCAAACCAAAAATCAAGATAATCGGAATCCTTAGGAACCGACTTTATATAGTGAGCTCCATCTGTCATATCAAACACATAAAATGCATACTCATGATCTTCCCATCTGTTAAGCAAATAAACTATATAATTACCAGAAACTGCCACATCACTAACTGTAGGAACCCCCTTAAACCAGTCAGAAAAATCCAGGTCCTGCGTAAAATTCAAAACATTATTATCAAAATCGATGGTACAAACACGATATTTCTGCTCGATAAGCATTCCATTTTCTTCATAAGACGCAGTATTAACCAGATAATACACTTCGCCATTATATTCATAACTTTTAAGCAGATAAGATTCCTGTGTTCCCTCAACCATGGCACCAAAATCAAATTCACCGAGCAATTCACCATCATATGAATACTTATAAACTAATTCTTCAGCATGCCAGCCGTCGGGATTCATATTGGAACCAGATACATCTACAACGAAATAATCCTCTCCTGAATAAAGCATCCTGCAGTATGAGATATATAATCCGTACTCTTCCAGATCAGTATGCAAGACCTTCATGTCATACCAAGGATCATCTTCACTCACATACTTTATCTCATTTAGCACCGCGGTATCAGCACTTTTACACCCTGTCAGGGCACACATAGAAAACAGAAACGAACCTACAAGAACAACACTTGTAATTTTACGCACAAAATTCATATGACACCTCACCATAGCATTAGCATATCTATGCTTTAATGCTATCTATGAGATGTCACGAATTTGTTTACTCTAAGTTACAATTAGTTAGAAATACTTCTTAACGCTGGCAATAAAACACTCTTTGTCTATCTCAATCTCGAGTTTATACCCAAGCGCACTAAGGTCTTCCTTAGCGATTGCCAGTCCAAGTCCTGATCCACCCAGCTCTCCACGGCTCGTATTGCCACGAACGAACGGATCCATCAGCTGTTTCTCATTATCAATAAAACCGACAAAATTATTTCTTATGGAAATAAGTCCACCCTTAATGCTTATCACGTCAATTGTCGTACCTTCAACCGCATACTTTACCGCATTCTCGATGAGGCATGTGAGTGCATTACTAAGGATACGACTGTCCGTCTTAGGGGTTGCCTCCTTAAGTCCAGACACATCAACAACAAGCTTCTTCTCCTCTATTCTAGGTTCCAGCTTGGAAATAATAGTATCCACAATAAGTTTCAAACTTACTTCCTCACTGTTATGAATAATTCGACTATTCTCAGAAACAGAGAGCTGAAGCACGCTGGTTATCATGTCATTCATATAGTATACATTTTTCACGATTTCTTCTGTGTAGTGTGTACTCTTAGGGCCACTAGGGTCAAGGGCAAGATTTTCAGAATAAGACGAAATGGCCATCAGCGGAGTCTTCAAATCGTGCGCCAACTTGGAGGTAAGACTGGAGCGATAAGCAAAAACTTCATACAAACTCTTACGTCTATAGTATTCAATTATGGACCACACAATAGAGACAGCAAGAGTCGCGGCAACAAACCACCACATCAGAGTTTTAACTTTATCTATGTTATATGAAATAAAACTAGTATCAAAAACAGGATTACTCATGCGGATATGAATCACATGAGTCTTACCACGCACTTCAATGACTATTTTGTGAACATTATTAAACTGAACGTCTTCGAAGACACCAGGAATCTCCATCTGGATATCAGTATCGTTAAATACACACTGAATCCACTCCATAACTTCTGCATTTGGGTCATAATACTCAAAATCAGTGCCAGCAATATCCGATGGAGTAAACAACTGAGTTCTCTCATTAATATAATAATTTTCTGCCACCGGTCCTGTGATTTCTTTCTCAGCATATGGATCAAATGTCTTCATCTGATATCCAGAAGTCAGATTAATTACTTCCTCATTTTTGCACTGATACCATCTGTTATTTATATACAGGAATACTCGTGGCCTATTATCCAAAAGCAGCTTTCCATCATAATCAATCTTAGCAACCACGCCAGTTCTAATAGGCAGATAAGCCATTCGAATTGATATTTCGTTCTTACATTTTTCACTAATAACATTTTTGCCAGAATCCAACAAATCATTAACAATAGAATCTCTTACATATGTATCAAATTCTGATTTTTGGGCTTCAATATCGTCATAGTATTGGCGTTCCATTCTGGCATACATATAGATGAACACGATTGAAGCAATCAACGCCAGAATAACAAAGCGGATCAAAAATATAAGAACCAAATTAGGCTTTTGAATCTTTTTCTTTCTATTACTCACTGTAACTTGTACCCCCTGCCGATAGATGTCTTAACGTGTTCCCCCGCACTGCCTAATGCCTTTCGAAGCTTAGTGATATGGTTGTCAACGACTCTGGAACTGCCGTCGAAATCACCACCCCAGATGTAATCCAAGAGCACATCACGGGTAAACACCCTTCCAGGATTTTCCATAAACAACTTCATTATGAAATACTCCTTAGAAGGCAAATCCAATTCCTTGCCATCAACAAAAACAATCATGGCAAGAGGATCAAGACTAATATTTTTATATGTCAAAATCACATTTTCTTTTTTCTGAGTTCTACGAAGAATGGACAAGGTCTTGGCATAAAGCTGATTAAGTGAAAAAGGCTTTACCATGTAGTCATCAGCGCCCAAAGTATAACCCTTAAGAATAGTATCCTCTGTACCAAGAGCAGTAAGGAAAATAATAGGACAGTCACTACGCCCTCTTATCTCACGACAAATATCAAACCCGGAGGCTCCAGGCAGCATAATATCAAGATAAATCATATCAAATGGGATTTCATCGCAGCTCTTAAGGTAAGTTATAGCCTCAGCTCCATGATTAAAAACCTTAATATCAACCTGGTTGTCAGTCACGCTGGACAAATAGTCCACCATATTCTCACAAATTTGCTTAGAATCCTCGACAATTAACAAACGAAACATCATCCATTTCCTCCACCCTAATAATACCAAATAGATGTATCGTTTATGTTTCCTCGATAAATCAACCTTATTAGTTTGACAACTATTTTAGAAATACATTTAGTAAAACTCTATATTGCTATAAGTTTGTCTAAGTTCTTCTCTCAATTCCTGATCGAATACTTCAACTTTTTCAATACCATCCATATTGCTTAGCACAAAATTGATTTCTTCTAGACTTCTTTCGTGAAGAACAATTGCAATTATGCCATCACAAGAAATTAGTTCCTCAACACTTGCTTCGCGATAGTCTATACAAGCAAAATTATCATAAATATCATTGCTATATTGTAAAGAGTTTCTGAAACACCCCAAATATGTATTCTCACCATCAAAATAAAAACTCACGCACATAGCTCTTCCTGTAAGATCGCAATTAGGATTGTCTAATAAATATTTGTTGAAATCACTACGTATGGATTCAAAAAGATTCGTAAGGTCTTCATTATTTTCATATAGGGATTCATCTTCTATAGCGATAGTAAAATATATAATTTTATCTTCTGCAGTTGGAATATTTAATTTGATATTTGTTGAATACTTATCATTCAACATCTTTTCTATATCGGGATAACAAGTATAAGCAGCATTAAGAGAAACGACATAACTAGAATAGTTTATTTCGGTAGCATCAGTGTAAGAATCCCAATAATCAAAGCAATTAAGTTCATATATATACTCGCTATCATAATATTTATACATATCATCTATACCATTAACATGTATATAAGAAATATGGTTATCACAATCTAGTTTATTATCGGGAGTAAAATTACGTAGTACTGCTGCGTAATTCATTGCTCCCATATCAAAATGATATGTCATAACAGCTATTTCAATTCTGCTTATACTCTCAGAATCCTGAAGAACATCATTAACTGAATTGTAAAGCTTTTTAATCTCGTCTCCTGCGCCTTCGGTATTATTTGATTCGATTGTTAATGTATAAATTGTTATGCCATCTTTTGTGCGCACACCATCATAAACTATAACGTCAGCATCTAATACTTCAACCATAGCACTGGATAGCTCATCAGATGGTTTGGAATGTTTCCTTTTCATGCCAAAACATCCTATCGTAATTATTAATGAAGCAATCAAAACTATCACTATGAAACTAAAGATACTTTTCCGCATTTATATAATCACCTTAAAATCCCTTAATAACACTGATTCTATGCTATGAATCTTCACGCTTCAAGATTTTGCTTCTTCTCAAAAAATGCTTTCTCCAGTGTAGCGTATTCTTCATCTGAACACGTCGCCTTACACGCAGGTGCAAATGACATAGTCACTTCAAAGCACTCTTTTATATTAGCACAAGGATACTCGTCGCACTGTCCACAGTTTTTAATATTTCGTTCCGTTACGCACTTAATTACGTTATATCTACACCAATTAGTTACTTTGCATCCCTCGCAGGAAATCTCGTCTGGAGTTACAACATGATCTCGATAACCAATTTTATACCAGAGCTCCGCTGTTCGTCTTAGCTCATCTTCACTCTTAGGAAGATGTCTAGGACACACTGAACAATCATTACCACATGCAGCTATTATTTTATTCATCTCTACCGCCTACATAAAACATAACTTCATTATAAAATTGACAACTATAGGTAACCATAGTAATATTCATTCATAAGAAACGAGTTTTTCAACCGTACAGTTTTTACTCAAGCGGCTTACTCGTTTCTTTTTTTATTCGCAATATATCATAAAGATATAGTTTCCCATCTTCGGCATGTCTTACCACTAATCGCCCCTTAAATATGTTATACCCAACTAATTCCCCTTCATTTCCATATCTAGGTATAGCGAATCTTGTATCATATCGGTACCATCCATATTTTGCTGTGCTACTATGTTTTTCTTTATAGTTTTCTGAAAAAGTTCTATTTGTTGCAATTTGAATCAACTCTGAAACAACAGCAGAGGCATTTGCTTTAGCATATTCATTTAATCCACGTAATACTTTAGTGTCTTTTGAGTGAGCATACTCATCAGGGAAATCGCTACCTATGTAAATTAATTCATTTGTATCCAAAATTTCTGTACATGTTCCAATGTATTCTTTTAAACATGTCTCAACTGTATTCCAATCGACACTTCTTCTTCCTTTAAATCGTAAATCATTAATAACAACTATCTTTTTACCATCCGCATCAGAAATCACAGATAATGATGACGAATTAATATATTCAATAAGATGTTCTGAATCAACCACGTAGTCAGAATCCCGAACATTATCGCCCATATCTGTATCATCACAAAGCAAATCTGCGAGAGACATATCTAATGCTTTACAAATACAAACTAGTTTATCAGCTTGTGGATTTATCTTTTTCTTTTTCCAATCATTTATTGTACTAGTCGATATGCCAATCCTTCTTGATAACTCTGACTGACTCATATTCAATTCATTTAATCTTAAGAGTCTCTGATTCTGCATAATCCAGAAGACACTTTCCATATTCTCTATGCTGATACTTAGCAAGAACAAACAGTCTGTTGATGTTATTTTTCTTAATTTTGTCATCAAATCATTTCAAGAATCTAAATACAATAACAAGTACGATAATAAGAATTATTGCAATAATGGCAATCGAGAAACATCCGATAGCCATACCACCAATCTTTATAGCCTTGCTAATACCACGATCAACAGCATCAATAGTATCGATTGCACTTCTGCTGTCCTCGTGCTCACGCTGAGCCTTCATTCTGTCTTCTTCAAGTTTAACTTTACGTTCTTCCAGCTGAGTTCTCCTCTTCTCCACATCAACCTTATGAACATATTCTGCATTCTTTACTTCATCATTAAGAACAATCTTGGAACCACAATAAGGACAGTCAACAGAACCAAGAGCTGCTGTTCTGTTAGCGAGCTCATCTGGCTTCATTGTCGCACCGCAGTTAGGGCATGTCATTTCCTTAAGCTGGAATCTGTCATCACCAGACTTATTAGCCTTGAGACCTCTGTTATAAGCAGCCTCATTCTCAGCCTGACGACGCTTATCTTCTTCGATATCTCTTGCTTCCTGATCAAGTTTATTAAGTTTATTACGATGCTCATCTGCTTCGATGGCACTCATGATGGATGCTCCTGTTTTCACAAGATTTCTAAGCTCATTAAACTCATTAGACATATCAATTCTCTCCTTGGGGTTGATATACATATCAAATTAGATACATTTTACATTATTTATTGGGCATTGCCACAACTGTTGCCATATCTAGAATCAGATGACAACATAATCCCTTAGTTGTGGCAAACTCTTATCATATTGCCACAACTGTTGCCATATTCAGAATCAGATGGCAACAAAATCCCCGATTTATGGCAACTCCCCCAAAAACAAACAAAAAGAAAGACCGCCTCGACTCTGAGACGGTCTTCGTATATCGCGCTCCAGCGAACCTAATTAATTTCCGAACCCTAGTTTACCCTTTACAAAACTCCCCGAGCTTCTAACCATTACAACTCCATCATGCCTGCTCAGCTAAGACCCATATCGTATAACTCATGTCTCCCATTCACCGTATCTCTCAGTTACTTCACTTGGCGCTCACCGTGGACCACATCCACTGCCGTGAACTACACCGGCTACTCGGTTTGCACGAACCGATATAACATCCGCTCTGCCTCGGTATCTATCTGTCGGCGGTGACATCTCACCAGCACGCGAATCAACATCCGAACATATGCCTTGTCATAACTGCGACTTGTAGGCAACTACCACTGCCCCGTCAGCCACTGTGCTCGTATTCCCTCACATCCAAATCTCTGCTCCGTATCCTCGATCACCATCAACGATCAATTCGTTTCCTCGGCTTCGCCTCCGTCCTTCAATCTCCAGTGGACTTTGGTTCTCCCCTGCGCCCCGATTGCTAATGCTCAGGCGGTAATCCCGTTCGAATACTTGGTCTTCAGTATTCCCTGGAACTAGTTTAATTATAACTCCCCTATAGAAATGAACAACCCGGCGTAATGTCAGAAAACGTTCATTTTTATTGTGTATTTTTACAACTTCCTTTATTAATAAATACCATGATATAATTAATATGTTGTGCGAGTATGCACAGTTTCCCATAACAATTCTAGAAACTTAAAGGGGTAAGTTTGTATGTTGGAAAAGTTTGAGAAATTTCTCACAGAAGTATCAGGTAATAACACTTTCGGACGCATTGGCGCCTGCCTTTTCACTTTATTTTTAATCATAGTGTTATCATTCGTTGTCTACTTCATTGCTACATCAATTTGCGCTACATTACGTAACAAGTCAAAGTCTGATGCTATTCAGCTAATCGCAGGATTCATTATCATCAGAAAACTTCCAAAGAAGTTTGCAACTTTCTGTTTTTTCTTCTTCCTTGGATACTTTACAAACAGAGTTCCTGCTATAGGCTGGGCTGTTGGTAAAATCTCACTCTTTGGCATGATCATCATGACTATCAGCATTCTTAACTCCAGCATCGATGTCATCAATGATTTCTACTCTACAAAACAGATTTCCAAGAAACGTCCTATCAAGGGTCCCCTTCAGGTAGTAAAGATTGTGCTCGATCTCATCTTCGGAATCATCTTGATCGCCACTCTCATGAATCAGAATCCAATCGTGTTCATCTCTGGAATCGGTGCTTTTACAGCTATCATTTCTATCGTGTTCAAAGATGCACTTCTTGGACTCGTTGCAGGCGTTCAGATTACTTCTGAGAACCTTCTCCAGATTGGCGACTGGATTAGCATTCCTACACTTGGCGTTGAGGGTAGTGTTACAGACATCGCACTCATTTCCGTTAAGATCACCGCTTTCGACAATACTGTTTACACAGTACCTGCTTACACATTCCTTTCCACACCTTTCAAGAACTGGCACACAACAATCGAGTCCCACTCACGTCAGGGTCACATCATGGTTGCAATAGACGCCAATTCTGTAAAGTTTGAGAAGGACGGTCTTACTAACCTTACAACATATCGTAATGACCTCATCGATGCACTTAAGGCAAGCAATCAGGTTAAGGAAGATTACGCACTTCAGATTAAGTCACAGGGTACACTTAACGGCAACGGAATCCCTCTCGATATCTTCTTCACAACAGATATCGCAGACTACGAGGATTACTGGGAGTTCGTTACTCAGATTTACGAGAGCGCTATCGCTTCCATGGACAAATACGGACTTAAGCCTTATCAGTTAAACGCTCCAGTTCAGAAATAATTCTGTCGCGGATGGTGTACATTTTCTGCACGCTATTCTCGAGAAAATAGTAGTGCATAACATAAGGCACCAGCAGTATAAGAAACATTATGCTGAACACAATAGCACCGAGATTAGGTGCAACAAGAATTACATAAATAGATGACATTTCCAGCAATGCAAAGAGAACAGTCACGATCAGGTGAATCAGTCTTTCGTGCTGGAAATAATTTATTTTGGTCTCAAATTCACCCAACAGCTTCTGGTACTCTGCTGCACCATGCTCCGCCTTCATGAACTCTTCAACCTGCTTGATATATGTGCTGATATATTCTTTCATTGTCCAAATCTCCTGTTGATATAATTCACCACTGCCCTCTTGTTCGCTGTCCACAAAGGCGCGAGAAGAATCTTCTTAGGCCCGTCACCCGTTACCCTCAGAATTGGCATTCCGTCTGGCACTAACTCCAAGGCCGCTTCCACGATATCAAAATACTCTTCCATCTCCAGAGGTGTAATTCCACCCTTTTTATAGAGCTCACCATAACGAGTGCCCTCCAGGAGAAAAAGGCACGTAAACTTTAGCCCGTCAGTGCCATGGTCCACTGCGTGCTTCACGGAGTTAAGCATGTCCTCGCGGCTTTCGCCTGGGAGCCCAAAAATCACGTGGGTAACCACCTCTGCCCCAAGTGCCTTTAGTGCCCTAACCGCAGCATCATAAACTTCCGTTTTGTAACCGCGCCCGAAAGCCAGGGCCACGTCATCACTTGATGTCTGCAGTCCCAGCTCTACTGACACTGGCAATCTGGCAGTAAATTCTGCAATAACACTTAAGATCTCGTCACCAAGGCAGTCAGGTCTTGTAGCGATAGAAATAGCTTCCACCATAGGATGAGATGCTGCCTCATTAAGCGCATCACGAAGAACATCCGGCTTAACATAAGTAGAAGTAAAGCTTTGAAAGTAAGCTATATAACCAGTCTCTTTGTCAGTCTTGGCAGAGACTTTCTCGATTGCCTTATCTATCTGAACCGTTACACTGTCGTGTGTCCCAGATGCAAAATCGCCGGATCCCTGCTCAGAACAAAATGCACATCCACCATGTCCGCAGGTTCCATCTCTGTTAGGACAGGAGGTTGCCAGACTAATCGATGCCTTATACATTTTTTTGCCATATTTCTGGCGATAATACTGGTTCGCGCTTAAATATCTCATATAATTCAGATTATACAACACATGTTATTTAATTTTTTGTGAATGGTCATTCTGGTTCATTGTATTTTTTATTTTGTCATTTATAATTAACAGTGTAAAAGATTTATCTAATAAAAAATTTTTAAGGAGTTAAGATTATGGCTCAGCATAAACTTTTGCTCGTCGATGATGACAGCGATATTCTTGAGATTAACAGTGCCTTTCTCACAAGCGAAGGCTACGAAGTTGTAACAGCTACTACAATTGCAGAAACAATGGAGTGCGTTCAGCATCATAACTTTGACTGTATCGTTCTCGACGTAATGCTCCCTGATGGAAGTGCTTTCGAACTTCCTCCTAGAATTCAGGCATATTCTGATGCCCCAATTATCTTCCTCACTGCTAAGGAGCAGGCTGAAGATAAGATTCAGGGCTTCCAGGTTGGTGCTGACGACTATATCACTAAGCCATATTCATTGCCTGAGCTCAGCCTCAGAATCAATGCTCATATCAGACGTAACATGAAGAGCGAGGGCTTCCTCATCGAGTACGCTCCACTTAAGATTAATATTAAGACTAGAGAAGTTACTCTTAAGGACTCCCCTGTTCATCTCACAAACCGTGAGTTCGATATTCTTCGACTCCTCGCTGAGACACCTAATGTTATCGTTCCATTTGCAAAGATTTATTCCCACGTATGGGGCGATGAGTCCGTATGCGATAACCACCTTGTAATGGTTAACATCTCTTACCTCAGAAAGAAGATGGAGAAGATCGCACCAGAAATTACATTCATCAAGACTGAGTGGGGAATCGGATATTCCTTCGCTTATCCACCAGTAAAGAACAGCGTTCATGGTGAGTTTTAATTTCTAATAAATCAGTTTATAATTTAAGCGCTCGTTAAGAAACATAACGGGCGCTTAATTAATTAAGAGGGAAACTAATGTCACAGAGAAAGAACATTATCTTGGATACTAAGAAAAAACAAAGGATTCTTCCTTTGCTTTTGATGCTCTTTTTCACACTTTCCTTCATTCTCATTTCCAACATCGCTGAACGATTTGATAATATGGGACTTCACTCAATTCCCAATAAGAACGGAATTAAGGCAGTTTTTCATAAAGAAGGCGTCGAGGACATTAACATTCTTCTTGATGACGGCTGGTATTTCGTACCTAATGTTACTTGTGCATCTTACGAAGCCGGTGATTATAGATTTACTCAGTTATATAACTATGCATATTATGAGAACGTCAGTATTTCCAAAGAATATGGTTGGAATGACCTTGGCAAAGATTCTTCTTTGGTAAATATTTATGGAAATCCTGATCTTACCCCTGTCGAAGGAACTCACTTTGTATCAGCAATGTATATGACAAGAATCGTTCTTGTTCCTAACACAGATACTATCTATCTTCACCTTGATGAGATTAACGGCCACGGCAAGGTTTACTGTAACGGTCGAGAAGTTGGAGCAATCGATGGTGGCGATAAAATCAAACTGGATATCTCCCATAGTTCCAAAAGTTACCCAGTAAGATCTAATTCCAACTCTATCCTAGATATCAGCATCATTGTAGAAAGTGATTCTAGAATAGCCAATCCGGGAATGACAGTTAGTCCTTCCCTCACCTCCAACAACGACGAAAGTAAATTCCTCGTAGCAGGTTCCATCTGGTTCTCCTTCCAGATAATCATTTTCTTCACATGTTTGCTAGGTGGTTTTATTCTGGTAAGAACTTTTGCCAATAGACAAAACCTTTATATCGCGTTTGCCTTAGAGTCTCTTTACCTTGTATATACTGCAATAGATAACAGATTTGTTATGGTTCCGCTTATAGCTAAGGCGATTATTTGTCAGAGCATCATCGTCGCACTTATAGTGCTTTCCTATGGATTTATCTCTTACCTGTTCAACACCAAGGAGAACACAGAGAAGCACAAAATTCTTAAGCACGATTTTATTATTGTATCCCTTATCGGAATTCTGATTCTGGTAATGGAGTTCACACTGAGAAAAGTGACAGCCGGTCTCTATCCAGCCGTATCAACATTGACGTTAATGACATTTACGGTTATTGCCAGTGTAATAAAGATTTGTTTTGTCTACGAGCCTAGCAAAAACACAAGTATCGCCTTTATTTTCATAGCAGCTTACATGCACACTATCATTTACATGATTAACAGAAGCACAACGCTTCTCGGAATAAAGATGTATACCATTTACTTTGTAATTCTGTTCTTTGTTATTCTCTTCGTTTACACCAGATCTTATGTGAAGCAGTACAATGAGCTCTCCAATATTTCCACGAGACTTCAGTACCTTCTCAAGGAAAAGACACAACACATCTCAGAGATCAACAAAGACCTCTATGCAACTAACAAAAAGTTATTAGAAAACGAAGAAGCTCGTAAGAACGTCCTCTCTAACGTATCTCACGACCTTAGAACACCTATTACAGCTATTCGCGGATACGCAGAACTTATCCTGAGTTCTGGAGCTAATATGAAGCCAGAACAGGTTAATAACTATCTCGGAAATATCGTAAAGAGATCCAATCAGATTGAGCGTATCGTATCCGACATCGTTGAACTTACTAGAATGGAGTCCAGCGCTAATGAATTCCAGTTCATGGATGTTTCTATGGCTGAGCTTCTTGACGAGCTTTATATGATGTATGAGAGCGATATAAGAGATACTCAGAAGAAGATGGAGATTGACCTCCCTGACACAGATCTTCTCATGGTTAAGGCTGACCCTAAGAAAATTAGCAGAGTATTCGAGAATCTCATTTCTAACGCCATTAACTACACATACGATGAAGCCCTTATCAAGATTCAGGGCTACAGAGAGGGCGCAGATTTGCCTGTTAGCGAACAGAAGGTTCATATTATCATCTCTGATAATGGTATCGGAATTCCTCAGGAAGAGTTGGACAAAGTATTTGACCGTTTCTATCGTGCCAAAAATTCTGGTAAGAATATAAAAGGCACCGGTCTTGGTCTGTCTATTGTAAAAACAATACTCGACCATCACGATGCCTCTATAACTGTTAATAGTACCTTAGGTTCAGGTACTGAATTCCATATTGTAATGAATGCTACTTATTAATCAGCTTAATTACTGCTGGTTAGAAAAGTAAGCGTTAATCTCATTTACAAGTGTCTCGCAGTCCATACCATGAACATAGCAAGCTTCTTCGATTGTCTCACCAGATGCCATAGCGCAGCCGAGACAATGGAGTCCTGCGTTCATGAGAACAGGTGCTACACCTGGATCTGCTTCAACAACATCACCGATAATAGTGTCTTTAGTTACTACCATTGAAATCAACCTCCCGTTCATAAATTACCTACTAAAGAATACACTATAAGACCGCATTTGTCATTTGGTATTTTCTGCCCCAAATCCCCATAAAACGGGCATCCAACTTCGCAAAAACACTTGACACATCTAGTAAATCAGTTCATAATATCAATGCAAAATTGCCTATTAGGCTTACAGGAGGCTTTTACAATGAATAAAACAGATCTTATTGATGCAATCGCAGCTAAGGCTGGTCTTTCCAAGAAGGATTCCGAGGCAGCTCTTAAGGCTACAATCGAGTCTATCTCTGAGGCACTCGCTAACGATGAGAAGGTAGTTCTCGTTGGTTTCGGTACATTCTCCACAAAGGAGAGAGCTGCTCGTGAGGGTCGTAACCCAGCAACAGGTAAGACAATCAAGATTGCTGCTTCTAAGACACCTGCTTTCAAGGCTGGTAAGGAGCTCAAGGACAAGGTTAACAAGTAATATTTTTAAGTTATTTAAGTTAATCACAAGGAGGTCAACAAATGTTGACCTCTTTTTTGTGCTCACTTTCCTGTCCCTATTCTCTTGCTAGCCAGCGCCACCCTCACCGCATCAACTAGTGCTCCAATAATATGGAGCGTCTTAAGTCCTGTATCTCCAAACTGGCTTCCACGAATACTATATCTAACATTACGTTCAATCTGCTGCACTGTCATGTTCAGATCGTGCCCTGCCCTGATATACAGTTCCTTAAGATTACGGCTCTCAGTGTCTCCACCATATAGACAATATCTGACCATATAACGCAGCACTTTAGAACCAAACAAAGTTCTATCAAACCCATAGAATTCAAACGCCTCATCGATGGTCTCTTCGATTATTGCCTCCATAATGCTCTCTGGAACATCTGAAGTGACGCTAACCATCTGTTCTTTAAAAGCGTGTACAAATTCATTTACCTGTCTTGCAGCGCTAGACTTGTTTTTACGTCCATCAATCATATAGTGAAGCTTTCCTTCACCGTCTGTAACACCAAGTACACCCTGGCGCTTTAGCATCTTATTTATCTTATCTAGAAGGGCCTTATCACTACATACCACATAGATGCCCTGTTCTTTCCCTGAAAATCTATTAAAGCCGTCTGTCATATATTTACGCTCGCTTTCGTAATGTTAGAACTATTGTCAGACCGTCTTTGAAATAATGCAAGAAAAACAAGGTCCCAACCGCGAAAGTTGGGACTTTTAAGGCCTTTTGGGATTTTTAGGGGTCATTTGGGACTTTTTGAGACTTTTTCGCTCTATTACTCCCCACGTGCTGTCTGCATTTCTTCCTTTACAGAATCATCAACATTAACCTCTTCTGCGCTTGAAACTTCGATCGCATAATTACTATATGTGGTATATCTTACTCTCACATAAGCCCCCTCCTCAGGAAGATCTCTGAGTGGATTAATGTAGTAAACATTTCCATCAATTACAATGTAATTATTAAACGAAGATACCTCTTCTACTGAACCAGTATATGAATAGTAATTCTGGCTTATTACATCAGGAATATCCAGAAGTCTTGGTGCAGTGAATTTAATAACGTAGAAGCCTGCTACCAAGGCAAACAGAAATGGCATGAAATAAGTAAGTGAATGCTTTGTCTGGCCTCTCTTATTACGATTAGCAAAGATTACAACAAGCACCACAAGTATCAGAATAACTAATACGTGAACAAATAAATTCGCTATGAAATACTTCATTCGTCATCTCCTGTATAAACACACATTATGCAGTCAACCGCTCTGTCGTGTGGCTCCACCGGCAACGCAGAATAAATCTGGAAGTCGTAGCACACACCTATAGTATAAGGTATTTTGCCTTTCGCTTCAGCCTGGTTAAGATAACGGTCATAATAACCTCCACCCTGACCCAGACGAAGTCCTTCGTCGTTATAAGCGATAGCAGGAACAATCATAATATCGATGTCCTGTGGATAGATTTTACGTGTATTGCCCTTAGGCTCAGGGATGCTATATGCACCTGTTGTCATCTGAGAATCCATATCTGTAATCTCATAGAACTCCATCTCATCACCCTTTACCTTAGGGAAACATACAGTTCTTCCCTGATCTACAAAGAACTTTGTAATGCCATCACAAGGAAGTTCTCCTCGTACTGCAGAATACACTGCTACTGTCTGAGCTGAACCGATAATCTTACGAAGCTCCTTGTCCTCTGTATCAATAAACTGCTCCGCGAGAATATCTGCATATTCCTTAATCTGCTTATCCTCAAGCATGGCTCTTCTCGTTCTAATAGCGTCTCTTATCTGTGACTTCTTTGCAGCACTACTCATAATAAACTCCTAATTACTCTAACATCTTAAGAATATCTTCTTCACTTAAAGTAGGAATGCCCAGGCTCTTCGCCTTATCAGCCTTACTACCAGCAGCCTCACCCATAAGAAGATAGGATGTCTTCTTAGAAACAGATGAAGATACCTTACCGCCATTCTTCTCGATTAATGCCTGCGCATCGTTACGGGACATTGTAGGAAGTGTACCTGTAATAACAAATGTGAGACCTGCAAACTTATCTGTAGCGTCCTCATCCACAGCCTTCTCCATATTCACACCGCTGTTTTCCAAATCTTCGATAATACGACGATTAGATTCATTAGTGAAAAATTCCACAATATCCTGAGCAGTTGTCTCACCGATATCCTGAACAGCCAGAAGGTCAAGTATAGTAGCCTCCATAAGCTTACGAATGCTTCCAAAGCTTCTAATAAGTTCCTTAGCAGTAGATTTACCTACATTACGAATTCCAAGCGCTGTGAGCAACTTCTCGGCCTCATTATTCTTAGATGCTTCGATAGCAGCTAGAACCTTATCTGTATTCTTCTCCTTACCGATAATTCCTGCCTGAACCAGCTCATCGCGATGTTCTTTCAAGTGATAGATATCAGCATAGTTTTTAAGATATCCCTCACTTACAAGGGCATCTACAAGCGTCTCACCAAGACCTGCGATATCCATACATGTTCTAGATGCAAAATATGAGATCGCACGTGAACACTGAGCAGGACAGGAAAGGTTAATACATCTAATATCAGCAGTGTCCTCTTCCCTTATAAGACGCTCACCACAAACCGGACAGTTAGTTGATGCCTCATATATCTGGAAAGGCTCTGCTACCAGTCCTACGAGCTTAGGGATGATATCTCCACTCTTCTTAAGAAGATAAACTCCACCAACACCTATCTTCATCTCGTTAATATAATCCTGATTATGAAGTGTTACTCTAGATACATTCGTACCACAAAGGCGTGCAGGCTTACCTGTCTCGTTATCATAAACATGACCGATGAAACCCAACTTACCAGTTCTGCCCACAGTCTCCTCGATGGATTCCATGAACACTGCCTTCTCCTCTGGCGGATACTTATACGCGATGTGACCCGCAGAGTATTTACTGCCGGCTGGGAAATCATTACGATAATCAATCTGGTCCACCTTTACCACGGCACCATCTATATCATAAGGCAGTTGCCCACGCATTTCGCCGATGTCCGTTATCGCCTGGATTACCTCCTCGGCATTAGCGCACAAACGATGGTAAACCGTTGCCACACCACTTTCCTTAATAGCATTTAGTCCCTGATCATGGCTAGCCATAAGGTCCTTAGGACCATCCTGAATATTGAACACGAACATGTCGAGTCCACGCTCTCTTGTAATAGCTGGGTCAAGCTGTCTTAATGTTCCTGCCGCCAGATTACGTGGGTTAGCAGCAATCTTCTTGCCAAGTTCTTCCTGAAGTTCATTAAACTTATTAAAGTCCTCGTGGGACATATAAACCTCTCCACGAAGTTCGAGATACTCGTAAGGGAGATTCAGATATTTGCATACACTTGGGATAACCAGAGCATTAGCAGTAACGTCCTCACCGACAATTCCATCACCTCTAGTCTCAGCCACGTCAAGACGCATTCGGCCCTCACCATCAGCAACGTAACGAAGCGTCATGCTAAGACCGTCAATCTTCTGCTCTACTGAGAACTTACTATCTGGGTGCATTGCCAGTACCTTATTAACCCATGCTTCAACATCCTCGTGGGTAAAAACATCCTCGATGGAAAGCATTGGCACATTATGAGTAATCTTTACACCAGCCTCACGCTTAGCTGTGCCGCCAATCTTCTGTGATGGAGAATCAGGTGTAATCCATTCAGGATGCTCCTTCTCGGCAGCCTTAAGCTGAATCATGAGCTGATCATATTCATAATCAGAAATCTCTGGCTCGTCATTGTTATAGTAACGATCCATATGATAATCAATGTTAGAGCAAAGCTCCTTATACTGTTCGAAAGTCATAAGCAAGTCCTCTTAAACATTAAGTGCGTCTCTTGGAAATACAGTTGTAAATAATAGGCAATGCCAGCAAAATAAAAATGAAAGCGCCCCACAAGAGTGCAGGCAACCCAAAAAGGCCGGCGAAATTATGCGCTAGCTCACCACCTTGTCTGCTATTGATATATAGAATTTTGCCAATCGTCTTGCCAAGTGCGCCAAGAGGCTTGGTTACCAATGCAACAAGGAGAAAAACTGGGATCGAAAGCACTGTAAAATCGCTAACCCACAATAACGCCTTACGAAGCGTAGCCGCGTGTAAAATCGCAATTGCCACCAAAGAGATACAAACAATAACTGCTTCCTTAACAAAGAATGTCCTAGACATAATTGTTCTGATAAACAAAACAATTCCAGTAAAACAGAATGCCCCACAAGGGATATATTCCGCTGCACGTGTCTTGGTAAGAAGCAGCAATACAATACAAATAGCGGCCAAAATTACAGCTGTTAACAAGCTAGACAAAACAGACCCAGTGGTTATACCCATCGAGGTCTGCAAGTGCGATAACACGCTATAAAGATAGTCCGTAAAAACATGGAAGGGCTCTGTTAACAGAGTCCCCCATAAAACAAGAAGTATAGCGGTTACTAATCCAGCTCGCTCTTCACTTCTCAATTAATTATTCCTCATCCTCTGGGATGTAATCCTCAAGAAGCTCCTTAAGAACTGCAACTTCCTCTGCGTTAAGAGAAATTCCCTTACCTACCTTCTCGTGGTCTGGGCCCCAATCTCTGATATCTACCTTAGCCTTACCATCGTTCCATCTAACAACATTAATCTCTCTGTTCCATCCAGACTTATTTGTTGCAAGAATACCGATATTCTTTACGATCTCGTACTTAATCTCTGTCTTTGGCATATTAAGCCCTCCAATATTTTTTCTATATATGGGTAGATTATAACACAGCCCCACGAATATAAAGTATAATTTATAATAATAATAATTAAATAAAGGAGAATTACAATGCATATCCTTATATACATACTCATATTTTTACTTGTATTGGGTCTGCTGTTAGCTATCTGGGGATGTATTGAGGCTAGAATGCTTAATATCCAAAAAGACAGTATTGTACTCTCCGGTGATAAAAATGTGTCGCTAAGAGTTCTTTATTTTAGTGACCTTCATGCAGAATTCTGCTTTATTCCTGCTAATAGGGTAATAGATATTCTTAAGAAAGAACATACTCAGTCACCTATAGATATCGTCATCTTCGGCGGAGATATATGTAATAAAATTAGTGGTTATCAGAAAGGTGCCAATTATCTTAACAAGATTGCTCTGGCGTGCCAGGAACTCGGAATTCCTTTTGTAGGAACTAATGGCAATCATGATGTAACTCTTAGTAGCCGAGAGATTGATTCATGTGGTTTTAAAAACATCTCTGGAGCGAACTATATGCTTAACAAAGATAATCAGATAATTCGCTTTTCTGGAGTTGCTGATTCTGGTCGCAAGAACCGTCAATGGATGGATACCCCTTCATGCAATGATGAATACGATATGCACATTATGTTATCTCATAATCCTGATCAGTACCTTTACCTCAAGGGCGATAAGCCAGAAGTAATGTTATGCGGTCACGTTCATGGCGGACAGATAAGAACACCTATTGGAATAGAGTTTTCTTTGCTTCGCAAGGACGAATTACCAAGAAAAGGTATTATCTCTGGTCTTCATGACAAGAACGGTCTCATGCTGTATATCTCTAAGGGAATCGGTTGTGTATTCCTTCCATTCCGCATTGGTTCTAGACCAGAAATAAATATTATTTCTATAAGCAAGAATCAAAAATAATCCCTCTAAATTTTTCCGCAAACAAAAAACAAACCGCACAAGGCGGTCTGTAGAAATCGTTGACATAAAATTTGGGCAAAAAATTTATGAGAGTGACGAGAACGGCAATAGTTCTAAATCACAAATACATAATAACATTCCGTAAATTTTACTCAATAATTCTTCAGTTGTTATAAGGCACAAAGATTTTATAGTTTTATTTGACATTTTTTATCAAAACATTGAGTTTTAACACAAATTGCGTTGTAAATAGCAAGATTTACACGCAATATGACAAAATCTGTATATTCATCATAAAAAAGAACGACCAGTTTCCTGGTCGTTCTTGAATTAATCTACAGATTAGAACTTAGATCTTCTGAGCCTTAACCTTCCAGATCTCCTTAGCATACTCTGCGATAGTTCTGTCAGAAGAGAACTTACCGGAGTTGCAGATGTTAATCCAGCACATCTGAGCCCACTTCATCTCATCCTTATAATCCATGTAGAGACGATCTCTTGTCTTACGATAGTCATCGAAATCACCGAGAACGTAGTATGGATCACCTGGCTGCCAGTTGGAACCATAAAGGATACCATTGTAAAGATCACGGAACATACCTGTACCCTCATCGTCGAATGTGCCATCGATAAGTCTGTCGAGAGCCTTCTTGATGCCAGGGATGTTCTCATACTGCCACTGTGGGTTGTAGTAAGCCTTTGTAGCAGCCATATTCTCAGCGCGGCAACCGAAGATGTAGATGTTGTCGTTTCCAACAGCCTCTGCAATCTCTACGTTAGCACCGTCGAGAGTACCGAGTGTAACAGCACCGTTCATCATGAACTTCATGTTACCTGTACCGGAAGCCTCGAGACCTGCTGTAGAAATCTGCTCAGATACATCTGCAGCTGGGAACATCTTCTCACCGTTAGATACGTTATAGTTCTCAAGGAACATAACCTTAAGTCTACCCTTCATATCTGGGTCATTATCGATAAGCTTAGCAATCTCATTGATGAACTTGATGATAGCCTTAGCTCTGAAGTAACCAGGAGCAGCCTTAGCACCAAAGATGATAGTTACAGGAGGAAGCTCAAGTGATGGGTTCTCCTTGATTCTATCGTAGAGGTTAAGAGCATAAATAGCATTGAGGAGCTGTCTCTTATACTCGTGGAGTCTCTTAATCTGGATATCGAAGCAAGAATCAACGTTAAGCTCGATGCCGAAAGCATTCTTAACATGATTAGCGAAGAACTGCTTGTTATTCTTCTTGATAGCAAGAAGTCTCTTCATTACTTCCTTGTCATCCTTATACTTCTCGAGCTTCTTAAGCTCATCAAGCTTTGTTACCCACTTATCAGAACCGAGGAGCTCTGTGAAGAGAGCAGCAAGCTCTGGGTTACAAGAACGGAGCCATCTTCTTGGTGTTACACCGTTTGTCTTGTTGGAGAACTTCTCTGGATAGAGATCATACCAATCCTTAAGTGTCTCTCTCTTAAGAATATCTGTATGGAGAGCAGCTACACCGTTAACAGAACGTGAACCATAGATAGCGAGCCAAGCCATCTGAACCTTACCGTCAGAAAGTGGGCTCATCTTGTCGATAAGCTCTGAGTAGAGGCCAGCCTCATACATCTGAGCTCTGAACTGGTTGTTAATACCCTCAACAATCTCGAAAATACGTGGGAAGAGGAAACGGAAGATGGAGATATCCCACTTCTCAAGAGCCTCTGCCATGATTGTGTGGTTAGTATAAGCAAATGTCTCCTTAACGATGTCCCAAGCCTTAACCCAGTCAATGCCATTCTCGTCAACGAGAATTCTCATGAGCTCTGGGATACCGATAACTGGGTGAGTATCGTTAAGCTGAATTGTATTGTACTTAGCAAAATCAGAAAGATCGTCACCGTGAACTGCCTTATACTTACGAACGATATCCTGCAAAGAAGCGGATACGAAGAAGTACTGCTGTCTTACACGGAGAACCTTTCCATCATAAGATGTATCGTTTGGATAGAGAACTCTCCAAATATCGTTTACACGGTTTCTCTCGATAACAGCATCATCAAATCTCTGGGAATTAAAGAGGTTGAAGTCGAAGTCCTGTGCAGGCTCTGCCTTCCAAAGTCTCAAGAGGTTAACGTTCTTTGTGCCGTAACCTGTGATAGGAAGATCACATGGGATAGCCCATACATCGATATCATTGTAGTGAACCTTTACCTTCTCATCATAACGAGCGAGAGTAAATGGATAGCCTCTCTCCATCCAGCTATCTGGGTACTCTTTCTGGAAACCATTCTCGATTGCCTGTCTGAAGAGACCGTATCTGTAAAGGATACCGTAACCTGTAACAGGAAGATTCAATGTAGCACATGAATCAAGGAAGCAAGCTGCAAGTCTACCAAGACCACCGTTACCAAGAGCTGGGTCTGTCTCCTGCTCAAGGATATCTGTGATGTTGTAGCCGAAGCCATCGAGAGCTTCCTTAGCCTGATCATAAATACCAAGGTTTACAAGGTTATTAAGAAGTGAACGTCCCTCAAGGAACTCAGCGGAAAGATAGAATGCCTGTCTTCCCTGTGCATACTTCTCACGTGTCTCCTGGAAATTATCGGAAATAATCTCAACTACACTCTTTGAAAGAGCTGTCCAATAATCTCTTGCTGTTGCGTGCTCAAGAGCAAGACCTGTCTCGGCTTTTACATGAGCCTGCATCTTGTCTGCGAGCATCTTTGCTGTAACTGTCTTAGCCATATTAGTAATGTACGACACCTTACACGGCGTCCCTCCCTTTGAAAAGTCGTTATCAATTATACATTTAAACAAGGCTTTAGGTCAATTTGAACAAATAATTTACAAATAGTTTATATAAGGTTGATAAAAAAACCGCGGTAGTTTATTCTTTTATTGGATATTTTTTATTATAAACGGAGTGCATATGGACAGAGGACTTTTCATTGTTATCGCTATAGCCCTAGGAATCGCTGTAGGTTTCCTCGTTTCTGTGGTTTTTAACAAGCTTCCAGAAAGCTGGCTTCAGGATTACGGTTATGACCCTTCTGCACCTGATTTCAGACTGTCCAAACGCATGAAACTCGTTCCACACACTATTATTTCATGCATTTTCTGCGTATGCGCTTATGCTACAGCTGCTTACTTCAATTATTCAAGATTTATTCTTCAGGGAAATATTCTTTTCGAACATGGCAAGCCAATTCGCATGTCTGTAGTTTTGCTCGCCATCCCAGTTATTATGATTGTAATGATTTCAGACAGACTTAACAGAATCATTCCTGATCAGTGCTGGATTGCTCTTCTTATTCTGGGAATCATCAGTGCGGTCGCTGACTTTACAGAAGGTTCTGTATGGTATTACTCAGATTCTTTTACTTACTGGCCGATAATAAGCAGATTTATCGCTATGCTCCTCGGTGCGGGTGTCCTTTTCCTTATCGAGTTTATTTGTGAAACATTCCTCGGACGCGAAGGTATGGGACAGGGCGACATGAAGCTTCTCGGTGCCTGCGGTATGCTGGTAGGACTCGAAGGCATGCTGGTTCTCGTATATGTGGCCGTATTCTCCGCACTTATCTTCGCTATTCCACTTTTTATTAATAAGAGACGTCGTATCGCTAGAGAAGAAAAAGAAATTAGAGAGAGTTCTAACCCTGTTAAGAAGAGACAGGAGCTCCGTGCAGCAAAGGCAAATATTCACTTCGCTGATGATCCTGATTATCTTGCTTTCGGACCATTTCTCGCACTCGGTGCAGCTGTTTATCTTGTATTAGAGCCTCTGCTTTACGAGCACCTTATTGGTTACTATGTTGTATTGAGGGAGATTATTTTCCATGCCTGATTTGCAAAAACTACTTCGTAGTCTGAAATATCACTTTGGAAAACCTCAGTCCATGACCTGGAGTTTCCTTTTATTGATTTCGTCTATTTTCACTGCACTTTTCTTCGCATTAAAGTGCACGCTTGGAAATATGGATCTTAAGGTACCAACCACATCCCTGGTTGGCTATTCCATTTTCATGCCGCTTTTTATCTTGTTCGCACTAGTCTTACCTGCACTTTTACTTAACGATGGTGACACTTCTGCTCTAACTGGTAACTATACAGGCACAGGAATCCTCGTAATCTCATTTTTATCAGGATTGCCTGTAATGCTCCTTTCTACGGTACTTTATAACATTGTTACATGGCTGTTTTTGAAGGCTGGATCCAAAATTTACTACCCAGCTTTCTTCTTCTACGGTGGAACAGAGACAAAAATTGGTACAACTCTGGCAATTATCAGCGACACTGTTATCCCAGCATTCGGAATCTGCATTTTCTTCTTCGGCCTTTTGTGGTCCAGATTCAGATTCTCTCAGAAAAGACTTGCATATTTCATAATTATCCTGGCATATACTTTATTCTCCATGGATATTCTTGGAATTCTATCATCATTACTTGTAGGCTGGTGGTGTTGCCGATTAAGAGACAAGACAGATGGGGTTTATGCACCTTTCCTCTGCCTATTATCATCTAGGATCTGCACCCTCCTGTTCTCAGGAACACTTCCAAAGATTAATATCTTTACAATTCAGACTTATTCAGATATCCCTTCTTCATTTTTCTATGCAGCTCTTCCATCAACATTTATTGCAATTATTCTTCTTGCATATTTTATGAGACTATTTGATGACTATTACTATAAATATATGGGCTCTGATGTCCCTGCAGACGACGAGAGCATTCCATCAACAACTATAAATCTTAATTTCGGACTGATTGTTTCCATGCTGATAATGATTTCAATATGGATTTTCATGTTCAAAGGAGCACACTTATGACAGACCTCGAGAGATATAACCGTGATAAAGCTACTGTAATTAGTATGATTAAGTTCATATTAATGGTATTAATTGTTGGCGTACTTTTATTTATTGGAACTAAGCTTGTTGCTGTTCTAGTTCCTTTTATCATTGGATTCCTCCTCGCGAAGACAAGCTTCGCGCTAGCAGAACCACTTGCTAAGAAAATTTCAAAGCCATCCAAATACAAAGAGTATCGTCGCAAGATTTCCACTGTTATTTATATAATTTTGTTAGTGATTATCGCTCTAGTTATCATATGGTGCTGTACAATGCTGGTAGAGCAGGGTTTACGTGCGATAAATACATTGTCCAAGCTTGTATCAGGCTTTGATGCACCTGGTTTTACAACAGAATTCCTTAACAGATTCACAAAAGAGAACGGTGGCTTCATCACACCATCTATGATGGAAACTATCCAGGAGAACTTCCAGAACGTGTTCGAAATGGTTCTCCAGAAGGTACCTGGATTTATTACAGGCATCTTTACAGGCATCTGGTCAATGATCGAGAATCTTCCATACGGAATCTTCGTTGTAATCTGTATTATCCTTAGTGGTTATTACTTTATCAACGACGGTCCTAATGTACTTAAGGCTTATCTTAAGAGAGTACCTAATAAGTCTTTCCGTATGAAATCCGTATCTCTTCTTAACGACTTGTCCGTGACACTTTTCCGTGCTCTTGGTGGATACGTTGCCTTGCTCGTTATTACAGCCGTAGAGGCTTGGATTGCATTTAAACTTGCAGGTGTTAACTATGCCGTAATCCTAGCATTAGTTACTGCAGTTATTGACTTCCTCCCTGTACTCGGAATCAGTGCCACAATGATTCCTGTAATGTGTTACTTGGGACTTCATCACAACTTCACTGGTGTTATCATTCTCGTTATCGCTATGGCAATCATGACAGTTCTCAGAAGAGTTCTCGAGCCAGCAATCCTCGGTAAGTCACTCCACTTACATCCGCTCATGATGCTTCTCGGTATGGCACTTGGTGTTTATATCTGGGGTGCGATTGGATTCCTTCTCGGACCTACAATGCTTATCATCATCCTTGATGTTTGCAAGGTATTTGAGATTGATAAGAAGGTTATGAATTTCTTGTCCAGAGTGCTTTCGAACTTCATGAAGAAGCCTGAGGAGCCAATTGAAGAGTCTTCCAAGGCCGAATAAGCGTTTTCACTTTACATTTCTTGCTAAGTTTTTCACTAATGTTGCTATATTTAGCAATATCTCTTGTATGTGTGCCGATTATTTATTACCTTGTTAGTGGTAAGTGAATTTGATTCACGATTTGCATACGAGAGGATACATTTATGGGTAAAGAATTACAGAATAAACCATTGGTTAAGCATATCTATACAGCTGATCCATCAGCTCATTATTTCAACGGAAAAATCTATATTTACCCATCCCATGACATTCCTCACGAGTGCGAAGATAACGATAATGGCGATCAGTATTCCATGGAAGACTATCACGTTCTCTGCATGGATTCTGTAGACAGTCCAGCAGTTGACTGCGGTGAAGTTCTCCATGAGAAGAATGTACCTTGGGTAAGTCACCAGATGTGGGCTCCTGACTGTGCTTATAAGAATGGCAAGTATTATCTCTATTTCCCTGCAAAGGACAAGAATGGCATCTTCCACATTGGTGTTGCTGTATCCGATAAGCCAGACAGAGATTTCGTTCCAGAAGAGTCATATATCGCAGATAGCTACTCTATTGACCCAGCAGTATTCGTAGACGATGACGGACGTGCATATATGTATCACGGCGGTCTCTGGGGCGGTCAGCTCGAGAAATGGCAGACAGGTTCTTTCGTTGCTGGTGACCCAGACATGATTCCTGGCGCAGACGGTCCTCAGGGTGATGAAGTTGCACTTGGACCTCTCGTTGCAGAGCTTAACGATGACATGATTTCTCTTAAGGCTCCTGCACAGCATATTGCTATTCTTGACGAGAATGGTGAGCCACTTAAGGCAGGCGATGAGAAGAGAAGATTCTTCGAGGCTTGCTGGATGCACAAGTACAATGGAAAGTACTATCTCTCCTACTCCACAGGAACAACATGCTATATCTGCTACGCAATTTCTGATTCCCCTATGGGACCATTCACATATACAGGAAGAATTCTCGAACCAGTTATTGGTTGGACTACTCACCACTCCACTGTAGAGGTTGATGGCAAGTGGTATCTCTTCTATCACGATTCTTCCCTCTCCGGCGGTATCAACAGCCAGAGAAGCGTTAAGTTCTGCGAGCTTCACCACAATGAAGACGGTACAATCAGAACAATCAATCCATACGATAATTAATTGAGTTTTGCCCCTCATATTTTTTGCTCAAAGAAACTCCCCGACGTCTCTATCGGGGAGTTCTTTAATGCTTGTATTATTTATTAGTCTTACTTCTGAGGAACAATTCCCTCATCCTTATCACCATCACGGCTAAGGAACGTATACTGTGGAAGCTCCACGTCACGATTAAACTTAATAAACATCTTCATCTGAGGATGTGGTGCGCTATCAATTGGCTCCATCTTCTCGTTATAGAGCTCTTCAACCTGAATTGGCTCTACATATCCCTTAGGACGAAGAACGTTCAAAACATCGCCCTTATAGAGCTTATTACGCTGACTAGCAACATAAAGATCTGATGTCTCATCTCTTCCCTCGATGGCCGCTACAACGTACGCAGGCTTGTTATAAGACGTATCGTAAACAATCTGCGCATTCTCCATAGGATTATCGTAGAAGAAACCAGTAGCATAGTCTCTGTGAACCACTTTATTAAGAAGAGTAAGCCACTCATCATTAACCTTATAGTTACCATCAGGAGCAAAGCAACTGTCTACAGCCTCTCTATATACCTTTGTAGCCGCTGCAGCATAGTATGCGCCCTTGATACGTCCCTCAATCTTCAGACTGTTTACACCGGCCTCTATGAGCTCAGGAACATGCTCTACCATACAGAGATCCTTACTATTAAAAATATAAGTACCTCGCTCGTCCTCCATAACAGGAAGCAGGTCATCAGGTCTCTTCTCCTCATGAACCATAAATCCCCATCTACAAGGCTGAGCACAGGAACCACCATTAGAACGTCTGCCTGTGTAGTAATTAGAAAGAAGACATCTTCCAGAATAGGACATGCACATTGCACCGTGAATAAATGCCTCCAACTCGAGGTCCTCTGGAATATTCTTACGGATTGCCTTTATCTGTTCCATGGAACACTCACGGGCAAGAACGATTCTCTTGGCGCCCTGATTGTACCAGAACTTACATGCCTCACTGTTAGTTACGGACGCCTGAGTAGAGATGTGAAGTTCCAAGTCTGGTGCCACTGCTTTCACGCGCGAAAAGATACCAGGGTCAGACACGAGGACAGCATCTGCCTTCGCCTCATGGGCCACGAAATCAATTTCGTCATCAAGCTTAGCAAGGTCACCCTCAAGGGCCATGATATTCATAGTCACATAGCACTTAACCCCATGGTTATGCGCGTACTCGATGGAAGACTTCATCTCGTCGTGGTCAAAGTTACCACTAAATGTTCTGAGGCCATACCCCTTACCTGACATGTAAACCGCATCCGCACCGTATGCTACTGCTGTCTTTAACTTTTCTGGATCACCTGCAGGGCTTAACACCTCAGGCTTTTTAATCTCACTCATGGAAACCACCTGTTAATTAGTTATCGTATCCCTGCTCTTCTTCGCCAGGAACATCTGTTGTTGTAGGAACTACGCCTGCAATGCCTGCGTCCTGATTAGCCCAAATCTCCTGATACTTAGCGACATTTGCCTCGTGCTCTTCAAGAGTAACCGCAAATACAGTACCGCCATCACCAGTAGCACAGAAGTAGAAGAAATTACAGTTTGGTTCAGGATACAAAGCTGCCTGGATAGCATCGATACCTGGCATGCAGATAGGTCCTGGAGGAAGTCCAGGATACTTATATGTGTTATAAGGATTGTCCATAGCCAAATCCTCTGCTGTAAGTACCATATGAGGTGGAAGTCCATTCATCTCTCTAATGTAGTTAATGGAAGCATCTGAGCCCATAAACTGCATAGAAGGATCTCCTGAATCCATTCTGTTATGGAATACAGCGGAGATATACATCATGTCGGATACATAAGATGACTCATGCTGAATCAGGGATGCCAGAGTCATAATCTCATCAAAGGACATTCCGATAGCCTCTGCACGCTCGTAATACTCATCGTAGAACTTAGCGTTAGTGTTGTTAAGGAATGTATTAATAATCTCTCTTGGAGTAGCGTTAACGTCGAACTCATATGTATCTGGGAAGAGATAACCTGAGAGGACATGATCACGTCCATCAGTAAGGTTAATCATGGATACGAACTTATAGTCAACGAAGAGGTCAGGAGAATCCATGCACTCATCCATCTCCTCATCAGAGAATGTGAGACCTGCCTGGTGAAGTCTTACCTTAATCTCCTCGTAAGTAATACCCTCTGGGAAAGTAACAACTACTCCCTCTGGTTCCAAAGTCAAAAGGAACATAATCTCGTCATAAGCAAGACCAGGAACAAGATAATGAGTACCTGCCAGGTACGCTCCATCGAAGCCATTAACTTTACTCATCAAAGAGAAAATGAGGGTATTGTCGATAAGACCACCCTCATATAATTTCGCTGCTATATCTGAGGTAAGGTCACCTGTCTCGATAACAAGTGGAACCGCACCCTCTGTATCTTCTGTAATCTCAAAGGAACCGTCTTCAATACTAGCCTGAAGAGCGTTAAGACGCTTTTCCTGTGAAAGGACGTAGTTATAACCCGCATAAACTCCCAACACCAAAATGGTGAAGACAATTACAAGAATTATAAGAATACGCAAAGCGATCTTGAGTTTCTTAGAGAGCATTAAGCATCCTTCTTCTTAGACAATTCCTTCTTACGGAGATCGTTGCTCAAAGTTCTCTTTCTGAGACGGATATTCTTAGGAGTTACCTCACAAAGCTCATCATCCTCAACAAACTCCAAGCACTGCTCAAGACTGTAGTTAAGTGGAGGTGTAAGACGCATTGCATCGTCAGAACCTGCAGCACGCATATTTGTAACGTGCTTCTTCTTACATACGTTAACTGTGATATCTTCTGGCTTAGGGTTAATACCTACGATCATACCCTCATATACAGGAGTACCAGCACCAATAAGAAGCGCACCTCTGTCCTGTGCATTGAACAATCCATAAGTCATGGCATCACCGGATTCGAAGGCTACGAGTACACCCTTAGAACGTGTCTCAATCTCACCAACGAATGGCTCAAAGCCACAAATTATGCTGTTCATTATACCATTGCCCTTAGTGTCGGTCAAAAACTCAGTTCTG
>JAKSRI010000047.1 GCA_024403695.1 Saccharofermentans sp. | reverse complement strand
TGATCCTGATTGCCATCACCAACCTGATAATAATAAACCTCATCCTCAGGATGACATTTTATAAAATAGTCATTGGCCCATTTAATATTTCCAAGGGCATATGCAAGCTGTCCACTCTCTTCATACGCCTCATAATCTTCATATAAAGACCATCCAAGAATTGCTGCAGAATAGCTCATTGGCAAGTTGAACTTAACATTGTCGCCTGCATCATACCACCCACCAGTAAGATCAAGTCCTACGTCTGCACCATCCTTTAATGATGAGTCACCTCTCCAGTTGCATCTTGTTTCTTCTGGTAAATCGCCTGCTCTCTGAAGTTCATAAAAAAGAAGCGATTTTTGAAGAGCCTCGCCATAATTGTAATCACCAGTACCTTTTATACCTTCGTATCCATTCCCAGATTCTGTAAGATTACCCACATTATTGATGGATGTTCCTAAAACTGATGCGCTACTGTATGCTGCTGCATCACCAATCTTCTCGTCGGTCTCTGAATCATTAGAACTTACACTCTGTTCTGATACTGCCTGAGCATCTGATACTGACTTATAATCAGGTCCAGATTTATCTTCACTACAGCCTGCAAGAACAAGTCCGGCCATTACTCCCATTGCAGTTATCTTTATAATATTCTTTTTTACAACATTCATGTAATTCTTGTTTTTCATTTATTCCCTCTTAAACTGACTATTATACAGATCACTATAAAAGCCCTGTTTACTCATAAGCTCACTGTGAGAGCCTGACTCTATAATCTTACCGTCCTTCATAACCAGAATAATATCTGCAGTTCTTATAGTAGATAATCTATGAGCCACAACAAAGCTGGTTCTTCCCTCCATCATACGGGCAAAAGCGCTCTGAATCTTCATCTCTGTTCTTGTATCTATTGAGCTTGTAGCCTCGTCCAGAATAAGCATTGGCGGAAGAAGAAGCATAACTCTTGCGATGCAAAGCAACTGTTTCTGACCTTCAGAAAGACCTCCAAGATCATCACCTATATATGTATCATAACCATTCGGAAGTCTTCTAATAAAGCTGTCAGCATGACAAGCCTTGGCTGCTGCCACTATTTCCTCATCAGTGGCATCTTCCTTGCCCATACAGATATTATCTCGTATTGTTCCGTGGCTAAGCCATGTCTCCTGTAAAACCATACCAAAGTTTTCTCTAAGACTATGCCTTGTCACATCCTGTACATTCTCACCGTCAACAGTTATGACGCCATCATCGATATCATAAAATCTCATAAGCAGGTTGATAAATGTGGTCTTACCACATCCTGTTGGACCTACAATGGCAACACGCATACCCTTCTTAACGCTAAGATTAAAATCCTCGATAAGAGGTTTATCTTTCACATATGAGAAGTCAACATCTTTAATCTCAACATTTCCTTCTACTCTTCCAAGAACCTTAACTGGCTCTCTGTCTGGCACTTCACTTTTCTCTTCGATAATCTCGAAAATTCGTCCCGCACAGGCAAGAGCATTCTGAAGCTCAGTAACTACACCTGATATCTCATTGAAAGGCTTTGTATACTGAT
>JAKSRI010000046.1 GCA_024403695.1 Saccharofermentans sp. | reverse complement strand
CATGTGGCGTTTTATTCCTTGCATGTATTTTCCTTGCTCCAGTGGCAGCAGTTATCCCAGCAGCAGCTACATCAGCAGCTCTCGTATATGTCGGTGTGTTAATGCTTTCAGGTCTTAAGCATATCGACTTCGAGGATCTTGAAGTTGCGGTTCCAGTAGCTATTATGCTTATTGCAATGCCTATTTCAAGTTCAATCGGACATGCAATTGGTCTTGGTATGGTTTCATACACATGTATTAAGATCTTTACAGGAAAGTCAAAGGAAGTATCACCACTTACATATGTTATTTCAGCATTGTTCTTGATTAAGTTCTTCTTGGCAGTATAATGTTCTATTTGCAATTTGCATAAATAAAGAATAAAATAAATTAAGTTGTTTACCCGAGAGTATTCGGGATTTAATAAATAAGAAAAAGAGGCGAAGATTATGGAAAAGAAAAATATCGACTGGGGCAGCTTAGGCTTCGGTTATATGGAAACAGATTACAGATACCTTTCTACATACAAGGATGGAAAGTGGTCAGAAGGTGAATTACTTACAGATCCTAACGTTGTACTTAACGAGTGTGCATGTGTATTCCAGTATGCTCAGACAGTATTTGAAGGCTTAAAGGCTTATACAACAGAAGATGGAAGAATCGTTACATTCCGTCCTGACTTAAACGCAGAAAGAATTAATGCTTCAGCAGCTAAGCTTAAGATGCCAACACTTCCAGATGGAATGTTCATCGATGCTGTTAAGCAGGTTGTAAAGGCTAACTCAGCATGGGTTCCACCATATGGTTCAGGTGCTACATTATACGTTCGTCCATATATCATGGGTACAAACGCAGTTATCGGTGTTAAGCCTGCTGACGAATATCAGTTCAGAATTCTTACAACACCTGTTGGACCTTACTTCAAGGGTGGTGCTAAGCCTATTACTATCAGAGTTTCAGATTACGATAGAGCAGCTCCTAACGGAACAGGTAACATCAAGGCTGGTCTTAACTATGCAATGAGTTTATACAACATCGTTGATGCTCATGAGAAGGGCTTCGATGAGAACATGTATCTTGATCCTAAGACTCGTACAAAGGTTGAAGAGACTGGTGGTGCTAACTTCCTCTTCGTTACAAAGGACGGTAAGGTTGTTACTCCTAAGTCAAATTCTATTCTTCCTTCAATCACTCGTCGTTCACTTATTCAGGTTGCTAAGGATTACCTTGGACTTGAAGCAGAAGAGAGAGAAATCTATCTTGACGAAGTTGCAGATATGGCTGAATGTGGTCTTTGCGGTACAGCTGCAGTTATCTCTCCAGTAGGAAAGATTAACGACCATGGTAAGGAAATCTGCTTCCCATCAGGTATGGAAGAAATGGGACCTATCACAAAGAAGCTTTACGATACACTTACTGGTATCCAGATGGGCCGTATCGAAGCTCCAGAAGGATGGATTGTAGAGATCTAATTAATAATATCGACAGAACATACTTAATCCCGACGAATAAATATATTCGTCGGGATTTTATATTGGGAAGAATTGTATTTGGGGTTGAGACTCTAGAGTTTTGATATATATTCGAATGTCCTTTTCTGTGTGGTATAATTAACCCATGAGACATTACGTGGCAATTGACTTAAAATCATTTTATGCATCGGTAGAATGTGTGGACAGAGGACTTGATCCGCTTACTGCAAGACTCGTAGTAGCAGACGAATCAAGAACTGCAAAAACTATCTGTCTGGCGGTATCTCCTGCCCTAAAAGCATACGGTATTCCTGGCCGTGCACGTCTATTCGAGGTAAATAAAAAGGCCAAAGAAGCCAGCATTGATTTTATAATTGCGCCACCGCGTATGGCTAGATACGTGGAAGTTAGTACTCAAATCTATGAGATCTATTTAAAATATGTTTCACATGATGACATGCATGTCTACTCGATTGACGAGGTGTTCATTGACGTTACAGATTATTTAGACACATACAAGATGACCCCAGAAGAGCTGGCAATGACTATGATTAAGGATGTTTTGTCAGAGACTGGAGTTACTGCTACAGCGGGCATAGGTACCAACATGTACCTTGCAAAAATTGCTATGGATATTGTGGCTAAGCACGCAAAGGCTGATGAAAATGGCGTTCGTATGGCGAGCCTTGACGAGATGAGTTATAGAAAAGAGCTCTGGAATCACAGACCGCTCACTGATTTCTGGCGAGTTGGAAGAGGATATGAAAAAAGGCTTAACTCGATTGGCCTATATACAATGGGTGATGTAGCCAGGTGCTCTCTTGGCAAGGAAACGGATTATTTCAATGAAGATTTACTATATAGAATCTTTGGCGTTAATGCGGAACTCTTAATTGATCATGCCTGGGGATACGAGCCTTGCACAATGGCAGAAATTCATGCATATAAACCTGAGACAAATTCAATCAGCACTGGTCAGGTTCTACATTGTCCTTATGACCATGAAAAAACAAGGCTAATCGTAAAGGAAATGATGGAACTTCTGTCGCTAGACCTTGTTGAAAAGAGACTTAAGACTAAGCAGATAGTTCTGAACATCGGTTATGATATAGAGAATATAACAAATAAGGATATATTAAAGAAATATGAGGGTGAAGTGGTTGTTGACCACTATGGTCGAAAGATTCCAAAGGGCTCTCATGGTACTGAAAATCTAGATAAATATACGTCTTCGGGAGTTGTGTTGACAGAGGCGGTGCTTCGCTTGTATGACAGAATTACAAACCCTGATTTGCTTGTCAGAAGGCTAAATATTGTGGCCTGCAATGTTGTTACTGAGTCTGTTGCCAAGGAAAAAGAGAAGTTCGTTCAGAT
>JAKSRI010000045.1 GCA_024403695.1 Saccharofermentans sp. | reverse complement strand
GCTGATACCATAGCTGACACTAAAGCTTCAGTGTCAAGACCAGATACCATACCGGTCATTCTAATTGGCATATCGTAACCTCCTTACGATTATCTCTTCTCGTCTACCATTACACCTGCCATATCCCAAAGTTTTGCAAGTGCATCAAGGGTTTCTTCAACTGGATACTCTTTAAGTACCTCTTTTGAATCCTTGCTTACCATCTTGATGGTGACACGATTGGTGTCCTCATGAACACCAAACACTGCTCTAGAGTCGCCAAGCTTTTTATTGATAACTTCAACTGCCTTCTTTACGGCTTCGTTTGAAGGAGTATAGTCATCGCCTTTATTCTGACCTTCATTAGCACGGCCAGTGTTTTCTGAAATTGAAACTGCAGGAGTAGTTTTCTCTACTTCTGCTGCGCTATTAACCGCCTGACTTCCCTGTACCTGATTAGTTGTTGCGCTTACTGAATTTACACTTGAAATTTCCATAATTATCACACCTCCATGTGAAGAAATTATACCTGCTAACTTAATTATCGGTCAAAAGTCCTAAAACTTTAGAACAAATTTTTTAATGCCTCAAGAGAATCCTGACTAAGTGCTGCCTTATTCTCTTCCTGAATCTGAAGATATACTTCTTTTCTATAGATTGAAACTTCCTTTGGAGCAGTAATACCAATCTTTATCTGCTCTCCTCTAATCTCAAGGATGGTGATTTCAATGTTGTTATTAATTACGAGGGACTCACCCTTTTTTCTTGTTAAGGCTAACATATTATTCACCCTTCCTTTCTTTGAGAATTTCGTAAATTGGGAACTTAACCGGTACGTCATCCTCAACGATAAGCTGGGCTGCCTTCTTTGTATCTGTATTGATAATGATAGGAGCCTTAAGGTTTACTGTCATCTTCTCAATCTCAGGTGGAACAGTTACTGTAACAAGTACGTAAGTATTGTCTGGATTAAGTTCTCCAAGTGGCTCAAGAAGCGAGTCATTGATAGTAGGATTGTAATCTTCTTTTACAATCTGTGGGAGCATAACTGGCATAGCAAACTGTGGCTCATCCATTGACTGGAACCACATAATTGTTACATTGTCCTTTTTCTCCTCATCGAAAAGAAGGGTAAAGTTCTTCATATCTGGGAATCCAACAATTCCATCAGGAAGAACGATTATCTTTTCCTGCTCGATATCAATCTCGCCAAATAATCTAGTGTTTGCTCTCATCTTTTTCTCCTTTAGATGTAATTAAGTAGTGACTGCTCCCCAATCTTGGAAGCTGCGGTAAGTGCCGCCTGATATGCAACATATGCTGCTGAATAGTTAAGCATTATGCTTGATAAGTCTTCGTTTTCATTATTACTCTTGAGCTCTTCGATGGTCTCCATCTGAGAAGATACCCTTGTTCTGGTAAGTTCAAGAGCTTCGCCCTTATTACCAACCTCAGTAATAGCAAGATTTACATCTTTTAGATAACCATCTGTCTTTGTTATTTCTGATTCATAAAGCTTTTTAAGGTTATCTCTTGAATAAGTCTGCTCTTTTTTAGCTGCATCAAGTAACACTTTAAGATTTTCCTGTGACGCTTCATCAGCGTACTGAGCCTCACCCATCATGGTTTCAATCTTTGTAACCTTATCGTTACAATCAAGTGCCCATTTAACCGCCTCAATCATATCGTCGATATCACGGCCAATTGCCTGATTAAACACTTCAGAAGCTTCGGCATTTACTGTGAGGGTCTGGTTGTTTGCCACAATAAAGTTTATGTCATATTCAATAGGTATCGAACCACCTAAGTTATCTCTCTTTATAACCTTGTTTCCATTGATATCTAAAACAGAGTTTCCATCGCTATCTACTTCCTTCTGGAACTTCTCATAGAATACTGTCTCCGGACCAGCTGGATCTGATGGATTGATTGTGCAGTCGAAATAATACTCTGGTCTAAGCTCTCCGTCTGAGAAACCTTTTTTAGTGTAGTTTGTAAGAATTTGAGCGTGACCTGAAGTAATCTCTTCTGCCAAATCATCAGCCAGAATAATTTCTCCAGTTTCCTCGATAAACACTGCCTCACCAGGATTAATCTCCTTCTTTGTACCAGTCCCTGAAGGTCCCTTTTCCCACAACTCTTTATTCTTATATGGGGTGACGGTAATATTTCGCTCTCCGTTATTAGGATCGGTTGTGGGATCAATTCCGCTTTTTGTCGTTTCTGTATATTTTACTGTAAGACTATTTAATTCAAGCGATGCTTTTCCGTTATTCTCATTCTTATAAGAAAGTCTAATACGGTTGAAAATTTCATCATCTGTATTATAGTCAGCTTTATGGGCCTCTATGCCTGCAACCTCTGATTTAGTCTGAGGAATAGTTACAGTACCATTATAATACCTTGCCTCAGCCATGTCAGTATAATTTAATGGCTCAGTGATATTATAAATTGTGTCCATCTCATCGCCCTGGAAGGTAAGCTTGCAATTTGTTCTGTAGCTTGTAAAAATGCTACGTCCAGCATAGTCTGCATTTCCTTCTGAATAAATACTTTCCTGAAGCGACTCAAGAGATGTAAGAATGGTACTTAAATCTGATGATGTATTTGTTCCATTTGCACCCTGATCAGCAAGTGTATGCATGGTCTCAAGAGACTTATACATATTAGTAAGTGCTGTCTCAGTAAGATCAAGCCAGCTGTCAGCATCCTCTATATTTTTGTTAAGGTACTGATCAATATGATTAAGGCTTGTAGCATAACGAAGAGAACGAATAGCAATTACTGGATCTTCAGATGGACGAGAAATCTTCTTCTGGGTCTGCATCTGGTGTGAAGTCGAATTTACATCAAGCTTAGTAGTGTTTATATCCGACTTTGAATTGTTCATGATCATGCTATTAGTTACTCTCATGATTATCTCCTATCTATACTATTCTTAAACTCCCGTGTTAAGAATCAACTGGTCATACATCTCCTGAAGTGTTGATATTACCTTGCAGGAAAGATTGTATGCATTCTGGAACTTAACCAAATCCATCGCCTCGTCATCAGTATCTACAGATGAAACTGAATCACGCTGAGTAGTAATGGTGGTTTTCATACTATTATAATTATCGTAAAAAATTTCAGATTCTTGAGTGTCTACAGAAATATCTGA
>JAKSRI010000044.1 GCA_024403695.1 Saccharofermentans sp. | reverse complement strand
GCATTGTCTCGATGCCTACGCCGATAGGGAAATTCTGATGTGATCTCTCTGTCTGGGCTGCCCAGTACTTGTCTGCTGGTACCTTTACCTCACCGAGAGAATCATGTTCGATACGATACTCCATTGGTATGTTCCTCCGTCTGTATAAAATCTGCTTTTATTTTATCATACGCACACAAAAATTTGGTTAAATAACGCACGAATAAATTATTGAAGCGCATAAATATATACTTTATTATTTCACAGAATGATTTAAAAAGGGGTAAACAAAGTATGTCCGAGCAGCAGCCTGAGAACAAGATGGGCACAATGCCTGTAAGAAGACTCATTATTACAATGTCTCTTCCTATGATGATCTCCATGCTTGTTCAAGCACTATATAATGTAGTAGATAGTTATTTCGTAGCTAAGTTTTCAGTAGATGCACTTAATGCTGTATCAATTATATTTCCTATTCAGAATCTCATGATTTCTTTTGCATCCGGTACAGGCGTAGGTATTAACGCGCTTTTGTCCAAGAGCCTTGGTGCGAAAGACTTTAAGCGTGCTAACGAGGCTGCTAACAAGGGTATTTTCCTTAATATTGTGCACACACTGATTTTCGTGGTTATTGGCCTTTTCTTCACAAAGCCATTCCTTCACTCACTTGCTAACCAGGAGTCAGTTATTAACTACGGCACTCAGTACATGACCATTATCTGCCTTTGCTCTGTGGGTTGCTTCGCGCAGGTTACTTTCGAGCGCCTTTTGCAGTCTACTGGTAAGACACTTTACTGCATGGTTTCACAGGCAACTGGTGCCATTATTAACATTATTCTTGACCCTGTTATGATTTTCGGACTTGGCCCTTGCCCTAAGCTTGGTGCCGCTGGTGCTGCCATCGCCACTGTAATTGGTCAGTGCTGTGCTGCTACAATCGCACTTATCTTTAACATCAAGGTTAATACTGAGATTAAGCTCAGCTTCAAGGAGATTTTTAAGCCTAATTCTAAGGTAATTAAGCTTATTTATAACGTCGGTGTACCATCTATTCTCATGATGTCCATCGGATCTGTTATGACATATCTCTTCAATAAGATTCTTCTTACATTTACAGCAACAGCTCAGACAGTATTCGGCGTTTACTTTAAGCTCCAGAGTATGATCTTTATGCCTGTATTCGGACTTAATAATGGTCTTATTCCGGTACTTGCTTATAACTACGGCGCACGTAACAAGAAGCGTATTTATCAGGCACTCAAGTTCTCTATCGTACTTGCGTTGTGTATCATGACTGTAGGTATGCTCACATTCGAATTTATCCCTCATGTGCTTCTTGGATTCTTTAAGGATCCTGCTGATCCGGTTGCAACTAAGGCGATGCTAGAGATTGGTGTTCCTGCACTTAGAATTATCGCTTTTCACTTCCCAGTTGCAGCTCTTTGTATCGTACTCGGATCTATTTTCCAGGCGTTCTCCAAGAGTATGTACTCCATGTGGATTTCCCTCGGAAGACAGCTTATCGTATTAATTCCTGCAGCATGGCTTCTCGCACAGACAGGTGTCCTTCAGAATATCTGGTTCGCATTCCTGATTGCTGAAGGTATGTCATTTGTACTTAGTTTGATATTTGCTATGCGAGTAAAGAAAAATATTATCGAGAAACTCGATTAACTGATTAACTTTTCTTTTTAAGCATGAACTTACGTCCGATCTTGATAGCCATCTTGTATGGCAGAGGTCGGACTTTTTTATCTGCTTCCTGAAGGAGGTCTCTGATCTTAAGCTCCTGTGGACAGTGCTTCTCGCACTTTCCGCACTTGATGCATTTGTCTGCAAAAACTGACTCCTCACGAAGTCCTGTAGTCTGAATGTACTCGCTTCTGCCGGCACCTTTACCCTCAGAATACATGTGGTTATAGCATCTGAAGAGGGCAGGGATGTCAATGCCAACTGGACATGGCATGCAGTAACGACAACCTGTGCAGTTAACCTTTGTTGTCTGCTGGATATACTCCTTGATGCGGTCAATCATAGCGTTATCTTCTTCTGTAAAGCCATCAGCAACTACTTCGGAGGCGATGCGACAGTTCTCGTCAATCATCTCGATACTGTTCATGCCAGAGAGGACGCAGCTAACACCAGGCTGGTTCCAAAGCCAGCGAAATGCCCACTCTGCGGCGCTTCTGCCAGAAGGGTGAGCTGCGATCTCAGCTTTTGCTTTGGCAGGGAGAAGGTCAACTAGTTTGCCGCCTCTTAAAGGCTCCATTACCATGAGAGGGATGCCCTTGGCTGCGGCTGCCTCGACACCTTCACGGCCAGCCTGAGTGTGCTCATCCATGTAGTTATACTGAATCATGCACATGTCCCAGTCATAAGCATCAAGAACCTGCTTGAACGCCTTGGTATTTCCGTGATAGGAGAAACCGATATTTTTAATCTGGCCAGAAGCTTTCTTCTCAGCAATCCAGTCCTCAATGCCGATAGCCTGAAGCTTTTCCCATGTGGAATAGTCAGTCATATGGTGCATCAGATAATAGTCGATGTAGTCAGTTCTAAGTCTTTTAAGTTCTTCGTCGAAGAACTTGTCCAAAGCCTTACGGCTGGAGCAGAGATACTGAGGAAGCTTTGTAGCAATAAGAACTTTATCTCGTACATTGTTTTTCTCGAGAATTCTTCCGAGAGCGTCTTCGCTTCCTGGGTAAATATAAGCAGTGTCAAAATAAGTAACGCCTTTTTCAATAGCGTTCATGACTTCTTTCTCAGCTTTTTCCAGGTCGATTTTTCCGAGTTTACTGCTAAAACGCATGCAACCGTAGCCCAGGATGGAGATATTATTCTTTCTGTATTGCATAAAAGTACCCTCTCTTATGTGAATAAACTAACGACATTATAAAATAAAAGGGTGATATAATTGTATAAACTTTAAATGAACAAGAGGTTTGTTTACGGAATATATGGATGATGATAGAAGTAAAATTGGATCCCGAGCTGGATTGACAGGTATTTGTCTTAACATATTGCTGGCTACTGGAAAACTTATTGTAGGAGCAATTATTGGAAGTATTTCCATAATTGGTGACGCGGTGAATAACTACTCTGATGTTGCTTCATCAGTAGTGACAATGGTGAGCTTCAAATTATCCAGTAAGAGAGCAGACAAAGAGCATCCTTACGGACATGGCCGTATGGAATATTTGTCCGGTTTTATCGTGTCAGCAGTAGTAATTGCAGTGGCTATCGAGCTGGCCAGAAGTTCCATAGGCAGCATAATTAATCCGAGTGATCTTGATACAGGTTTAGTGCCAGTAATACTTCTTCTGGTGTCCATTGGTGTTAAATTCTGGATGTCCCATTTCTATACTAAGGTCGGCAAGCGAATCGGATCATCTGCCATGAAGGCCGCTGCCGTTGATAGCAGAATGGACTGCATAACAACATCTGTGGCACTTGTCTCTGTCCTGGTAATGATGGTTGCAGATGTGAATATAGATGGATACGCCGGTATCGTTGTAGCTTTGTTTGTAGTATGGCAGGGAATTAAGTCTGCTATGGAGACAGCTGAACCTCTTATCGGAAGCAAAGCAGAGGATGAAGTAATTACAGAAATCAAAGAAATAGTTAATACATATGAGCACGTCATGGGCGTTCATGATATCAGAGTGCATGACTATGGTCCTGATAAAAAATATGTATCAATGCACGTAGAGATTCCTGGTACGCTTTCTTTGCACGAGGCACATTTGCTTCTTGATGAAATTGAGATTGAGATTGTAGATAAGAAACTGGCGTCTGAGGTGATTGTTCACCCTGATCCTATCGATGAAGATTATCCTGGAATCAAGGAGCTTCGCCATAAGTGTAAGGAGATAGCTGTTAAGGTTAATCGTGATATTACTATCCACGATTTCCATATTATTGACCATAAGAGCTACGTTTGTATTAACTTTGATGTTCTTGTTCCTTATGAATGTGATATGGAAGATGGCGAGATAGCTCAGAAGATTAAGAATGAATTGTCTGAAGAGTGTTATCAGTATATTGATAATGATTTCCGAATTAATGTTAATGTGGATAGAGGGTAAGGATGGAAGAAGTTACTGCGAAAATCAGAAAGATTCAGAAGGCGAGAAAGCTTCGCGAAAGAAGTTTTTTTGTTTTAATGGTCCTGCTTGTTGTAATCGGAATTATTGGCGTAATAGTTACTTCTGTTAAGGGTGAATTTGATTATTTGCCTGCGTTTTGTATTATCGGATTTTTGGTGCCTGTTGTGCTGTTTGTATTGGCGATGATTGGGATTGTTAAGCTCGATGACGGCAGTCAGGAAATCAAGAAAATCGTGCTCGAAAGTAGCCTGTCGGCAGATGAGATTATGAGTGTTGGTGAGAAAATAAATATTAATTTGTTCTCGTTAGCACTTGCTGTCAGATGTAAAGAACTTGGTTTATCCAGTGTGCCTGAATGGTGCGTAAGAGATGGCGTGTTGCCAACAAAGAAAGAGGTTTAAGTAATGGATATTTTGGTATTAGGTGGAACAAGATTTTTTGGTGTTCCAATGATTGATAAGTTAATCGAAGGTGGACATAAGATTACTGTAGCAACTAGAGGTAATTATTCAGATAACTGGGGTGATAAAGTAACTAGAGTTAAAGCCGATAGATTAAGCGATGAGAGCATGAAGGAACTTCTTCAGGGTAACCACTATGATGTTGTTATCGATAAGATTGCTTACTGTTCAATGGATATAAAAAGAATCCTCAAATATCTTGATTGTGACTGGTATATCCAGATGTCAACAACAGCCCTTTATGGTGAACTTCATCTCGATACTGTGGAGACAGATTGTGATACTTCACCAGCTTCTGAACGTGGTATCTGGCAGGAAAGAGAAGATGCGTCCTATGAAGAGGTGAAACTTAATGCAGAAAAGGCGATTTTCCAGAGATTAACTAATCGTCTTTATATGGCTTCGCCTAGATGTATATCTGTTAGATATCCATATGTTATAGGACCTAACGATTATACTAAACGTCTTCTTTTCTATGTTGATCATGTTAAGAATGAGATGCCAATGTATATCGACAATCTTGATAACGAGATTAGCTTTATCATGGAAGATGAGGCAGGCGAGTTTATAGCATACCTTGCAACAGCGGAGGCTGCAGCTGAGTTTTCTGGCCCTATTAACGGTGCTAATAAGGGGAATATCTCTATTCGTAAGATTATTGAGTACGTTGAGGGGAAGACGGGTAAGAAAGCGGTTCTTAGCGACGATGGCGAGCCAGCTCCTTACAATGGAACTCCTACAAATACAATCAATACTGAATTGGCAGAAATGCTAGGTTTTAAGTTCCAGCCTATTGAGAAGAGGATATATAAGTTGTTGGATGAATTGATTGGTTAATCAACATCGATTAGACGCGTTTGTATTTGTTAAACTTGTGTAAAAAAGTGTACCTAAGTAACCGTCCCCAAAATACTAAAATTTTCTCGATAATTTATTATATATGTTAAGAAAGTCTTATGGAGATTTAGGTACACTTTAGTCCCCATGGAGGGGACCATGGCAAAGATTGCAGACGTAAT
>JAKSRI010000043.1 GCA_024403695.1 Saccharofermentans sp. | reverse complement strand
TCCAAAGATTTTTGTCTTTGACGACAGCTTCTCTGCGCTTGACTATAAGACAGACCTTAAACTCCGTAAGGCATTGAGCGAAAGCACCTCAGAGGCGACAGTTATTATCGTTGCCCAGAGAATTTCGACTATCCTGCACGCGGACCGCATTCTCGTTCTCGAGGATGGAAAAATCGTAGGAGATGGTACTCATAACGAGCTCCTGGAGAATTGCGAGGTTTATAAGCAAATCGCAGCGAGCCAGCTTTCTGCGGCCGAACTTGAGGGAACTTCCGCGAAAGGAGGTGCCTTGTAATGTCAGAGAACAGACGTAGACGCAGAGGTGGACATGGTCCAGGAAGATTTACAGGTGAGAAGGCAAAGGACTTCAAGGGTACAATTCGTAATCTCCTTAAGTACATGGGCCTTTATAAGATTGCGGTTCTCTTTGTATGTATATTTGCTGTAGGATCTACTATATTTAACGTTATTGGACCTAAGATTCTTGGTAATGCCACAACTGAGCTCTTTGAGGGCTTTGTTAAGAGACTTACAGGTGTTGGTGGAATTGATTTTGATAAGATTGGTAAGATTCTGTTATTCCTCATGGGACTTTACCTTGTAAGTGGTATTTTCCAGTTCATTCAGGGATGGCTTATGTCTGGTATCTCACAGAAGATGTGTCTTAAGTTAAGAAGAGACATTAGTGAGAAGATTAACAGAATGCCTCTCGGATACTATGAGTCAAATAAGATTGGTGATGTATTGTCCAGAATCACTAATGACGTTGATACGCTTGGTCAGTCACTTAACCAGAGCATTACTCAGCTTATTACTTCTATATGTACAGTAATCGGTATCATCTACATGATGCTCACAATATCTGGAATCATGACACTCATTACTATTGTTGTATTGCCAGTGTCTACGATATTTGTAGGATTTATTGTAAAGATTTCTCAGAAGTACTTTAAGGCACAGCAGAAGTACTTAGGTGAGATTGATGGACAGATCGAGGAGACATTCTCAGGTCATAATGTTGTTAAGGCATTTAACAGGGAAGAGACAGAGTTAGAGGCTTTCCGTAAGACAAATAAGATTCTTTATGAGTCATCTTGGAAGAGCCAGTTCCTCTCAGGCCTTATGATGCCTATAATGAACTTCGTAAGTAACCTTGGTTATGTTGCTGTTGCTGTATCTGGTGCAATGCTTGCTGCTAATGGAACAATTGCAATGGGTGATATCGTAGCTTTTATCCAGTATGTAAAGCGATTCACACAGCCAATTTCTCAGATTGCTCAGGTATCTAATATGCTTCAGTCTATGGCAGCCGCTGCTGAGAGAATTTTTGAATTCCTTGATAGTCCTGAGGAGGATCAGAATGTTGATTCTGTTCATTCTTCAACATCCATTAGTGGTCATGTGGAGTTCGAACATGTTAAGTTCGGTTATACAGAGGACAAGACAGTTATTAATGACTTTAACTGTGAGGTACAGCCAGGTCAGATGGTAGCGATTGTAGGTCCGACGGGAGCAGGTAAGACCACTATGGTTAAGCTCCTTATGAGATTCTATGATGTTAATGCCGGAGCGATTAAGGTTGATGGTATTGATATTCGTGAGTTCGGTCGTAGCGATTTGCGTAACGGATTCGGAATGGTACTTCAGGATACATGGCTCTTCAAGGCATCTATTATGGAGAACATTAGATATGGTCGACTCGATGCTACCGATGAAGAAGTAATTGCATCTGCCAAGGCGGCAAGAGCTGATAGATTCATCAGAACACTGCCTGGTGGATATAATATGGAGCTTAATGAGGAAGCTAGTAATGTATCTCAGGGTCAGAAACAGCTCATTACTATTGCAAGAGCTATCCTTGCTGATAATCCAATCCTTATTCTTGACGAGGCTACATCTTCTGTTGATACCAGAACTGAGCAGCTCATTCAGGACGCTATGGCAAATCTTATGAAGGGAAGAACATCCTTCGTTATTGCTCACAGATTATCGACAATTCGTGATGCAGATCTGATTCTCGTAATGCGTGATGGAGATATAGTAGAGCAGGGTAATCATGAGCAACTTCTTGCAATGAATGGATTCTATGCTGAGCTCTATAATTCTCAGTTTGAAGAATCATGATTTTTTGCAATCAGTGTTGACATTATAGGATATCTTGGGTAAGATAAATCATACGTTATAAAACACATGTTATAGAACGTATGATTTATCTCGTTAGAGATAGGCTTACTTGATCGAAGTATAGTGACTTTCTCCCCCTCCTATCCGAGTTTGTCGGATACACTATACGGATCGCAGGTTTAAAAAGCAGGATGGCATCCATAAGGGTGTCATCCTTTTTGCGTTTGCGAACAAATAACGAAATGTATCTGATATAAAGTTCGTCAAATAATAAAAAATATCTGTTTTTTGTCAAAATATAGCAGTAAAATATCAGATTTTGTTGACTTCTACGAATGAAATATACTAGAATTTATATATTATTTTATAGTGGGAGGAAGATATATATGAATTTAAAGAAGCGTTTCGGTCGAGTTGCTTCTGGTATTCTTTCCGTTGCTCTTATTGTATCAATGTTTGCTTCATCTGTTGCAGCCGCTACATATCAGTTGGCAGCAGCAGGTGATAATGTCGTTGATAGATATTATGTTAATGGTGAAGAAGTTATAATCAGAACTCGTTCTGGTTATCCAGCTCAGGCAACAAGAGATACAAACAAGTTGGTATTTGATGTGCCTATTGATGCAACATCATTTTCACTCTGTTTTAACGATGGTCTTACAGTTAAAAATGTAGGTAAATACGTTAATGGTAACGGAACAATCAGACGTCTTGAGATTAAGGCTAGTGATGTTCCTGCAGAGCTTATTGCTTCCAATGGTTGTTTTAAGAAGGGTGTTTATTCTTACACAGCATCTAATGCTACAGGTTCTACTGGAGATACACTTCAGTTTTATGGTGTGCTTTATGTTGATAACACATCTGAGTCTAACTCTTCAACAATTGTAACGTCTTATTATATGGGTTGTGAGCCAGACAAGGGATTCCCTGGTACTTACAGACCATGTAAGGCAACTAATGTAAGTAAGCTTAAGCTTGGTCTTGAGAACTACATTGGTGAGTACTACTATGTTGTTTACTGGCAGGCTGAGTCTATTGATTCCAGAGATGTAAAGGTACCTTCTGGTGCAGTTCAGGAGCCAGCAGCTGTATATCCAATTTATGTTTCTCCAATGTACTTTGCTACTGAATATGATCCTGTAAATTGTGAATTTGGTGCAGCTCAGTGTAATACAACATTTGGTGGTTTCCTTCCTAGAGGAACTTATGTAATTAGAATTTACAACGCTAAGGGTGTTCGCGTTAATGCTAACTCTGGATACACAGATGAGAATATGGCTGTTCTTGGTAACTCCAAGCAGACTTCTGATTTTAATATTCCAGCAGTAAAGCCTGCTAAGCCAGTTAATCCAATTATTGTTGTACCAGGCGAGGATCCAAATGGTCCAGTAGCTCCTGTATACACAGGTGCTCCAATTGACGCTACATTGGACGGAAATAAGATTCCTGTATCAGATGTAGTAAAGAAGCCAGATGGAACAGTTGATCTTACAGATAATGCTAAGAAGGATCTTCCAAAGGGACCTCATAAGCTCGTAGTAACTCTTGATGATGGAACTAAGAAAGAGGCTACAGTTTATGGTGAGAAGGAGCCTGTTCCTTCAAGTGCTACATTGGACGGAAATAAGATTCCACTTACAGATGTAGTAAAGAACCCAGATGGCACATATGATCTTACAGATGATGCTAAGAAGAATGTTGCTGATGGAGCTCATAAGCTTGTTGTAAATCTTGATGATGGAACAAAGAAGGAGTTCACAGTATACGGTGCTGGTGGAGTAGAAGGCTTCGTAGCAAGACTTTACAGAGTAGTTCTTGAGAGACAGCCAGATCCAGCAGGACACAAGGCATGGGTTGATGCACTTAAGAATCGTGTACAGCTCGCAGATGGTTCCGGAACAGCTAACGGCTTGTCCACAGCTCTCGGATTCTTCAATTCTGATGAGTTCCTTGGTAAGAACGTAACTGATGATGATTTCATCAGAAGATGCTATAAGACATTCTTCGATCGTGAGCCAGATGCAGCAGGTTATGCTGAGTGGATGAAGTTGCTCAAGAGTGGTACTTCTAGAACAGATATCATCAAGGGCTTCGCAAACTCTAACGAGTGGGTAATGCTCTGCTGGGGCTTCGATATTAACTCTGGTGCAGCAGGCGTTCCTGATACAACAGGTATTCCTTATAACGAGGATGCAGTAAACTTCGTAAGAAGAATTTACACAGTAGCACTTGGTAGACCAGGTGACCCAATTGGTGTAACAGCATGGTCTATCGCTCTTATCCAGAAGACAGCTTCTGGTTCTCAGGTAGCAAAGGGACTCTTCTTCAGCCCAGAGCTTGAGGCACAGAAGATTTCTGATAAGGATTTCATTACACGTCTTTACGGTGTATTCCTTGATCGTCAGCCAGATGCTAAGGGTCTTGCAGACTGGACAGCATATCTCCAGGCTACAGATCGTGTGAAGACATTTGATGCTTTCACATCTAACGGCGAGTGGAAGGCACTTTGTGCAAAGTATGGTATCAATCCATAATCTGAGCATTTAATTGCTAACTAATAAGAACCGTTCCTTCGGGAACGGTTCTTTTTTATGCGAATAATAGGCGAATATTTAAGCGCCATATATTCGCAATGTGACGAAAAAATGTCTAAAAATGCAATACAGGCGACATAATCCGTTGACTTTTGCGAAGTATCTATAATACAATCAACATAATATTCATAGTGGGAGGAAAATTTATGAATTTTAAGAAGCGTATTAGTTCTATTGCTTCTGGCATTCTTACTGTTGCATTAATTGCTTCAATGTTTGCTTCATCTGCTCTTGCTGCTACAATGCAGTGTGCTGCTGTTGGCGATACTGTAATTAATAGTTATACAGTAAATGGTGTACAGGAAATTATTAGAACTAGAAATGGCTATTCAGCACAGGCAACAAGAAATACAAAGAAATTGGTATTTAATGTTCCTGGAGACACTACAAGTTTTTCAATTGGCGTTGATGGTATGTCTTTGAATATTACTACATTTACAAATGTAACAAGTAGTTCAAAGCAGGTAGTAATTGATGCGTCTACTGTTAATAGTGCTTTTGTTAGCTCCAATGGATGCTTTAAGAAGGGTTACTATGAGTATGGTGCAAGCAATGCAACTTCAACTCAGCCAAATACTTTGTATTTTAATGGTGTTCTTTATGTAGATAATACAGCTGATTCTAACAAGACAGCTGGTATGGAATATCATATTTCTGCTGAGCCAGGTAGAATGTATTTCCCATATAAGTCTAGACCTGCAGGAACTGACAATGTTTCTAGTCTTAAGCTTAATCTTACAAACTATACAGGTGAGTATTATTACGTAGTATACTGGCAGCCAGATACTATTCCTTATCGTTTTATTGCTGCTGGACCTACAGAACCTCCTGTTAAGGAGCCTGAAACAGCTTATCCAATCTATGTTTCACCAATGAAGTATGCTGATGAGTATACACCTTGTTCATGTGAGTTTGGTGCTGCACAGGGCGCTACAACATTTGGTGGATACCTCCCTAAGGGTGCATATATCTTTAAGATTTATAATGCAGTTGGTGATCGTGTTGTTGCTAACGCTGCATATACTGATGAGAATATGGTTAACATTGGTAACGCAAACCAGACTGTTGACTTCTCATTTAATCCAATTAAGCCAGCTGCTCCTGTAAAGCCAATTATTGTATGTCCAGATGATCCTAATTATCCAAACGGACCTATCGCTCCTGTATACACAGGTAATCCAGTAGCAGCTACATTGGATGGAAACAAGATTCCTGTTACTGATGTAGTTAAGACTCCAGATGGATCTTTTGATCTCACAGATGATGCTAAGAAGGATCTCTCTCCAGCAGCTCATAAGCTCGTTGTAACTCTTGATGATGGAACAAAGAAGGAAGTTACAGTATGGGGTACAAATACAGCTAATGATCCATATTCTGGCAAGGGTCTTGATGGCTTCGTAGCAAGACTTTATAGAGTAGTTCTCGAGAGAGAGCCAGAGGCAGCAGGCCATAAGGCATGGGTTGATGCACTTAAGAATCGTGTACAGCTCGCAGATGGTTCCGGAA
>JAKSRI010000042.1 GCA_024403695.1 Saccharofermentans sp. | reverse complement strand
TCGCCCTTCGGGTGCTACCACACTTTAACGTGTTGATGGCGGTTCGCTTTGCGGAGAGTTCATAGCTCCGATTACTTGATTCGTTGTATGGCGGATTAAAGGAAAGGAGGTATAAAGATATGATCACTATTGCTGATATATTGGGAATCTTAAGTCTGTGTCTTACAGCTTTTGGTCTCGGATACACAATCGGGTCACATCACGGGAATCAAGGCAAAAAATAACCGCCCTCGTCTGAACCACAAGGCGGTTATTTAAACCCATATAATCAGGCGAACCGTTATCGGTAGCACCTTTTGTGTAAGTATTTTAGCATTTTGATATTGGGAATTCAAATTGAGTTGCTGATTTTCAGACTTATACAGATTTTTTTATATAGCGCTGAAATTTTCAGCCTTATATAAAATTTTTCAAATAGAGCTGAAATTTTCAGACTTATACAAATTTTTTGAAATAGCGCTGAAAAACCGCCCGCGCTGGGCAGCGCGAGCGGCTATTGGGCATTAATTTGTAGACTTACGTCTTATAGAGCATTTGATTTAATTTTGCGACCTCTTCACTCTTAAAGTCGCGCAACTAACTAATTTGCGGACTTACGCACAAGCGAAGCGCGGAGGACTGAAGCAAATTAGTTAGTAAGCACTCAGTATGGCTGAATTCCGGCCTTCTCGCACAACGCACCGAACTCTGGGGACATTGTGAAGCCGTCGAATACTTTCTCGCGAGTTGCTCCCTCGTCGAGGGCCTTTACCCATGCCTGAAGGCCTGCTGGATCTGCCTCACGATCCATGAAGGTTCTGTAAAGGGTCTTTACGTACTCAGTGTTGTCCAGGTTCTTGTTTGTGAACTCTGGGCTGAAGAAGAAGCCGCTGGCCACTTTCGCGCCACTTCCCTCTCGGTTCGCGAGGGCTTCTGCCCAGGCCTTAAGACCTGATGGATCAGCTGCACGACCGAGACAGGTTGTATAGAGACGCTCAGTGAACGCGAGGATTTTATCGTTTGGCTCGATGCGGAGGGTTGGAGCCGCGGTGCCGCCGGACTTGATGCCGTACTTATGGCAGACATTTGCCCACTCCACAGAGTTGACGAAGCCGTCGAAGACTTTCTCTCGGGTCGCGCCGTTGTCGAGGGCTTTTACCCACGCCTGAAGGCCTGCTGGGTCAGCCTCACGGTCCATGAAGGTCGTATAGAGACGCTTTACGTACTCGGTGTTGTCGAGGTTCTTGCCGGTGAACTCAGGGCTGAAGAAGAAGCCGCGGGCTGCTTGCGCACCGTCTGCGCCGGACTTGATGGCATCTGCCCAGTTCTGGACGCCCTGAGGATCGGACGCACGGCCGAGAGCGCATGTGTAGAGTCGTGTACAGAAGCCGATGACACCTTCGTCGTTGACTGGCTGAGATGGTGTTGGGGCTGGAGTTGGGGTTGGCTCGATCTCGATGTTTACGTCTTTCTCAATCTCACCGTTATTGATAACCTTATCCTCATCCTTAACAACGATTGTTCCGGTACCTCCGATAGCACCGTCGTTTGTTACCTTATTTTCTACTGTGATAGTCTGGTCGTCGCTCACCTTAAGAACGATATTTCCTGGCACAGCGAGGTCACCAACAGTAGCGTCAGTCATTACTGTAAACTCACCTGTTCTTCCCGTACCAAGAGCATTTGCCAGTGACGCATAAATCGCCTTCTCTGTTGTTGACTGACCGTTAGCATTTTCTACGCTTGTGAGACCATTGACGGACTCGCCATATCTGATGACGAAATCGTCGTCACCCTCGTAGGCTTCATCCCCCTCAACGAAGCCTACGGAGCGAACGCGATCATCATTAATCTCTACAGAATCTGTTGTAGTAGAGAGCTTGATCTCGATAGGGTCTGTTCCGCTGTTGCTACAGTTATCGAATACGATACGACCGTTGTCACAAATAAATGGTGATCCCTCTACACTCTCGTCGACGATGATATCAACATCCTCAAATATGAGTGTATTAGGAGATGCCACCTTAACTGGTGTAACTATATTTACAATACCGTTCTCAAACTCCGCATGTTTGCTGAGCTGAGAAATATCGCCCTCAAATGTAACCTTCCTACCATTCAGCTTCAGGGCAAAATCTGCAACTAAATCTGTATCAATACTGATGTTTTCATAGATGTTAAAATCATAGTCATCGAAGTATACGATAGAGGCGAAGGTAATATTTTTAAGAAGCCTATTAAACAGGTTCTTTTCTGGCATTTGATTTGTTTTTTCTGTGAAAATATAAGTAATATTTCCTTTTCCGTCAGGTGAATACCAGGAATATGAAGCATAACTTCTTCCCTCGAACAGGCCCAATGCTGTTGCCTGTTCAGATGTTACGTCTTTGAATCCCGATTCTTTATCCCAATTCAATCCTTTTACAGTTATAGAATATACAATCGTTACAGGAGCTATATCGTAACTCTTTATGTGATAGTATGAACCTTTTCCAATACTTCCACCATAAGCACGTAAAGCAGTACCTGAGATTTTATTATCATTGATATAACCACCAATCTGCAAATGGTTTCCAGTTGTTGAAGAATTAGTGCCGAATTTTTGAGATATAGTGTAACACTGCGCAGTAGTCATAAGTGTATCAACGTATCCATAGTTCAACAAACGCTTGGTAGTAGTTGTACTTGCAACCCAGTACTGAACCTCTCCATAATTGACACCATTACAGTCATATACCCATGAGATATAGCCGTCATTACATAGGCCTCTGATACCATACGCAAAATTAATTCTTCCACCACAATAATTGCTTACATAATTAGCTTTACAACCATTTACATATCCGTAATTACTTATTCCTTTTGTTGCTTCGAGATAGACATTCTTCTCTACAACGTCGGCTCTGCTTGTTCTTAAATCAATAGGTTTAATACCTGAAACAGAACTACCATAATCAACTTCGACATTTCCATCTACAGAAATTTTGTAAGCACCTTTAATGTTAGCATTTGTTATAAGAAGGGTATAATATTGGGAATTATCAATAGAAAGATTAACTGGTTCATATACAGAACGAGTTAGTCCAAGTTCTCTATATTCAAATACTTCTGACATTAATTTGATAATCTGAGGATACTGATCTGCATAAGCTGCTAGATCGATAGTAATATCATTTCTAAGTTGAATATTCACAAGCTCACTACCCGCCTGGGCGCCATTAAGAGCATTAAGAAGTTCAGTCTCATTTGTAACGTATTTTGTTGGATCAGTATGTGGATTAGTGTAACTAAGTGGCTGATTATTGTACCACCCCCAACCAACTAGATGATACTTATGTCCTTCTACTGTTGAAATTTTACTTATCTGACAGATTCCAGAATATAAATGAACCATTAACTGATTTCCATCACTGTCTTTTCCAATATAGATTCCAATATGACCTGCGTTATTATGACAAGTGCTACATGTAACGCTTGATCCTTTATCAAACAATACAATAGCACCAATTGGCATAACTGACATATCTGTGCTTTCTATATGTGTTTTGGAGTATTTAGTAGCACAGCACGCAGACCCTACTTTTTCTACAAAAGCATTGTTGTAACAGGATCTTACAAAGCCAAGGCACTCTCCTTCTGTTCCTGTACTAAGCAATGCCTGTCTAACAAGATAATATGCATTACGATTATCATTCTTATCATTATACTGACTGCTATCCGTATTAATTTCTAACACGTCAGTCCAGTCTCCATCATTAGTTTTAAACTTGTTGTGATTAGTTTTAAAATCATCATAGTATTGGCCTTTACCAGCAAACACCACATTAGCTCCCATACTCATCACGATACCAATCGTAATAACCATGGCGACAAGCGAACTAATAAGTCTCTTCATAATTTCGTCCTCCTCTAGCATATAAAAAATTGATTTTTATATGGCTAAATACTCTATAATAAGAAAAACGATTTCAATTGACTTGTAATAAACAATAAGATATTTGTAAAAAACAATGATATTGGTCTATAAGAGGGGTAACAATGTATAATCTCGCCATTCTGGAAGATGAGAAAATTTATATTCAGATAATCCAAGAGAAGGTCCAGAATTTATTTCCTGATGCTTTTTGTATTCGCTCTTATTCCGATGTAGAAGAGCTTAAAAATGATATTTCCGAATTCACACCTGATATTCTGTTATCTGACATAAGGCTTGAAAATGATACTGCTATAGACTATGCCAGCTTCATTTCTAGACATAATCCCAACACACAAATCATTTTTATCAGCGCCTATGACGAGTACGTCCAGGACATCTTTGCCGCTAACCCTGTTTATTATGTAAAGAAGCCAATAGGTGATACTATTTTGGAAACTGCCATTAACAAGGCCATTATTAATCTGTCTGCTCCCTATATCAACAAGAAGAAATATCTCACCATCAAATCCAATTCAGAGATAATGAACATTCCTATGTCTGATATTTCTTATCTAGAAAGCAGCAAGCGAATAATCATCTGTCACACACCATATAAAGACTATAATTTCTACGCTAAGCTTTCTTCCATCTCTATGCAGCTAGACCAGGATTTTGTTCAGTGCCATCAGAGTTTCATAGTGAATATGAAGGAAATCAAATCATTCACACGTACAACTCTCACCCTCAAATCAGGCACCATTATTCCTATCAGTCAGACAAGATATAAATCCACCCAGGAACTATATACCATGTTCCTCGCCAGACTCATCAAATAAGAGGTAGACCATGACAAACTTCACCATCGACACAGCAAACGTAGTAGAACTTATAACATCCATTCCTTACCTCGCCTCTTTTGTATATCTGATAGTAAATTTCACTGACAGATTACGACAGAAGTCGTTACTCAAGTCTTACATCATAGGTATCCCTGTTCTGCTCATCTCCGCTTTTTATAATCTCATCCTCAACGGCTACAGCCTTCAGGCTGACTTCACGCCTTATATTGTTGGCGTCAGCTGCTTTGCCGCCGTTGTATTACTCATTAACAAGGATGGCTTCAGGCGCAAATTACTAATAACCGCCCTTCTCATAGCACCAACTTTATTCATCGAGATTTTCATGGAAGTTTGGCTGTATTTCTTTGTGACACACGACATCGACTCCCTTATGGGAGACCCTGTGGCTAACGTGTACACTCGTATGTTTTCGAGCACTTTCACCATCTGCCTTAATGTCTGCCTGGTGCTTTTTCATAACCGCCGCAGGATCAAAAAATCTTGGCGTTCCATTATCTTTCTCGCGCTCTTCCCTCTAGCGCAGGCCATGTACCTGTCCATAATCCTTTCGCCCAAGACATATAGTTCCCTCGAAAGCATCCTGGTAATCAACACATTCTTTACCCTTGTTTTTGCTGTCATTTTCTTCGGCTACGCGGAGTTTGTTGCCATGACCAATCGCGTTTATCTTAAGGAGCAGGAGCAGATGATGGTGGCACAGGTTAAGGACTTCGACCAGCAGTATTACCTCTTGGTTCAGGAGGAGATTAAGCACGCTCGTTTTATACGTCACGACATCAGCAACTATATCGACCAGATTCAGTATCTGCTAGATAAGAATTCTGGCGCAGATTCCGCCGAGGCGTCGAAATTGCTAGAGCAACTGCGCGACCGTAACTTGGAACATGCCACAAAGAACTACTGTGAAAACGCCACCGTCAACATGATTCTTAACTTAGAGATTTCCAAGGCGCAGCACTACTCACCTGACGTGGTGATCGATGTTTCCGCTGTAGTTCCAACTTTGGATAGCATTGCTCCGCTCGATTTGTCATCAATTGTCTTCAACACTCTCAACAATGCGATTCGCGCCACTTCCGAGTTCGTTGGCGACGAGAAAAAGCTCGAAATTAGCATCAGGGTTGTCAATGGGTACCTGCTCGTTAAGACTGTAAACCCAACCAACGAGAACCGTAACATCACCGATGTTTCTGCGCTCAAGACAACAAAATCCGACACCGTTAACCACGGCATCGGCCTTCAGATTCTTTGCGAATTAGCAGACAAATACAACGGGTCCGTGGCCGTCGAGATCAAAGATTCCATTTGCACGTTTGTGGTTAGCTGCAAGGTGGAGTGATGAATTCAAATTCATAAGCTGATATATTGGAAATCTTAAGTCTGTGTCTTACAGCTTTCGGTCTCGGATACACAATCGGGTCACATCATGGGAATCAAGGCAAAAAATAACCGCCCTCGTCTGAACCACAAGGCGGTTATTTAAACCCATATAATCAGGCGAACCGTTATCGGTAGCACCTTTTGT
>JAKSRI010000041.1 GCA_024403695.1 Saccharofermentans sp. | reverse complement strand
TTCAGCTTAAGAACAACGTAAAGGCAGCTTGGTGGAAGAAGTTTGTACAGGAGAACCCATATAACGTAGGTCTCGATGCAGCTATTCTCATGAACCCACAGGCTTGGGTAGCATCTGGTCACGTAGGCGGATTCTCTGATCCACTTATCGACTGTAAGCAGTGCCACGCTCGTCACAGAGCTGATAAGCTCGTTGAGGATTTCAACGCTGAGAACAATATCACAGACGTACCTGTAGAGGGTATGGATGACAAGGCTCTCGTAGAGTACATCAAGGAGAGAAATATCCCATGTCCAACATGTGGTGGTCATGAGTTCACAGACGTTCGTAAGTTCAACCTCATGTTCAAGACATTCATGGGTGTAACTGAGGACTCTAAGAATGAGGTTTACCTCCGTCCAGAGACAGCTCAGGGTATCTTCGTCAACTTTGGTAATGTTCAGCGTGCTTCACGTAAGAAGATCCCATTTGGTATCTGCCAGATTGGTAAGTCTTTCCGTAACGAGATTACACCAGGAAACTTTATTTTCCGTACACGTGAGTTCGAGCAGATGGAGCTCGAGTTCTTCTGCGAGCCAGGTACAGACCTTGAGTGGTTCCAGTACTGGAAGGATTACTGCTATAACTGGCTTATGGGCCTTGGTCTCAAGAAGGATGAGATTCGTACTCGCGACCACTCACCAGAGGAGCTTGCATTCTATTCCAATGCTACAACAGACTTCGAGTTTACTTTCCCATTTGGCTGGGGTGAGCTCTGGGGTGTTGCTGATCGTACAGATTACGACCTTAACCAGCACATGAAGTTCTCTAAGCAGGATCTTTCTTACTTCGATCCAGCAAAGAACGAGAAGTATGTTCCATATGTTATCGAGCCATCCCTTGGTGCTGACCGTGTAACTCTCGCATTCCTTTGCTCTGCATATGATGAGGAGAATATCGGTACAGATGAGAAGCCAGATGTTCGTACAGTTATGCGCTTCCATCCATTCCTCGCACCAATCAAGATTGGTTTCCTCCCATTGTCTGCTAAGCTTTCTGACAGCTGCCTCCCAATCTATGAGAAGCTCTGCAAGAAGTACGCTTGTGAGTTCGATGACAGACAGTCCATCGGTAAGAGATATCGTCGTCAGGACGAGGTTGGTACTCCATACTGCGTAGTATATGACTTCGATTCCGAGACAGATGGTTGTGTAACAATCCGTGAGAGAGACACAATGAAGAACGTAGAGTACGAGCCAGGCAACATTCGTTTCCCAATCGATAAGCTCGAGGAGTTCTTCGCTGATAAGTTCGATTTCTAATTTGTTATATATTTATTTTGATTGATTGGTGGCTGTGAAATCTGTTTGTTCAGGTTTCACAGTCACTTTTTATGTGTTGCTATGAGCGTGTTCGCTCAATCTCGATGCGTTGCCATGAGCGTTGCCATTTTCGCGCTTGTTTGGCAACAAATATGCCCATTCGTGGCAATTCAGATTATATTGCCATAGGTGTTGCCAAACTCAAGATGATATGGCAACAAAATCGCCCGTTTGTGGCAACACCAGGCGATTCAGGAAGCAATGCCTGCCAACTCGGCTATGTGTCATCACTTGCCATGATGGAGTGTTGTGATGATTTATGTTATAACTATGTACATGCGAAAGGCGGTATCTTATGACTAAGAAAGTAGTATCAGTTCAGGATATTTCATGCTATGGACAGTGCTCACAGACAGTGGCATTGCCTGTATTATCAGTCCTGGGCGTGGAGACTGTCATCCTTCCATCCGCAGTTCTCAGCACACACACAACTTCCTTCGAAGGTTATACAGTTCATGACCTGACAGAGGAGATGCCTAAGATTGTCGCTCACTGGAAGAAGGAGAATATCACATTCGACGCTATCTACACTGGTTATATAAGCGATGTGCGACAGTTCGACTGCATACTTGATCTGAGAAGTCAGCTCAATCCAGGTGGTATGGTTATCGTGGATCCTGCCATAGCGGATCACGGCGAGCTGTATCCGGCCCTGAGTGACGACATCGTGGAGGGCATGAGACGCCTCGTATCTGTGGCTGATGTAATTATTCCTAACATAACTGAAGCAGCACTTCTTACTAATACTGAGTACAAGCCTGATTTTACCCAGAACGAAATAGAGGGGATCCTGCACAAGTTGGCAGCTCTCGGTCCTCATTACAGTGTAATCACAGGTGTCAGCTACGAAAGCGGCAAGCTGGGTGCGGTGTGTCTCGATAAGGAAAGTGGCGAGATAACTAATTATTTTTCTGATTATGTGAACAAGATCTGCTACGGCACAGGGGACATTTTCTCGTCTGTTGTGGTGGGCCGTATGGTTAACGGCAGTTCAGTTTACGATGCTCTTAAGACAGCCAGCGAATTTGTTACTTCCTGTATACGCGCGACTATTGGCGACGACGAGCACCATTATGGGGTGCATTTCGAAAGTGTGCTTCACGAACTGCTTAAATAAACTGGTCTTATAAAAATGTTTAATTCTGACTATAAATAAATAACCAGATTGGTATTAAAATCCTTCCGATGGGTAAGTAAACTCAGGAAGGATTTTTAATATGAGTAAAGCAAATAATCGTAAAAAGATAGAATTTATCGCATATACAGCAGTGTTTACAGCGTTGATTTTCGTTTTCACAATGCTGGTAAATGTTAAGTGGCCTTTTGGTAATGGAGGTCTCATTCACCTGGGTAACGTTCCACTTTTTGTCTGTGCCATTTTGCTTGGTAAGAAATCAGGTGCCATCGCAGGTGCCATTGGTATGGGACTTTTTGACCTTCTGTCTGGATGGACAATGTGGGCACCTTTCACATTCGTTATCGTGGGTCTCATGGGATTCGCGGTGGGTTCTATTACACATAAGAGAAGAACACTTTACTGGTATGCCATTTCTTTTGTAGTGGCACTGGTAATTAAGGTTGTTGGATATTACATTGCAGAGTGGATTATTTATGGAAATGCGCTTGCTCCTTTGCAGTCAGTTCCAGGAAATATCATCCAGATTGGCATGGCATCAGTAGTTGTATTGATCGCGATTAAGCCATTGGAGGCTGCAGCAAAGATGGTAGGATTTAAATATGCATAAGATTATGACACCAGGACCTACTCAGGTCGCACCAAATGTTTTGCAGGCGAGAAGCCTGCCATGCACTAACCCTGACTTGGACGTTGCTTTCGTAGAGGATTACAAGCAGCTTTGCCTTAAGATTAGTGCTCTTTTGAAGACTGAGGCGGAGACTTTGATTCTTGGTGGTGAGGGTATTCTCGGGCTCGAGGCTGCTTGCGCGTCTCTGACAGAAGAGGGTGACCGCGTTCTGGTTATTGATAACGGCGTTTTTGGTAAGGGTTTCCAGGATTTTGTTTCCATGTATGGTGGCGTGCCTGTTCTCTTCACAGGCGATTATCGTGAGACTATTGATGTGGCTGCGCTTAAGGCTTTCCTTGAGGACGACAGTGACTTCAAGTATGCCACTGTGGTTCATGGTGACACTCCAAGCGGTATGCTGAATGACGTTGGTGCGATTACTAAGCTTCTTAAGGAGTACGGCATTCTGACTGTGGTTGATGCTGTATCCACCATGTTCGGCGAGGCGCTCGATGTGAGCAATATCGACATTCTCTGCGGTGGTTCCCAGAAGGTTATCTCCGCTCCTCCAGGCCTCACAATTAACGTGGTTTCTGATGATGCCAAGGCAGCAATTAACGCCCGCCAGACTCCAATCAGATCCTTCTATGCGAACCTGAAGGTGTTCTTCAACTACTATGAGGAGAAGTGGTTCCCATATACAATGCCAATCAGTGATATCAACGGACTTCGCGTGGCCATCGAGAATATCGAGGCTGATGGCGAGATTTATGAGCGCCATGCCCGCATCGCTAAGGCGACACGTGCCGCTATCGTGGCTTCCGGCCTCAAGCTGTATGCCAATAGCGGTTATTCCAATACAGTCAGCGTGTTCGAGGTGCCTGCCGGTACTACTGCCGAGGCGATTCTCGAGACTATGAAAAATGAGCACAACATAATGATTGCTGGTTCCTTCGATGTGTTCGCCGGCAAGATCATCCGAATCGGCCATATGGGTAATAACTCCAGCGTTGAAAATGTGGCTGAGACGCTGGCGGCGCTGGATAAGACCTTCGCTGCGCTGGGCGTCGAGCTGAAGGCCAGTCTGGCCGAGGTTTTTGAAGCGAATTTGTGATCGCGCGGGGCTGAAATTCAGGCAAACAGGCAACAAAAAGCGCTGTTCCGAACGAGGAGCAGCGCCTTTTATATATAAACAATATTAATATGTGGCGGAGTTTGCAGCATTACTAGCGGCGATAGCAGCTGTGAGCATGCATGCCTCGACTGCCATTGTGATGGCCATCATTGTTGTAGTGATAACAGTATCCATTGTGGAAGCTGTCTCTGCGTACTCGCTGAGGAGCATCTGTGCTACGAACATGCGGCGAGCGGCGCTGTCCATGGAGAAGGAGCCAAAGCCCTTCTGCGTCTTGAGGTAATCCTCACCCTCGGAGATAATCTCTACCACGGATGGGTTTGGCAAGTTAAGCATGCAGAGCGCGCCGAGTGTTGGGAGCTCGTTGCTCTTGCCGAGGGAGCGTTTCGCTGCCTTTAGGTCGTCGAAAAGGGAAGCTACCTTGGCGCACTTATAATCAGCTGGCTCTGGCTGGAGTGCCATGATGTGAGTGAGGGACTGGAGTGGATTGCCACGACCGAACTTCTTCTTAAGGCCCTCGTAGCATCTTTCCATGTCGTCTACGAGCTGGTCGATGTCTCTGTCAGTTACTGCAAGGGTAGCGGCGAAAGGAATGTCTGCGCTGTCTGTGAGCCACGCGTGATTGCGGGACATTTTCTCGTAAAGCTCGTTAGTGCGGTCGATGTATTTCTGATAGTCGCTGTCTTTAGCGTGGTCTGCGATGATTACTGCAGCGATGATTCTGTAGTCGCTGCCTGTCCAGTGGCGGCCCTGCATAACCTCATAAATCTCCTGAACCTTGTGGAGATAGGCTTCCGGCTCGTTCTTTGTAGCGAGCTTACAAACGATAGGAAGTCTGTTGTAGCTTCTAAAGCCAGAGAAAAGGTGAGTGTTTGCCTTAAGGAGCTTATCTAATTCCTTAAGCTTCTCCACGTCGCCTTTGACACCCTCGACTGTGAGGATCGAAGCGCCTGAGAGGCCCATGTATTCTGATTCGAGAACGAAAGCCTTTCTGATAACGCTACGGTTATATCCGAGAAGTTCGCACTTATTAATTACTTTATCCTTCATAATAATATCCTCCTTGTTCCTTTACAGCTTAATTATAGCTGAGAAGATGTTAAGAAAAGGCTAAGAAATGATTTTTGTTGAATAAAAATATTTTGTGAATATCTAGATTATGGGGTTGTTATCGGTTAGGGTCTTTATTTATAATATACGAACCAAATGAAAATCATATTGAAAGGCGGGTACTTATAATGACTAAGTACGTATACTTGTTTACTGAGGGTAACGGCACTATGCGCGAGCTCCTCGGTGGTAAGGGTGCAAACCTTGCTGAGATGACAAAGATCGGTCTTCCTGTTCCACAGGGATTCACAATCACAACAGAGGCTTGTACTAAGTATTACGATGATGGCCGTAAGATTAACGACGAGATCATGGCACAGGCTATGGCTGGTGTTGATGAGATGGAGAAGATTAATGGTAAGAAGTTCGGAGACCTTAAGAATCCACTTCTCGTATCAGTTCGTTCTGGTGCAAGAGCTTCTATGCCAGGTATGATGGATACAATTCTTAACCTCGGTCTTAATGATGAGGTTGTAGAGGCTATGATCGCTGGTAACCCAGATCCAGCATTTGAGAGATTTGTATATGACTCTTACAGACGTTTTATTCAGATGTTCTCAGATGTAGTTATGGAAGTTGGTAAGAAGTATTTCGAGCAGCTTATCGACAAGATGAAGGAAGAGAAGGGCGTTCAGTTCGACGTGGAGCTCACAGCTGCTGATCTTAAGACTCTTGCTGAGCAGTTCAAGGCTGAGTATAAGAACCAGATTGGTGAGGACTTCCCATCAGATCCAGTAGTTCAGCTCAAGCTCGCTATCGAGGCTGTATTTAAGTCATGGGATAACCCACGTGCTAACGTTTATAGAAGAGACAACGATATCCCTTATTCCTGGGGTACTGCAGTTAACGTAATGCCAATGGTATTCGGTAACCTTAACAATGAGTCTGGTACAGGTGTTGCTTTCACACGTGATCCTGGTACAGGTGAGAACAAGCTCATGGGTGAGTTCCTTATTAATGCTCAGGGTGAGGACGTAGTTGCTGGTGTTCGTACACCAATGCCAATCGCTC
>JAKSRI010000040.1 GCA_024403695.1 Saccharofermentans sp. | reverse complement strand
GTGAAAAGTGGCTCAGGAAGCTTGTCGCCCTGACGCATTCCCTCTGGCATCTTGATACCGCCAACTGTACCCTTAGCCTTGTACTCCTTAAGAGCAGAACCCTCGAGGTAACCTCTTACGATGCACTCTGCTGGAAGCATGTTAACCTTCTTAACGAGCATGGATCTTCCCTCGAGCTCGTCAGCATACTTATCAAGACCCATTGGATACTGCTTAGGATCTGTTGTGATTACGTGGTTAGGAATAATGTCCTTTGTGAAATCAAACCAGAAAGCGGAGATAGAAGAGAGAACCTTACCCTTGTTAGGAATAAGCTCATCGAATACTACGTCAAAAGCAGAAATTCTGTCTGTAACGATCATGAGGAGGGAATCGCCCAAATCATAAACGTTTCTAACCTTACCCTTAATAAATACAGGAACTTCTGTAATAAAATCTGTGTCTTTAATCATCATAACTTCATACCTCCAATATATTAAAGGACACCCTTGGTTGAAATAACCTGGTCCTTAAATCTCTCATCGATTGCTGCTGCCTGACGGATAGCTCTTGCCAATGACTTAAACATAGCCTCTGCCTTGTGGTGATCATTAAGACCATAAGGTGCTGCGATGTGCAATGTAATACCTGCGTTAAAAGCAAAGGAACGGAAGAACTCTTCAAAGAGCTGTGTGTCCATCTCACCGCACTTGTCTGCCATAAACTCAGCATTAAATACGATAAATGGTCTTCCGGAAATATCTACTACAGCATCACCAAGTGCCTCATCAAGCGGACATCTAGCGCTACCGTAACGAACGATACCCTTCTTATCACCAATAGCCTGCGCAAACGCCATACCAATAGCAATTCCCACATCCTCTACAGAGTGGTGTGCATCAACTACGAGGTCACCCTTGCAGGATACATCCAAGTCCATACCGGAATGCTTGGAAAGAGCTGTAAGCATGTGGTCGAAGAAACCAATACCTGTATCGATATTGCTCTTACCTGTACCGTCGATATCAATCTTTACGTCGATATCTGTCTCTCCGGTTGTTCTCTTAATAACAGCTGTTCTTGCCATATCAGATCTCCTTCAATACAGCCTCGAGGAACTCTTTCATTTCCTCATCGGTACCAATTGTAATTCGTAAATACTCATTAATAACTGGCTTATTAAAATACCTTACAAGTATACCTTTTGCTTTAAGGTTTTTGTAGAGGGTTTCTGCATCAATAGATTTTGGTGGCTTGGCAAAAATAAAGTTCGCAGAAGAATCCGGAATATCGAATCCAACCTTACGAAGTTCTTCAGTGATAAATTTTCTTGTCTTAATTACTGCGAGTCTGTTCTTCTCGAAGTTCTCACGGTCAAGCATTGCAGCCGCACCAATTCTTTGTGTAAGTCTGTCTACAGGATAAGAATTAAATGAATCTCTTACCTTTCTAAGACCTGTGATAATCTCCTCATCAGCAATAGCATAACCAAGTCTGATACCAGCCAAGCCATAGGACTTAGACATTGTTCTTACTACTACGAGGTTCTTATACTTGCCAATCAATGTAGCAGCTGACTCATAGTCTTCAGCATATGCAGCATAAGCCTCATCGATAATTACTGGTACATCTGGATTAGCCTTCAAAATCTTCTCGATTTCATCAAGTGTGATTGCCTTAGATGTAGGAGCATTAGGATTAGCGATGGCAATACCTGCGCACTCTTTACCACAGTAATCGTCAGGATCTACTGTAAAACCTTCGCGAAGTGGTACCTTCTCAGGTGCTACATCATAAAATGAAGAATATACAGGATAGAAGCTGTAACTGATATCTGGCATCAATACCTTCTTATCAGTGTTGCCCATCTTCTCAAAAAGCGCCTGCCAGCAGATAGCCAGAACTTCATCTGAACCATTTCCTGCAAAAACATTCTCTCTGGATACTCCATAAACGGAAGCAACCGCGTCAATAAACACGGTTGAATTAGTATCTGGATATAATCTCAAAGTATCAATATCGAAGTTCTTCAATACTTCCTTAATTGCTGGAGATGGAGCATATGGATTCTCATTTGTGTTGAGCTTAATTACTCGCTGGCCGTCCTTAGGCTGCTCTCCGGCAACATAAGGCTCGATGCCCTGAGTCTTTATATTCCAATATTTACTCATCTTTATTTCCTCTTATTTCTCGAATCTTGTTCTGATGGATGCTGCGTGACATGTGAGTCCTTCGCTGTCTGCGAACTTGGCAACGTCCTCATATACCTCACGTAAAGATTCTTCATTATAGTTAATTACGCTCATCTTCTTATAGAAGTCACCTGTGTTAAGTGGTGAGAAGAAACGTGCTGTACCAGAAGTTGGAAGTGTGTGGTTAGGGCCTGCGAAATAATCTCCCAAAGGCTCTGGTGAGTAACTTCCAAGGAATACCGCACCCGCATTGTTAATCTTAGCGAGAACCTCCTCAGGATTACTTACAACGAGCTCAAGGTGCTCTGGCGCAATCTCCTCAGAAAAATCGATTGCTGTGTCCAAGTCATCGCACACGATAATGGAGCAGTAATTCTCAAGTGATGACGCGAGGATTTCGTTACGAGCCGCCTCGTCAGAACGTCTGTCCACCGCCTCGAGAACATCGTTAGCAAGCTTCTCAGAAGTTGTGAGAACGATAGCAGAAGCAATTCTGTCGTGCTCTGCCTGAGAAAGCATATCTGCCGCTACGAACTCTGGGTTAGCAGAATCATCAGCAATAATGAGAATCTCAGATGGGCCGGCAAACATATCAATGTCAACCTGACCAAATACAAGTCTCTTTGCTGTGTTAACGTAAATGTTTCCAGGACCACAGATCTTATCTACGCGTGGGATTGTCTCAGTACCATATGCCATAGCAGCGATAGCCTGGCTACCTCCCACCTTATAAATCTCTGTAGCACCAGCGATGGTAGCTGCTGCGAGAATTACAGGAGCGATAGTGCCATCCTTCTGTGGAGGTGTGCAGAATACGATTCTTGGAACACCTGCAACGGAAGCAGGAATAACATCCATGAGAACTGTAGAAGGAAGAGGTGCTGTACCACCTGGTACGTATACACCAGCTACACCGATTGGTCTAACCTTAACACCAACCTGTGCCCCCTTGCCTACTTCCATCATGAAGCCTTCTTCTCTCTGCTTCTCGTGGAATGCACGAATATTAGCAGCGGCCTTCTTCATAACCTCGAGAAGATCTGGGTCAACAGCCTTGAAGCCAGCCTCAATCTCCTCTGGTGTAACCTTCATTGTTGCTGGTGTAAGCTCAGCCTTGTCGAACATCTTTGTGTACTTAAGAACTGCCTCATCGCCATTTGTCTTGATGTCATCGAGGACACCATTAACAGTATCGATAATTGGGCCAAGGTCCATCTTGCCTCTAGCGCCAAGCTTGCCGCAGAGCTCCTTAAGATTTTCCTTATTACCCTTAACTAATTTGCACTTCATTTTATCGCCTCTTTACTTATTCACAGCCTTCTCACGGTTCATGATGTCTACCTGAACCTTGAGCTTATCAATCATTGGACGAATCTCATCGGACTTCATCTTCATGGAAACTCTGTTTACTACAACACGTGCTGAAATGTTATCAGCAACAGTCTCAATAACATCAAGATCGTTCTCTATAAGAGTTCTTCCAGACTCAACAATATCTACAATAACATCTGCAAGACCGATAAGTGGAGCAAGCTCGATGGAACCGTTAAGCTTAATAATCTCAACGCTCTCCTTCTTGATGCCCTCAAAATAAGATCTTGTGATATTAGGATACTTTGTAGCGATTCTCTTGTTTGGGATGAGATCAAACTTTCCATCCTTAAGATTCTTAGGACCTGCAACACAAAGTCTGCACTTACCAAAACCAAGGTCAATAACCTCATAAAGCTGTCTTCCAGCCTCGAGAAGTGTATCCTTACCAACTACACCAATATCAGCTGCACCATACTCTACATATGTAGGTACATCTGTTGGCTTTGCAAGAATGAAACGAAGTCCTGTTGTTGGATCTTCGAGGATAAGCTTTCTGGACTTTTCCTTTGCTGCAGTACAGTCATAACCTGCCTTCTCGAGAAGCTCGATAGCCTGATCTGCAAGTCTACCCTTAGATAAAGCAATAGTAAGCATTAGTTCTGACCCTCCTCTACAGAATCGATAAAGAAACATGCTGAGATATTGTTAGCATCTGCATAGCTGTCCAACTCTTCAGCTGTATTAAATGTTGTATCAAGAATTACGGATGTTCCGTCGAGTCTCATCTGCTCAGCCATAGAAAGAGCCGCTGCTCTTGCACCCTTAACAGAGGAGTCGTATCCGATAATAGCATCAGCTGCAACTGACTCAAGCTCAGCACCCTGTCTCATAATCGCTGTAATAGCAAGTGAGAGACTAAGTGAGAAGCCAACGCACTCCATTTCGCGACCAAACACGCCAACTGCGTTGTCATAACGGCCACCACTAACGATTGGGAATCCAACCTCATATGTATAACCCTTGAAGATTACGCCTGTGTAGTAATCAGCACCGCTCAAAAGTCCTGGGTCTACAGAAACATACTTAAGATATCCATACTCATCCATAACATCGAGAATTTCCTTCATGTTATCGAGAGCTGCGATTGCCTCAGTATCTGTAACACGACTTCTGAATGCATCGATAATATCGTATGTGCCCTGTCCCTCTGGGAGCATGAGAAGTGTCTGCTTATCCTCATCGCTTAAGCCAAGCTTTGCAGCCATCTTCTCGATAGCAACGGAGTCCTTAGCCTCGATAGCGTTATAAATAAACTGTGCATCCTCATCATTAATACCGAGCTGATTAATAATACCCTTGAAGAGCTTAACCTGACCGATACTAATCTGAAGATCCTCGATACCTGTCTCGATAATTGTCTTTACTGCAAGTGCGATTACCTCTGCATCTGCATCAGAACCAGCAACGCCCATAAGCTCGATACCAGCCTGAGTGAATTCACTCTGCTTACCACCACCGCTCTGGTTAAAACGGTACATATTCTCGATATAAGAAAGACGAAGTGGCAATGACTCATTCTTATAAACAGTTGCAGCAAATCTTGCAGCAGGAACTGTTCCGTCATAACGTGCACAGAGAAGTCTTCCCTTGTGATCTGTAAACTTATAAAGCTCCTCCTCTGGTACAAAGTCAGTCTTTGTATAAATATCTCCGTACTCTACACCTGGAGTCTCAATTTCAATGTATCCATGGAGTCCGAATAACCTTCTTATTCTGCTCTCTGCTTCTTTTTTGAATGCACATACTTCAGGAAGTGTGTCACAGAAGCCATCTGGTGTGTAAAATTTGTTTCCCATATTATTCTTCCTCCTTGTTAGGTTTCGTTTTCTTTAGCGCACTAAAGAATTCAACGTTCCCTATTATATATACCCTTATTCTTATTGTCAAACCGCTTACTTATGGTATTTTTCACCATTATAGATTTTGAATCCGCGATATATTTGTTCCAATAATATTAATCTAGTCATCTGATGCGTCAGAGTGATGTTGCCAAAGCAGATTCTTCTGTTCGCACGCTTCACCACATCAGGCGACAATCCGTTACTTCCTCCGATGACCACAGTGATGGATGAACCGCCTATTTCCAGGTCCTTTATCAGTGCCTGCGATATTTCTTCAGAAGTCATAAGCTTGCCGTGAAGGTCCATAACCCATACCACATCCTGAGGATTAACCTTGGCAAGAATTCTCTCGCCTTCCTCTTCCAGTGCCTTGGCACATGGGATCGAATCCGGTGCGTCTGCCACCTCGATAATCTCCAGATTTGTATACTTGGATAATCTCTTCTTATACTCGTCAATGCCTCCGATGAGCCATTTCTCACGAATCTTACCAGGACAGATTATTTTCACTTTCATAATCAGAGCACCAGCCCTTTCGATGGTCTGTGGCGGTTGGCCACTTCTATATAATAGTCAACGCCCAGCTCACGACCATTATTTTTAAGATAAGAAGTTACCGTCTCGTACGCCTTCTCAGGAGTGTTATTATTCTCAGACAAGTGTCCCAAAACAAATTTCTTTGTACCGTAACCGATCAATTCCTCAATCATCTCCGCACAGTTATCGTTAGACAAATGACCGTACTTTCCTGCAATTCTCGCCTTAAGGTCCATAGGATATGGTCCGAAAGCCAGCATCTGACTGTCATAGTTAGCCTCAATAAGAAGTCCGTCAACACCGCTAGCCATGTCCAAAATATCTCCCGTAACATGTCCCAAATCCGTCATTATCATGCAAGATTTGTCTCCGTAAGTGAAACGATAACAAACGGAACCGTGGGAGTCATGTGGTGTGGCGCAAACAGTTACCGCCAGGTCCTCATCAAGGATAATGCTCTCTCCCGGGGTTACCATAACGGATGGCGAAAGCGGATGCGCTTTCGGATAGTGCCTTGTAAGGTAAGTGTGCACGTCGTTTGTGGCATAGATGTCCACAGGATACTTACGCGCAAAAACATCCACACCCGCGATATGATCGGAGTGTGAATGCGTCAAAAATACTGAATCAATTTCTGTTGGATCTACGCCCACTTCATCAAGTGACAACAAAAGTTGTTTGCAGCTCTTTCCGATATCAACTAGGAAGTTACGCTTGCCGGCTCTAATCAAAGTGGAGTTGCCGCTCGAGCCGCTAAAAAGCGGAATTAACTCGAATCTCGACATTATGCTTCCTCGTCTGACTCGTAGTCGTTTACACCCTCTGTTCTCTCGATATCTGCACCAAGAGCACGGAGCTTATCAACGATATGCTCATAACCACGGTCAATCTTAACCGCATTAGTGATATAGCTTGTTCCTTCCGCAGCAAGAGCAGCACAAACAAGAGCCGCACCAGCACGAAGATCTGTAGCAATTACTGTTGCACTCTTAAAATTCTTAATGCCTTCTACAAGAGCGATTCTATCATATACATTAATCTTCGCGCCCATCTTTAGGAGCTCAGGAATATACTGGAAACGATTCTGCCATACATTCTCATGCATCTTACTGCTGCTCTGAGCCATGCACATAAGTACTACGGCCTGTGGCTGAAGATCTGTTGGGAATCCTGGATATGGCAAAGTCTTAATGTTTGTTCCTGTAATTTCAGCATCATCTTCTTTGCAAACTCTGATGCTCTCATCATCTTCCTCGACAATATAACCCATCTCACGCATCTTAGCGGAAAGTGGCTCCATATGTGTTGGAATGAGATTATGGATAGTAACGTCACCGCCTGTAACAGCAGCAGCGATCATATATGTTCCAGCCTCAATCTGGTCTGGAATAATAGAATATGAGAAATTACCTGGCAATACAGGTACACCCTGAATACTAATTACATCAGTACCAGCGCCCTTAATCTTAGCGCCCATCGCATTAAGGAAGTTAGCTACATCTACGATGTGTGGCTCCTTAGCTGCATTAGTAATTACTGTCTTACCCTGTGCCTTTGTAGCTGCGAGCATTACATTAATTGTGGCACCAACGCTGACGATATCAAAGAATACTTTGGTTCCCTTAAGAGGGTTTGCTTCCAAAGTAATAATTCCATCATTAAGATTTTCTGGGTTTGCGCCCTTAGCACCCATAGCCTTAAAAGCCTTAAGGTGAAGGTCGATAGGTCTCTGTCCAAAGTTACATCCACCTGGCATTCTTAATGATGCCTTACCGCTTCTAGCGAGAAGTGCACCAAGAAGATAATAAGATGCTCTAATCTTAGATACAGCTGGACCTGTAGCCTTATAAGTGTTAATTGTTCTTGGATCTATCTTAAGTAAAAGTGAGCCTTCAGGAGCTACTTCTGTCTCGATTGTAGCGCCAAGAGTTCTGCAAAGTTCGATCATAACATGTACGTCAGAAATATCTGGTACATTCTCAAGAGTGCATACTCCATCAATCATCATCGCAGCTGCAAGAACGCCAAGTACAGCATTCTTACTACCACTAATATTTACATCGCCGCAGAGCTTCTTACCGCCGCTTATTTTGTAAGAATATGGGCTCATTTAATTCCCCTTTGTGTCATTATTAGAAGTTGGCAATGGTACTGCTGTCTCGAACACCTGTCTGAGTGCAGACTGATGTTCCTGTTCCCCGGATGCAGTCGAATTATTCTCATTTTCCTTCTTATTAAGAAGGCCTTCTTTCAAAATGCCATTCTTCGTATTATTACTATTATACAATTTATTGTCGATATTTGGATGGATTGTTACATTTTCTTTTGCATTATTATGTGTCTTTTCTGTTTCAGTTTGAGCAACTGAGGCTCTTGGCAAAATAGACTGAGTCAAAATTGCTCTTGCCTCTGCCTTCTGCTGCTTGATGATTTCCTCTCTCGCTTCATCATCAATCTGATTATTAACTGACTCTATATTCTTAGTAGCTACACTAGTTCCCGAAGCTGCATATGCCTCGAATTCTTCCTCGGATTCATCATCAAGACCATCATCTGAGTCTAGATCATCAAACTCATCGTCGTAATCTTCATCCTCTGGTTCAATGTAAGTAAGCTCGTCAACAAGCTCCATGTATCTTTCCTGGCCAAGCTTTAAAAGGAGCTCAGCAAGGTTCTTATCATGGTTAGTTTTCTCGCCAGGAACTGTATTCTCGAACTTGTTTGCCTCGTCGATAACATCGTCATAGCCCATAGACTTAATAGCTTCTACGGTCTGAACAGCCATGAAATCTGCCGCGTTACGATAATATGGATCATCACTTACAATACCTGACTGAGCGTCGTCATAAATGCTCTTAAACACACCTGATGCCTGAGGTATTACAAGTGTGAAGGATGATCCGCCACCTAGCTCGGATGTAACATTAATTGTTCCATCGTGCATTCCGGCTACATCCTTAGCGATAGAAAGTCCGATACCAGTTCCGCCAACATCTCTTGAACCGGAATTGTCAACTCTATAGAAACGCTCGAAGAGGTGCTCGATATCACGAGAAGGTATTCCGCGACCATTATCATTAACCTGGATTCCTATTCTGTCGCCAATCTCTACTACCTTAATAGTAATAATATTCTTATCTGATTTTCCCTCGTAATTAATATATTTAATCGCATTTGTAAGAAGATTAATTACAACTCTCATTACGAGGTTAGAATTACCGTAAACAAGTGGATAATACATATTCTGTGGTACAACAATCTCGACAGCATCTCTTCCTGGGTAATCAGAAACATTTCCAACTGCCTTGGTGATAACCTCACCAATATCAATTATTGTCATCTGTACACTCTGAGAACACATGGAAAGAATAAGGAAGTCCTGTACAATATCCTGCATTCTTACAGCATTAGTTACGATTCTATTTCCCCACTTAGTAATTTCCTCATAACTTGGCATATTGTCAGGTGTGATGTTGTTTACGAAGAACTCAGAAGCTCTGATAACTGTAAGAGGAGTCTTCAACTCGTGTGATACGTTAGCTGCAAGGTCTCTTTGTCTTCTCTCATCATCCTTAATCTGTGTAATATCATCAACAATGACGATATCAAGCTTATCGCTATCGGAAAGATGCTGAATAACCTTAATCTCGTAAATGTGCTTGCCATTTACAAAATTTGCACGTACTGTGCTGTCGTTGTTCTCGTAATTGAGAAGATAAGAAGACTTCAGATGGTTCTTCTGATCATATTTATCGAGAAACTCTTCAATTGTCTTAGGAATTTTCTTGTCACTATCTAGAAAATCATCCAAATCATTAATAGTAGAATTGCTATAAATAAGGCCTGTCTTGTTATAAGCAAGAACGCCAAGATTAACGTTATCAATTACAGAGCCTCTAACTGCTCCCTCATAACGAAGCTGCTCAATAACATCATGAATATCATCATCCAACTTTTTATTTAAAAGATGGTTTCCAATAATATAACCTACTGCCAAAGCTACAAAAAGTAGCAGCAATACAAATACGACGCAAAGCGCCGTATTGTTATTAACTATTTCTGCTATTTTAGAAAGAATTCCCATTTCAATTATGTAAGATCCTTAGGGAAATAATAACCGGATCCACGACGTGTAAGAATATACATGTACTTAGGCTGATCAGGCTCAATGTTCTTACGAGTTCTTCTTACAGTAACGTCTACTGTTCTAACATCACCTGAGAATGCGTAGTTCCAAACCTTGGAAAGAAGCTCATCTCTGGAACAAACACGACCAGCATTCTGCTCAAGATACTGAACAAGCTTAAACTCGTTAGATGTGAGATCGCAGCTTACACCATTGATATAAACCTGCATAGCGTCGTAATCAATTACAAGCTCTCCACCAGCATATACATGATGATTATTTTCACCCTCAGTAGATGTCTGTGTAGTAACCTTAGATCTCTTAAGAAGATTCTTAACACGCTCAACAAGAAGAGTTGGATCAAATGGCTTGCTCATGTAGTCATCTGCACCTCTTCTAAGAACCTCAATCTCATATACAGGCAAATCGCCTCTTGCTGTTAAGAAAAGGATAGGTGTTGTATAACCCTGATTTCTAAAATCATTTGTGAAATCAAGTCCGTTATAATCCTTCATCATCCAGTCAAGGATAATAAGATCAGGAGACTGTTCAATTGCCTTAACAAGACCAGTCTTACCGTCTGTTGCACAAATAGTATCAAACTTAAAACTATTCAAAACGTCAGAAACTGATGTTACAATCTCTGGCTCATCATCTACGATCAAAATCTTAGGCATTTGCTTCATTCTCCCTTTAAAAATCATCTAAAAAATATTTTTACTTTTATATGCTACCAAAAGAAGAATTTTTGAACAATAGTTTTGTAACATGTTTGTAATATTTTTTCCAATGAAAAAGTCCCCTCACCTTTAGGGTGAAGGGACTTATATAAACCGGCAGCAACCTATCTTTCCGGGCCGTCTCCAGCCAAGTATTGTCGGCACC
>JAKSRI010000004.1 GCA_024403695.1 Saccharofermentans sp. | reverse complement strand
TCCATGGAGCTGTTGTAGCAGCAGATGTGATTGTGATACCACGCTCCTGCTCCTGTACCATCCAGTCCATTGTAGCAGCACCATCATGAACCTCACCAATCTTACGATTGATACCTGTGTAGTAAAGAATACGCTCGGTAGTTGTTGTCTTACCGGCATCGATATGAGCCATGATACCGATGTTTCTTGTTTTCTCGAGTGGATACTCTCTCTTCATCGTGTCATGCTCCTTCTATTACCACTTATAATGTGCAAATGCTCTGTTAGCATCTGCCATCTTGTGCATTTCTTCCTTCTTCTTGAATGCTCCACCTGTACCGTTAGATGCATCCAAAAGCTCAGCTGCGAGACGCTCCTTCATTGTACGCTCAGATCTCTTTCTAGCGTAGAGAACGAGCCAACGAAGACCCAATGTCTGTCTTCTCTCAGGACGAACCTCGAGAGGTACCTGGTAGTTTGCACCACCAACACGTCTAGCCTTACACTCAAGCTGAGGCATTACATTCTCAAGAGCCTTGTTAAATACTTCGATTGGCTCTTCTCCTGTACGATCCTTAATAATATCAAAGGCATCGTAGCAGATCTTCTGTGCTATACCCTTCTTACCATCGAGCATAACGTTGTTGATGAGCTTTGTAACTCTAACATCGTTGTACAATGGATCTGGGAGCACAACTCTTACTGGGATATTGCCCTTTCTTGGCACTTTGCTTCCCTCCTTACATGATATTCAGTTTTCTGAAACCATAGGTACTCACGTTTCAGTTTTAATCTTTTGGACCCGTGTCGTGCTGTCAATAGCATGTCCCAGTATAGGGGGACCAAAGTCCCCTTATATGAACAATGTACTGATCGCTCTGTTGTCCAATCCTATTTCTTAAGAATACTTAGATAGGATTACTTCTTTACCTTAGCAGCCTTTGGCTTCTTAGCACCGTACTTGGAACGAGCCTGCATACGATTTGCTACGCCAGCTGTATCAAGTGTTCCTCTGATGATGTGGTAACGTACACCAGGGAGATCCTTAACACGTCCGCCTCTGATGAGAACTACGGAGTGCTCCTGCAAGTTGTGTCCAATACCTGGGATATAAGCTGTTACTTCGTATCCGTTAGTAAGACGTACTCTTGCTACCTTACGCAAAGCTGAGTTAGGCTTCTTAGGTGTTGTTGTCTTAACAACTGTACAAACACCACGCTTCTGAGGAGCGAATACTTCAGTCTCCTTCTTGTGAAGTGTGTTAAGGCCAAACTGAAGTGCAGGTGAGTTAGACTTGTATGTCTTGGACTGTCTGCCGGACTTGACTAATTGATTGAACGTTGGCATCAATACATCTCCTTTCTATATTATTCACAGAAGAAAAGCGCACAAAAAGAGCGCAGTTACCCCTGCAGAAAATGAGAATAGCACCTCAGAGTCAAAATTGCAAATAAAATATGCAAAAAATCGTGTTTTTTCTCAAAAGTATTCGATTTGTCTCGTGTTTCTTTATCCGAATAAAGAAAATGAGCGTTTTCATAAATATTGTGAGAAGGTATTATGTGATATTATTTTATATATTTATAGGAAAGGGAATTTTCAATTAACTTATGGATAACAATTATATAAATGACGAATACTCACGAATCATAGAAGAACTTAAAGAAGAAATCTCTGAGGGCTACATTACGGAGAATGAGAATCTCTATGTGGTAAGGCAGTCACACGAGGAAAATCTTAATGGAAACAAAATCACACCAGTTGTGGACTTTTTCTTTGAGATGCCTGCCCTGGCAGAGAAGATGTCAAAGGCAAAGGTCGTTGACGTGAAAAAGGGCCTTTTCGAAATGGTTGCCGCCCTTCCTGAAGATGCTGACCCTAACATCAAGGAAGCACTTAACATGCACATTAGCTGTCTTAAGGACTACACTTCACAGAACAGCAAGCGCAATGACAAGGTCTGTACTCTTGTAGTAGCAGAGGAGTCTGGTTTGCCGATGGCAATTTATTTCGAAGAGGATGAGATTGCAGACACATTAACACGAATGACTGCAAAAGACTTACTTGCTGAACTTGAGGATACAATCGCATGAAATTAAATAAGGGAATAGTCGCTGACATCAGCAGTTCTTTCAAAGCGAAGAAACCATTTGAGATAACACTTATTATCACGTTCTTTACCCAGATGTTCTTTATTATCTGGTTTAACTTGGCTACGATTAAAAGTCATACAGGATTTGATTCATCATGGACATTTCTCCGCTCGGTTCTCATGTGGGAAGAAGGAACTCTTAAAAATCCAACCTGGTCTGAGCAGAATAATTTCTTCCTTGATATACCCGGTACACCTGCAACACTTTTCTATGGATTAACAAAAGACATTTTTCTTTCATTCGGAATAACCAACATCATTATTCTGGTGCTGATTCTCTGGGTACTCTATAAGATTGTTGACACCATGAAACTCGACGTGAAGTCCAAGTTCTTCGCGCTTAATCTGGTTGTATGTCCTTATCTGACAAATGGCTTCGATAATCACCTAGATCTTGGATATTTCAGTAATGTTCTGGGATGCGCGGGACATGCCAGTGTAAGAGTGCTTATTGCTCTTATGATTATTTACCAGTTCCAGCTCATCCACGAGAAAAATGAATTTTCTATTGGAACATATATCACTTTCCTGCTCTGCATATTAACTGGTACGTCTGCCGGTGTATTCATGATCATCATGATGATTTTCCCTTTGTTGATGTATGAGCTCGAGATGGTGTTTCTTAAGAACAATTGGTACGTGCTTAAGACTAAGGAATCAATATTCGCCTATATCTGTACAGCATGTATCTTCATTGGAAAAGTAGGTATGAATTTCTTCTATCCAGGCGAATCTCTAGATGGATCCAGAACCTGGACCACTCTCGATTCACTCTGGAAAAATATGGGTGCTGTAATTCTTGGATTTATGAAACTTCTTGGTGTATTGCCTGTTACCAAATATGAAGAAATTTCCATAATGTCCCCTGAAGGAATCACACGTCTATTCCCTATCGTAATTTTCATTGTATTTATTATTTCAATGGTTGTTATTATTAGGAAATGCATCAAAGATCCTAAGGGCAACTTCGGAATCGTTATGTATCTGGCAAACATCATTGTATGTAATTTTGTGACATTCAGTCTTTTCAATGTTCAATACGGTCAGTATGTATTTGAGGACAGATATCTTATTACTACATTCTTTGCTGCCGTAGTTATTCTCGCCTACTACATTAATTCTCTGGATAAAAAACAGATTTTCTCTCTCGTTCTTAGTCTTGGTCTTCTTATAGCTATTATTGGTAATAATATTATTTCTGATATTAATTACTACGTAGTTGAAAATGTTTATTACAGAAGAGCCGTAGCCATTGATGAATATCTTGATGCACAGAATGATAGCGACCTTGTTTACATATGGGGTAATGACCTTGTATCAATAGCACGAATAATCAGGGTTTATGATACAGACAGAATATATAAGTTTGTAAAAGACAACGGCGGCTATTATCACTGGGGCGACTACACCACATACGAGGTAAATGCTGATTATACCGGCGTAACATATCTGATTATTGATCCTGCCTTTGATAAAGTTACTCCAGAGGTATTAGATCACTACCAGCTTGTTCAGGAATATGAAGGCCTTTTACTTTATAGATGCGATACTAATCCTATAGATTTTGCCAATCTTAAATAACACATCATTATCGACATTTTACGCAGACAAAATTTATGCTATAATCACCTCTGCAAAAGACAAGGACGTCTCTTACATATTGTAAGGGGCGTCTTTTTACGTGGAAATTATATGGAATATTTAAGATTTGACGTGAATTTTATGCAACGATAACTGTTTTTTTACTTTATATAGCAGATTCACTGTTTAATTTGACGAACAAAACCCGTATAATAGATTCTGTATATTTTGTTTTTTAAATATAATTTTTAATAAGGAGCGTGACTTTATGAGTAAAGTTAAATTCACAGAGACAGTCATCCGTGACGCTAATCAGTCTTTGATTGCTACACGTATGCCATTCTCAGACTTCGAAGACATTCTTGAGAAGTTTGACGAAGCAGGTTACTACTCCCTCGAGTGTTGGGGTGGTGCTACATTTGATTCCTGTCTCCGTTATCTCGATGAGGATCCATGGGAGAGACTTCGTAAGATTAAGGCAAAGGTTAAGAACACTCCTCTCCAGATGCTTCTCCGTGGTCAGAACATCCTCGGTTACAAGCACTATCCAGATGAGACAGTAAGAATGTTCGTTAGAAAGTCTGCTGAGAACGGTATGGATATCTTCCGTATCTTCGATGCTCTTAATGACTTTGAGAACATTAAGGTAGCAGTTGATGAGACAATTAAGTGTGGTAAGCACGCACAGGGTTGTATCTGCTATACAACATCCCCTGTACATACTCTTGAGAAGTATGCTCAGATGGGTAAGGAACTCGAGGAGATGGGTTGCCACTCTATCTGTATTAAGGATATGGCTGGTATCTGCGGTCCTCAGGAAGCTTATGATCTCGTTAAGGCTTTGAAGTCTTCTACTAAGCTCCCAGTATTCCTCCATACACATCAGACAACTGGTCTTGGCCCTCTCACATACATGAAGGCTGTTGAGGCTGGTGTTGATGGTATCGATACAGCTATTTCTTCTTTCGCTGGTGGTACAGCTCAGCCTGCTACAGAGACAATGAAGTATGCTCTCGAGCAGATTGGTTATGAGACAGATCTTAAGGATGATGTTCTTAAGGAGATCGCTGATCATTTCGCACCAGTTAAGGCTAAGTTCCTCGAGAACGGTACACTTAACCCATCAGTTATGGGCGTTAAGGCTGACATTCTTAAGTATCAGGTTCCAGGTGGAATGCTTTCTAACATGATTGCTAACCTCAAGGATCTCGGTGCTATGGATAAGTTCGATGAGGCTTGCGCTGCTATTCCTAAGGTTCGTAAGGATATGGGTTATCCACCACTTGTTACACCTCTTTCTCAGATGGTTGGTAACCAGGCTGTTCAGAATGTACTTTTCGGTGAGTACAAGAGCATCTCTAAGGAGATTAAGGCTTACCTCCGTGGTGAGTACGGTACAGCTCCAGGAGAGGTTAACCAGGAACTCGTTGACAGATGCTGGAAGCCAGAAGAGCTTGTTCAGGGCAGATATGCTGATGGACTCGAGCCAATCTTCGAGAAGACAAAGGCAGAGCTCGGCAAGAAGGCTCGTTCCGATGAGGATGTTCTTTCCTATATCGCTTTCCCTCAGGTAGCTGAGAAGTTCTTCGCTTCACGTGAGGAGAAGGAATCCAATACTGTTAATTACACAATCGAGAAGAAGGAGGACTAATCCCTATGACTTCAGCTTTATTAGTAGCTAAGGAAGGGGTTCTCCCAATGAACGAAGCATTACTTGATGCTGGTATCGTTATTACTGTTGTTTTCGCAGTGCTTTGTATTATCTGTATTCTTATTACTATCTCAGGTAAGATTTTCTCTTCTCTTGTTAAAGATGAGAAGAAGCCTGCTCCAGCTGTTGCTGCTCCTGTAGCTCCAGCAGAGCCAGTTAAGGAAGAAGAGTTCTCTTCTGGTTCCTTGAGACTTAAGGGTTGTGATGAGAAGACAGCTGCTATGATTATGGCGATTGTTAGCGATAACACAGGAATCCCTCTTTCAGAGTTAATTTTCAAGTCAATTACTCTTATTGAAGAGAAATAAAGGAGAAACTACCTATGATTTATAACGTAACAATTAATGACAAAGTTTATGAGGTTGAGGTTGAGAAGGGTAAAGCTAATCTTCTCAGAACAACTGACGTGGTAGCAGCTCCTGCTCCAGTTGCCGCAGCTCCTGTTGCTGCCGCTCCTGCTGCTGCACCTGCTCCAGCTGCAGCTCCTGCTGTTGCTGTTTCTGGTACACCTGCTACAGCACCAATGCCTGGTACAGTCCTTGATGTTAAGGTAACTGTTGGTCAGGCTGTTAAGGAAGGCGATGTAGTTGCTATCCTCGAGGCTATGAAGATGGAGAACGAGATCTTCGCTCCATGTGATGGTAAGGTTGCACAGGTTATTGCAGCAAAGGGTTCTTCTGTTGCTACAGGCGATCCTATCGTAACAATCGGTTAATGGAGGTCATGGTCGAATGTTAGAAGTATTAAAAACATTGTGGGAGCAGTCAGGCTTCATGACTCTTGATTGGCGTAACTTCGTCATGATTGGTCTTGCTTGTGTTCTCTGCTACCTCGCAATCGGTAAGAAGTTCGAGCCACTCCTTCTTCTTCCTATTGCTTTCGGTATGCTCCTCACAAACCTCGCTACAACTGGTGTATTCCACCCTGAATGGTTCCAGGAAGGAATCAACTGGAAGGAAATCGGTGCAGAGCCTGGTTTGTTCGATATCCTTTACCTTGGTGTAAAGCTTGATATCTTCCCTTGTCTCGTTTTCATGGCAGTTGGTGCTATGACAGACTTCGGACCACTTATCAGTAGACCAACATCCCTCTTCATGGGTGCTGGTGCTCAGTTCGGTATTTCCTGTGCGTTCATCGGAGCTACACTCCTTAACTTCACAGGTCCTGAGGCAGCTTCTATCGGTATCATTGGTGGTGCTGATGGTCCTACAGCGATCTTCGTTACATCTAAGCTCGCTCCACAGCTTCTCGGTGCTATCGCTATCGCAGCTTACTCATACATGGCTTTGATTCCAATGATTCAGCCATTCTTCATGAATCTTCTTACTACAAAGAAGATGCGTCAGGTTAAGATGGAGCAGGCTCGTCCTGTATCTAAAATTGAGAAGATTTGCTTCCCAGTTATCGTAACTATCGTATGTATCCTTATTCTCCCATCTGTTGCTCCACTCATCGGATGCCTTATGCTTGGTAACCTCTTCAGAGAGTGCGGCGTTACAGACAGACTTAGTGATACAGCACAGAATGCTATGTGTAACATCGTAACAATCTTCCTCGGTACATCCGTTGGTGCTACAGCTGTAGGTACAAACTTCCTTAAGCCAGAGACACTCTTCATCATCGGTCTTGGTCTCGCAGCTTTCTGCTTGGCTACTGTTGGTGGTCTCCTTATCGGTATTCTTATGTACTACATCTCCGGTGGTAAGATTAATCCACTTATCGGTTCCGCTGGTGTATCCGCGGTTCCAATGGCAGCTCGTGTTGCTAACACAGTTGGTCAGAAAGAGAACAAGAGCAACTTCCTTCTCATGCATGCTATGGGTCCTAACGTTGCTGGTGTTATCGGTTCTGCAGTTGCTGCAGGTGTACTCCTCAGCTTGTTCGCTTAATAAGTACATAACTTATAAACACATTAAAACCGGTTCAGTACTGAACCGGTTTTTCTTTGCTTAAATTTTCTCAATATCGTCTGGATTTAATCCGAATCTACAAGATGGACTGTATGCAGAAAGTGATTCTTTCATAGCTTCAAAATCATTAACTGCTATCTTGCCCTTGTAGCTGGTTCCATCTCTTAGGATTATATGAACAGTTCTATTAATTTTTGGCTGAACTGGATTAAAGTTTGCCTGTCTAAAAATACTTCGGTATTTTACCAGATTCTCATCATACATAGCCCCAACCACAATAGCCACAGCAGCACCTACCAGAGTCGCCTCCATTTGTGGAGTTATAGCACCATTTATCATATAAACCCATGCCAAATCTCCTATGGAAAGATATTCAAATGACATTACACCGCGCTTAATTAAGCTATTAGGAGTTATATTAGACATTTTTCCATACAGATATTTCTCGTTGCTCCTAAGGTAATCAGTTCTGTAATCATAAGCTAACTTATCTACGTATTCTTTTTCCTGATCACTTAGCTTAGAGAATTTTTCACTAAGCTCTCTTTTATGGGTAATACGTCTTCTAATTAATGTGATAAATACTATTAGTAGTCCTACATAAACCACGCCTAATATTACTGTGATAAGAATTCCCAGCATGTCTTTCTTGGTCCCCATAAAGGCTAGAAAAGCAATTAATACAATTCCAAATACTATACAGAACCCAGCAAATACTAGAAGAGCCGTCATAGCTCCACTATTGCCCGTTAATTTCTTGTACGCTTTATATTTATTTTCCATACATACAGTTAATCAAAAAAGCATTTAATTTACCATATAGAAAAGAATATTCCTGCCAATGGTGACAGAACAATCATTATCAGCGAGAAGATAAAGGAGTCAATCGACATCAGTGTCGCTCTTTGTTCTGACGGGAACATGTCCTGCAATATAGCATTGGTTCTTATCTGTATTGCATCATCACCCAGAGCAGAGATTACACCTCCCAGAGTCATCACATACCATATACCGGTGTGCTCCACTAATAGGCCAGTGAGAATCAGAACAGCAGATACCAAATAGACTTCCAAATATCGTGCCTTCTTAAATAGCAATATAAGCTTAGATCCCATAATGCCTCCCAGCTGAGTTACAAAAAGTGCTACACCAAGAAGTACTCCCTTTAGCCCTATTCTAGGAAATTTTGCCTGCAAAAAGAAGAGCAGCAGAATATCGAAGCTTCCCAGCAATGAATTAAAGAACATAAGGCGGAAAGCCTTCTTGGATTCTCTCATAAACTGAAAGCTTTTTCTGAAGCATTCCTTAATCTCACGCCAGACTGCGGTACATCTATTACCTTCAAGTTTAATTCTGTCTCCTACCTCAACTAGTCCACGAAGAATCAGCAGTTGAATAATGCAGATAACGATATCTACACCATAACTAATCTGATGCCCCAGATACAAGGCAAGGCCTGCACATAGCGTAGAAAGGCCATCAAACAGCCTGTAAATGATCAGCTGGTTTGATATGTATTTCTCATAGTGTTTCTCCTGAGAGCCGCTTTTAAGCGTATCGTAGGCCAGAGCATCGCCAGACCCTGAGGTGAAGTTATAGCTCAGCGCGTGAAAAGCAATCGAAATGCATACCCACACCAGATTAGTGGAGGCTATCATGACGATGTTTCCGATAATGTGCATTATGGCACTCACTATCAGCATCTTCTTACGTCCGAAAACATCCGCCAACACTCCAGAAGGGATTTCCATGAGGATACTTGTCAGATGAAAACATGCCTCAGCTATTCCAATTTCTGTAAGAGAGAATCCTCGTGCGGCAAGTATAGCTACCCACGCCGCCGATAATGAGATGTTTCCCAGAATAGACGACGCATATAATTTATTAATTTGTTTCTTGATATTAACCATAAAAAATCTCCTTATTTCTAATTAGAAAGAAGGAGATAATGAGCCAAAAATATTCAGATTATAAACAAATCTACTGAAAAAAGGCGCACTACCCCCTTAAAGGGCAACACAGTAACCTTTTGTAACCTGTAGATTTGTTGTTAACCAATACATAAAATAACCATCCTTATGCTGTCTTTACTAATATATTCCATATATTAGATAAAGTAAACCAAAGCCAATACATGACAAACAGCTGCGAATAGTACACAGAAGTGCCATACCATATGTGAGAACTTAAACTTCTTTCCTGAATAGAAGAAGGTTCCACATACATAAATAATTACACCTGCAATAAGAAGCCAGAAACAAGCTGTGCTAACTGCGGCCTTAATTGTTCCAAGAACAAACACACCAATAAGTCCCATTACAGCATAGATTGCTTTTGCAAATCCTGTACCAACCTTATTAGTTGGATACATAAAGATCATAAGGAACATACCAAGTACTGCAAGAGCTGCCTCAGCGATAAGAATTCCAATGCCTGTCTTCTCAGGAAGAATGCAAAGGCAGATAGGAGCGTATGTACCAAGAATCGCAAAGTAAACAGCAATGTGATCAAGCTTTCCAAATACTCTCTTCTGAGGTGTGCCATGCTTCATAGAATGATAAACAGTAGTAAAAAGAGATGCAAGAAACATAAAAAGGAAGAATGCAGCATAAGCAACCACATACTTACATCCCTTTCCCTCTGGTGCAGTGATATATGAATGTACTGAAGCATAAGGAATCATAAACAAAAGATAGATTGCGAGAACACCTGAAGTGATAGAGTTACCAACTTCCTCACCAAATGTTTCTCTTGTCTTCTTAATTGTCTGCTTAACAATACGTCTGGAATTCTCAAGCCATGAGAGTCCCTCAAGACCTTCCTCGAGTGGATCGATTCCATCCTTAGCTGCGCTACGATCAGCCTCATTTGCCATCATAGACTTCCAGTGCTTATTATTCTTTGCCATTCACTTATCTCCATTATCAAATACTTTGTATACCAAATAATTCTACAAGTCATCACTCTTTTATGCAACAAGGTGATGGGGATTATTGCTGCTGATGTCCAGGTGCGCCTTTAGGATGCTGTGGAACATGCTGCTGTGCAGCAGCTGGGGCAGGCTTTGGTGCAGATGCATGTCTTGGTGCCTCAACAGGTTTACCTGGCTGTACAGGCTTACCTGGCTGAACAACCTTAGGAGCTGGATGTGCTGGTGCCTTAACTGGGGGCACAGGTACTGGTGCAGGCTTTGGTGAGCTATCTGGTGCTGGAGCTGGCTTCGCCGGAGCTGAAATAACTGTACCAATTACCTCTGGTGTTTTAACTGCCTTACGCACATTTTGGTGCTCTTTCGCCTTATGTTCGTTAGCTGTTCTGTCGATAGCGTTTGCAGGATTAAGCTTCTCTGCCAGATACGCATCTCTGTAAAATCTGTAAATCTGAACCACACAATAAATAAACAAAACCTCAAAGAGAATCTTACGGGAAAGAGACTCCGAGAACTTATCTCCAAAAACCATGGTTAAAGGAGCGAAAGGTGCCTCAGCCATCTCATATACTGACTTAAGGCAAAAACCTGTTACTACAGCGAATATATTAGATTCTGTTCCTCCTATAGATGCTGACATTGATGGAAGAATCCATGCTGGAAGACATGCACAGAAAAAACTGTAAGATGCAAGTCCTGCCGTAATCCATAATTTCTTAGTATAGGCGGAATATACTGGAAGCACGCCAAATACAAATAAGAAATAAATCCAGGCAAATATTGTCTCCGTGATGCCAAAATCTCTTACGACAATGTGGCCGTATACAAAATACAACGGAGAAAACAGCACATAAAAAAGCGACACACATATACATAATAAAAATGTACATATGAAATAATCTCTTCTCATAGTTTTCTCCTTTATAAGATTTATAAACAAAAGTCGGCTCATTTACTGCGCCGACTTTTATTTTAGCATTAAAATGTTATACCTGCATCAGAATTCCTTCTTAGGATCATCCTCTGGTGAGTACAAGAACTCGAGTTTGATGCTCTTAAGCTTAACGCCGGCAGAACCAAAATGGAATCTGAAAACAGTATACTTAGAGATAACTCTAATATCAGATTCGATAACCACGTCGTGTCCCTCTGTACCATTCCATGTAATTACCTTAATTGGAATACTTGTGTAATATACAGTCATTGGAATCTGAGCAAGAGAATTAAGTTCAGAAGAACCAGTGATGTAAATCTTATATCTTCCTGGACGATCACAATCGAGTCCGAATGTATAATCTCCACCAGCTGATGTATCAGTATCAACCATAATTGTTGGCTCATCATCTGCCTTGAAGTACTCACTAACAGTTGCCTCTGCGAGATCCTCCTTAAATGGACAGTCAATCTGCTCTACCTGAGGCTTGTCACCAAGCACTCTTGCCATAGCAGGTGTGTTAATTGCAAAGTTGATAATATTCTTTGCAGCACGCTGAAGCTCGGCTCTTGTTACAAGCTCAGTGTTATTAGTGCGGAGACTCTCCATAATATCAGACTCTTCAACAGTTCTTCTCTCTACATCAGAACATACCATGTAAAGATCGCACTGTGCACTTACCATCAAGGAATGCTCATTGAGATCCTCTGGTGAGTGATACATTGTCTTAGGAATCTTCTTAATAAATGCCCACCAGTCAGTCATTACGATACCTGTATAACCCCACTGTTCACGGAGAACAACAGTATTGAGCTCATAGTGGCCTGTACCATACTGACCATTAATCTTGTTATATACAGCCATGATAGAACGAGCCTTGCCTTCCTTAACGGCAATCTCAAATCCCTTGAGATAAATCTCGCGAAGAGCTCTCTCAGAAACAACAGAGTCCATAAATCTTCTGTTTGTCTCTCTATTATTAGCGCAGAAGTGCTTAATAGTAGCTGTTACGCCGTGCTTCTCGAGCCCTGTAATCTGAGCAGCAGCCATTCTACCTGTGAGGAATGGATCCTCAGAGAAATACTCGAAGTTACGTCCGTTAAGTGGATGTCTGTGAATGTTAATTCCAGGACCAAGGATTGTATCAATACCATTTACAACCATCTCGAGACCGAAGCACTCGAAGAGATCAACCATCAAAGCCTCATTAAATGTAGAAGCGAGACATGTTCCATTAGGAATAGAAAATGCCTTCTTACCACTATCGATACGCATGCCGGAAGGTCCGTCAGAACAGCAAAGTGTAGGAATACCATAAGCCATAAGCTCCTTAGTAATTCCTCCGAAGGCACCAGCTGTACCTGTAGTTACCTTAGGGCTGCTCATACCCTCACCTCTTACCATAAGAGCGAGGTCTTCATCCTCGAGCTGAGCCACGAACTCATCCATGGAGTTCTTTCCATCAATAACATCCTTAAGCTTGATACCCTTGTCACCTGTCTGTGGAATCTCAGCAGGAACGCGCTCAAGTCTTGAAGCACGATTCTCTACCTTACGTACAGGAACTGGCTCATACTTACCACCAAGTCCAAGACGCTCAAAGCTCTCTACAGGAGCTGCAGCAGACTTCAATACCTCGAGAACAACATCACTATCGAGGTCGAAGCTTCCTACCTCAGCTGCATCTGCAACATTATCACCAAGATAGAAGGAATACTTACCTGCCTCGAGAACCCAGCAAGTACCGTTTCCGAGTGTATCTGCATCATCGTAAGAAGCAAATCTAGACTCGTCAGCAACAAGCTCCAAGTCACTGGACGCACCAGGGGCAAGGTCCTTTGTCTTGGCGAAAGCAACGAGCACGCGTGCAGCCTTTCCAAGTTTACCCTGAGGAGCAGAAGCAAAAAGCAATAATGTCTTCTTGCCCTTAACCTCACCAACGTTCTTAACAGTTACCTTCGCAGTAACCTTTGTTCCCTCATTAGCGAACTTAACACCAGAATACTCGAACTGTGTATAAGAAAGTCCATAACCAAATGGATACATAACCTTCTCAGGAGCAAAAGTGGAGAAATATCTATAACCAACATAAATATCCTCAGCATAATAATCCTTCATTGGATCCTTGTTGCCAAAGTTATCATTTGATGGATAATCCTCAAGACTATAAGCAATAGTATCTGTGAGGCATCCAGAAGGTGTTGCCTTACCAGTTACAAGATTAGCTGCTGCTGTTCCACCAATCATTCCTGACTGCCAGATGTACATTACAGCTGATGGGTTGTATTTCTGAACAAATGCCATATCGATAATGTTACCAACATTAAGGAGGACGATTGTTCTCTTAAATGCTCCACAAACAGCTTTAAGCATAGCCTCTTCACTATCACTGAGATAGTAGGAACCTGCCTCAGCAGTATTATCTCTGTCCTCACCAGCTGTTCTGGCGATAATCATAATAGCCACATCATTATTTGCTGCAGCCTTTGCTACAAAATCAGCATCAAGTGACATCTCATCCTGAGACCATCTCTCCATACCCCAGCCAACACCAGGATCAACAGGATTACTCTTCTCCCATTCAACGTATGTATTAACTACATCCTGATCAAGAATAAGACCAGATTCATTAAGGCCCTCAAAAAGGTCAACAACATGCTCTACATTAACCATTCCTCCAGAACCAGTACCACTCTTGTAATAATGAGTCTGCATACGACCAAAAAGTGCAACCTTAGTTCCAGGAGCTACAGGTAATACCTTGTCATCATTCTTTACAAGTACAGATCCTTCTTCTGCCGCCTGAATAGCAAGGTCTGTATATTTATTCCAATCCAAAGTATATTTAGGCATAAAAATCCTCCGAACAAGTTAAAGAAAAATACACTCTATTGTAACTTATTCGGAGATAAAAATGATTATATAAATATTGTATTTTTATGAATTTTCTAATTCATATGTTTCGGGATTGCAGGCAGTGTAACGGATGATTTCATCCATTCTTGGACGGTCCTTATATGCCACAAAAGAATATGCTTTACCAGATCTTCCTGCACGACCAGTTCTTCCGATTCTATGAAGATAGAACTCATTTTCGTTAGGAACATCGTGGTTAAACACAGCTTCAACATCATCTACATCAATACCACGGGCGATAACGTCTGTAGCAACCAACACGTCAAACTTATCTTTACGATACATATCCATAACGCGATTACGTGTTCCCTGGCCGATGTTACCATGAAGCATGTTTACAGAAAGTCCACGCAGCTCCAGCTGACATGCCACCTTCTCGGTCTGTGTTTTCGTATTGCAGAAGACGATTGCCTTACGGATGCCTTCCTTATCCATAATTTTAACGATGGCGTTCACTTTGTCCTTCTCGGGAATTTCGATGACGTACTCAGCAATGTCCGGATGGTCTTCCGCCTTAGGCACTACATCAATTTCAGCGGCCCCCTCCATAAACTGCCATGTAATATCCTGAATCTCACGTGGCATAGTAGCAGAGAAAAGCGCTATCTGCTTGTCTTCAGGAGTAATGGCAATAATGCGCTTAATGTCACGGATAAATCCCATCTTGAGCATCTCATCGGCCTCATCAAGAACCAATGTATATATGTTCGATATGTCGATAAGCTTACGCTCTACGAGGTCAAGAAGACGACCTGGAGTAGCAACTACTACCTGTGGTTTCTTACGAATTCTCTCCGCCTGAACATTAATGCTCTGACCACCAATAATAGCGCATACATTAAAGCCTTTTATATATCTGGCAAGACCCTTCATCTCGGATGTTATCTGTAAAGCGAGCTCACGTGTAGGACACAAAATAAGTCCCTGCACAAAAGATGCTGACATATTAAGATATTCAAGAATAGGAATGGAAAAAGCGAATGTCTTTCCAGTTCCAGTAGGAGCCTTGGCAATAATACTGAGATTATCCATTAGGATAGGAATAGCCTTCTGCTGCACAGTTGTAGGGCGCTTTACACCCATCTTCTTAAGAGAATTCATTATCTCAGGGGATAAATCCAACTCTTCAAAAGTAATTTCTTTATCGCTCATTATGACCTCAATTTTCAGTTGACTGATGCTTACGATCGTCAAGCATATATACAGGGAAATCGAAGAAATCGGCAACTCTGTCCTTATCACCAAATACTTCGTTATATTCAAGAACAGAATAGTAATTCCACAAATCTGTGCCCATGATCAACTCAGGACCACCTACGTATTTACCGTTTCTGTCACTAATTCCAAGTGTAGTAATAACTGGGTAAATCTCATACATCTCTGTTAAATATCTCTGGTAATTTGTAAGCGGAATACCTGCCACCTGCATTACGAGTGTAGAGAGATAATTCAAAGAAATATTCTCGATATTTGTAGGATTCTCGATTGGATAGTTAGCCCAAATAAAGAAGTCTGTAGTATACATCTTCTGCATCTGCTCAGGACCAAGCTGAGCCACATCCTTTACACCAAGAATATGCTCATAGAAACCATCCTTAAAACTTGGGAGATGGTCACCAAAGAAACAAATTACTGTTGGCTCATCTACGTTAGAAAAATACTTGATAAGCTCCTCTACTGCAGAGTCTGTATTACGAGCAACAGAGAAGTACTGCTCAGCCTGAATATATGTACCTGGATCATCCTTATAGAATACATCTGGAGAGAAGCCATCATATGTCTTTGTATATCCACCATGGTTCTGCATAGTTACGTTGAAAATAAACACAGGAGAACCGTTCTCTGCCTTATTACGCTCATATGTGTTAATAACCATGTCAAATGAAGACTTATCAGAAATATAAGATCTAATATAAACAGGACTCTTTCCCTCAAAGTCCTCCTCAGAGATAAACTCATCAAATGCCATTGCATCGTAAACGGCAGGTCTGTTCCATCCTGAAGCAATATAAGGGTGAATAGCGTATGTGTTATAACCCATGTTCTTAAGAGTTCTGGAAATAGAACCTGTCTCATCACTAATATACTGCTGATATGGAATACTTCCTGTAGGCATACCAAGCATTGTATTTCCAGTTAAGAACTCGAACTCAGAGTTAGCTGTACCACCACCAAAAGTAGATACATACAAATCTCCGCGGATAGCATGATCAGACTCATAAAGAGAATCCATAAATGGTGCGTAATCCTTTGTGAGATTTACATTACCAAACTGTGAGAAATCAGAATAAGACTCATCCATGATACAAATAATGTTTGGCATCTGCTCATTCTTAATGCTACCGTCATGAACCTCATTAAATGATAGTCTTCTGTCTGTAAGCATGCTATAACCGTGGTTATTCTCGACGTCGTTAATAACAGCATTAAGATTCTTAATAGAGTAAACAGAAGGCGCCTTAACCTTAAGGTACTTGGCATTCATTGTGATAGCAACGATTACTCCGTTATCCTTATAGTTCTTAGGCTGATTCCAAACATTATTTACGATTCCAATCTTCTTCATGAAGGAATCCTTAGATGCTGTATATCTGTCTGTATTGAAGAGCGCAGAAACGATAAGTGAAATCATAGCAATACATGCTACTGAGATTCCAAATCTCACTCTCTTACGTCTGATTCTGAATCTAAAACGTGATACAACAGCTGTGATAAGAAGGAACACGAATCCTGTTGTCATAATCAGATATCTTAATCCGATATGATACTCACTTGCTACATTCATAGCAGTGCTCATAGACGCAAAATCGCTGAATGAGAATGGCTCGCCTCTGAACTCGAGCTTATAGAAATTAACAATAGCAATAATGTAGATAACCGTATTAGCAAACAATACTGTAAATCTGAATCTGTTAGTAATAGCCATAAAGATCGCATAAATCAACAGATACAGAACATAGTTAATAACGATTACCGCAGGATTCTTCTTAATAACAGACTGGTTGTTAAGGCTCTCTACAACCACATACATTACAAATGGCATTATGAACATAAGGGCACGACAGATGTGTGCTCTTGTTCTATAGAGAAGATTGAGCTGAAGAATGAGAAGAGTAGCAGTAAGGATAATAGATGCGATGGATATAAAGAAACCATAATAGTGAAAAGTACGATAACCGATTTCCACGTTAGCCTGAAGATGCTGATCTGCTGGCTGTCCTCTGAAGATAATCTCACCGAGCTCATCCTTAACGTTATTTGAACACCATACCTTAGGAGCATACCAAGATGGCATTCCATCAGAAATAATCTTGATATAGTATGTCTCACCCTTAGTAAGTCTCTGATTAACCTCGAACTGATAATATACTTCATTGCCCTCGAGAGTACTCATATCAACGTCTTCAGTATAAAGAACTTCGCCATGAGAATCTTCCAAAGTAAAGTGAATAAAACCCTGATCGTAATAGCAGTCATCAAAGTGGAATTCGAGATAATTAACCACGTTACTCTTAGGAGTAAAACGCTGAACCATAGGCTCTACAGACATAACACCATTACGGTAATTATAGACACCAGTACAGCTCTTAACTCTGGTATCAGAAAAAACATTAATGTTTAAAAACAGCACTGCAAAAAGCAGCACCGTCAATATAGAAGCAAATACATATCTTCTCTTACGCTTAGTTAGCGTAATTGGTTTTAATCTCTTATATTTTCTCTTCATTAATCTATTATCCCGTTAGGTAAGCTAATTATATTATTTTTTGAATAGAAATACATTGCCTTGCCCCTATAGTAAAAATAACAAAGATTAATATACGTTTACTTTCAGCCTTATGCACTTTGAGCTATACTTTTAACATAGAATTTACGCAGATATTACTTTGGAGGTTAGTATGGCAAAGAGAGTTTTTCTTGTTGTATTAGATAGTCTTGGTATTGGAAATGCACCAGATGCAGATAAATGGAACGATGAAGGAAGTAACACTTTAGCTGCTGTCTGCTCCCACTCAAATGATGCATTTAATAACCTTGCTTCACTTGGTTTGTTCGATATCGACGGCCACAATGACGAGAGAATTTTAAAGTGGATTGATGCTCAGAACGCCATGCCTACTCCTAAGGGTTCTTACGCCAGAATAAGAGAATTATCAGCAGGAAAAGATTCAACTATTGGACACTGGGAAATGGCAGGAGTATATTCCGACAAGGCCCAGCCTACATACCCTAATGGATTCCCTGATTCCATAATTAATGCACTTCGTGAGATTACTGGCAGAGATATTCTCTGTAATAAGCCATATAGTGGAACAGAAGTTATCAAAGACTACGGTGACGAGCATGTAAAAACAGGTGCACTTATTGTATATACTTCAGCAGATAGCGTGCTTCAAATAGCTGCTCACGAAGACGTGGTACCTCTCGAGACTCTTTACGATTACTGTAGCAAAGCTCGTGACCTCATGTGTGGTGAGCACGCTGTAGGACGCATTATTGCTAGACCATTTACTGGCACTTCTGGCAACTATACAAGAACAGCTAATCGTCACGACTACGCACTTAGTGCTCCTGCTTCCACACTCCCTGATATCTTAAAGGCAGAGGGTCTCGATGTCATCTCCATCGGCAAGATTAAAGACCTCTTCGCGGGCCGTGGATTTACTGAGATGATTGCCACAAAGGACAACACTGACGGCATCAGCAAGTTAGAGGAATATATCGACAAGGATTTCAATGGTCTCTGTTTTGTTAATCTCGTTGACTTTGACATGAAGTACGGCCATCGTAATGACATTCCTGGTTATGCTGGAGCACTCCACGAGTTTGACGATGCACTGGGAAGAATAATTCCTCTTCTTCGCCCTGATGATCTGCTTATCGTTACAGCAGATCACGGATGCGATCCATCAACTGCATCCACTGATCACTCCAGAGAATGCGTGCCACTTCTCATGTACGGATGCGGACATGACGTTCCTTATAACATGGGTTACAAAGCAGGCTTTGGTATAGTTGCAGCATCTGTTTACGATGCACTTCTCGCCCCTGCTATCCCTCATGATTTCGCCCCTGCCTGTGGCGCTAATGTGCCTGACGAGAACAACATCATGTCCTATGTAGACATGACTAACCTTAAGGTAACTGCCACAGAAGAAGATATTAAAACTCTGGTTGATAACGCAGCTGCTGCAGGTGCCGCTTCTGTGTGTGTTCAGCCATGTTATGTCCGCCTTGCTTCAGAGCACTCCAGAGGCAGAGTTGCTGTGTGCACAGTTATTGGTTTCCCTAACGGATACAACACAACAGCGGTTAAGAAATACGAGACAATAGATGCCATTAACAACGGTGCCTCCGAGATCGACATGGTAATTAACGTCGCTTTCGTCAAGAGCCGCAATTTCGAACAGGTGGCAGACGAGATTGGTATCCTCGCCAATACATGCCACGAGCACGGCGCAATTCTCAAGGTAATCATCGAGACATGCAACTTAACTGAGACAGAGAAAAAAGCACTCTGCCAGATTGTAACTGTACAGGGTGCCGATTTTATTAAGACTTCTACAGGTTTTGGAAGCGCAGGTGCCACTGTTGAAGACGTTGCTCTCATGAGACGCTACTGTGGAAGCAACGTGCGCATCAAAGCAGCTGGCGGCATCCGTTCCAAGGAGAGCGCGAAAGCAATGCTTGACGCAGGTGCGTGCCGTATCGGAGCGTCTTCCTTAGGCTAAGGATTTCTTATAGGCTTTCTTGTTATCATACATGCGCTTATCAGCTAGCTCTATGTTCTCGAAAGCCTTATCTATAGCGTCCTTGTTAATGGTGCTCAGACCAACACTGGCATGAATTTTATATGGCTTATTAAGCTCGTCGTTTTTACGCTGAAGTGCGTCCTCCACACGATGTGCGAAATTCTCATGGTCTTCACGTCTTGGTGATACCAGAACAAGATAGAATTCGTCACCACCAACACGACAGCAAATATCGTCAGGACCAATAACAGAGGTGAGAACTTCTGCATAGGACTGAATTGCAATATCGCCTTCGTGGTGTCCAAACGTATCATTAATATGCTTAAGATTATCAAGGTCAGTGCTGACAAATGTAATGATATCTGTTGCAAGGTTCCTATTAGACATAAGCGAGCTTACACTTTGCTCAAATCCACGTCTATTAGCAACGCCAGTGAGTGGATCAATAAGATTCTGCTTTCTAATCTCGAGATAATCACTATACTGTTCTTGCTGTCTCATATCATCATAAGCAAAGGCAATACCCTCAGAATATGGTGCCAGGAAGTGATAGTAATTACACTCGGACCACTCAGATACAAGATATCCAAATGTTGTGTTTTTATGGTGAATAGGAAGCACTATATAGCATCCTGGTTTGCTGCTGTCATATACTGACTCTGGAATGATGTGTTTTCTGGAGAAAATTACATCCATAGGGCCGGAATTATCTCCATCGCTAAATGGAAATACTGCTCTAAGTCTCATCTTCTCACTGTAAGGATTATCATCTTTATAAGTATCAGTACAAAGGCAAAGATATGATCTATTAATACCAAAGCGATTTGTATAGTCGCTAATAAACTGAAGCTTCTCGTCCTCTGTAATTCTATTCTGAATATCTGTAGTAAACAGAGTAGATGTTCTAATATTTATGTAATCATTGGAAATCTGATTATAGAATGCAGATATATCAATGTTATTCTCACATGCATCACATCCACAGCTGCCCTTGAAAACAAGGTTTCCAGGAATAGATATATCGCCTGGAATATCTTTGCCACCGTTAACAGCCTCAATTATATCCATAGACTTAACAGCCATCTGCTCGACAGGCATACGAACAGAAGTAAGTGATGGCTTATGACTGCATCCCTCAAGTACTTCATCAAATCCTGATATAGCTATATCCTCAGGAATTCTTATACCTCGATTCTTCAGTTCGTCACAGATACCTAGTGCCATATAATCATTAGCACAGATTATTGCCTGCGCTTTTCCATCGTATGACTGTAAAAAGAATTCTGTAGCCGCTTTACAGCGGAACTTCCAGAAATCACCCTCAAATACAGCATCTTCCGGAACATCAAGTCCGTTATCGCTCATGGCATCCTTAAATCCATTCAATCTCTTTATGGAATCCTCTACGGAATAAGGACCAGACATATAACATATGTTAGTGAATCCATGCTGTTTAATAAAATGAGTTGTCATCTCATAAGCAGTTCTATAATCGTCAAATACAACTCTATTTGTCTTAATAGAACCATTACGCACAGAGACTATAGGACAGTCACTCTGTGCTTTTATAGTACGAATAAGCATATTCTCCATAGCATCAATGTCAAATGTATCAGATAGTGACAATACACCGGCAAATTCGGAAAACACAGGGATATTAATTACATCTCTCTCTCCAGAGTCAAAAAGAATAGTACTCGCATAAGAACCAAAGTTATTAAACACAAAAACATCATAACCCTTTGTGTTAGCAACCTCTTTTATATTCTTTACAAAATCCCTTTGAAACTCACGGCCTATCTCGCCAAGAAAAACTGCAATTTTCTTACGCACAGTAATTGTCTCCCTGTCCCTTATTCATACCTATTTAATCTTATCAGAAACTGCTCTTAATAAACGAAAACTATTTGTAACGGTAATGTGGCAAATAAATTTTCGAACAATTTCCGAACACTTTCGCAAAGTGTCCCATTAATGTCACTATCACCCTGTTATACTCCTCTCATAGCAAACAAATGAACGGAACAATGGAGGTTTATATATGTCACCTTTTGATATTTTTGTATTAGCAGCATTCATTATCGCCACTTTTAAAGCAGTAACAGATGCTATCGAATTCTGGAAAGAATCTGAAGAATTAGCCACAGCACACTACAGAGCAGCTGACGCCAGAAGAGCTGCAAACCAAGCAAGACATCAGGCCGCTCTTACCCGCAGAGCATCTAATATATCTCCTAAGCACCTTCCGGTACCTTGCAGAGCACCTCGTGTGCCTGCAGACCGAGGTGTTGTTTCTGCAACAACAAAGTCCCGAGCAGTTCGCACGGGACTTCAGAAAAAGACTAATGTGAAGAAACCTGTAGCAGCTTAATATGCCAGCTGATTCTTACCGGCTCTCTTTGCCTTAAAAAGTTTACGATCTACTGAGCTCATAAGTTCTGTAATGCTCATGCCCTGTGTAAACTCAGCTATGCCGATTGATGCTGTTATTCTTTCTGACTCCATACCACTAATTGCCAGAGGCTCAGATGAGATGCTCTTCTGAATTTTCTTTGCAAGCTCTACTGCCTCTTCTATATCAGCATCTGGCATAAGAACAACAAATTCGTCATCGCCATTTCTAAATGCAGTAGATGTCTTGTCTATATTAATCAAAATATTAGATGCAACAAGACGAAGGAGGTTATCACCACATGCCTGATTATACTGGGCATTGATATGAGCCATATCATCTACATCGATAGCTACGATAGCAAATCTACCGTCACCACGCTTCTCGATAATGTTGATTATCTTCTCGGTATATTCAGTGTAATATCTGCGGTTATAAAGTCCTGTGAGATCATCTACACGAGTATATCTCTGAATCTTTTGGTAAGCCTGATCTAGCTTATGTTCCATAACCTTAAGCTCAGTAATGTCACGAGTAACGCCCCATGTGCCCACAATCTCACCATCTTCATCATAAAGTGGGTACTTAGAACTCATGAGATAAACAATCTCATCATCACTCTTATACCAGACCTCATTTGCATCATTAACTGGCTCGCCAGTTTCCATGATTTTCTTCTCTACATCGAGAGCAATCTGGGCAAATTCTTCTGGGAAATAATCGAAATCGGACTTGCCGCGCATATCAGCAGGATCCTTCTCACCTACCTGATTAGAATGGCCCTTACTGTTCCAAAGGAACTTGGAATTACGATCCTTAAAATAGATTGTATCAACGGAGTAGTTTTTAATCGTATTCAGAACAAAGCTCTCGAGCTTTGTAATATCTTCTGGAGATAAATTTGTAGCATCTATACCTTTCATAGGGACCTCCCATGATTGTGATTAGCAAATAAAAACCAACAAATTTATTTTATCATCTAGAAAGTAAAAATTAAAGTTTACCTGTAGATGGAAGAACCATAACAATTGTAAAAATTCCATTCTCAGATGTCGCTTCTATAGTGCCACCCATGGATAATACTAACTTCTTAACAACGGATAATCCAATACCGCTGGAGACAGTATGTCGTGACTTATCAGCCTTATAGAATCTGTCGAATACTTTAGTTGGATCAGGAATATCACCAGGCTTCTCCCTATTACTGATAGTAAATACAGCTTTGCCCTCATTTGCACCGCTACCTTCAAAGAGAGTAATCTTAACGTCCCTATCACCGTGAATAAGAACATTCTTAATAAGGTTCTGAAGTATTCTCTTCACAGCCTGCTCATTTCCAATAATATTTACATCTTCCTTGACGTTCAGATCAGGAGTAATTCCAAGCTTCTCGAATTCTTCAAAATAAGAAAACATTGTCTGGAGCAAGATAGTTGAAAAGTTCATCTTCTCCAGAGCAACTTTGTAATTAACATTAGAAACTTTTGTATAGTAGAACATTGTCTCCAGGAGCTCACTTAGCGAATCAATTCTCTCACTAATAATAGAACGATATTTTGCCTGCTCCTCTGGATCAGTAGTCTCACCCATAAGTTCAAAATATCCCTTCATAGATGTAAGAGGGGTACGGATATCGTGGGACATATTTGTAAGAGTATCTTTAATCTCTTTATCCTCACGAATAATCTCAGCATCGCGCTCATTGTAACTATCAAGTATCTCGTTGATATCCTTAGCGATGGAAACCATATGACGTGATTTACCATAGAAAGTAATACGCTTGTTAGTATCATTACGGGCGATAAAATGAATCTGATCACGCAAGCTCTTAATCTGACCAAGAATAGAAAAAGTCATAAGAGTCAGACCCAAAAGGAGTGCAACAGTAATAATGAGAATAATCTCTGTCATATCCATTATTTATCACCCCTTCTCTTAGTAACAAGGCTACATGCACACAACCAGAATAGGCAAATAGCAACATAATTAAATATTACTCTGCCAACATCTATTTTCAAATAATCATTTGCACCCAATGCCCACTGATGCAAAGCATTTTCAGGAGTGAGTATTGATACTGCATAAGAAAACACCGTATTCCCCTGGATTATTTCTACATTTATATTCTCATTAGTAGCTTCTCCCGCAAAAAGAACACCAGTAATAATTCCAAGAGCAAAATACGTACCAAATATAGACAAAATATAACAAATAACAGATGGCCACAGCTTCTTAAAAAGCTTCGCAAAAAAGAATGCAGGACATCCATTTATAAAGATAACCAGCACAGTAACTATATAAATCAAAAATGTTTTTGATACACTGGTAAACAAAGTTTCCTTATCGAATACAGATACTGCCATAGTAATAACTACAGGGAAAATCGCCAGAACAGCCGCGAAAAGAAAGAATCCAACAAATTCTGAAGAACAATGACGTATTTTATTTTTAAGCTGACTTTGGAAATTGACATATAGTCTGTATTTATAGAAATCACAGGTAACAAAAAATATTGCTACCAATGCTACTATCCAACAAGAGTTTGTCAGAGTATTAGCCATCACCACCTGGTAAGAAACATTCCTGTTTATTTTCAAAATTTGAATTTCATCCAAAAAATGATTTGAATATGAATAATGAAAAAACATGAAAAAGAACAACTCAAAAAATGCAACAACAGAAATAGCCGCTTTAAAATAGCGGCTTTTCATCAATCGCAAAAATTCAAGATGTACCAGATTTGAATACATTAAGCCAAATCTCTCTTCTTATTAATTACTGCAACAACAACTATACCTACTACCGTATAAAATGCTGCTACAACCAAAGCTCTTATAAGTGCAGTATTAGTATAATCCACTCTTAATGATCCAAGATTCTCTGTAAGCAAATAATTTGCTACAGAAAAATCCGACTTAACATCCAGCTTCTTCTTAATTGCCCAGTCAGCGATGGAAATAATAAGTGACAATGCTCCTGTAGAGAGAACAACGCCGATTGTAATTCCTGCTGCCTTACTCTTAGTTAATACTGTAATCGCATAAATCAGAATAGCAAAAACAATTGTAAGTAAGAGTGAAACAAACCAGTATCCCACTGCGTGCTGGCTCCAGCCCAAATCCACCTTCTCAGCCCAGATAGCTGCACCGAACAATGTAAAGAGCCATGTGAAAATATGAATGATAACAGCGTAAATAGCAATTACTGTCGCTCTTGCAGCAAACAAGAGATTACGCTTATTATTACTGATTACCAGGTTCTTATTAACACCTGTACTAATGATATCACCTGCAAAAATACCAACAAAAATTGCAAGAAGCATAATTGGGTCCAGGTCGGATACATGAATCTGGAAAAGTGTTGGTATATCTGCAGAGTAGAACAATCCTTCACCGAGAATCTTTACTTCTTCAGTGTTTGAAGTAACCATGCTCTCGCCCATAATAGTGCCAACCTGCGCAGCGTCATTCACACCCTCCATAGAATTGCCGCCTTCAGCTAATCTTATGTACTGTTCACTATCCATTCCATATACACCCAAAAAGTCAAACTTAAGGGTAACAAGGTTTAAAAACATGCTAATAACAAATAAAACAATAATAAGAATATATGTGCTCTTGAACTTGCTGGCACGGAATAATTCTGACTTAAATAATCTTAAAAACATATCAGCACCCCCTTACGCGATATCCCCAGTAACTGTACCAGTTACCTTAAGGAAGTACTCTTCAAGATCAGATGCCTCAACACCAATGGAATCAAGCATAATTCCTGCCTTAGCAATCTCCATATTAAGAATAGAGATATCATTAAGACGGTTGTATACATAAATTGTATTATTATCAATTACCTGATAATCAGAGAAATCATTGCTATCAAGGATAGGAAGAATCTTGGATACATCAGCTGACTTAATAACAATCTTGTCACGACACTTTTCTTTAAGCTCTGCATTTGTAGATTCTTCAATAATTACACCGTTATTAATAATGGCATAATCTGTAGCCACCTTAGCGAGCTCCTCGAGAATATGACTAGAAATAAGAATAGTCATCTTCTTTTCTTCATTGAGCTTTGTGAGAAGTTCACGAACCTCTACAATACCCTGTGGATCAAGACCATTAATAGGCTCATCAAGAATAAGGAAGTCAGGCTCTCCAACAAGTGCAAGAGCAATTCCAAGTCTCTGCTTCATACCAAGAGAGAACTTACCAGCCTTTTTCTTACCAACTTTACCAAGACCTACGAGCTCGAGCTTATCGTTGATGTACTGCTTATCACCAATACCATAAGCAAGACACTTCATCTTCATGTTGTCATAAGCTGTGAGATTAGGCTGAAGAGCTGGAGCCTCGATAAGAACACCAATTCTGGAAAATGCCTCATCTGTTCCACCATTAAATCCAACATAGGAAAAAGATCCAGATGATGGAGAAGCCATTCCTGAAATCATCTTCATGATTGTGGTCTTACCAGCACCATTCTTACCAATAAGGCCATATATACAACCCTTCTTAATATGAAGGTTAACTTTATCTACTGCAGCAACACCTTTATATAATTTGCTAAGATTTTCAGTTACAAGCAAATAATCTTCCATGTTCAATCTCCCATCAATTCTGATTGTATGATGGTATTATGAACCGGAAGATTTCAATCAAAGATAATAAATGTTAAAGAAACCTTTAAGCCTTAGGCTTTGCAAGACGGAATCCAATACCCCATACCGTATCAATATATTCATCATCAGTAATCTTCTTAATCTTAGATCTGATGTTACTGATATGCACATTGATTGTCTTATCCTCACCAATGTAGCACTCATTCCATGCATATTCGAAAATTTCCTGCTTGGAGAACACCTTGTTAGGATAAAGCATAAATAACTCAAGAATTTTATATTCCTGTCTAGTAAGGAGCAACTCCTGTCCCTTTACTGTGGCTTCGAATGTCTCCTTATTAAGCTGAAGATCTCTTGCTACCAGAATATTCATTCCAGCATCCTCAGAACTGTCACCAGCATTATCAAGATGACGAAGCTGAACATCAACACGAGCAATAAGCTCCTTAATATCGAATGGCTTACCAAGGAAGTCATCAGCACCCATAGCGAGCAAATCAATCTTAGAATCGAGAGAAGACTTTGCAGAAGTTACAATAATAGGTACCTTGGATGTCTGTCTTATAGAGTGTGTAAGCTCCTCTCCAGTCATTCCAGGCATCATAAGATCAAGAATAATAAGATCAAACTTATCTGCCTTAAAATTAAGAAGACCCTCTGTACCAGAGAAAGCCTGTGTGCAGGCTAATCCATGCTTAGTCAGAGAAACTCTGATGAGATTGTTGATTGACTCATCGTCCTCGACAATAAGAACTTTACGCTGATTGTTAGGCATCACTTATCCTCCCTTACCAATTCCACTGGTTCTGCCGATATCATATCATAAGAGAATCCATCTCTTCTCATACTCTCGAGCATAATAGATGGATTGAATGCACATGGTGTAAATACACCAGCTCTGTTCCACTTCTTAGTAGCAACTGCTCTGATTCCAGCAATTACGGATAAACTATTGCACTTAGCAACGTCCTTAATATGAATCATGGAAGTCTTTGTCTCGCCTCTCTTCTGACCAGTAAGAATAATTCCCATTCCACCATCAAAGATAGAAACATTTGCTTCATCAGAAGATGTCGCTGGCTCATAGTCTTCCAACACCTTGGAAATAAAATCGATAGGGGCAATCTTCATGCCATTAACTTCAATTGGTTCTTCAGACAAAAGGCCAAACTTATCGAGCTCCTTAAGAATTGATGTGTCTGGCTTACTATGGGTAGTAAAATAACGAACTGTTGGAACATCAGGAAGTTCCTTAAGGAAGTCCTCCACGATAATGTTGTTCATAGCATAGTAATCCTGCTCAAGAACACCTGGAAGCTTATACACCACTTTCACAGTAAGAGGATCAGCTCCAACTTTCTGGCCATTCTCGATACAGATAGCCATATCACCACCGTCAACACTGCTGTCATACTTAGCAAGTTCCTTGATAGTCATTTTCTTTGCCAGCACTTTCGCGCCAGACTCGATAATATTCACCTCATCGATAGAATCAAACTCATCCTCCAGTGCCTCGCGCACAAGAGTAGTAATTCCTGCAGGGTTAAAGTCGCAACCAACAACCGCAGTAAGGTTCTTCTTACGGAAATCTCCAAAAAACTCGAACTGCTTAGAAAGTAAATCACCACTGCCGATGTCAAAGAGAGTGCCGTCCACATATGGCACGCCAATTTCGAGGCAGAGCTTCATGATAATTGGGCTAAAAGAAGCCTCTGTAAGGTTAACAAGCATATCTGGCTGTGCAATAGAGAGCATCATTCTGGTGCCCTGCTCATTGCTCAAATCAACTCTAGCAGTACTGATTCTTACTGGACTGCCCTGATATTTAAGTCTAATCTCATCACACTTGGATTTATCTCTGGAAGCAATACAAATCTCGGATGTTATACTGGCATCCTTGCACAAAATAGGCACAATCGCACGTGTTTTGTCATTGCATCCCAAAAGTACTATCTTTTTCATTTTTATACTCCATTAATGTCCTAACAGTAATAGATTGTAACATTGTTACAGGGATAAAAACAGGCAAAAAATGCCCTTCCCTTTTTGTTCTAAGTATACAAAAACTCCCAGAAGCATACGCCTCCAGGAGTATTAGTCTTTATAAAGTGAGTGGCGTTTTACTCCGCCTTCTTATCCTCGATACCAGGAATCAACAATCCAATGAGAATTGTAATTACAAGAACAATTGAAACTGCGAGACCACCCTCAAGTCCGAAGTCACCACCGTTAATCAATGTCTTACCTGTATCAATAGTAGAGTTAAAAATAGTTGGTCCAGTAAAACCACCACTTACGAGAATGCCATAGAAATTGCCCTGTACTGCGTTCCAAATACTATGCATAGCACTAACGAGCCAGATGTTACCTGTCTTAATAAAGTACACAGAGGCACAAATTCCAAACAAAGTAAGGTTAACAAGAGGAAGTGCTCCAATACCTGGGTTAGCAAGGTGAAGTGCGGCGAAAGCAAGTGAGTTGCCAAGAACAGCTATCACAAGATTATTCTTACGTGCAAGGGATACAAGGAAGAATCCTCGACATATAACCTCTTCTGCCATGCCCTGGAAAAACCAACCGATGGCAAAAATACCAATAAGTGAATAATTTACATTTGAAGCAGCCTTAAGTGAAAGTGCGCCTGTTGCCACACAGATTCCAACTGCAGCAGAGAACATGGCAAAACCAGCAACGAGACCAATAGCATAATCGCGAACTGCGTTCTTCTTAACAAAACCATGTGTTCTTGGAGTACGCTTCTGCCAGATATACGCTACCAAAAGAACTGAAAGTGTCCAAAGCACCTCGGACATAAGCGTAATTGGGGTGTAGTAATCCCAGTTGTATACATCATTTACTGTACCACCACCATGTGTAATTCCGTACAATATACCGGCAATAAAGTCACCACCGAGTCCGTAAACAATACTTGTAAGTATCAGCACGATAAAAAACAGAATGCACTCTGGAATAATGCTTAAAGGTCCATTTACTTTTTTGAGAATGCATCTGCTGCCTTCAGCTTCCTTAATAATACTTGGTCTGTTAAGAGTAATCTTCATAAAATAACCTCACTTTCATACGGTAATTATAGAAACATATATTTAACCGAGCTTCAAATAAAAGTTAAGTAATATTAAAGGAATGAATTTACACAAGTTGCCATAAGGGTTGCCAATTTTTCAGAGAAATGGCAACTTTTCAATGAATAATGACAATTATTATAATATTGCCATAATTGTTGCCATTTAAAGCTATATATGGCAACTTTTCCGAACTTTCTGTCAACTCGGGCCTAAAGTTCATATATAGAAGTATGCCACATTACATGCCCCATGAAGGCGCCTTGAATTACAATGGCAAAAAAATCTAAATATTCCAAAATAAATTGCATCTATATAGGTGAAGGCCTTACATTTACGAAAGGAAGTATATATGAAAGATATAGAAATCGTTAACCATTTTCTAGAACGCAATGAGTACGCAATATCAGATTTACAAAACAAGTACGGATCATACTGTTATTCCATTGCAAATAATATTCTTAATAATCATGAAGATACCGAAGAATGTGTTAATGATACTTGGAATATAGCGTGGAATTCGATACCACCTGTTATTCCTATTTCATTAAAAGCTTTTCTAGGCAAAATCGTTCGCAACCAGGCTCTGATCAAATATAGAACCAATCACGCACAGAAAAGATACAGTTCCATGGATTCCGTCTTAGATGAGTTAGAAGAAATTATACCCTCCCCTTCGAATATAGAGTCAGAAGTCGATTCAAAACTCCTATCTGACGTGATCAACACATGGCTTGGAACCTTATCCAAAGAAGATAGAGATCTATTTATCAGACGATACTACATGTGCGATTCAGTTAAATCTATTTCACAAAGAGTAAGTTTTACGCCTAACAAAACGGCACAGAAATTGCTGAAACTGCGAACTAATCTTAAGAATTATTTAATTCAGAAAGGATTATAAAACTATGAAAAAAACTGATTTATATAACGCTATATCAGATATTAACCCAGAATATCTAGAAGAAATTAATGAAACTAGAAAACAGAAAAAACACATATCCAAGAAATCATTTATTGCGATTTTATGCGCAGTTATTGGGGTGTTCGGAATTACTGCATATGCGGCAACAAATTACGATCTGGGCTTGGGATTCAGAGATATGGAGATAACTCCTAGCCAAGGCCAAGAATTAGTTGAAAAAGATGCTGCCATTATATACTCAAGTACTCCAGATGCATCCAGTGACGAAGATAATATAGACTATTCTAATATGGCAGTAACTTCAAATGATGTAACCATTTCTCCGGATGCTGTTATTGTTGATGAAAGATATGCATACATCTCATTCCGTGTATCAGGTTATAAACTGGATGAACCAAACACTCCTTTTATCGAACACGAACCAGTCTATGACAAAGAACATCCTGATAAATCGTTAGATTGTGAAGCTGACTTTTACCTTGTTGATTCATCTCAAGAATATCCTTATGAAAAATATTACGCTGAAGATGGAAACCTATATTACAGAATGTATATTGGTACATACGATATGAATGATACCATGCTAGGGAAGACTGTACAGATTCACATTAATAGAATTGGTGATGACTATAAATGTGAAACAGTAAAATCAATAGACGGAAATTGGGATTTTGAAATTAAACTTCCCACAGGAAGCACATCTATTCATATGGATATTAACACAGAAATTGATGAAAACTTTTTCCTGGACAGCATAGAAATCTCACCTATCTCTATGCAGTTAAACTATACAGTTAATGGAGTAGTAAATAATAGTACTATACCTTATATGACTGGATTCATAATGAAAGATGGTTCAAAACAGGTGATTGCTAATATTGGTCATACATACACTTCATCTGGTGAGCCTAAGGCATATTGTAATAGTTACTTCTCACAATACATTGATTATAGTGAGATTGATAGCCTTATATTCGTTACTCTATCTAGCATGGAAGAAATAGTAGTTCCTATTGATTAAATTGATAGTAAACAAAATGGATGCCTCTTGTAATTTACAGGAGGCATCCATTTGTTAAAATTTGTTCATTATTCAATTAAGCACTAGCCTTAACTGTATTCCAAATCTTTGTATATCTGTCCTCAATTACAGAAGATGTGAAGTAAACCTGAAGAGTATCAAAGATCTCAGCAGTTGGATAATAATAGATATTCTCTGAAACTTCAGGATCAAGCATTGCCTTAGCAGCTGTGTTAGGTGTGGAGTAACCAACAAACTCACAGTTAGCAGCAGCGATGTCTGGCTCATACATAAAATTGATGAAGTCATGTGCGCCCTGATAGTTCTGTGCGTTAGATGGAATACACATCATATCTACAGACCAGTTAGAACCCTCTGGGAGAACGAATCTCAAATCGATATTGTCGTTTCCGAGCTCCTCGATTCTCTCGAGCATAACGATGTGGTCACCAGACCATGCTACAGATGCAGCAAGCTCACCAGAAGCCATCTTATCCTTAAGGTTATCTACACCATAAGAAGGATTAAGGTTAGCCTTCTGAGAGATAAGAAGCTCCTCTGCCTCCTGAAGCTCAGCCTCATCCATTGTGTTAATGGAGTAACCAAGATAGTTAAGAGCTACACCGATGGACTCACGCATGGAATCGTACATACCAATCTGTCCTGCATTTGCCTCATCAAAAAGAACTCCCCAGATAACTTCTGGATCTGTTGTACCCTCTGGAATATCAATCTTATTTGCATCGTAAACAAGGCCAACTGTGCAGTACAAATAAGGAACTGCATAATCCATTACATCGTTAGAAAGATTTACATCCTCTGCATAACGGAAACTATTGAACATTGGATCCATATACTTCTGAACGTTTGGAAGCATTGTCATATCGATTGGCTGAATGCGCTCCTCGTTAATAAGACGGCATACCATGTACTCAGATGGAATGATTACATCGTATGTGTTATCGAGATTAGGATACATTGTCTCATTTGTCTCGAAAGTTCTGTAAACAACCTTATACTGTGGATAAGCTGCCTCGAACTTCTCGATAGAATCCTCAGCAATATACTCTCCCCAGTTGTAAATGATGAGTTCCTGTCGCTTGTCACAACCTGTAACAGCAAAAATATTAAATGCAGCTACTGTTGTGAGAAGAATTCCTGACAATACTTTACGAATTGACTTCTTCATTTTAATACCCTCCATTATTAAGTGTTCTTTTTATTTTTATCTTTTACCTCAGTGAGGTTGGAAAGAATAAGAAGCGCGAATACTGCCGCAAAGAGAATAGTTGTAAGAGCATTCATCTTTGGGTTAACACCGAACTTCGCCATAGAATAAATCTTCATAGGAAGTGTCTGTGTTGAACTGTCAATGTTGAAGTTCGAAATAAGATAATCATCAACAGACATTGTAAATGTAAGCATAAGTGCGGAAAGAATACCTGGCATAATCTCAGGGATGATTACCAGACGAAGCGTCTGCCACTGAGTAGCACCGAGGTCCATAGCCGCTTCTGACAGATTTTTATCAAGCTGCTTAATCTTAGGTGAGATGGAAAGGATGGCGAAAGGCACACAAAATGCAATGTGTGCGCAAATCAGAGTAAACTGTCCCTTCTGAACACCAAGGAATCCGAACAAGAGCATGAAACTGATACCAGTAACAAGCTCTGGCATGATGTTAGGAATATAAGTAAGGCTCATGATAAGAGTCTGTGTTCTCTTTCTAAGATAAGCGAGACCAAGGCATGTGATTACACCAAAGATTGTAGATACAACAGATGCGATAGCCGCAATCTTAAGTGTTGTAAGCAACGCCTCCAGAATCTCCTTACCATCACTTCCTGAGAAAAGTGTTATATAGTTACGGAATGTAAATCCTCCCCACAGGAATGACTTAGGCACGCTGTTGAATGAATATACGATAAGGATAGTAATTGGAAGATAAAGGAAAACCAGAATCAGACCAATGTAGATATTAGGGAAAAGTTTCTTAAGAAATCTCATAATATCATTCCTCCGTTTCCTGAAGCTTCCTTGTCCTGGTTACGCAGGATACCCATGGTAATGAGTACGAAAATCAAAAGTAACAGTGAGAGTACGTTACCTGCCTGCTGGGCTGATTTGCTTTCGTTCAAGATAAAGGACTGTACTGTGTTACCGATTGTTGTTCTTGATCCCTCGGAGATGATATCCGGAATCATGTAGAAAGTCATGGAAGGCATAAATACCATCTGCACACCAGAAATTACGCCTGGAAGTGACAATGGGAAGATAACCTTCGTGAAGCACTGTACTCTTGTAGCACCAAGATCCGCTGCCGCCTGAGAAAGAGAAGAATCAATCTTAACAAGCACAGAGTAAATTGGAAGAATCATAAATGGAAGGAAGTCATTTACCATAACAACCTTTGTGATGATGTCTGCAATGATTGGGTTACCGAGATAATCAATTGGATCCTTCATAAGTCCAACATACATAAGGAATGTGTTAAGAACACCAAGCTTGCTGAAGAAAGCTCTCCAAGCATATGTACGAAGCATTGTGTTCATCCACATTGGAAGAACGAAGAGAAGGAGAAGCTTACTTGAAGTCTTGTGCATTCTCTTAGTTCTGTCTGCGAGAATATATGCCAGAGGATAGCCAAGGATGAGACATCCAACTGTAGTCCATGCAGCATAGTCGAGGCTTCGAAGAAATACTGAGAAATTCTCCTGCAAAGTCAGATTCTTGCCGTAGAAAGAAGCAGTAACCGTCTTGTTTCCAAATAATGTCTTAAATCCCTCGAGAGTGAACTGGTATCCACCATTTACATTCATAAAGAACGCTCTGAAGAGGATAAGGAACAAAGGAAGAATTGTAAAAATTACAACCCATGCCATATATGGATAAGACAAAAATTTCATATGCATCTGAAGGCCGAGTGCGCCATAAATAGCTGCCACAATACCAATAAAACAAATAATAACGAGAAGATTACCCCAAGTATTCTGTACCACATAAAGACGCTGTGGATTAAGCTTATTGGCATTCATCATCTCATCAGTAATGAAGTTGCTAAGTGTGTAGAAATGAACTCCAATTCTAGCGATAAGAAGAACCGCTACAGAGATACATCCCCAACGTTTTGTCTTACGATTGTTGGAATAAAGCTGGAAGCCAAGAGCCAGTGTCAGGGCAGCCACGCTAATAATGATAGTAACGATAAATACCACAATTCCGAACATCTGGAAATTAAGGTCAACGGAGCCCCCTCTCATGAGTGACACGAACACACGTGGACGTGTAAGAAGTGTGAGAAGGGAATAAACATTTCTCTTCTGGTACTGAACAAAAAGTTCGAAAATTGGCACGAAAATACTTGCCAGCGATAAGAACGCAGCAATGCACATAATTATGGCGTGAATTGGCATTACGCGTATTCTTGCCTTAAGATTGCTCATTCTTCATCCTCCGCTACTTCGTCTTCTACCTTTACACCATAACTTCCTGGGTCTGGTGAGAACTGTGACTTACGCATAATGTGAATATCATCTGGATCGAAAGTAAGACCAACGCGCTGACCAACCTTTACAGGGTCAACGTCATGAATCATCCACTCCACACCATTATCAGACTTAACAATAATCTCGTAGTGAACACCCTTGAACACGATGGAATCAACTGTTCCGTTAATGCGGTCAGGAGCCTCTTCCTTAACATAAATATCCTCAGGACGAACAACCACATCCACAGGGTTGTCTGTGCCAGCTGTCATCTCCTTGAAGAGTGGGTCAACGCACTCGAAAGTGCTTCCTGCAAAAGTAACCTCAAGGTCCTTCTTCATTGTGCCAGGAATAATATTAGACTCACCAATAAAGTCTGCAACATATGCATTCTTAGGCTCGTTATAAATATCCATAGTTTTACCCATCTGCTGAATTACACCATCCTTCATAACAATGATTGTATCTGACATTGTAAGAGCTTCTTCCTGGTCGTGTGTTACGTATACGAAAGTGATACCAAGGTCTCTTTGCATCTGCTTAAGCTCGATCTGCATCTCCTTACGCATCTTAAGGTCAAGAGCTCCAAGAGGCTCATCAAGGAGAAGCACACGAGGTCTGTTAATAATAGCTCTCGCGATAGCAACTCTCTGCATCTGTCCACCAGAAATCTGGTCAATATAACGCTTCTCATAACCCTCGAGACCAACTGTCTTAAGAGCCTTTGTTACGCGCTCCTTAACCTCAGCCTTTGGAACCTTCTTAAGGTGAAGTCCAAAAGCAACATTATCAAACACATTAAGATGTGGGAAAAGCGCATATCTCTGGAAAACAGTATTGATCTGTCTCTTATATGCAGGTGTATCGAGAAGATTTTCACCCTCAAAGTTTACGATACCTGTATCAGCTGTCTCGAATCCGGCAATAATTCTAAGTGTTGTAGACTTACCGCATCCGGAAGGACCTAAGAGTGTGATGAACTCGTTATTACGAATATAAAATGTTATGTCTTTAAGAACCTGATTGTCATCGTAGCTCTTACAAAGACCTTTAATCTCGATAATATGTTCCTTGCCTGTTGAATCCTCAAGAAGCTGCTTCTTATTAGTTACTTTATTCTCACTCATGGGGGTGATCCTCCTGGATAGTATTTATATAAATCAGAAACTAGGTGGTGACGATATCCACATTATCTTGGCGGGGCGTTTACCCTCATTAGAGATGTAATGCGGCTTGTCTGGTGTAATAAAGAAACTGTCACCTTTCTTCGCCCTATACTTCTTAGTTCCTATGTGAATAGTTACTGTACCTTCGGCGACATATCCCGTCTCTTCACCCTCATGGGGATTATCCGGATAGGTCTGTCCACCTGGAGCGATGGTAACCATTATTGGTTCCATTCTGTTTTTCTGTGCATTAGGGATTAACCAACAAATTGTATTACCGAGTTCAGGATCTTCCTTAACAGCATAATCTTCCTCGGAAAACACCACCTTTTCTTCATGACTTTCCTCATTGAAGAAATCTGCGATATTTGTACCAAGAGCTTCAAGAATATCCATCAAAGTTGCAATAGAAGGAGAAGTCATATCTCTCTCGAGCAAAGAAATAAAACCCTTGGAAAGCTCGCATCTATCGCCAAGCTCCTCCTGGGTTAAATTATTCTGTTGTCTTAAGAACTTAATCTTCTCACCAATCTGCATAAATAAAACTCCAAGTTTAGTATTATTAAACTTTTACGACGGCTAAAATTATACATCCCGCTAAACTCCGTGTAAAGTATTTCTAAACTTTTGAGGGTTGTAAATAAAGCAAACCCCTTTCGAGGGAGTGCTCGAAAGGGGTAACATACAATGTCAGTTATTTATCATAAACATCTCGCCTATGACTAACATTTACAACAAGTATTGTAATTTTCTTATCAATAATCTCTGCAAGAATTCTATAATCACCAACCCTGTATCTCCACTGTCCGCTTCTATTAGCGGTTAGACCTTTCCCATGAATTCTGGGATTGGAGCATCCTTCGAGATTTTTACGAATCCAGCCAAGAACTAATGCTGCCGTTGGTTTATCTAATTTCTTTAGTTGTTTAAGTGCATTCTTGGAAAATTCAACTCGGTACATTATGAGAGACCCAACTCCTTCTCAACTTCATCCAAAGTATAAGTAGTTGAATCCTGCTTGAATTCTTCCATTGCCTTGTTGTATGCATTCAAATCATACTCATCTTCGATTTTTTCCAGAACCGCCTGACGAATAAGATCAGATACACTCATATTGTGTAACTTTGCATACTCCTTTACCAGAATTGTATCTTCATCATTTAATCTAAGTGAAATAGCCATAATTATACCTCCATTCTATGTAATACATTGTAATACACAAAATGGAGGTGTTCAAGCTTATCCTGTGATCCACATAGCTGGGCGGATGCCGTCTCGCTCGTACATTATAAATTCACCATCGTAAGATATCTTTCCTTTACCTTGAACTTTAGTAAAACTTCGATGACCGCCACCAGGTGTACGAAGCCACCAGTGAGCACCTGCATCCTCATATCTAACATTATTATCTATTGCACATTCTATTGGATAACAGATTCTTCCCTCTTCGCTTGGAAAATACTTCTCAGCTTCATCAACACTTAACAAAAACACAAAATCATTGGTATCATTACCAGCATCATTATCACTACCAAGATCCAAATACGGATTAGGATCCGCTGTTACTAATGTTTGCACAATTATAGCTTTCTCACCAAGAGAAAATGATTCATTGTAGAAATAATCATTGAGCCATTGTCTTAAGGAACAAGTTTCCCACGTAACATCTTCAATTTCATCATTAAACTGCTTAGCATCTAGTACATATTCTGTTACTACAAGATACTTTCCATCCTCTGCATCAAGAACAATCCAAGTAATATCTTCACCGCAATAATTACCCATAGTAATGGTCTCACCAATCTGATACTTCAGTGGATTAACAATATGAACTGGTGTATCAACATCCTGGATTTCGGTAAATTCTGTATGCTCATCAACTACAGCCTCTGTAGTCTCTACAGGCTCATCTTCCTCTTTGTTATCATTAACAAGCTTAGCAATAGCAACTGTGCCCACACCGACAACAGCAACCGCGAGAATGGATCCTACCACTTTCGCGATAAGGCCCTTGGCAGCCACACCACCTGCAGCAGTAGCAGCCTTACCCGCCTTGCTTGCTTTCGACGCCTTGCCTGTTGCTTTCGCGCCCTTAGCCGCAGCCTGTGCACCCTTTGCCACTGCGGATCCAACACCAGCACCAGCTCCTGCAAAGCCAGCGAAAGGAACCACCTGCACCGGAACTGATGCTGCGGACATCTTGAGTACCATCGCGATGGATGGGATAGCATTTGCAACAATAAGTCTGTCGCCTGTTGTCTGCTCGTACTTCTCAATAGCTGCCTTAATCTTTACACGCGCTGACTTAAGTCGAGTCTTAACTGTGCCCTCAGGACATCCCATTATTTGAGCAATATTCTCGACTGGCACTTCATTGAAGTAGTGCATAAAGATTGTCTGATACTGCACATCTGTGAGTTCGGTCTCGATAATTTTCTCGAGAATCTTACGCTTCTCTTCCTTAAGAATATATGTGTCAGGGAGCATCTCTATGTTATCATCCCCCTCGTTAATCTCATTATTAGCGATGGCATCGTCAAAGGATGCATGCTCTCTATTGTCTCGTATACGATTAAGACTTAAATGCATCGCAATTGTCTTAGCCCAACCATAGAAAGTGAGATTATTCTCCAAAGTATTAAGCTTGTGATATATCTGAATAAATACTTCCTGAGTTACATCCTCAGCTTCCTGTGGATGCTTAAGATAACCATTGCATGTAACATAGACTGTTCTGTACGCAGAAGTATAAAGCTCTGCAAAAGCTGCATCATCACCATGCTTGGCGCGTTCTACTAAGTTATTAAGTGCTTGATTTTGATCCATTGAGATAACCCTGTTTTTAATTACTTATAAGTTGTTGTGCAATCGTAATCAGTAAGCTATGTCATAGCAACTCCCCAAAATGTTTGACTACAGTTAACATTTAATCACAGTTAGAAATTGTTTGTCACTACCTGGAGACGCGCAATTCTTGAATTAGTCTTTGGATGAGAACTCATAAGTCTTCCGAACAATCCCTTAGGACGACCTGTAGACTTGCATGCGCTACTATCAAGGAAGGCACAAAGTGCATTACCATATCCGAGTTTATATGCGAACATGTCTGCCTCATATTCATTAGCTCGTGAACTCTTAAAAACAATTAATGTACCAATAGTTGTCCAGATAAACATAACAAAATCAACAAGAATAAGACTTAAAGTGCTAGCAATAAAAGCTGTTGATCCACTTCTATCACAAAATGCAATGAAACGAATAATTCCAATAAGGATTTTTACTATTGTTATAAATGCAGTTACAAAGAAATTGCCCATTGTTACCAACAAAATCAAATCTGTATCCTTATGAGAAATATGACCAAATTCATGAGCAAGCACAGCCTTAATTTCTTCCACAGGACGATTCATCATTCCCTGAGTAATGCAAATTGTTTTACGACCAAGGGCAAAAGCATTAGCTGATTCATCCTCGGAAATAAATAATTCAACTTTATCAGAGATACCAGGGTCATTCTGACGAGCCTTAGCATATACCTCATTAAAGATTGGCATAATAAATGCCTGATGATCAAGTCGCTCTATTCTGTCACAACCATTAAACACTCTAAGAAAAAACTCACCAATTGGACTAAGAGCTATCATCAAAGAGAAGAGATATGCCCCTAATCCACAAAGAATTGCCTGCCATGTTTCCATAAAATCGTTAATAGTAAAAAGGAGTACAAAAATACTACAAATTACAAATGTGTTGAGTACCAGATAAATAAATACTGGAATGTTGGACTTTCTTGTTACTCTTCTAAATAAATCTACGATATACATAATTACCTCCTAAATTAAGCATTTATTTTGCTTTTATACTCTATAGACACAGGTCGTTCTACTTAGGTTCATTATTTTTGAAAAATTTTTAAAAAATTTTTTTGCGTAGCAAAACCCCTTTCGAGGAAGTGCTCGAAAGGGGGTAACAAGTTTTTTCTTAGAACGTCAACTTAAAATGGTGTGCCAGGCTTCTGTGTGCCATCGTAAATGAAGCCGTGCTCAGGATTCTTGTCGTGGTTACGGTCGATATTAAGAGCCGCCACTTCTTCTCGAGTAAGAACATAATCCTCAGGAAGAGTAGAGATATCTTTATTCGTATATTCACTCCACACCCAGCAATCAGAAGCTTCAACATAACAATACATTCTGCCATTTTCTACAATGCTTGGTTTATTAGCCATACTATCTTCGAAAGTCATATCTTCGTAGTAGTTAAACTTATTGATATATCTTCCATCCACCCAGACATTTTCCAGAGAACTAGTAGAAGACATTATTACTGATAACTGAACGGTACAATAATAAGCATACCTAATAGTTCTACTATTAGAACCTTCTAATGCAACAGTAATCCATCCTCCTTTATTTTCAGATTGATAAACTGATTTAAGGTTAAGCATTTCTCTAAGTACCTTCATATCCTTATCGGACTCAGCTCTTACATTAATATACTCTTCTCTAAGCTTAGCCACCGAACCATTAAGTCCCATATCGCTGCTAGAACCGTCAAAGGTAAAATTCTTATGCAATTTGGAAAGATATATATAAGAATCAGCACCTCCAACGCCCTGTCCACCGTATGATTTGGTTACACCATTAAATGTAATATTACGCAACCAATGAAGGCCTGCTCTCTCGACTGTACAGGTTGGCTCCAAACGTTTTGCTACTTTACCCATAGTGTCAGGAAATGATTCAGATTGTAAAACAAATGGAGTAGCAAATGTAAGGAAGGACTCACCTATAACAGATGGATAAATATTAGAGTGCGCATTTATACTCTGCTCTGGATAGAGTGGGGATACACCATAACATGGATAAAATGCTGTTGGATGATAGTCATCCACAACTCCTGCCGGGTAAACAGCAATCTTTCCCAAACCAGCCTGAATTGCAGTAAGATTATCGAAGAAATCTGCACCAGGATTACCATAAGTCTGGATGAGATAATCAACATTATCTACTACTTTAGGACAATTAACATACACGTCAGTCTCATCTAGATACATTCTTACCCTTCTATCTGGATTCCAGATATTTCCCTTTCCATCATCATAAGGAGCGCTAAATGTATAAGTATTAGTAACAAATAACTGAAGCTTACCACCATCTGTAATAGGATAATAATGCGGTGCATCATCGATGAGTAAGTCTATATCGAGCCTTCGCATTCCAGAACTTAATCCCATAACTGAATATCCAGAACATGCAATGTATCCACCCTTTACTCTACCTGTGTGTTCATTCTCATAAACAACATCTGAGAAACAGGCTGTAATAGGGGTAATGTGTCCGTTATATCCATATGCACTTGCATCAGCATAAATAGTCTCATTATCAAAAAGGCTGAAGCTCCATGGGTCTGGATTCTCAGTTTTAATATAAAATAAACCATTCAAATTACCAGTAAGTGGTATTACCTCATAAGTATAATCAAGCGGATTAACTACTGGTGCTAGAGATGCTGAATGTCCCTCTCTATAAACAAGATTATCCGGGCCTGTAACTGGAACAGAAGATGCATCAATAAATTTATCGTATGTGAGAGTGCTTCCACACTTTGAACAGTTACCATTAGTTCCATAATGACCCCAGCCATCGTATTTGGCACCACACTCGATACCATAATAATCGCACATTTTTTTAAATGCATCCTTATTAGTTACGTAATCATAACCCCAATCATACTCATAATTTCTGAAAAGAGTACTCCTTAAATGTCGATTATTTCCATATGGATCATCAGTAGTTCCAAAGGCCTTAATAAGAATATCTGTATAGCAATCAGAACATACATGTCTGTTATCGAACTCGCTAGATAATACAAAATTCTTACCCGCATCATAGGCTGTCATCTTATGAGATACAAGAAGCTCCGTCCATGAGTACAGTCCGCCTGGATCAGAAGGACGTCCGAGAACATCATTATAGAGATTATCAATAAAGATATTTACTCGTCCTACAGAATAGTAGTTATATCCCTCTACGTGAATTCCACGGAAAATGCCATATTCATCACAAAGAAGCGAGAACTCCAGCGAATTTGTAAATCCACAGAAAACTGCCTCACGGGAAGTTCCATTATCAAGAAGATCTACCCATGACTGAAGACCTGCTGGATCAGGCTCGCGTCCAAAGAACGCATTATAAAGTGCTGTTACATATTCTGTATTTGACAGCCCCTTATTCTGGAACTCGTCACTGAAAATAAAACCAAAGGCCACAGAACAACCGGTAGCATCCTTCTTGATAAGTGCATCACTCCACGCTTCAAGGCCAACTGCATCAGGGCCACGGTCAAGGCACACGTTATAAAGACGAGTTACGAACCCCTTAACACCGTCTTCGTCGACAGCGAGTGTGTCCCCATCACTTTCGACTTCCATGTCAGCTTCTCGTTCAGCCACTGCTTCAGACTCAGTCTGTGCAGGGTCACTTTCGGACTCGTCCTCATTAATAGCCTCTTCAGAGTCTTCCTCCTCTACCACAGGGATCTCATCTGCATTAACCTTAACTGCCTGTCTTGGAACTCCAGCAAACCCGCTGGCCATAATAATAAATGCCAGCAAAACGGATACTATTTTCCTGCTTTTCATAATCACTCCTCCTTCTTATTACAATAATCTGAATTTTCAGTTTTAAGTGAAAACGGTTTGTAACTTATTTTTACGTGTCTCATAACCTCTTCAAAAAACCTGGTCAAAAATGGCTTTCTGATTTCCAAATTCTCATTATCCATATGGCATCACTTGGCTCCTCCTTTTTTGTCTTATACCATATAGACACTTCAAAATTGGAATAAGTTCATTTGGGGTAAAAAATTTCCACATAAAAATACCCCTTACCACTTCAAAGTGTGATAAGGGGCGTCTTTTTTAATAAAAAGAATTACATCTCGATACCGTTCTTCTTAAGTACCATCTTCATGTAAAGTGGCTGGAAGATAAAGATAAGAACCCAACCAACGATGAAGCAGATTGCAAGTGAGCTTAAGAACATAATGATGAATGGTGGCATGTGCTCGAGAGCCTTAGGATCGTTCTTGCCAGCCATAACACGAGCAAGAGCTACCATAGCAAGAGTAATGATTGGTGTGTAAATAAGGTCAGATACGAGAGAAGTAAGTGCCTTACCCTTAAAGGAGCTGTTGTTTGTCTTAGCAGCTGCACAAACCTTATCACCAACAGTCTTCATTGGAACGAGTGTTCCGATAATCATAGAAATAACGAAGCTGGCAACAAAGCTTACAAGAATTCCGATGATGATTGCTGGAACTGGTCTTTGTCCTCCACCAGCAATGTTTCCTACGATAGACAAACCAATACTCATAGTAAGTCCCATAAGAAGGTTAATCTTCTTTCCAATTTTCTTCATGTCCATAAATAAATCCTCCCACAAATTTAGTTATTTAATTATTTTTTCTTGCCAAATAGGCCTAAGAAACCACCCTTGCTGCCGCTATCCTCAGCATCGCCCTTACGCAGATGCTCGAGGTAGGACATGCCCTTGTATTTCGTACGACGCTTAGTAAGCTTAGGTGTGCTTCCCACCTCTGCACGTGCCATGTCATATGCACTTAGTCGCATCTTGCATGACATAATTCCGCCCTTAACGTCATTAACATATCTTACGTTTGTATTGATTGGCATTGGCTTATAGTAGCCATCCTTCTTAAAGTGCGCGTAATCAAGTGGCACCATAAACTGAAGAAGATGTGCAAGCTCAGCAAATCTTGTGTTAAGGCACTCACTGAAAACATTGCGAGGTCCTACAAGCTCGTTGTTCATGATAAGGATTGTGTCGTCCACGTATCTGGTGATATCGATTTCCTCATCACCAGTTCTCATAAAGTATGTGCCCGCACCATAGTCACGGCCGATACCGTTAATAGCCTCTTCCCACTGTGCGAACTCTGTCATAGACTGCTGTCTCTCGAGTGGTTCCTCATCGGACTCTACCAAAGTCATACGAACAAACTCATCGCTTGTGCCCGCACGGCCAAACTGCACATGTCTGTCAGTCCAGAACTTAAACTTCTGGCTGAGCATACCACGCTTCAAAGTACCCATAGTAAGCATGAGATCTGTATTTGTACCAAGTCTGTCTGCGATAGCAGGAACATCGTCCTTCATGCAACATGTACGGTTACTATAGCAGGCAAAGCACGCATTACATGGCTTAACGTCATACTCACTAAGGTTAACAACATCAACCTCACATCCGCGCTCCTCATAGAGGTTCTTAACACGATTTACGGACGCCTCTGGCAAATGGTCATTAAGAATAGAAACCTTACGCTTCTCTGTCACCTTAGGCACGCCACCATTACGCAAAAGCTCTATGGTGTCCTTAGTGTAAGCAAACCAACGATACAACTCCTCGCGACCCTGCTCTGTAAGCAAAGACTCATCCTTAAGTGACAAAAGTCTCAGGAAATTAAGCTTCTCACTTCTAGCCCAGTGTGTCACATACTTGTGCGCACCAATGTCGTAAAGGAAGTTACTTGATGTCATATAAGCAAAATACTTCTTATCAATACCATCACCAAGCTTAGCCTTAAGCTTTGCGGACAACTGATCAAGCATGCTCATCATCTGACCGTGAACATTAAGGTGGAAAATGCTCGAAAGGATAAGGATAAGATCTGCGTCTGCCGCAGCATCCACTACCTCATCAGGACAGTCTGGCTTTGTTGTGAAATGGATATCAAAAACATCCTCTGGATAAAACTGCTGCAAGAATTTTGCAGACTGAAGTCCAAGAGAATTCTCGCCCTTAGGACTACATGAAAGTACACAAATTTTCATTATCTTCGCCCCCGTGAAAATCGCTACACTGTGATTATAACAATCTGACTGGCATGGGTTCATTTGCTCAAATGTCAAAATATTATTTAGCAATATTAGTCAAGTTGCTAATACAATTAAAAATGGATGCCTTCCTAACGGAAAGCATCCATCGTAAATCATATTTAAGTATCAGTAATTACTTAATTCTGATTCCTGCATCGCCACACATTGCCATAAACTCTGTGGAATTTGCAAATCCATAGAATACCATCTCACGAGATGCACCACCATTAAGGGCATCTACCCATGACTTCTTTCCTACACTGTCTGCTGGACGATCAAGGAATGTAAGGTAAAGTCGATTTACATATTCATCATTACTGTAATTATGATTAACAAACTCTTCGGAGAAGAAGAAACCATAAGCAACCTGTGCTCCTGTTCCCTCTCTGTTAGCAAGTGCCTCAGCCCAAGCCTTTAATCCAGATGGATCAGCATTTCTTCCAAGACAAGTTGTATACAAACGAGTTGTAAATGCGATAATCTTCTCGTTTGGCTGAACTCTGATAGTAGGGCTTGCTGTACCACCGGACTCAATACCATACTGAAGACAAATATTTGCCCACTCAATAGAGTTAACAAATCCGTAGAATACCTGCTCACGAGTAGCACCCTTGTTAAGTGCATCTACCCATGCGTTCAAGCCTGCTGTATCTGGCTCACGATCCATAAATGTTCTATAGAGACGTGTTACATACTCTGTATTGCTATAATTCTTGCTTGTGAACTCAGGTGAGAAGAAGAAGCCGTATGCTGCTCTTGCACCATCTGCGCCACCCTTAATAGCATCTACCCATGACTTAACGCCATTAGGGTCAGAAGCACGTCCAAGAGCCTTTGTATAAAGTCTCTCACAGAAGCCCTCTACACCAGTCTTAGGAGCTGGTGTTGGAGTTGGAGTAGCTGCAGATACAATCTTAAATGTTGTCTTTACAGAATTATTGTAGTTACCCTTACCTATAATTGTCACTGTAGCTGTACCTACATTAGTATTGTTAGTGTAGGTAGCTGTGTAATCGGTATTAGCAACAAGTGTCTTTCCGTCAAGAGTTACTGTTACGGAAGGAGTAATTGCCTTACCTGTATAAGTCTGGTTAGCAATAGCAGCTACAGACGCACCGTTAATACTCTTGGCGCTGATAGTAAATGACTTATTGATAGAATCTTTGTAATTACCCTTACCTGTAATCTTTACTGTAGCTGAACCTGCATTTGTGTTGTTGGAATATGTCACTGTGTAGTCTGTATTAAGAACCAGTGTCTTTCCACCCAGAACAACAGAAACTGTTGGAGTGAATGCAGAACCAGTGTATGTCTGAGTAGACAAACCATTTACAGTAGCGCCACTAATGCTTGCAGCATTAATTGTGAAAGTCTTTGTAACTGTTCCCTTATAATTACCATTACCAGTAATAGTAATTGTAGCTGTACCAGCATTAATATTGTTCTTGTACTCTACCTTATAATCTGTATTCTTTGTGAGCTGCTTACCATTTACAGTAACAGTAAATGATGGCTGCTGAGCGCTACCATTATATGTAGGACTGGAGATAGAACTGATTGTAGTATTGCTACTTGTAAGTTCAGTAACAGTTACATTCTTCTCAATCTTAAATGTAGTCTGAATGTATCCTGTATAGTAATCACCCTTACCTGTAACTGTTATTGTGGCAGTTCCAACATTTGTATTGTTAATATACTCAGCTGTATAATCTGTTCCCTCAGTGAGAATCTTTCCACCAAATGTTACTGTGAAGGCTGGCTTAATAGCACTGCCAGTCCAGTTCTGCTTGGAAATACCAGAGATTGTAGCATTCTTAAGGTCGCCCTTAATCTTAAATGTCTTGGAGATATCTCCACTATAAAGACCAATACCTGTAACCTTAACAGTTGCTGTTCCTACTGCTGTGTTATTGCTGTATGCAACTGTATAATCTGTTCCCTTTGTAAGAGAACTGCCGTTAAAAGTTACTTTAACCTCAGGCTCAATAGCGCTTCCTGTGTATGTCTGATCAGAGATAGTATCAACTGTAGCCTTGCTGAAATTACCCTTAATCTTAAAATTAGCAGTCTTAGTACCTGTAAAGTTACCGCTACCTGTAATAGTTACTGTAGCTGTACCAACATTTGTATTATTTGTGTATGCAACAGTATAATCTGTGCCCTTAGTAAGTGTCTTACCATTAAATGTAACGCTGACAGCAGGTGAAATCTGACTACCTGTGTAAGTCTGATCAACGATATCTGCAATTACCAGATTAGACGCGTTGCACTTATTAATAGTAAAGCTAACAGTCTTTGTTCCTATATAATTTCCACCCTTACCTGTTACAGTAACAGTTGCAGTATTAGTTCCTGCATTAACATTATTTCCATAAGAAACAGTGTAATCTGTATCCTTTGTTAGTGTCTTACCTGCATATGTAACAGTAATAGATGGTGTCTGCTCACTGCCGTTATATGTTGGGGCAGAAATAGAAGAAACAGTACAATTCTTAAGATCGCCAACAATCTTAAAGTTAACAGTCTTTGTTCCTGTAAAGTTACCCTTACCTGTAAGAGTTACAGTTGCTGTACCAATATTAGTATTGTTGGAATAGGTAACTGTAAAATCTGTGTCCTTAACAAGGGTCTTGGAACCGAATGTAACTGAAGGTACAGGAGTAAAAGCATTTCCTGTATATACTACCTGATCAGCAATGGAACCAACTGTTACGCTGGACATATTAGCCTTATTAATTGTGAAAGTTGCAGTCTTTGTTCCGCCGTAATTACCCTTACCTGTAACAGTTACAGTAGCTGTACCAACATTAGTGTTGTTGCTATATGAAACTGTGTAATCTGTATTAGCAACAAGTGTCTTACCACCAAGTGTAACTGTAACAGATGGCTTTAACTCATTACCTGTATAAGTCTGAGCACTAATAGCAGCGATAGTAGCACCAGAAATTGGTGTAGGTGTAGGAGTTGAGGCCTTCTCGATCTTAAAAGTTGCTGTCTTTGTACCAGAATAATTACCTGTACCTGTAATTGTTACAGTACCTGTACCTACATTAGTATTGTTACTATATGAAACAGTGTAGTCGGTGCCCTTTGTAAGTGTCTTTTCATCAAATGTTACTGTAACAGCAGGCTGGAGAGCACTACCTGTCCATGTCTGAGTTGGGATTGCAGCAATCTCAACAAATCTTGTACTGAAGTCACCCTTAATCTTATAGTAAGCAGACTTTGATCCTGTGTAGTCGCCCTTACCAGTAATTGTTACTGTGCCTGTACCAATACCTGAATTATTGCTATATGTAAAAGTAAAATCAGTATCAGCTACGAGTGTCTTACCACCAAGTGTAACTGTAAAGGAAGGTCTACTAGGATATCCAGTATAAATCTGGTCTGCCACAGTAATTGTAGCTCCACTAATATTTGTTGGAGTTGGCGCTGTAGTTGGTGTTGGATTTGAAGTAGGTGTGGATCCGCCAGGTGTATTTACAACGTTACATCCTGCTGGAACATTAAGACACAATGAACCACCTCTTGACCATTCATCATAAGTGTAGCCATTTTCTGTTATTCTTGTGAAATTTCCAATGGCAGGTACCAAAGCTGGCACTCCATAAACGCTGAGGGTGCTAATACTATTACCATAGCACTCTAACACTGATAATTTTGAATTCTGAGAAATATCAAGAGATGTAAGATTATTTCTGAAACACCTAATCCATGTGATGTTTTTGCATGCAGAAACATTCAAAGAAGTAAGATTGTTCTGATAAATTTCCAATATATCAAGATTTGGACATCCTGAAAGGTCAACAGATGAGAGACTATTGAAATAAACATATACTTCTGTAAGAGAAGAACTGTTAGGAAGTTTAAGCGAAGACATATACTGATTTGAATTCGCACGAACATACTTCAGTTTTGTGTTCTTGCTAAGATCAAGACCAGTCAACTCATTACCACTTACATCAATAGAAGTAAGATTTGTCATTGTCGAAACATCAATAGTTTTAAAGTCATTTCCTGATAAATCAAGCTCAGTTACATTTGGAAAATATCTAAGAAATGAACCATCAGTTGGACCACCATACCCAGGCAAACGGAACTTCTCAACAGCCGCACACTCTGCTGCAGAGAGTGAACTTGTATCTCCATCTGTATTAAAATTCTGAATCATGTATTCAAAAAAGAACTCATTACCAACGATACTCGCTGTAAGATCACCATTAGCAGCCGAAACTGTTTTTCCTGTAAATGGAACTAACGGCATGGCAAGAGCGATTGTACTGGCCGCCAATACCGAAGCAATAAAACGAATGCATCTCTTCATAAAAGTCTCCCTCAAAATAAAAAACCTTTGCCCCCCTTTAACAGGGTACAAAGGTTATTTTATCTCAATTATAAATTTATTTCAGTAAATAACTTATTAATTAATACATGCATGAGCCGCCACGAGGAGTGTAATCATCCTCTGGAAACTCTGATAAATAAGAAGCATTGTACTCGAGATTAATCTGAGAAATTTCCTTCTTGCCATCAATATAGTCTCTAAAGTATTCCCAGAGATCAATGCCGCTGGACTCACAGGAAGCATCCTCTTCCCACTTCTTTATAAGCTCGATTCTCTCACTCTTTGTTGTGTCTTTAATCAAATATTTATCAGCCATAATCAAAACCTCCGTATTCGCTCCCCTTATTATAGTCTCGCGAGAACTTCCAGCAAGTACTCCCACACACGTTTCGTTGACTCCACATAAAGTCGCTCCCCTGGTGTATGGATATCCATCATGTCAGGACCAATACTTACCGCATCAAAATCATCAATTGCCTGCGCAAACATTCCACACTCTACACCCGCATGAATAGCCTGAACCACTGGCTCACGACCATACATATCCACAAAAGTCTGGAACATAATGTCTCTGAGCGCAGAGTCTTTACGATAAGCCCATCCTGGATAATCGCCGCTAAAACTGAAGCCCGCACCAATTTCGCCTGCAATGGCCTCGATTCTCGCCTTAAGCTCATCCTTGCTCGCGTCCACGTTACTTCTCACAAGATATGTCAGACGCACCTCTGTATCATCTGTCACCATAACACCAAGATTAAGTGAAGTCTCTGGAAGATCCTCAATATCAGGGCTCATCTTCTGAACACCATTAGGAATAGTATTAAGTGCGGCAATAATCTTGTCTCGGCTCTCATAGTCCATAGGATTAACGTCAACATCACAAGGGATTACTTCCATCTTAAGCCCAGGGTCTGTGTCCTTAAACTCCTGTGCGAAAGCAACACGCAAATCACTAACCGTCTCCGTAAACTCCTTGAGATTTTCTGTGGCAATAACTGCCTCCGAACGGGATGGAATTACATTATCCTTATCACCACCATTGACACTATAAAGTAACGCTTTGTAATCAATATCCACTAACTCTTCAAGAACACGACCCATAAGCACATCGGCATTAGCTCGTCCTCTGTGAATCTCACACCCAGAATGTCCGCCAGTAAGACCCGAAATAACAACCTTCGCAGACTTCAAACCAGCGACATAATCACTCTCAACACGCTCAAATGGAACAGTAACTAATGTTCCAACACCACCTGCACAGGATACGAGAAGATATCCCTCATCTTCAGAATCAAGATTAACCATAGTGCGACCCTTAAGAAGAGTCATATCCAGAGAGGATGCACCAGTCATACCACACTCTTCATCAACCGTGAATACACACTCCAAAGGTGGATGGATAATGGAAGGATTACCGGATGCTACGTCATCGAGAATAGCCATCATATAGGCCACTGCGACACCATCATCACCGCCAAGAGTTGTCCCCTCAGCATAAACAATATCTTCTCCAAGCTTAAGTCTCAGTCCGTCTGTCTCCATGTTGATGTCACAGTCAGGAAGTTTTTGTGCCACCATATCCATATGACCTTGCAAAATAACAGGGGCGTGTTCCTGCTTATCACCAGTACCAGGAGCCCAAATAATCACATTGTTCACCTTATCCTGAACGTACTTAAGTCCCTTTGTTCTAGCAAAATCGACAATGTAGTTACTGATTGCCTGTTCATTTCCAGAACCGTGTGGAATCGCACAAATCTGCTCAAAATATTTCCAGACCAACGCTGGCTGAAGATCGGATAAAACACCCATACTAATTACCTCTTAAGAATTAATCTCAAATCTATATTTCTGTTTAATATCTGGGTACTTCTCATGATCCACCTCAGACATAAACATATCTAATGGTCTGATATAAGTCTCACAGTTACCATAAAGGCCCTGGTATACCATGTATTTCTCTTTGCTCTCAGAATGAATAGCAATATCAACGATTCTATAGAGATAATCCATAGAAGTTGGATCAACTAATTCACGCTTAAAATGTCTTACTATCTGATTAGGTTTAAACTCACGCATAAAGCACCTTCCTCATAACGTTATGGATGAAGGGCATAGAATTTTACAGGGCTTCCTGCCACTTCATAATTACTTGTCAGATAATTCCATGAATTCGGAATATTCTTAATTATATTACCTTGAATACTATAATTCTCCGGTCTAAGTTCGTAAATCTTATCATATGTAGTATCCAGTAACCGATAAAACTTAACCTGCATTGGATATTTATCTGGTTCACTCTCGTATCTATAGGATATAGCTGTAGATATGATGAGATATTTTTTATAGCTTAACTCGGGCTTCACACTTACAGTATTTCCATCATAATCAAAGAATGTGTCTGCATGAACAAATCCTGATGGATCAAAAGTTGTATAACCCTCACTAATGGTATTCTCATTAGTAATTCCCTTTTCTGCGCAAACATCGAGGGTATAAACCTTCATATCCTTGGTATGAAGGTACTTTGTAAGTGTAATACTTGTAAGAACATTATTGAAAGCAATTAATCCAAAGAACAACACAATAATGACAAGCGCCACGAATTTCAGCACATTTTTATCAGCAAGATACTTATAAACTGACTCCACCGTAAATGCTAAACCAAGCGCCATAACAATAATGAAGAAAATATACATAGGGATGCCCCATCTTACCCAGTGAAGAGATAGTACACTCATACATATCCAGTAAACAGGAGCAATTATCAAAGAGAGATTCTTTTTGCATCTATGAACACCCAGACTCACCAGTCCGATAATAAATGGAACAATAGAAATATTTCCCATGTTATCGTTAATTGTCACGACATAATACTTAAGATTACCCCAAAAACCCAGTCCATCAGCTCCTAGGTGTGCTGTTCTGGCCTCTTCCTTAAAATTAATAACCACCATCTCAAAATCAGTAAAAAGGTTAGGTGCAATTACAAACATCGTAACAAGCACGAGCAAAATACTAATTAATCCATACTTCAATATATCTAGATATCTACGATTGGAAATGGATTTATAAATAACAGTTGCTGCCAGAACAAGCGCAATTATTGCCGCAGGATACTTTATGGTGATTCCTACACCAATAAGTACCGCACTAAGATAAATGTATCTCGTGCGGTCACTCACAATATATTCGTGCATAAAGTACGCGAATAACAAAACAAAAAATGTCAAAACAATATCTGGAGTAGCATATGCAGAATGCTGAATAAAAACCGGCGTAAACGTTACCCAGAACATAGCGGCATATTGTGCCAATCTTTTTACTTTATATGAATATCTATCGGCAAGTTTACCTGTAAACAAACCAATTAATGGAACAAGCAAAACTCCAAAAACAACAGTATAAAAACGAGCTATAACATGAAAAGCCGCTCTATGCTCTTCGAAGGCCTCATAAGCAGGCATCTTGTACTTTGCCCAGGAAAAGAGCGTAAAAAGCAAAGAATTACATTTAATCTCAAAATGATCCGGTCTGTCATAAATTAAAGCTTTCCATGAATGCCTTCTGAGCATATCTATAGTTGAATCTACTATAGCTCTCTCATCTGGATGAAGAACTAGAGGATAACCCCAAAAACAGCATATAACTCTTAACACCAGAGCCACTAACATAAAAAGTCCAGTGACACACCAGAAAACAGTTTTACTTTTTCTCGTTTCCTTTAGTTCTACCATATTTACAAGATCAAAGATTTCCCAGAACCTGACCTGCTACCTTCAAATCCACACGAATGTTAATCTTCTGTGGACATGCGTCTTCGCAGGCACCGCACTCGATACAGCTCACAGGACGTGCCTCCTCTGTCAAATCATGCTCATAATGCCACTTGGAGTGACCAGCATTTTTGTATTGGCCATACTCATTCCAAATGCTGAAAACAGTCGGAATATTAACACCTGCAGGACAAGGCATGCAGTAACGACAGCCAGTGCACTTATTATAAACGCGGCGGTTCATTTCGTCACGTACAGTGATACTTCCTTATCTAACCCTTTAAATACTACGGTAAGGAATATTAATAACTCTTATAATAATTGGGCTTTTATTATAGTTCCTGCCCTTAGAACAGGAGCCATCCTAAAATCAGTAAAACTACCAATGTAATAACACCTGCCATAATTCCAGCGAGCACCTTCTGATATGGAAGCTTGCCGCTTTCTCTAGCCTTCTCGATCTCATCAAGGCTCTTGCCATCCATAAATGCAGTGATTTCTTTGTATGTCTGAATGTTATGCTGCTTCTTAAATTTCTCTACCTTAACGGCATAAATCATTGTGATAACAAACAGACAACCCCAGACAGCAATACCAATTAATCCCAAGAATCTGTAAAGCGGAACAAATGCTACAATGGAAGCGATAAGCAAAATAGCATAAATATTGCTCATCTTTGTAAAATCATTTCTGTCCTCAATTCTAATTTCTTCTCTCATTTTTTCTACATCTCCTTTGATTAGATTATCTATGGAGGTACCAAAAATCTCACTTAGAAGAACAAGACTATTAACGTCTGGATAACTTTTATCATTTTCCCAATTAGATATTGTCTGTCTGGAAACGAATACCTTCTCAGCAAGAACATCCTGTGAAAGTGATAACTCATTACGAAAATATTTGATTCTTTTTCCAAGTTCCATTCGTACAACCTCCTTACGCCATAGACTCTAACCTCGAAGACATTTCGTTGCCATCAAAAGGGTTTTACATGGGCTATTTTATCATAATTTCCCGATGTACAAAGTTTTTGACACAAGAAAAAAGCCCGTAAATACGGGATTTTCAGGATTATTCAATTTTCGCACCAAATGGCAGGAATGCCAGCTCAGCAATTTTAAAAAACTGCAATCCAAATGGAATTCCAACTATAGTTGCACACAAAATCGCACCAAACAAAGCACAAATTATCGCATTTGGAACACCTGTAACTACCACCCAGATAATATTAAGAAATACACTATCAAATCTTGTTCCTAATACTATCTTACGTCCAAAAGGTGCCAGTGTCAGTCTCGCAAACTTGAAGCACTGAACTCCAATCGGAATTCCCACGATTGTTATACACCACAGGCATCCACTAATAAACCAGCCAATGCTGCTAACCAGTCCACCCATAATTAACCAAATAATATTGCCTAGACAACCCATAAGCTACCTCCTAGAGATTAAAGTAACTGAGATAAACTCTCGATAAGTGTTATGTCAGCAGGGAGCCATTCAACCTCCCATAACTCTTCTTTGCCTAACCATCGGGCATCCTTATGTTCTTTAAGAATCAGTTCGCCTTCTATAACATCACACCAAAAACAATCCATACTCAGATGAAACTCAGGATAATCAAATTCTATGGTTTCTATAAGATCACCCACGGAAACCACCGTATCCAGTTCCTCTTTGATTTCGCGCACGAGGGCAGCCTCTGGCTCCTCCCCTGGTTCTATCTTGCCTCCTGGAAACTCCCATCCACCCTTCATGGCACCATAGCCTCTCTGGGTCGCAAAAATAATACTTTTGCCCTCTGGTGTAGTGCTTCGAATTACTGCAGCCACAACTCTTATAGTCTTTATCTCGTTCATTCTATTTACCCATAATAAAAATCCACCCTGCAGCGAGGGTGGATCAGAAAAATCAATTATGTTCCTTTGCCATATCCAGTCTTCGATCGACTGTCTCAAAGAACTTTACCAAAGCCCAACCGCCAGCAACTATAGTAGCAATCACAGCAATTAGAATTTGCCAGAATTTAATACCAAAAAACAATCTCATAACCATTGGACTAACCTCACTTTCTATATCTTCCCTTATATCCTGGGTTCCACCCCACAATTATATTACACCTCATAATCGCTCGCTATATCGCTAATTCTCCATATACCATAGCTCATATTTATCGTAACTCGCCTATTACAGTGACCAGATACCTCACCATAGCCGAATCCATTATCATAATATGCTTCAAAATCAAATGGGGTTACCACTACAAATCCGCCCTTAGAAAAATCAAAATATGCGTAACTCGTTCCAGTCCACTTATATGTAACTTGCTTAGTCTCAGCTAGAACATAACCTGAATCATTGTGGTTTTCATAATAATTCATAGGCATATTACCATCTAAGACCGTACGATTAATGAGAATATATGGTGATAATTTCTTGTAATCACTCTCACTAACAAAACTGGTTTTCTCGTAAGGATACATCTCATAAGAAGTCTTGGTATAACTCTTTACTCTTGATACAAAACTAGCACACATAACAAGATAAACCACCAAAATGGCCGCAATCACAATTATTCCTATGCGAAAAACCTTCTTCACTTACCAAAATCCTCCCCAGGAACTCTGCGCACACAATAATTTACATACCATATAATTAACTGCACACACCAGAAACATCATTATATCATTTTATTGTGCAAAAAAATTCATAATCATTCTATGGCATTGCCCAGCGGTCTGTTACTATAATAAAGACAATATAATTAGCGGAGACTAAGTGTGAATTTAAAAGACTTATCCATTGGCGAGAAAGCCGTAATTACAAACGTTGGCGGAGAAGGTTCTCTCAGACAGCATTTCCTCGATATGGGTGTTATCCCTGGCGTTGATGTTGAGATAGTTAAATTTGCTCCTATGGGTGATCCTATGGAAATAAAGATTCACGGCTATGAGCTCACTTTAAGACTTGCTGAGGCAGAGCAGATTGGTGTAGATAAGATTATCGTCTCCCAGGAATCCGCACCTGCTAATGACGATAATTTCGACAAGAGTGCTGTTAATTCCTGGAAAGTCGCTCACCCTGGACTTGGTGAGGATGGTATATATCACTGCGAGGGCGATGGCGATCCTCTTCCTGAAGGAACAGTTCTTACATATGCACTCGTAGGTAACCAGAACTGCGGTAAAACTACACTTTTCAACCAGTTAACCGGTTCTAATCAGCACGTGGGTAACTTCCCTGGCGTCACAGTAGACCGTAAAGATGGACCTATCCGTAACTACCCAAATACAAGTGTGACCGACCTTCCTGGTATTTATTCCATGTCTCCATACAGTAGCGAAGAAATTGTTTCCCGTAATTTTGTTCTGGAGTCTCATCCAAAGGCTATCATCAATATTCTAGATGCTACTAATATTGAGCGTAACATGTACCTCACTATGCAGCTTCTGGAAATGAACATTCCTATGGTTATCGCTCTTAACATGATGGATGAGGTAACTAACAACCATGGTTCCATTGACATTAACCGCATGGAGGAACTTCTCGGAGTTCCAGTAGTACCTATCTCAGCTGCCAAGAATGAGGGTGTTGATGAGTTGGTGCGTCATGCTATTCATATTGCGCAGAACCAAGAGAAGCCTCTTCGCCAGGATTTTTGCGATAAAAACGATTTTAACGGTGCAATTCACCGTGCTGTACACGCAGTAATTCACCTTATCGAAGATCATGCTGAGAGAGCTGATTTACCTGTACGTTTTGCAGCATCTAAGGCTATCGAAGGCGACCCTCTCATCCTGGAGAAACTTAATCTGGATGAGAACGAGCGCGACATGCTGGAACATATCGTAGTACAAATGGAAAACGAGCGAGGACTTGACCGTAATGCGGCCATGGCTGAAATGCGCTTTACCTTCATTAATAAACTTTGCAATCGTACTGTAGTAAAACCTCATGAGAGCAATGAACGTAAAAGAAGCGAGAAGATAGACAAGATTCTAACTGGCAAATTCACAGCAATCCCTTGCTTTATTCTTATTATGGCGACTGTGTTTGTTCTTACCTTCAATGTGATTGGCGCATTCCTGCAGGGACTTCTGGAACAATTGATCAACTTAATATCCGGCGTTGTAGAATCCGCTATGATTAATACTGGAGTTAACCCCGCTATAAGGAGCCTTGTTATTGATGGTATTTTCACAGGTGTTGGCGGAGTTCTCAGCTTCCTGCCAATCGTCGTTACACTATTCTTCTTCCTGTCTATGTTGGAAGACAGCGGCTATATCGCCCGTGTCGCCTTTGTTATGGATAAACTGCTCCGTAAAATTGGTCTGTCTGGTCGATCCATCGTGCCACTTCTTATTGGTTTCGGATGCACCGTACCAGCTGTTATGTCTACAAGAATTCTCCCATCACGCCGAGATCGTCGCATGACAATACTTCTCACACCATTTATGAGTTGTACTGCCAAGCTCCCTATTTATGCGTTCTTTGTTAACGCCTTCTTCCCTGGTCGTGGTGGCTTTATTATGGTTGGACTTTATTTGCTCGGAATCATCGTTGGTATTCTGGTGGCACTTTTGTTTAAGCACACCTTATTCCGTGGCGAGGCGGTTCCTTTCGTAATGGAACTTCCTAACTACCGTCTCCCTGGTGCTCGTAACGTTATGCAGCTTTTGTGGGAAAAGGCAAAAGACTTTATTACTAAGGCCTTCTCTATTATTCTTCTGGCAACTATCGCAGTATGGTTCTTCCAGAGCTTTAACCTCAGATTCCAGATGGTAACAGATTCCAGTGACAGTATTATGGCTCTTATCGCGAGCCTCCTCGTCCCTATATTTAGACCACTTGGTCTTGGTGACTGGCGTATCTGCACATCACTTATTACAGGTGTCGTTGCCAAGGAAAGTGTCGTTTCCACTATGGAAATTCTCTTTGCAGGCGTCGGCGGCGTAGCTTCATCTCTGACTACACTCTCTGCACTAACACTTCTCGTTTTCAGTCTGCTTTACACACCATGTGTGGCAGCCATCGCGTCAATCAAGCGCGAAATGGGTAAGCGCTGGGCAGTCAGCGTCGTTATCTGGCAGTGCGTGCTCGCCTGGTTAGTGGCATTCTTAGTATCTATTATTGGTGGATTATTCCTCTAATTATCTTTCCTTTATCTTTCCTGGAAGAACTCGATATCCTCACCGAGAGGGCCATGACAAAATGCAACACGAATTGGATATCCTGGATCAGATGGGATTACAACATCACGTGGTCCGTCAAAAAACTCATAACCCGCTTCAGTAACAGCCTTTACGCATGCATCCACATCATCTGTAGCAAAAGCAAAATGTCTAATGGCACCCTGAGGCTTAGTTTCATCGCCATTCTTAAAAAACTCGATTATGCCATCACCTGTATCAAACATAATTCCAGCCTCCCAGGTTCTGGCTACTGTAAGTCCAAGAGTGTCGCGGTAAAAGCTCACTACTTTCTCGAACTCCTCAGGAGAACTTGTCTTCATTGATACGTGGTGAATACCCTTAACTAAACTCATATTTATTCCTCACTTACAGCACTCGATTATTACCTGAGCCCAGGCACTGATAAATGGCATATCACAAAGTGGAATAATGCCTGCCTCCTGCAATACAATCTCACTATCATATGGCGCATCTTTGGATTTGCCTCCTGCATTCTTCATATGAGTTGAATGAACTGGTGCCAAATAGCACTTAACGCCCTTTGAAGATGCATTCTTTACAAGCACTGGTAAAGACTTGGAATTCTGGGTTCCTGAATGATATGCCTCCACAAGAATTGCATTGTATTTTGAAGGATCGATAGTATCGTATGGGAATCCTGGAATATCTGGAATGGTGAGAACTTTGGGCTCCTTATCGGATGCCAAGAACGCCTCTGCCTCTTCTCTTTCCAATGGCTCAATCTGTGGCATACCTGCGAACTTCTTATATTCACCAGAAAAATCTGAATCCATAACCTTAGCAGCCTGAACAAAAGTTGCCTGTCCCATAAATGCATCTGAATATACAAGACCGAATGTCAAGGAGCCACTGCGGCTGTCAATCGCTGCAGACAACAGTTCCAGCGCGAACTTCACGTTACGAACTGCATCACTATGTGGATCTTCTGGTGGATATTTCGCACCTGTGACAATAAGTGGAAGATTCATAAATGAGAGCACTCGGTGCGCCATGTGAGTAAAATGTGCCATGGAATCTGTACCATGAAGTACCAGAACCGCATCAGGCATAACGTCCTGCGCAGCCTTAAGAATTCCCTTAAGTGCCTCTTTGTAGTATTTAATATCTGCATTCTCAGAAGAATATACGATTGGAGTAACTATCTCGTACTCTGCCTTTATGCGCATCTTATCAAAAAAGCTCTTATCGAGTGTGGCTGACAGCTTAATAACACCGTCTTCATTTACTTTGGAACCAATAGTGCCTCCGAGGCAGCAAACCAAAATCTTCTTCATGTAAATCTCCTTCGGGTCTTTGCTAGATTTATTATAGCACTAGACCCGAGAAGAAATATTATGCACCCACTGCCATCAAGATTCCTGCCACAACACAGATAACAACGTAACTTACCGCTGTGAAAAGAATCCAAAATTTCGCCCAATTCTTTGATGACTTGTGACCGTTAGTAGAGACCATAATTATAATCGAAGCCAGGGTCATAATTACCGTGCCCCAGATTGCCATAAGACGCTTAGGGGTGTAACCATATGTGGCGAAATAAAGTGCAAGTCTTCCAAGGGACAACAAAGCAAAAACTACTGTCACCACCATAAGAATATTAAGGAGCACTCTTGTGGACTTCTGAAAACTACCGTCCTCTGCCTTTTTCTGGAAGTTATAAACCACCAGGTAAACAAGGCTGTTAAGAATCATGATAAAAACCAGATTAAAGAAACCATCTCTGGCATAATCTGCTATAAGCATTCCATCTGGAGCTTTTCCTTCTAATACCTTAAAAATTGTTGTTCCGTGTGTAACGAAGAAAGTTACATACAGGATGTTGAACAGGCCGATAAAAACATTAAACACAGTAGCGCCAACTGCACGTCGCTTGGCTGATGCATCCTCGAGCTTAACAAGTGATTCTGCCAATGTTTCCTTATTTGTGTCTGCGCATCCTCCGAGGAGTGCATATGCACCAACTGATACAGGGATAGCAAAAATAGCACTAGCAAAAATTGTGGCAAAAGTATCTATATCCAGGTAATTAAGAAGTGAGAGAAGCTTACTTCCAATTACCTCAAAATTACTATCAAGATCACAAAGTGTGATAAATGCAGCGATAAGAATTATAAATAAAATGCCACTGGCAAGAATCGCACCCATAACCGTAGCTGAACTCTTCTTCTGACTAACTTCTTTTGTAACGGCCTGGGCATCGTCAAACCACTTTGAAAAGCTTGTTACAGGGTTGCAAAATCCCATGGCAAAATCTCTGACAAAATACTTTCCTGTCTCGCCCTGAAGAAGCGCGCCACCAGCTGTTACGGCAATATACACGATGCACAGAAACCATCCAAAGCCGGAATATGCCTGAATAGGTGCAATCGTTATTGTAGCTGCCACACCAAGTGCGATTGCTTCCCAGAAACGACCCTCCTTAGTTGGAGTCTTGCCACGTCCTCTTATTACGAGTTCTGTAAGGCCGATGAAGGCAAGTGTAATCAGAATCATCATTATTGTTTCTGCGATTCTGCTCTCAAAATCAGTGAAGAAATTACGGCAAAAAAGGTATGCTGCAGGATAGGCCAGGAAAATTCCTGACCTTTTAAACTTTGTTGTATTTTCCATGGGGTTCTCCTAATTACTCTTCTCTATACTCGAGAATATCTCCTGGCTGGCAGTTAAGAATTCTGCACAGACTATCCAGTGTTTCTAATCTAATGGCCTTAGCCTTCTGATTCTTAAGAATTGACAGGTTCGCCTGAGTGATGCCGAGGCCCTCAGCCAAATCCTTGGAGGCCATCTTACGCTGTGCCATTACTACATCAAGATTAATAACGATCATAAATATATGCCTCCTTTCATCAGATTGTGAGATCGAGCTCTGCCTTCATGTCGATAGCCTTATCGAAGACTACCTTAACAGAAAGAACGATGAGAGCCATGAACCATGCTGCGATTGTAAGGCAGAAGGAACCTTCCCATACGAATCCGCCAACGATTGCACATACACCTGCACCAATCAGTCCCCAAACCATAACTGACATAAGCTTTGTGTTCTTCTTCTCAAATACCTGATCCTTTTCCATGTTAGAGAGCAACTTATAAACGCTTACAAGAATTACATAACCTGCGATTGTTCCTACGTAAATGGAACCTGCAATAATTCCAACTGACAAATTGTCTGTCTTAAGTGCCCATACGTAGCTAATGTACTTTGCAACAATCAATGCTACTGCATCCATTACCATCACCAGTGCAATAAATAAAGCTGTCGCGATTTTTGTCCATCTAATAATTGTGTTGTTAGTCTTTTCCATTATTTCTATCCTCCTAATATGAGTTGTGTGACGATCATCATGGTTGTACTATACACCCTTCATTTTTGTTTTGCAACAACTTTTTATCGTTTTACGATAAATTTTTATTGTTTATCCAATAACAAGCGACTCTATAATTTAAGCAGAAACAAATAAAAAGCGCCCCGAAGGACGCTTTCAAATAATCAGAATAATTAAATATTACTTAGCTGCGAAGAATGTTCCGATATCTTCCTGGCTGATGATTCTCTCGAGAACCTGTGGCTCAGAACTATCAGCGATTACACCGTTAATTCCATTGCTTGTAACTCTCTGCATAGCTGTAACCTTTGTGTACATACCGCCTGTGCCGAGCTTGCTTCCAGCACCCTGAGAAAAGCCGAGCATCTCGTCAGTAATCTCATCTACATAAGAAATACGCTTAGCATCAGGATTCTCACGTGGATTGTCATCATAGAGACCATCAATGTCGGAAAGAATAATAAGGAGATCCGCATTAATAAGACAAGCTACATGAGCAGACAATGTATCGTTATCACCGAATGTACCATTATGAATAATCTCTCGTGTGGATACAGAGTCGTTCTCATTAATTATAGGGATGATATTACGCTCGAGAAGAGCCTCCATTGTGTTCATGATGTTAGAACGTGTAAGACGATCTGTAAGATCATCACGAGTGAGAAGAATCTGTCCACAGTTGTACTGATACTCAGCAAAACTTCTGGAATAGATATTCATAAGCTCACACTGACCAACTGCAGCTACGGCCTGCTTATCACGAGTCTCAGATGGACGCTCTGTAAGCTTAAGGCATCCGATTCCAACTCCGATAGCACCAGAAGTTACAAGTACAACTTCCTTGCCACTATTCCACAAGTCAGCGATAGCACGACAAAGCTTATCGATGTTACCAAAATTCATCTTGCCATTCTCATATGTAAGAGAAGATGTACCAACCTTAACTACTATTCTCTTGGCAAAATTAATAGCAACACGGGAGCCGCCGTTATCAAATTTCTCAGTAATATTTCCCATATATTTACCTTTGCTTCCATAATTTAAAACATAGCAATAATACACTCATAAAGCTTATAAGTAAATAAAACACCGCATTCCCTGGTTAAACACCAGAAAATGCGGCGCAAATTACAAGTAGTATTCAAACTAATTAATAGTTCTTAGCCTCTACCTCAAAGTAAGCCTGTGGGTGAGCGCATACTGGGCAGATCTCAGGAGCGTTTGTACCAACACAGATGTGACCACAGTTACGGCACTCCCATACCTTAACCTCGCTCTTAGCAAATACCTGCTGAGCCTCTACGTTAGAAAGAAGTGCACGATATCTCTCCTCGTGATTCTTCTCGATAGCAGCAACGCCTCTGAACTTAGCAGCGAGATCAGCAAATCCCTCTTCCTCAGCGTCCTTAGCGAACTGCTCATACATATCTGTCCACTCGAAATTCTCACCATCAGCTGCAGCATTCAAGTTCTCGATTGTATTACCAATTCCACCGAGCTCCTTGAACCACATCTTTGCGTGCTCCTTCTCGTTATCAGCTGTCTTAAGGAACATAGCAGCGATCTGCTCATATCCCTCCTTCTTTGCCTTAGAAGCAAAATATGTGTACTTATTACGAGCCTGAGACTCACCTGCAAAAGCTGCCTCGAGGTTCTTCTCTGTCTTAGTACCTGCGTACTTATTAGCCATGGGACTGTACCTCCAAAATATAAATTTTTACATTGTTTATTTTATCACATTTTTTACTTCATCGTCTTCTTCAAAAGTTCACATAGCTCATCAACGGCCTCAATTTTCCCTGCCTTGATATCATCTACAACACAGGACTTAATATGTGTCGCCATAATCTCTTTGGTAAGTGAATTAAGACTGGACTGAACCGCACTAACCTGAGTAATAATTTCTGGACAATAGCGATTGTCCTCCACCATCTTACGAATACCACCTATCTGACCTTCGATACGGTTAAGGCGGTTAACTATTTTCTTAATATCCTCCTCACTTCGAGGATCTTTCTTATGTTTACAGCAATCAGCCATTACTTAACCTCGATTGCCTTGTAACCTGCACCGTTAACTGCAGTCATGAGAGCCTCATCAGTAACGTCGCCTGTAACTTCAACAACAGCCTTATTGTCAGCGTGAGATACAGATTTAACCTCTACGCCAGAGATAGCATCAAGAGCCTCACGAGTGTGCTTCTCACACATTGGACACATCATACCTTCGATAACGATTGTCTTTTCCATTTTTGTTTCCTCCGATTTTTTAATTGTTTTTTTGTTTTCTTCTTCATATTTATCAAGCTTAATAAGATTAAGTCTTAATGCGTTCATGCATACGCAGAAACTGGACAGTGCCATAGCCGCCGCACCCCACATAGGATTAATAGTAATTCCTGGATAAACGCCTGCCGCCATAGGAATAAGCAGCACATTGTATCCGAAAGCCCAGAATAGATTCTGGTGGATGTTACGAAGTGTTGCCTTTGACAGACGAACTGCATTAACCGCATCAGTCAGATGTGACCCCATAAGAACCACATCAGCAGAATCAATAGCTACATCTGTACCAGCTCCAATTGCCATTCCTGTATCAGCTGCAGTAAGAGCTGGCGCATCGTTAATACCATCACCAACCATGGCTACCTTTCCCAGAACTCGAAGATCATTAATCGCATCGGACTTCCCCTCAGGAAGAACGCCTGCCAGAACACGATCAATTCCAACCTGACTGGCAATGCTCATGGCCGTCAACTCATTATCACCTGTTACCATCGCTACAGAAATGCCAAGTTTTTTAAGTTTGGAAATAGCCTCTACAGAGTCCTCACGCACCACATCTGAAGCCGCAATTATTCCGTAAAACCTGCCATCAACCACAAAACACATTGGTGTCTTACCCTGCTTGGAAAGAGTATCTAACTTAGCAGCATCCACTGTAACCATAGTGGAGATAAATTTAGAAGAACCCGCGAACACTTCTCTGTCATCTATCTTACCGCGAAGACCATTGCCAGGAAGCACCTCGAACCCATCCACATTAGTCAGCTTAATTTTTTTGTTAACTGCATACTCCACGATAGCTTTCGCCAACGGATGCTCACTCTTACTCTCGAGCGCATACGCCATCTTAAGTAACGTCTCAGAAGATACCCCCTCCGCAGGAATTACATCAGTTACCTGAGGCTGACCCTTAGTGATAGTGCCGGTTTTATCAAGGGCCACCACTTTCGTGCGGCCTGCCGTTTCCAGGGCCTCACCATTCTTGAAAAGTATTCCGTGACGGGCACCAACGCCGTTTCCCACCATAATGGCAACCGGTGTCGCCAGACCAAGCGCGCAAGGGCACGAAATTACCAGCACCGCGATGGCACGCTCCAATGCAACTGCAGTTGTAGCATGACCAATTGTCAGCCAGCAAACAGCCGTAATAAGTGCGATAACAATTACCGCTGGCACGAAAACGCCAGACACCTTGTCAGCAATTCTAGCAATTGGCGCCTTGGACGAAGACGCGTCAGTAACCATCTGCACAATTTTAGAAAAAGCAGTGTCACCACCCACTTTGGTAGCACGAATTCTTACGAAACCTGTTGTATTAATGGTAGCCGCACTTACACTGTCACCTACCGTTTTATCCACCGGCATAGACTCACCTGTAAGAGCAGATTCATCTGCTGATGTAGAACCCTCTATGATGTCTCCATCCACTGGGAAGGACTCGCCTGGCTTAACCACCACAATGTCACCCACAACCACGTCTTCGATCGCCACCTCGATAATCTCGCCGTCACGTTCCACACTGGCGCTGTTTGGAGCAAGCTTCATGAGAGCTTTAAGGGCATCCGTTGTGCGTCCCTTGGAATAAGCCTCCAAGGTCTTACCTACTGTAATTAACGCAGGGATTGTGGCCGCTGATTCGAAGTATAGCGAATTATGGTAAAGGTCCATGAGATCCATATTGGTGGCACCATTAGTGACCATTACCGTCATCTTAAAGAAGATGAAAAGTGACCAAAGAAAGCTCACACCGGATCCCATGGCAACCAGTGTGTCCATGTTAGGAGCGCCATTAAGCACGGACTTGGTTCCAGAGATAAAGAACTTCTTGTTTATATATAGGATAATGATGCAAAGCAGCATCTGAAGGGTCGCGAGGCCTAGATGGTTATGCACGAGAAAAGATGGAACCGGCCAGCCCAGCATGTTATGACCCATGGAAATATACATAAGAACTACAAGGAAAATAACGGACAGGATAAGACGGCGAACCATAATGGAAACTTCAGATGTTTCTTCTTTTGTTTCTGAATTCTTGGGTGCGTCCTTAAGGCTGGCACCATAGCCGGCAGCTACTACTGCCTTAATTATGGCATCAGAAGACGCTGTTCCCTCTACCTGCATAGAATTAGTGAGAAGGGAAACTTCCACCTTCTCTACACCGGGAACTTTATTGACCGCTTTCTCCACGTGTGCCTGACACGCAGAACAGGTCATACCTGTAACATTAAACTTTTCCATGTCTAAGTTATATACCCCCAGGGGGTATCTTGTCAATCATCGGAAAGTCTTAAAATAAGCCTTCTGTTCATCACTCACACGGAAACTTTCTACCGCTTTCTGAATAGTCTTACGGTGAACCCACTCAGGTAATCTGTACTCTTCAATGTAAGGCACTGTCGCCTCCCACTGCTTGGCAAGTGCAGTGGCAAAATACCAGGCAATCATCATGTTAATGTAGTACTCATCAGATTTAACAGCGGCCACCTTGCTTAGGTACTCTGACTTAAATTTGTCGTCCAGAAAATAACACATGAGGGCTCCTATACCAAAACGTATAGTATATGTCTTTCTAGATGTGAGCCATTTATCAATGTACGGCAATAATCTATCAGGATATTTGGCAAAAGCCTTGCTCCTCAACTGATCACAGGTTGCCCAATTATCTATGTATGGCAGAAACTTCTCCACTTCCTTAATAGCCACATCAAAATCCTTCTCAAGAGAAATAATAAAAGCGTGGAGCTGATTCTCCTCGAAATATTTATGAGGAAGTTCCCTGATAAACTCACTTCCGGTGCCATCCTTTACCATGCGCTTCGCCATTTCCTTCAGCGCAGGGGTGCGCACTCCAATGAAGTCTTCTCGCTTCATATCAGGGGAAAGCTTGGCTGAGAAGTCAGCATATTTGCCATCCTGGAGTTTATATAGTTCTTTTCTCACAGTTTCCGCAATTGACATAAAATACTCCAACATTAAAATTTTATCTATAACCACATTATAAGACCTAAGAGGGAGAATATTATGAACAAAAAGACTTTAGTTGGTGGAATCGTTATGATTCTCGCAGGAATTTTACTTGGTGTTGGAGGATTTTTCCTTTACAGAACCAATGAAAACAAGATTGCTGAATCTGAGAAAGTAACAGCTGTAATTGATGAGATCGAGACAATTCACAAGCGAAGCTCCAAGGGTAAGACAAAGACTGAACATAAGGTTTATGTTGACTTCGAGTACGATGATAAAGAGTACGAGCACTACAAACTTGGCTACTATTCTTCCTCTATGCACGAAGGCGGTGACATAGATATTTATGTATACGAGAATTCCAGTGGCAGCATCGAAGTTCTCACCAAAGAAGGAACTGTTGTTCTCCTCGCTGTTTTCGGCATATTTGCAGTTGTACTCGTTGGAGTTGGAATTGGAATGACAGTTATTACTGTTAAAAGCGGCAAGAACGAAGCTTACTAATCTTCAAGTACAAAACAAACAAAACAAAATCCCCAGGCTACCTAGTAACCTGGGGAAAAATTTTGTCTGTAAATATCAGTTAATTACTGCTGACCGTTTCTGTTGTAGTTGATGAGGCAGCCTGCCTTAACAATCTTACGCTCATTCTCAGTCATTGGCTGGATGTAAAGCTCGATTTCTGTAGCCTTACCGTCCTTGATTACATAAGCAGGGATAGAATCGAGCTTATTGTCATCGAGGAACTTACGGATGCCTGGAACGTAAATGAGATCGTCAACGTCGAATGCTGTTGGCTCACCCTTAAGGTGGAATGGAACCATACCCCAGTTCATACAGTTGGATCTGTATCTCTTAGTAGCATACTCCTGAGTAATGTTAGCAAGAGCACCAAGTACTCTCTGACAGGAAGCAGCCTGCTCACGAGCAGATCCGTCACCTGGCTTATTAGCATATACTACAGAACCAATCTCTACGTCAGAAGCCTTAACATCAGCCTGACCTGGAATTGTGTTGATTACCTTGAACGCCTCAGCGATAGAAGCATCTGTGTTACCTGCGAGACGAGCATCCTCTAAGCTACGTACAGCCTTTGCCTTAGCTACATACTCTGGATCTCTTCTGGAGAGTGTGAACTCAGCAAGACCGAGTGGGTTGGAACGGAAGGAAGATGTCTCACCAGATGGGATAAGCTCATCAGTTGTTGTTACATCATCCAAAATCTTAGAAGCAACCTTAAGGAGAATGTTATCAGCGAGTGCCTCCATCTCTGGCCAGTCCTTAATGTTAGGACCAAATCTCAAATCTGCATCCTTATTAGCTGCGTTGTAACCATTGTATACACGAGACTTGTAGGATCTGTCGTCGAAGTTGTACTCTGGAATATCACCCCAGCAATCGAGCTCCTCAGCGGATGTAAGAACACCACCGTTAGCTGCTGTAGCTGCGATAGACTTAGCATCCATAAGAGCAACTGCTGCGAGCTGACCATTACCTGGCTTAGAACCTTCTCTGTTAGGGAAGTTACGTGTAGCATGACGAATGGAGAGTGCGTTGTTAGCTGGAGTATCACCTGCACCGAAGCAAGGTCCACAGAAAGCTGTTCTGATAATTGCACCTGCATCCATGAGGTCTGCGAGGTAACCCTTACGATCGAGATCTGTAAATACAGGCTGGGAAGCTGGGTAGATGGAGAGGTAGAACTCACCGTTACCAATGGACTTGCCCTTGATAGCATTAGCTGCCTCTACGATAGAGGAGTAAGATCCACCGGAACATCCTCCGATAACACCCTGCTGAACCATAAGCTTGCCATCAACAACCTTATCAAGGAGATGGAACTCTGCACGACCACCAGCAACCTCATCAGCTGCCTTCTCTGTCTCGCGGAGGATATCCTCGAGGTTCTCATAGAGCTCGCTGATTGTGTAAGCGTTGGATGGGTGGAATGGAAGAGCGATCATTGGCTTAATCTCAGAAAGGTCAATCTCGAGACATCCATCATAGTAAGCGATAGTAGCTGGCTCGAGCTCCTTGTAATCACCGATACGACCGTGCTTAGCAAGGTACTCCTGAGTATCAGCATCTGTTCTCCAGATAGAGGACAAACATGTTGTCTCTGTTGTCATTACGTCGATACCGATTCTGAAATCTGTAGTCATGGAAGAAACACCAGGACCTACGAACTCCATTACCTTGTTCTTAACGTAACCGTTCTTAAATACTTCCTTGATGATAGCGAGAGCTACGTCGTGTGGTCCTACGCAAGCTGCTGGCTTACCCTTAAGGTAAATAGCAACTACACCTGGATAAGCTACGTCGTATGTCTGCTTGAGGAGCTGCTTTGAAAGCTCTCCGCCGCCCTCACCGATAGCCATTGTACCGAGGGCACCATAACGTGTGTGGGAGTCAGAACCAAGAATCATCTTGCCACAACCTGCGAACATCTCACGCATGTACTGGTGAATAACTGCGATATGAGGTGGAACATAAATTCCGCCGTACTTCTTAGCTGCACTAAGACCGAAGAGGTGATCATCATCATTAATTGTTCCACCTACAGCACAAAGTGAGTTGTGGCAGCATGTGAGAACGTAAGGGAGTGGGAACTCCTCCATACCAGATGCTCTGGATGTCTGGATGATACCAACATATGTGATATCGTGGGATGCCATAGCGTCGAACTTAATCTTGAGTGCATCCATGTTGTCATTTGTGTTGTGTGCTTCGAGGATACCGTAAGCGATTGTACCCTTCTTGGCAGTTTCCTTTACGGCAGCTGTACCTGTCATTGCCTGAACCTTAGCAGCTTCAGCTTCTGGTACGATTTCACAGCCGTTTACAAGATAAACTCCTGAGTCGTAAAGCTTCATTTCTTTTACCACCTTTTCATAAATTGTATTTCCCGATGGTCATAGTTTAGTTTATGACCCCATATTCATCAAGAGAAACCTCTTTGATTCTATTATTTTTATAAAAAGAGAGTAAAAATTAAGCCGTTTCAGTATATTTATCCCAAAAGACAACTAACAGCTACTACTGCAAAACCAATAACAACACCTACAACAGAGAGGTTAACCGGCTTAGTTTTTATTACATGAGGTGCGAGCTCCATAGCAATAAGATATACGATCATGCCAGCTGCTACACATACAAGAGCGGCAATAATTGCCTCTGTCAGAAGTCCGCTTAAGAGCATCATGAGAACGCCGCCAAGTGGAGTCGAGAGGACTACCGCAGATGTGAGAATATACTTATCCTTCTTAGGCTTATGTGCCAAAGTGGAGAAGATAAGCATGCCCATAGGAATGTTATGTAGACCGATTCCGATGGCAAGAATAAGTCCCTGCTTCACGTCGTCCATGGCCATAGTATAAACTGTCATTCCCTCAACAATATTGTGAAGAATTACTGCCAGCGCGGACATGATTCCGATATGGGCAGAGTTCTCCTCATCATGGTTTTCCTCTGTGTCATGATGGTCTTCGTGGTCTGGTGCGAAAAGGTCAAGAAGCACCAGAATACCAAAGCCAACCGCCACAAAAACGATAACCAGATACCACTTAATCTCACCCTCAAACATATCCGGAATAAGGTCAAAAATCATAAGGGAAACAAGTGCGCCAAGGGCGAGTGCGAAAGATATAATCTCTACCTTGTGTGTCTCCTTGAAAAACTTAATGGCAAAGGCTCCGAGAAGGATAAAAAGTCCCGCAACTAAAGTAATCATCAACGGCATAACTTCTTTCCCTCCTCATCATCTTCCATACATTCCTGACACACGCCATAAAACACTGTTCTTAAAGGATTTACGCGGAATCCGTGCTCCTCCATAATATGGTCGGTAATTCCATCTAATTCATCACAATGCATATGGATAAGTCTGCCACAAACCTCACATCTTAAGTGAAAGCAAACCTCACCCTTAACATGCTTATCAGGGGACATATATTCAAAACATGCAGGACTTCCCGGTTCCAGCACATACTTTGCTACGAGGCCCTCATCCACCATACGGTCGAGTTGTCTGTAGATAGTTGTTGTTCCAATATTCTTTCCGCTACTTAAGAAATGGTCATGAATATCACACACATTAAAGTGCTTACCTTCAATTGTAGAAAGGTATTCCAAAAGCTCATCGTACTGCTTTGTCTTGTAGTTTCCGCGATTATTCATTTTCCCTCTTAAGTGTCGCTGTAATGAAAAAGTCACAAATTGAAAACGGTTTTCATTTTCAATTTGTGACCATACTTTACTCGCACCAACCATAAAAGTCAACGTCGACAACCAGAAAAAACGTCATATCGGACTTTTTTATTCAAAAAATATAGTATATACTGACAAACAGTTTGTAATTATTTTATATATATAAGAGGTAACAATTATGAAATTCGATTATAAAAATATCGAACCAAAGTGGCAGAAAGCTTGGGCTGATGCCAAGATTTTCGAAGCAGTTGACTTCGATTCCCGTCCAAAGTGGTACGGCCTCGTAGAGTTCCCTTATCCATCTGGAGCAGGAATGCACGTTGGTCACATTAAGGCTTACTCCTCTGTAGAGGTTCTCTCACGTAAGAGAAGAATGCAGGGCTACAATGTTCTCTTCCCTATCGGATTTGACTCCTTTGGTCTTCCAGCTGAGAACTATGCTATCAAGACAAATACACATCCACACATCATCACAGAGAAGAACATCGCTCACTTCTCCGATCAGCTTAAGCAGGCAGGTTTCTCCTTTGACTGGTCACGTGAGTTCGCTACTTCCCGTGCAGATTACTACAAGTGGACACAGTGGATTTTCCTTAAGCTTTTCGAGAAGGGTCTCGTATTCCGTTCCAAGACTTTGGTTAACTACTGCCCACAGTGTAAGGTAGTTCTTTCTAACGAGGACTCCCAGGGTGGTAAGTGCGACGTTTGTCACAGCGACGTAGTACAGCTCTCTAAGGATGTTTGGTTCCTTAGAATTACAGACTACGCTGACAGACTCCTCGATGGTCTTAATGATGTTGACTATCCTGATTCTGTTAAGCAGCAGGAGGTTTCCTGGATTGGTCGTTCCACAGGTGCTTTCGTAAACTTTAAGGTAGCTGGCACAGACGACAACCTCGAGATTTACACAACAAGATGCGACACACTCTATGGTGTTACTTTCATGGTAGTTGCTCCTGAGCACCCAATCCTCGACAAGTACAAGGCTCAGATTTCTAACTGGGATAAGGTTGAGGCTTACCGTGAGGAGTGCGCTAAAAAGTCTGAGTTCGAGAGAACACAGCTCGTTAAGGACAAGACTGGTGTTAAGATTGATGGCCTCACAGCTATTAACCCTATCACAGGCAAGGAGATTCCACTCTTTATCGCAGATTACGTAATGATGGGTTACGGTACAGGCGCTATCATGGCGGTTCCTGCACACGACCAGCGTGACTACGACTTTGCAAAAGCATTCGGCGTAGACATCATCGAAGTTATTAAGGGTGGCGACATCACTAAGGAAGCTTACACAGGCGACGGCGAAATGATTAACTCCGGTTTCCTCGATGGCTTCACAAACAAGAAGGATTCCATCGCTAAGATGCTCGAAAAGCTCGAGGAGATGGGTATCGGTCATAAGGGTGTTCAGTACAAGATGAAGGACTGGGCTTTCAACCGTCAGAGATACTGGGGTGAGCCAATCCCTCTCATTCACTGCCCAGAGTGCGGCACAGTAGGCGTACCTGAGTCTGAGCTCCCACTCACACTCCCAGACGTTGAGAATTTCGAGCCAGGTCAGGAGGGTAAGTCTCCTCTCGCTGAGATCGAGTCATTTGTAAACTGCAAGTGCCCTAAGTGCGGCGGCGCAGCTAAGCGTGAGACAGATACAATGCCACAGTGGGCAGGATCTTCCTGGTACTTCCTCCGATTCTGCGATGCTAATAACGCAGAGGCTTTTGCTGATAAGAAGAAGCTCGAGTACTGGATGCCAGTTGACCACTATAATGGTGGTATGGAGCACGTTACACGTCACCTTCTCTACTCACGTTTCTGGCATCAGTTCCTCTACGATATCGGAGAGGTTAACACACCAGAGCCATATGCTAAGAGAACATACCAGGGTCTTATCCTTGGACCAGATGGCGAGAAGATGAGTAAATCTAAGGGTAACGTAGTTGACCCACTCGACATCGTTGAGAAGTACGGTGCTGATACTCTCAGAACATACGTAATGTTCATGGGTGATTACACATCTGCTACACCATGGTCTGATGAGGCTACACGTGGATGTAAGAGATTCCTCGAGAGAGTTGTTGGTCTCGTTGATATCGCTACAGCAACAGCTGAGGATGCAGACATCGAGAACAAGCTCCACAAAACAATTAAGAAGGTATCTGAGGATATCGAGAACATGAAGTTCAACACAGCTATCGCTGCAATGATGGCTCTCATTAATGACTTCTACAAGGCTGGTTCTATTACTAAGTCCGACCTCGAGATCTTCATTAAGCTTCTCTCACCATTTGCTCCTCACATCACAGAGGAAATCTGGGAGACACTTGGTAACAACCCTGATGGAAAGACATTCTGTACAATGTCTGCTTGGCCAACATATGACGAGAGCAAGATTCAGGATTCCAAGCTCAAGATTGGTGTTCAGGTTAACGGTAAGGTAAGAGGCGTTATCGAATTCTCACCTGATGCTTCTAAGGAAGAGGTTATCGCTCTTGGTAAGGCTGACGAGAAGGTTGCATCCTTCTTGGAAGGTAAGGAGCTCGTTAAGGAAATCTACGTTCCTGGTAAGATTTTGAACTTTGTAGTTAAGAACTAATTATATACATGAATACAACAGAAATAGCTGGACTAGTATTATTAGTACTCATATCGTATGGGTATTTCCGATTTCTTAATTCTGTTTTAAGAATAAGGAGTGAACTTTGTCCAGCTATTACTGTATGTACTTGGGGATGTATATTATTTGTTTCGGGTATATTAGGGATTCTAATAGGTGGTTTATACTGTATTCTTTTAACTGGTGTATTACTATTGGTATATAGCCTTTATAAATCCCCACCCAAACAAATCCATCTTAGTTATAGTCTGATTGCTTTTGTTATCTTTTCACTATATATATTTTGCAGACTAATTAATGAGCATGTTTATACTGAAGATAACTATAATCATTGGGCACTAATTGTAAAATATTTACACTTGGAATCAAAATTTCCTAGTCAATCAGATACTATTATCGTTTTTTATGACTATCCAACTGGTAGTGCGGTATTTATCTGGTTTATCACTAGACTAATTGGCTTTTCAGAAGGAAAAATGCTTATTGCACAGTCTCTTCTTAACTTGTGCTTAGCATTTACTATTTTCTCTTACATTGAAAAGAACATAAATAATAGACGCGACCGCATTCTTTCATCTGCAATAGCAACATATTCACTTATAGTTCTTTCGTCATGTCCATTTAATCTATCCAATGGTATTTTTGATTTAACTGTTGATTTATTACTGTGTAACATAGCAATTGCTGCTTTTTCAATTCTAATTTATTACAAAGATACTCCGTTAAAAGCTTCTATTCTTCTATGCCCTGTTTTATCTTTTTTGGGATGCGTAAAAAATAGCGGCCTTTTCCTTATGCTCATGATTATCTGTTTATTTATATACTTTACAAATAAACAAACTAAATCTCTCAAATTACACATATATACACTTATATCAATTCTTATAGTGCCAATGCTTTTCAGAGTATTGTGGGAAATACATATTAAGCTATCTTATCCACCAACTCAGGCCATAGACACTATAAACAACACAGAATATTCAACACATCCACTATCGATTCAGTATTATCTCCATATAATTTCTGATAAATCGAAGGAGGATTATTCTCAAACAATTATTAACTTCTTCAAGTATATATTTTCATTTCAAAACAACGTTATTTTTCTTGGAATGATATTTATCATTATATTGTTTTACTTTAGTCACAATAAAATATCATCCCCAACCACTAACGTCTTAACTACATTTTCTGTAATTGTATATTTTTGTTATGAAATTGGTGTGCTACTAACATTCATGTTTTCACTACGAAAAGAAGAGTCTGCGTGGACAGTTGATTATTCTAGATACTCTATGACAATAGAAAAATTCATATTTGGTGTAATTATTTATATCATCATCACAAATATTTCCACGCTACATCTTTTATCTAAAAATACAAATCGTTTTGGAATAGCACTTCCACTATTTGCTACTTTACTTATATTAGGATTTGGTGCAACCAGTGTAGTTAGTTATTTCCAGCATATATCAATGAAGAATTTTGTTGTAATCAAAGACTCATTAGAAAAAACGATCGAAGTAAACAGTGAGATTGGAACAGATTCCTCCAAATCCTATGTCGTATACTATTCAGAATTCAATGACCACGAATATTACCGCAAGCATCTTTCAAGATATGTGCTTTACTCCTCAGAAATCAAATTTATAAGTTCTGAAGATATTGAAAAATACTCAATTAAGGATTTTCAACAATATGATTATTTAATTGTATGGCAAGATGATTCTTCAATTGAACAATTCTTTACAGACAATGATATTTCTTTCAACAAGGTGCTGGACTTAAAGAATGTAGGATAAACTACGCATTGAAAAATCTGTGTCTTCTTGGATAAACAATACTCAGTACAACTGCAGCCTCGAAAATTATTATTCCTATACCTGTACGATGAAGCGCTGGATGTTCAAACAACTTGCTTCTCTCAAATGCATATCTATCACCACTTTTATAAACGGTTAATTTCTCACCGATATAATGGTTGCCACTCTGAGGTACTGGATACTCCACATGAATGGTATCGTTGCTTCCGTCCTCGTAGGTGACATCGTAAGTGGAAACATATACTGTGGTTTCCCAAAAGAGAATCCGTGCATCCTTGGCCTCTTCTTCTATACTGTTAATCTGAGTTCCATAATGAGTCTCGACATTTTCTGCATTAATGACCTCAGACAAAGAGTCAAAAAATCCAATTAAGAAGACTGCAATAATAAATAGAAAAACACCCGCAAACGCTAGAATGGCTTTACCCGTACTGCTCATTTACATTACCTCTTTGAATTAATTAATCTATATAAGTTACGACCTTTTTTATTCTCTTCCAGTTCAACTGTTCCAATATAATCATCAGTTCTTTTCTTAATCTCCATATTAGCCCTATCAATATAGGTAAATGGATCTGGCATACTGTCTAACTTCTTTACCGGATGTTTCTTGTCATACTTTGCCTTAAGATGCTTGTTGAATGCTCCCAACAATGCTACTCCTCCTGCTGTCATAGCAAAAGTAATCCATACAATAAGCTCCGCAAAAGGTTCGCCCAATGAATTCTTATGCATAAGTAAAAATAGAGAAACGAGTACAGTCATCATAAAAGCAAAATAAGCTACAATAGGAACAATTGCTACGTTATAAACCCTAAGTTTTGCAAGAAAACTTCTGAATTTACTCTCTGGCAATCTTCCGCTTGCCTCACCAGTCTGACCATTAACCGCGATAAAACACTCATTGCCTTTATACTTATAGTGTAAGTACCATACAGGAAGTAGTGCGTAATAACACTTATACTTGGATGCTGTAGAATAGTTATTTTTTAAATTAAATATATCGTACTTCTTATCGTCAGTCAGTTCCTTTGCCAACTCATACATATAGTCTCTGAATCGATTGGCAATTCTTGGGGCAATGTCACTTGGGGACTGATCATAGCGTTCAGCATACACACCGTTAAGATATGAATCATTAAAATCCACAAGCTCACTATATTCGAAAGGCTCTATAGCCTCCATAAGTGTATCTGGAATTCTCTTACTTCCATCGAATGGCACCAATTGCATAGGGAAAGTACCATTACGTCTTACAAAATACTCCTCGTAAACACTACTCATGGCATCAAAATGATAACAGGAACCACTAACATTCATCTCACACTCTGCATCAACAAGCCAGAATGGAACATAAATAGCAGTCATCTTCTCAAACTTAACATGAGAGAGAAATGTAAACGGCACATCTGGACACTCTTTCGCCCACTTACGAATGCTATTCTCAGCATCCTCACGATTAACTTTAAATGGAATTATTCCATCTGGCAGAAACTCCTTCTGGATTCTTCTTTCAATAACAGCAGGTGATCCACAAAACGAACATAAAGTGGAAATAGTATTCTTTCCCGTTACTACTACAGAACCACAGGAATTACAGATAATCTCTTGATTATTCTCCTTGAAGAATCTAGTGATTTCATCCTCTTTCTCACTATCAAAGTCAATCTCATGCTCAATTTTCTCTTCAAGCGCTTCGCTAATCTCAAAGATTTCCGGAGAAAATTCACTTCCACATGAAACACACTTAAGATAACCCTCTTCCACAAAGAATTTAAGGTTATCACCACAGTTCAAACACTTTCGAGAGTCTGCGGATAATGTTGTAGTTTTTTCTTTTTTATCCCAAATAGCCATTATTTAGTACCTTCTTCGACCTCCAAATACCGCATCAACAACTGCATCCTTGGCAAGATCATTCATATCCTTAGCCATTCCCTGTGCCACGCCATAAGCAGAAATCATATCTGTTTCCTCTATATCTGCCTTCCAAGATTTATCCAAATACTCATAAACGTCTGGCATAGTATCCATCTTGTTTATCTCATTGCTACGCGCTTCCATATTAACTCTGCTCTTAATTACAAGTTTCTCAACAAAGTTAACAAGTGGACTGTTACTCATAAATCTAATTCCCAAAGCATTGCAAAGAACTAATATATAACTCACTGCACAAGCAATTCCACATATGAGAAGATAAGATCCTGAGGAAAAATTTCTACTTCTATATGAATTAAAATAGACTCCAGTTCCAACTATGAAAGAGAGAATTGTAGCAATAAGCAACACTATACTATATGACTTAATACCTTCCTTAATCTTCCATAATCCACGCTTTATATCACTCTCTGGTGCTTTACCTGCTACCTCTCCTGTCTGACCGTTTACAGCTACTCTATAAATGGCGCCTTTGTAGTTATAGCTCAAAAGCCATACTGGAAGAAGAGCATAGTGACACTTGTAATTTTCAGGCTTGGAAAAATCATTCTCCAGATGGAACTCCTTATATCCACCGCTCTTCACAAGCATAGATCCAACTTCATACATATAGTCTCTAAATCTATCTGCGATTCTGAACACCATATCCTTAGGAGTCTGATCGTAACGCTCTGCATAAAAACCAGGAAGATAACCATCTGCAAAAGGAACCATCTCGCTGTAATCAAATGGCTCGATTGCTTCCATCATCTTGTTACTAATACGCTTAGTTCCATCAAAAGGAACATTCTTCATCTTAAATAGACCTTTACGTCTTACATTGTAATAAAGAAGCTCATTGCCCATCATGGAAGGGTCTTTCTTAATTCCAACACCACCAACATCCATGTTACAGTCAGCATCTACGAGCCAGCATGGAATATAAACACCCGTAATTTTGTCATATGTTGCCTTAGTGTTAAAAGAAGATGGGAGAAATACGCGACTCTTTGACCACTGACGGATATTCTCCTCAGCCTGTTTGTGATTAAGCTTAAATGGAACAATATAATCTGGACGGAACTCCTTCTGAAGGCGACGATTAACAATAGCTGGTGATCCGCAGAAAGAACAGAAAGTAGCTGTTGTATTCTTATCAGTAACAACAACCGCACCGCAGGCATTACAAACAATTTCCTGCTTTGTCTCACGCTCGATTTTATATGAATCTACCTCATCTGAATTCTTTTCAAGATCTTCTGGCTTAATATCGAGCTCCATTCGCTCGGAAAGCATCTCATTAATCTCAAAAGATTCTGGATAAAATCTATTTCCACAAGACAAGCACACTAACATGCCTTCCTTAATGTGAAACTTCAAGTTACCACCACAAGATATACATTTGTGTGAATCTGCTGATTCAGTTGTTACCAGTACTTCTTCCTTCTGATCCCAAATTGCCATGTTTCCCCCATGCTTACGGCAATGACTTAATTAGTAGTAATCGTAGTCTTACTAGGATCGATCAGGTCAGCCTCAAGAATGAGTTCATCTATAGCTGGAGCCTTAATCACACCAGAAATAGGATTCTTAACACTATCGATCTTAGTTGTGCACTCTACATCAACCGTAGAATACTCAAAAGCCAATGTCGTATTAATAATTTTGCAGTTTTTCATTACAAGATTTTCTATAAAGCACATGCCCTGAAGACTCTCTACTGTACAGTCAATCAAAGTAATATTCTTCGAATTCCAGCCAAAATACTCACCTGAAATAAAGGAATTACGAATAACAATATTTTCTGCATTCCAGAAACAGTCCTTGGATAAAAACTTGCAGTTATCTGCCTCCACGTTCTTAGCGCCATCAAATGAGTAGTTTCCGTAAAGTTCAAAATCCTTAAGCTTCACATCCACGCACCCCATGGCAAAATAATCACCTTTGGCAGTTACTTTATCCAGTGTAACATTGTTACAATTCCAGAAAGTCTCGGCCGCATTAGGAATTGACACATTCTCCAGAGTAACCCCATTACATTTACGGAATTCCTTTGGCGCTTCAATCATTGTATCCTTTACAAGCACATTATCTGTGTACCAAATACCTGCTCTAGCCATCTCGAACAAGACACTATTCTTGATCTCAATATTCTTGCTATACCAGAAAGGGTACTTCCAACGAAAAAGACAACCATCTGCAACGATATTCTCGCTATGCTTAAGTGGTGACTCCCCATCATCAAATACTGTATTTGTAATCAAGAGATCCTTCCCTCTGAAAAGGGCTCTTTCCCCTGTCAGAAACTGCTGATCAATATGTTCCATATAGTCGGCCTTCCTTCCAATACCAATTATACTTAAATTCAATAAATCATTTCCTCTTATAGGGAGAAAAATCTAATTTTATTTTTACAATTCGCTACCATTACTCTCAAGTACGCTCTTGTACCAGTAACCAGAATCCTTAATAGTACGCTTCTGTGTCTGATAATCTACATAAATAAGACCAAAACGCTCATCATATCCGTCAGCCCACTCATAGTTATCCATTACAGACCAGTGCATATATCCTACGAGCGGAATCTCCTCAGATACTCTCTTAAGCTCTCTCAAATAACGATGTGTGAAGTCGATTCTGTATGTATCGTGAACCTTACCATCAAGTGATACCCAGTCATGCTCACTCATACCATTCTCAGTGATCATGACAGGAAGTCCGTAACGCTTGTAAAGCATCTTAGGTGCCCAGTAAAGAGCCTCAGGTGTAACAGCCCAGCCAATACCTGTGTGAGGACGGCCCTGATACCAGTCTCTGCCATACTCACCACGGCTGGCATTACCAGAACCAACACGATAAATATTTACACCGTAAAAATCCAGCGGTGCAGAAATCATTGCCCACTCTTCGTCAGTAAACTTTGGAACCATGTCACCAAACTGTGCCATGAAATCCTCAGGGTAGTGACCAAGATAAATTGGGTCAGACCAATAAGACATAGAGAAAAGGAACTGGTCTCCCTTGCTCACAAAGGACTCCTTATAAGCCTTCTCGAAAGCCTCAGGGGAGTCATCCTCTGGAGCATAGCAGTCAGCATAAGGCGCCATACTAATCTTAGACTCCTGTTTAGCGTTCTCGCGGATGTACTTTACTGCCTTGCCGTGAGCCAGAAGCATGTTGGCACCCATTTCGAGCAACTCTGGTGTGGAGCACTTCTGGAAAGGCGCGAAAGCACCCACCAGGTAACCACAACCAAGTGCGCACTGAGGCTCATTCAATGTCATCCAGTACTTAACACGGTCAGAAAGCGCATCAACAATAACTTTTGTATACTCGAGGAACCAGTCAGAAGAAGCCTTGTTACGCCATCCTCCAATTTGCTCCAGTGCATATGGATAATCCCAGTGATAAATAGTTACGAGAGGCTCGATGCCATTAGCAAGCAACTCATCAACAAGGTCAGAATAAAACTGAAGACCCTTCTCATTAACCTTGCCAATACCCTCTGGAAGAACACGTGTCCAGCTAATGGAGAAACGATAGGCCTTCAAGCCCATCTCCTTCATAAGTGCAACATCTTCCTTCATATGATGATAGTGATCAGCAGAAACCTCTCCTGTCTCGCTGTGCTTAATATGCTCATTGTATTTAGCTGTAACGTCCCAGATATTAGGACCCTTACCGTCCTCATTCCATGCGCCTTCTACCTGATAAGCGGCAGCTGCAGCGCCCCAAATAAAATCCTTACTAAAAGCCATTAGCCTCTCCTCCTGATTTGTCTCTGCCATACATTTTACTAATATTTGTGGTGTGTGGATATCAGAATTTATAGATTTTTATCGTTACATACAATAACTCCCCGCCAGAAGGGAAATCTGACGAGGAGTATAGTTAAAATTCAATTAATATATTACTTGCTAAGGTCGATTGATCTGATTGTCTTTCTAACCTTAAGAATCATGGATGGTGATACAGACAACTCATCGAATCCCATCCTCAGGAACTCCTCAGTGAGAGTAGTATCTGCACCAAGCTCACCACAAATTCCAACCCAGCAGCCGGACTTATGTCCACCATCCACAATCATCTGGAGCATCTTCAAAAGTGCTGGATGATGTGAATCATAGATATTATCAAGGGCCGCATTCTGACGGTCAATTGCAAGTGTATACTGTGTGAGGTCATTTGTTCCAACTGAGAAGAAATCAACATGGCGACCAAGCTCTTCAGCAAGCATTACTGCAGCTGGTGTCTCGATCATGATACCGATTTCACACTCCTTAAATTCCTTTCCCTCAGAAGAAAGTTCTGACTTAACCTCTTCACAAATTTCCTTAATTCTGATTACCTCAGACTCTGAAATAATCATTGGGAACATAATGGAAATATTTCCATAAGCTGACGCACGATACAAAGCACGAAGCTGTGTTTTAAACACATCTGGACGTGTAAGACAGATACGGATAGCACGATAACCCATTGCTGGATTTTCTTCCTTAGCGAGATCAAAATAATCAACCTGCTTATCTGCGCCGATATCCAATGTACGGATAACAACTTTCTTGTCGCCCATCATCTCAGCAACGGCCTTATAAGCCTCGAACTGCTGCTCCTCAGAAGGATATGTGGATGACTCGAGATACAGGAACTCAGATCTGAAGAGACCGATACCTGTAGCACCGCCATCGAGAACGGCTGGAACGTCCCCAACACCACCTACGTTTGCATAGAGGTGAATTGAACGACCATCGATAGTAACATCCTCTTTGTCCTTAAGCTCGAGAAGAAGCTTCTTCTGCTCTTCCTGCTCCTCGAACTTTCTGTGATACTCATCAATTACAGACATTGGTGGGTCAATAATAAATGTACCCTTGGCACCATCAACAATAGCCATCTTGCCATTACAGTCAGCAGGATAATCGATGCCAATCAATGCTGGAATATTCATTGTACGAGCGAGAATTGCTGTATGTGAATTAGAAGAACCATGACGAGTAACGAAACCAAGAATCTTGGACTTATCGAGCTGAACTGTCTCACTTGGAGCGAGATCATCAGCTACGAGAATTACAGGCTCATCAGAATCAATTCCGCCAGCGTTCTTGCCAGAAAGAATAGCAATCACACGGCTGGAAATGTCTCTAACATCTGCGGATCTTGCCTTCATATAATCGTCATCCATAGATGCGAAAATCTCAGCAAAGCTCTCACCTGTAGCGTGAACTGCAAACTCAGCATTTACTTCGTCAGATTCAATCATACCTGTGATTGTCTCAACATAATCGAGATCGTCGAGCATCATCTGGTGAATCTCCATAATAGCGGCATTCTCCTCGCCAACCTCAGCGAGTGCCTTCTCATAAAGCGCTGCAAGCTGTGCCTTTGCTGCCTCTTTCGCGTCCTCAAAACGCTTTACTTCAGCAGCAGTGTCAGTGATGCGCACTCTCTTCACCTGATTGTCGCCCTTATCGAAGACTGCAATGCGTCCGATTGCAATTCCCTCAAAAACGCACTTACCTACAAATTCCATTAGAGCTTCTCCTCAAGGAATGCTGCGATAGCTGCGGATGCCTCTGCCTCCTGCTCACCATCAAAGCTCATAGAAATCTCTGTACCCTGCTTAACACCGAGGGACATAACACCCATAATTCTCTTAGCGTCCATAGACTTTGTTCCATTGCTAATCATAATCTTGCAAGGGAAAGCAGCACAAGCCTTAACGAGCTCACCTGCTGGTCTAGCGTGAATTCCCATTGGGTCCTTAATTGTATATTTAATTTCGATCATTTTCATTTACCTCACTTGTATGTATCGGGGCTCTCGTCCCCAAGAGCCCCTTTTAATTATACTTTAAACCTTATACTTCAACAGCTGGCTTCTTAAGAATACCAAGGAGAAGTGCTGTTACGATAGAACCTGCGAGCCAAGCTACTACGTAAAGGAGTGGGTTACCTACTGTAGCGAATACGAAGATACCACCGTGTGGAGCCATAAGTGTGCACTTGAAGAGTGCGGAAAGGAAACCAGCTACGCCAGCACCAGCCATTGTTGCAGGGATTACGTGACCTGGGTCAGCAGCTGCGAATGGGATAGCACCCTCTGTGATGAATGAGCAACCCATTACGATGTTAGATGGAGCAGAACCTCTCTCAGCCTTTGTAAACTTCTTAGGGAAAATCCAGCAAGCAAGTGCGATACCTACAGGAGGAACCATACCACCAACCATGATGGAAGCCATTGCCATGTAGCAAGCTGCTACGTTAGGATCTGTTGCAAGTGCGCCACCAGCTGTAAGTGTAGCTGCTGTAGCGAGCATGCCTGTACCGAATACGTAAGCTGCCTTGTTGATAGGACCACCCATGTCGATAGCCATCATTGCACCGAGGAGGAGGCCAAGAATTGTGATATAACCTGCATCAGAAATAGATGTAAGCATCTTGGAAAGACCTGTGTTTACAACACCGATAAGTGGGTTGAAGATGAAGCACATGAGAATGCCGATGCAGAGGATTCCGAGAAGTGGGTAAATAAGTGTTGGCTTAATACCATCGAGGGAAGCAGGAAGCTTAGAGAAAGCCTTCTGGAGACCAAGAACGATGAAACCAGCAAGGAAACCTGCAACGATACCACCAAGGAAGCCAGAAACTGTAGCGCCGCCGCCTTCACCTACGAAAGCGAATTTCTCGATAAAGCCCATGAAACCTGTAGATCCTGCGAATGTAGCAGATACTGCAGCGTTACCAGAAGAAGCGAGCATACCACCAACGAAACCAACTGCGAGACCAGGACGGTCAGCGATGGAATAAGCGATGTAACCAGCAAGAACTGGAACCATGAGACCCATAGCGAGTCCACCAACATACTTAAAGAATGCAGAGAGAGCTGTCATTGTACCGAAGTCTCCGCCTGCTGTAGCACCATAACCTGCGAGTGTATCAACGAGGAATGCGAGAGCTACGAGAATACCACCACCGATAACGAATGGAAGCATGTGAGATACACCACTCATGAGGTGCTTGTAAATCTGGTGTCCAATAGAACCCTTGTCCTCAGACTCAGCTGCTACTGAACCAGTTGCCTTAAATGCAGGTGCTTCACCAGCTGCTGCCTTATTAATGAGTTCCTCAGCCTTATTGATACCATCAGCAACCTTGCACTGGATAAGTGGCTTACCATCGAATCTGTCCATTGGAACCTTTGTATCTGCTGCGATAATAACACCGTCAGCCTTCTTGATGTCCTCAGCTGTGAGAACGTTCTTAGCTCCGGAAGAACCACGTGTCTCTACCTTGATACCAACGCCAAGAGCCTCAGCCTTCTTCTCGAGAGCCTCAGCTGCCATATATGTATGAGCAATACCTGTTGGGCAAGCTGTAACTGCTACTACAAACTTACCGTTTGTTGAAGCGATTTCTGCTGGCTTCTCTTCTTCGTCAGCTTCCTTCTCAGCCTTATCGATGATCTCTAAGAACTCATCTGGTGTCTTAGCTGCCTTAAGTGAAGATGTAAACTCTTCGTTCATAAGGAGAACTGAAAGCTTACTTAATACATCGAGGTGAACATTGTCCTTTGTGTTAGGTGCAGCGATAAGGAAAAGAATATCAACTGGTGCACCATCTAATGCATCGTACTCAACACCTGCTGGAACTGTCATTGCTGCAAGTCCTGGTGCCTTTACTGCGTCGCTCTTGCAGTGTGGAATAGCAATACCATCGCCAACACCTGTGGAGCCTTCTTCTTCTCTTGCATACACACCCTTACGATATGTGTCGATGTCAGAGATTTTGCCGCTCTTTGCCATGAGGTCTACCATCTGGTTAAGAACGTCCTGCTTGTTTTCTGCGCTTCCGCCAAGCTTAATGCTTTCCTTGGCAAGTAAGTCTTTGATACGCATACTTTTTGTCCTCCTTTTTTATAGTCCTTTGTAATTTTTAATTAATTCTTCTACTTCTGCCTTTGTAGCGAGTTCTTCGCTAAATGCTGATGCACTTCCTGTGCAAAGGCCTCTTCTTAATGCCTCTTTGTAAAGACCTGTCTCAAGATAACCTGTAATAAAACCAGCTACCATAGAATCACCTGCACCAACTGAGTTAACGAGCTTGCCCACTGGAGACTCTGCCTTATAAGTCTCACCATTCTCGGCCACTAATACCGCACCGTCACCTGCCATGGAGATGAGTACATTTCGAGCACCCTGCTCCTGAAGTTTCTTGGCGTAAGTGATAATCTCATCCTTATCTGTAAGTGTTACGCCGAAAATCTCACCAAGCTCATGGTTATTAGGCTTAATGAGGAAAGGCTTATAAGGAAGCACATTCATAAGAAGCTTACGTGTAGCATCTACCACAATGTCGATTTCCTTGCCTTCCAGATACTTCATAATGTCCATGTACATAGACTGTGGAAGTGTATCCGGGATAGATCCTGCAAGTACCAGGATGTCGCCTTTCTGAAGCTCATCGAGCATGGCGTAAAGTTCCTTAATATTCTCTTCAGTAATCTTAGGTCCCTGGCCGTTAATCTCTGTCTCTTCATCTGATCTCATCTTGAGATTAATACGGGAATTGCCTTCCTTAACATTGATGAACTTGCTGTTTACGCCCTGTTCCTTCAGAAGTCTGATAATCTCATTTCCTGTGTAACCTGCTGTGAATCCCAGTGCAGTTGTAGGAAGACCCATATTCTGAAGAACAATGGAAACATTAATTCCTTTTCCACCTGGATAAATAATCTCTTTTGTTATTCTATTTACTACACCTGTCTTAAAATGCTCTACATTTACTATGTAATCCAAAGAAGGATTAAATGTTACTGTATAAATCATCTTCATTTTCCTCCTTTCTTCTAGACTTTGATCATTGATATTTTTTTATTTTCCGTGAATTCCTTCGGAATTTTACCTGTGGTGATGACTGTCGTATCATCAAGTCCGGCAAAGGTAAAACTTGAGATAACGCCAAACTTTGTCTCATCTGCAAGAATGTATTTTTCTTTACTTCTTAGTATTGCCTGGCCTTTTGTTATGCCCTCTCTAATCTCTGGTGTTGTATGACCACGCTTAAGATCGATTCCATTAGTACCGAAGAAACCTTTGGTGAAGTTGTAGTGCTCAAGTGCTATAGAAGCGACTTCACCTACGATAGCCTCGGTTGTTACCTTAAACTCTCCGCCAATGAGATAGACATTAAAATTCTTTCTTCCAAGAATTCTTGCTACCGCGAAACTGTTAGTTGCATATGTTGCATTAGAGGCCTTTATAAACTCAGCAAGAAACTCTGTTGTACTTCCTGAATCGATATAAACAAAATCTCCATCTTCAATTAGTGAAGCTGCATACTGTGCAATCGCCTTCTTAGCATCTGTATTAATTGATCGTCTGTTCTCAAGACTCTCGTCCATTGTAAGAATTGTTGGACTAACTGTGTTATTTGAAACAGCGCCTCCATGAACTCTAGAGATAAGATGATTCTTGTCCATGTCAGATAGTGCACGTCTGATAGTGGACTCTGAAGCATCAAGAAGATCCATAAGCTCATTTACTGTAGCGCTACCATTAGCATCTACATAATCCTTAATTTTTTGAATTCTTTCTTCTGCCAGCATGACTGAAAATGACCCCTTTTGACCGAATATAATTGGTTATATAACGATTATAAAATCATATTCCGTCAAAAACAATCACATTCAGTCAGAAACAGTCACCAAATAATACGAATTTGAATTGTGCCAAATGCACAAAGACAAATAATAATGCCCCAGGATTAATAATTCCTGAGGCATTTTAAGCTCATAATTATATAAAGATTATTACTCCTTATCGTCTGTCCTATCGCTAATGATATAACGGGGTCTTCCCTTAACCTCCATATAAATCTTTCCGACATAAGTTCCGATAACACCAATGCTGATAAGCTGAATTCCTCCAAGGAAGCTCACAATACAAGTCATACTTGCCCAACCAGGAACTGCATTACCAGTAACCTGAGTAACAAATGCCCAAACGGTCAAAATAAAACTTACTACAGAAATAAAAATACCAAGAGATGTAATCATCTGAAGAGGTTTAACACTTAAACTAGTTATTCCATCAACAGAAAGACCTATCATCTTAGATAGCGGATAATGACTCTCACCTGCCACTCTCTCCTGACGAGTATAGTAAACACTCGTACTCTTAAATCCTACCAGAGGAATCAGTCCTCTTAAGAACAAATTCACTTCCTTATATTCAGCAAAAGCCTGAAGCACCTTAGAAGACATAAGTCTGTAGTCCGCGTGGTTATAGACAACCTCCGCTCCCATGAAATTCATGAATTTATAGAACGACTGCGCTGTAAATCTCTTAAAAAAGGTATCCGAATCACGATTGTCTCTGACACCATATACAACCTCAGCTCCTCCACGATATTCATCAACCATCTTCTCCATGGCAGTAATATCATCCTGTCCGTCACAATCAATAGAAATAGTAATATCACACTTGTCCTTGGCTTCCATAAGGCCTGCTAACACAGCGTTCTGATGACCTCTATTGCGGCTCTGACTAATACCAATAAAGTGATTATTTGCCTTGGACAGATTACAAATAATATCCCATGTCTTATCCTTAGATCCATCATTTACGAACATGATTTTACTATCTGGACTAATCTTCTCTTTGTTAATGAGAACATCCAGTTCCTGTAAAAACATTTCAGATGTCTTAGGAAGAACTTCTTCCTCGTTATAGCATGGAATTACCATGTAAAGAACAGGCAAACTCATCAATTGCTCCTTTTACTCACCAAGTGGCTTACATGGATTACCTGAAACGATAGCTCCATCAGGAATATCCTCAGTTACGATAGATCCACCAAGAATCATTACATTATCACCAATTGTAACACCCTGGAATACGTGAACATTAGCGCCAAAGCAAACATTATTACCAACCTTAATAGGGCGGGCAAACTCTACACCTTCATTACGACGCTCTGGGTCAAAAGGGCGAGCCTTTGTATAGAAACCACAGTTAGGTCCGATAAAGCAGTTGTCACCAAATGTAACTCCGCCTGCATCCTGAATTACAAGATTGCACTCGGAATTAAAATTCTCACCAACTTCTGTATTCCAACCGTAGTCACAATAAAATGGTGGCTCCACATTAATCTCAGTACCACATGCGCCAAGAATACCACGAATTCTCTTCTTACGCTCAGCACCATTACTAGGACTTACCTGATTATACTCAAAGCACAATTCACGGCACTTTCTTCTGTCATTCAAAAGGTTATCATCAAGATTAACATTGAATGGCTGACCACTTAACATCTCTTCTCTCTGTTTCATAATTATGCTCCTTTGATTTTGTTATAATCTTCAACAACTTCTATTAGATCACTTCGAACACCTTCGTAATTTGAAAGGAATTTTCCATTCTCAAATTTGATAATAATTGGTACCACATATCTGGCACCAGACATCATGGCATTAAGTGCCTGCTTCTTATCACTGAATGAATCAAAGCACACAACATACGCATCAGGATTAATGGACTTAATCTTCTTAAGAATCTGCATCTCTTTCATTCCAGGCATGGCAAGATCTAAGAAAGTAATATCTGGCATAAATTGATTGTAACCATTAACAGCATCTTCATTATCTGCTTCTGCCACTACCTGACAGCCAAGTCCGATTAGACCATCACCAATTATGCTTCTTGTACCTTCTGAATCACCAGCAATATAAACTGAAATCATATATTACCCCGTCAATATAGTTCATTTTGTTACCTAGTTATCATAACATTAAAAAAATAAATATTTTGTTAAAAGTCGCTTTCATTTCGGGCAAGTTCGTTATAAAATAGGTGCACGCACGTAAAAGTGCGCAAATCGTTGATGAGAAGAGTAATCTCACAGTTCTACTTCCAGAGAGGGACACATTATTCTGAGAGTGCCCTAAGAGAACAGAGATGAAGACCACCTCGGAGAGGCCCTAATCCGGCACGGACAGACCACGTTACGGTCATAACAGAGAGGCAGCAAGCAATAGCAGCTGCAATAAGGGTGGAACCGCGTATTAGTTTATTACGTCCCTTGCGCTTATTTGAGTGCAAGGGATTTTTTATTACAAATTATTTTAAAGGAGATACATTATGGAAAAGGAATTTTTCTTAGAGGTTTACCGTCACTCACTTTCCCACATTATGGCGAAAGCAGTTAAGGAACTCTATGGCAAGGAAACACAGATTGCCATCGGACCTCAGATTGCTGACGGTTTTTACTATGACTTCCTCATGCCAGAGGGCGTAACTGTTACTAACGACGACTTCAAGGCAATCGAGGACAAGATGCGTGAGATTTTGAAGCGCCGTGAGGACTGGACTCGTAAGGAAGTTTCCAAGGCAGAGGCTATGGAGATTTTCAAGGACGAGAAGTTCAAGATCGAGCTTATTCAAGACCTTCCTGAGAGCGAGATTATTACTGTTTACTACACAGGTGACGACTATGTTGACCTTTGCCGTGGACCTCACGTAGATAACTCACAGGATTTGATGAGCGTTGCTTTCGAGATTAGAAGCGCATCTGGTGCTTACTGGAGAGGTGACGAGAAGCGTGATTCCCTCCAGAGAATTTATGCATATGCTTTCCCTGACAAGCAGCAGCTTAAAGATCACAAGAACCTCATTAAGGAGGCTATGGAGCGTGACCACAAGAAGGTTGGCCCACAGCTCGAGCTCTTTATGTTTGATGAGACAGCACCTGGAATGCCTTACTGGCTCCCACGTGGATGGAAGCTCTTTAACGCTATGCTTTCCTTCTGGAGAGAAATCCATGAGGAGCACGGTTATCAGGAGATTTCCGCACCACAGATTCAGAAGAAGGACCTCTGGGTTACTTCTGGTCACTGGGCACACTACCAGGATGGTATGTTCGTAATCCCTAACGCTGAGAACCCAGATGATGTTTACGCAGTTAAGCCAATGAACTGCCCTAACGCTATCAAGGTTTACCAGTCCAAGGGTCACTCCTACAAGGATCTCCCACTTCGTTATTCCGAGGTTGACGTTATCCACCGTAAGGAGAAGTCCGGTGAGCTTAATGGTCTCTTCAGAGTACAGATGTTCCGTCAGGACGACGACCACACAATCCTTACAGAGGATCAGATCGGTGCAGAGATTGACGATATCCTGAAGATTGCTTCTCAGATCTATTCCACATTCGGTCTCACATATGTTGCTGAGCTTTCCACAAGACCGGACGACTTCATGGGTGACATCGAGGTTTGGAACCATGCTGAGGCTGAGCTCAAGTCTATCCTCGACAAGTACTACGGCGAGGGTAACTATGAAGTTAACGAGGGTGACGGTGCTTTCTATGGTCCAAAGATTGACCTTAAGATGAAGGACGCTCTCGGCCGTGAGTGGCAGATGGGTACAGTACAGCTCGACTTCCAGCTCCCACTTAACTTCGACCTTAAGTACATCGATTCCGATGGAGCTGCTAAGCGTCCAGTAATGATTCACCGTGCTATCTTCGGTTCCTTCGAGAGATTTATCGGTATCCTCATCGAGAACTTCAAGGGCGCATTCCCATTCTGGCTCTCTCCATATCAGGTTGGTATCGTACCTATCCGTGATACACATAACGAGTATGCTAAGGAAGTTTGCGCTGAGCTCCGTAAGGCTGGCGTTCGTGTAGAGGTTGATTACGCTGATAAGAACATGCGTGACAAGATTAAGGTATTCAAGAACTACAAGGATCCATATATCCTCGTTCTTGGTGACAAGGAAGCTGAGGAGAAGACAGTTTCTATCAACATGCGTGGTTCTAACAAGCAGATCCAGGGCATGCCTTTGGCTGACTTCGTTGAGATGTGCCGCCTCATGAATACTGAGCACACATTGGAGCTTAAGGAATCACTCTGATTCTTGATTTGATATTCTGAAATATGATGACTGCCCCGGCCTTATTGGTCGGGGCAGTTTTTATTATGGGTTTTTGAGGTGGAAATACAGTGCATTTCTATTGTTATACTGAAAAACCGAATTTTCTTTATCCTTCTTCGGTCTTTTTACCGAAAGAATTTATACTTCTTCGGTCTTTTCAACGAAGAAATTTGCAGTCTTTCGGTCTTTTCACCGAAGGAATCACCCAAACTACATGAAGTCACAAATTTCGTGATAAGATAAATCCATAATCACAACGGAGAAAACAAATGGAATACAAGAACAATCCTGCTCATGGCGTATATCGTCAGGATGACAGACAGCCAACATATGACGAGATAAAAAATGCTACATCATCGAGCATTGTCGACAAACTGAACCTCAGGGATTCTGATGCAATTAAAAAGAATCTTATTGAGACTGCTCTGATTCTCGTATTATCAGCCGTAGTATTCATTATTAATTTGTTTCTTCGTAACTATATTGTCGATATAAAAAACACTTTTAATACCAATTCGCTTCTTATTCTGTCTGTGCTGATTGGCATAATTCTGTGGTGCATCTATAGCATCTTAATCGCCCCTGCTATTCTGTCTAGAAAATGCAAAGAATCTGGCGTTGCCAAGTGCATCGGCTACGACGACAGACAAATTCAGCTGACCAACTATTCTGGAATTATACAGACAGCAGCAGTATTCGAGCACACTTATGACTCTGACACATATACAATTTATAACGGCAAATATGTAAAAAACGATCAGCAACTGCCAGCCCTCGGTCAGATTGTCCCTGTCAGATTTAATAAGAAGAATCCTAATATCTGTGTAATTAATAATGAGACTCCGACTCCGTGGAAGAAGATTATTCTCATGGTGGCTTGCCTTTTACTGCTGATTCCTTTCGCCCTAAGTCCTGATGTAAGCTCCAACAAGATGGTTCTTAATGACCGTACCCTTAAGGATGATTTCCCTAATACAGATTACATCGTGTACGAAAGGACTATCACTGAGGTTATTGGTGACACTTATTACTTTGACCCAGCAGGCGGCATTCAGAACTTCGCGACAACTGAAGCTCTTAAAGGATGTGAAACCGGTGACAAGATTTACTGGATTCAGTCTGCTGATGGATACAGTGTGCTTTATTCTAAGGCTCGATACGAGTACAAAGGCAATAAAACTTACGAGAACAACTCCATGGTTTCTGATAATGGGCGCTTCCTCTTAACTCCTGAATATTTGGAAAAGCAGCTTCAGACCAAGTCTGTTACAGTGTACGAAGCAACCATAACATCAATCGGTACCAACTATATGGATTTTGATGTTTCTCAGAATCGCGTTCTCCATATCGAATACAATAATGTAAATACTTCTGCTATGGGATTTTCCGTTGGTGAGAAGGTTTACTATGTATCTTGGGACTATCAGGGCACTATATTCAGCCAGCGTTATAACGATTACACTGGTCCATTACAATAATTATTACCCCTTCAAATGGGTTAACTCCCACACCACGCAGAAAGTAAACAATACCATTACGAAAACGGAAAAAGGGTTCTTAATCCTGCTTCTGTAAATGCACTCTGTGCCAGGACGAATGCCTTTCATAAAAACAAGCGCCATCAGGCCAAAAATACAGCTGCTGACTGCAGAGATTCTGCCTTCAAAATTCAGTGGCCAGTCATCGTACCACCACAATGCGGTATTCCACTTCCACTCCAGAACATATGACACCACAAGTTCAAGGGCCGTGGTAATAAGGGTGCTACTTATAAAAATAAGAAACGGATTCTTCAGTTTATTAAATGCAATAAGAATCGCGAACATGCCAAATCCGTATATCGGACACATCGGGAGATGCAATACGCCCCGGTCAGAATATTCATGATAAAAGCAGTAATCACAGATAATCTCATACAGCCATCCAATAAAGGACGCCGTCATGAACATGAAAATATATTTGGTTATCTGATAATATACTTTCCTCATTTTCTCGCTTTTTTAACAAAGGATTAATTAAGAAGAAAACATAGCGATTTCCCAGTATGTCAGTGTTCCATCTGCTTTTTGAATTGAAACTACAAAACAACCTGTAGAAATACCGGATGCTTTGGAGTAATAAGACTGATAATCAAACAATCCGTCTTCACCTGCCTCAGGACTTACCATCTCGCTATAAATTTCTGAGAAAGTATCATCGCTGTTCTGATGCCACCATGTGACCTTAACTGTCTCGTTGTAATTCATGGAAATCCAGTACACCCAGAGTCCTTCATCACTGGAAGTATAGTTACCATGTGCATCCTCTCCAGTAGCACGAAGAGTAATAGGTGAACTGCTATTGGTAACAAGATCAGAAGCATCTATGGTATATCCCACACCAAGAGAATGTCCATCAGTAAAATAATCGCCAAATCTCTGGTTACGATCTGAAACTGGAGCTGTTGTCTCTATAGGTGCTGTTGTACTCTCAGTAGCTGCGCCGGAAGCTGTAGTGGCTGCAGGATCTTCGCTAACAGAAGGAACAACAGTATCTGATGCATTTGTCTCACCGGCAGCGACAGACTCTCCATCTGTATTCTCGATATTAGAGGATGGAATAGATAAATCCTTTTCGTCCTTGCCAGAAGAAACCTTAACCACAACCACGATAACAATTATCATAATAACAGCTGCTATAATGGCGCAGATAATCTTAATATCAAACAGTTTATTTGGTTCTTCGTCATCATCTTCCTCAGGAGGCATCACTGGAGGTGTAACCATAGGTGGAGCAGAATTATACATATTAATCTGCTGCTCAAGAGTAATCGGTGCTTCCGCTGTATTACTCTCCCAATAATATCCTGCATCAGGACTTAAATTATATGTCTCAGTATTGGATGAAGCATCATAAACCGGCTTGGAACTACACGCCTGAATTCCTTCAGAAGTATAAAGCTTATTAAGGAAGTCTGCCTTATGAGCAAATGTATAAGCGTTAATCGCCTGGTTAAGACTTAATCTGAGCTTCATGCCGGAAGGAAGTTCAACATTCTGTAAATATACAAGAACAATATGAGCTACATTATCACGGGCATAATTAAGCTCATCCCTGCAATTAGCTGAATTGAGATAATTATTACTGATGAATGCTATAAAACAGTTACAGTTATTAATCTGTGTGGCAATATAGTCATCCCAGCTGCTACCAGGTGCAATTCCTGTGTCATACCACACGTTATAGCCGTCCTGCTGCATAGAACCTACGATGTTAAGAACCACATCTGAATCTTTATGTGCATAACTTATAAAAGCATAAGGTTTGCCTGTCTGTGCCATTTCCATATATTCCCCCCACGTAACGCGCTACTTTTATTATAATGCATTACAAATACCATTTGACACCCCCTTTTTTAACCTATATAATTCCACTCAAGTGAGTGAAACAGAGTCTGTTTTACAAAGCGAATTATTGATTGAGTTAGAAGCTCAAATTTTATAAGTTGATTACTTTATAATCGGTGCCACGGCACATCATCTTGTGAAACGGTCAATATGAGTAGCATTTGTTGCAGAACTCTGAGAGAAGCATGTACAACATGTTTATGTAGACTAGTATTAGCGGATGGTTTGTGCCACCCGCTTTTTTATTGCGAGTAGTGAATTTATAAAGTTTGAGCCTCTAGAAGAGGTGGATATGAACCAGAAATCTGCTCCAATTTATGAAGCTCTCGAGCGATTCCGTAAGATGAGAGTCGTTCCTTTCGACGTGCCTGGCCACAAGCGTGGTCGTGGTAACCCTGAGTTAGTTGAGCTATTGGGACAGAAATGCGTTGGCCTTGATGTTAACTCCATGAAGCCACTTGATAACCTCGGACACCCTGTATCTGTTATTAAAGACGCAGAGGACCTGACTGCGGAAGCTTTCGGCGCCGCGCACGCTTTCATGATGGTTAACGGCACCACATCTGCAGTTCAGACCATGATTCTCGCCGTGTGCAAAGCGGGAGACAAGATTATTCTTCCACGAAATGTGCACAAGAGCGTAATTAACGCCCTGGTTCTGTGCGGTGGCGTTCCAGTTTATGTTAAGGCAAAGGTTAATCCTAAGATCGGTATCGCCATGGGAATCGAGATCGAGGAGATCGAGAAAGCAATCAAGAAGCACCCGGATGCCAAGGCAATCTTTGTTAACAACCCGACTTATTACGGCATCTGCTCTAACATTAAGAAAATCGTTGACCTTGCCCACGAGCATGGCATGAAGGTTCTCGCGGATGAAGCCCATGGCACACACCTGTATTTCGGAGACGACCTCCCTATGTCAGGCATCGCTGCCGGTGCTGACCTCGCAGCCGTATCCATGCACAAGTCCGGTGGAAGTCTCACACAGAGTTCACTTCTTCTTTGTGGTGAGGGCATCGACAGCGAATACGTAAGACAGATTATTAACCTTACTCAGACCACTTCCGCATCTTATCTGCTGCTCAGCTCCCTGGACATCTCCAGACGTAACCTGGCACTTCGCGGCAGAGAGTCATTTGCTAAGGTTAGTCGCATGGCTGAATATGCTCGTTCTGAGATTAATGCCATTGGCGGATACTACGCATACGGTAGAGAACTCATTGACGGTGACAGCGTTTACGATTACGACGTAACCAAGCTCAGTATCTACACACAGGGAATCGGCCTTACAGGAATCGAGGTTTATGACCTCCTCCGAGATGAGTATGACATTCAGATCGAGTTCGGTGACATCGGTAATATCCTCGCGTATATCAGTATTGGTGACCGTATCCAGGATATCGAGAGACTGGTTGGCGCCCTGGAGGATATTAAGCGTAACTTCGGTAAAGACGGCAGTGACCTGTACTGTGGCGATTTCATCCAGCCTGAGGTGGTAATGACTCCGCAGAAGGCGTTCTACGCTGACAAGGAGCAGGTTCCTCTCGGTGAGACCAACGGACGTATCTGTGGTGAGATTGTTATGTGTTACCCACCAGGAATTCCAATTCTTACTCCTGGCGAGAAGATTACAGATGAGATTATCGAATATATTAACTTTGCTCGTGAGAGAGGATGCTCTCTGCAGGGTACTCTGGATCCTGAAGTCGAGCTCATTAACGTTATAAAGGAGGACTAAGTCATGGGTGATAACAGTTTGGATATCTGGTTTTCCCAGATGGATACGGACCACGTAAAGACTTCAGTCCGTGTTGATAAACACCTTTTCAGCCAGGAGAATGAGTACCAGCGAATTGACGTTTTTAAGTCCAAGGAGTTTGGTAAGATGATCGTTCTTGATGGCGAGATTGTTTTCTCAGAGGCGGACGAGTTTATCTATAACGAGATGGTAGTTCACGTACCAATGGCAGTTCATCCTAATGTCAAGAGTGTTCTTGTTATCGGTGGTGGCGACGGAGGAGTTGCCCGCGTACTCACAGCTTATCCTGAGATTGAGGTAATCGATGTAGTAGAGCCTGATGAGATGTTCGTCGAAGTAAGCCGCAACTTCTTCCCTGAGACAGCCAAGGGATTCGATGACCCACGAGTAACCATTAAGAACATGGACGGTCTCAGATATTTGAGAAGATGCGAGGGCCAGTATGATCTGATTATTAACGATTCTACAGACCCATTCGGACATACAGAAGGACTGTTTACCAAGGAATTCTACGGTGCCTGCTTCAAGGCACTTAAAGAGGACGGCATCATGGTATATCAGCACGGTTCTCCATTCTATGATGAGGACGAGCAGGCATTCCGTTCCATGCATCGTAAGGTATACAAGTGCTTCCCTATTTCCAGAGTATATCAGGCTTCCATTCCTACCTGTCCTGCAGGCTACTGGATGTTCGGATTTGCATCAAAGAAATACCACCCACTTAAGGACTTCCGTCCAGACGAGTGGAAAGCACGTGGACTTAAGACATGGTATTACACAACTAATCTTCACAGAGGCGCTTTTATGCTTCCAAAATACGTAGAAGATCTATTAGAAGAGGAGGAAAATAGAAAATGAGTAGATTAATGATTATCGGCTGCGGTGGCGTAGCTTCAGTAGCAATTCACAAGTGCTGCCAGAACAGCGAAGTATTCGACGAGATTATGATTGCTTCCCGTACAGTTAGCAAGTGCGACGCGCTTAAGGCTGAACTCGAGGGCACAACATCCACAAAGATCACTACTGCAAAGGTTGATGCAGATAACGTTGACGAGCTCGTAGCTCTCATTAACAACTACAAGCCAGAAGCTGTTCTTAACCTCGCCCTCCCTTATCAGGATCTCACAATTATGGATGCATGTCTTAAGACTGGCGTTCACTATATCGACACAGCTAACTACGAGGCAGAGGACACTGAGGATCCAGCCTGGAGAGCTATCTATGAGGAGCGCTGCAAGAGACTTGGTTTCACAGCTTACTTTGACTATTCATGGCAGTGGGCATACCGCGAGAAATTCCAGGAGGCTGGTCTTACAGCTCTTCTCGGTACAGGATTTGACCCAGGTGTAACTTCTGTATTCGCCGCATATGCCAAGAAGCACTATTTTGATGAGATTCACACAATTGATATTCTCGACTGTAACGGTGGTGACCACGGTTATCCATTCGCTACTAACTTCAACCCAGAGATTAATCTCCGTGAGGTTTCCGCTCCAGGTTCTTACTTCGAGAATGGTAAATGGGTAGAGATTCCTGCTATGTCAATCAAGCGTGAATATAACTTCGAAGGCGTTGGCATGAAGGATATGTACCTTCTCCACCACGAGGAAATCGAGGCTCTCGCTGCTAACATGCCTGAGGTTAAGAGAATCCGTTTCTTCATGACATTTGGTCAGAGCTATCTTACACATATGAAGTGTCTCGAGAACGTTGGACTTCTTCGTACTGACGCTATCGAGTTCCAGGGACAGCAGATCGTGCCTATCCAGTTCCTTAAGGCCCTTCTCCCTGACCCAGCTTCCCTTGGCCCACGTACAGTTGGTAAGACAAACATCGGCTGTATCTTCACAGGTATCAAGGATGGCAAGGAAAGAAGCATTTATATCTACAACGTTTGCGATCACCAGGAGTGCTATAAGGAAGTTAAGTCACAGGCTATTTCCTACACAACAGGTGTTCCTGCCATGATTGGTGCCATGATGGTTGTATCCGGTCAGTGGAAGAAGCCAGGCGTGTTCACAACAGATGAGTTCGACCCAGATCCATACATGGATGCACTTAATAAGTGGGGTCTCCCTTGGGTAGTTGAAGAGAACCCTGTATTGGTTGACTAATATGAATCACAGCGAGATTACAACACCTTGTTATATCGTTGACGAGGATAAGCTTCGTTCTAACTTAGAGATTCTCCACAATGTGGAGGAGCGTTCTGGTGCCCACATTCTGCTGGCCCAGAAGGCTTTCTCATGCTATGCGACTTATCCTCTCATCGGCCAGTATATAAGCGGAACTACTGCTTCTGGACTCTACGAGGCCAAGCTTGGTCACGACGAAATGGGCAAGGAAAACCACGTGTTTGCCCCTGCTTATAAGGACAACGAGATTGACGAGATCGCATCTATCTGCGACCACATTATTTTCAACTCTCCTGCCCAGCTTATGCGTCACCTGCCAAAGGTTCTTAGTAAGACAAGCATCGGTCTTCGCATTAATCCTGAGGTATCTACTCAGGAGGACCACGCTATCTATGACCCTTGCGCACCTGGTTCACGTCTCGGTGTAACACGAGCTAATCTCGACCTGGCACTTAAGGAAAACCCTTCCCTTCTAGACCACGTGGAGGGCCTTCACTTTCATACACTTTGCGAGCAGAACTCAGATGACCTTAAGACCACCTGGGACGCTTTCGAGGCGAAGTTCGGGGACCTGCTCCCACGCATGCGCTGGCTTAACATGGGCGGTGGCCACCACATCACACGCGAGGATTACGATATCGACCTTCTGGTTAGCATCGTGAAGGATATCCGCGAGCGCTATAACCTGACCGTTTATCTTGAGCCAGGAGAAGCCATCGCCCTTAACGCAGGCTACCTGGAAACAGAGGTTATGGATATCGTGGATAACGGCCTTAAGGTACTTATCCTGGACGCGTCTGCTGCGTGTCACATGCCAGACGTGCTCGAAATGCCATACCGTCCGCCACTTCGCGATTCCGGTAAGTGGGGTGACGAGGGTAAGCCATATGAGTATCGCCTCTCTTCCATGACATGCCTCGCGGGAGATGTTATCGGGGACTATTCTTTCGCCTCCGAGGTAAAGGTTGGAGACCACCTTGTCTTCGAGGACATGGCCATTTACTCCATGGTTAAAAACAACACATTTAACGGCATTGGTTTGCCTTCTATTTATCTTAAGAGCGGCGAAGATTATCGCCTTATTAAGAGTTTTGGATATTCGGATTTTAAGGAGAGATTATCATGAGAAGAATGCCTGCAGAGTTCGAGCGACATCGCGGCACTATCCTGATCTGGCCTGTACGACCAGGTTCATGGACATATGGCGGAAAAGACGCGCAGAAGGCGTTTACAGAGATTGCCAATGCCATCTCTGAGACAGAGCGTGTGTATCTTTGCTGCGACGAAGAGCACTACGATGAGATCTGCTCACGCTTTGCAAACAACCTGAATATTCTTCCTGTTATCATTCCATCCAACGATGCATGGGCACGCGACATCGGCCCTACATTTGTAGAAGAAGATACTGACTTCACTATTCACGGAACTAACTGGCGTTTTAATGCCTGGGGTGGCGACTATGACGGCCTTTATAAGGACTACGATGACGATGATGCTTTTGCTTCCAGATTCTGTGAGAAGATGGGTTATCCGATAGTTGATGAGCATGATTTTGTTCTGGAAGGTGGCTCTATTCATGTTGATGGACAGGGCACACTTATTACAACTGAGGCTTGTCTTTTAAGTCCAGGACGTAATCCAGATATGACTCGTGAGCAGATCGAGGCGCGCCTTTGTGAGACACTCGGTGTTAAGAAGATTATCTGGCTTCCTCATGGAATTCTTGGTGACGAGACAAACGAGCACGTAGATAATTTCTGCTGTTTTGTACGACCTGGTGAAGTAGTAATGGCATGGACTGATGATGAATCAGATCCACAGCACGAGGTATGTGTTCAGAACTATGAGATTCTATCTTCCAGCAAGGATGCATATGGCCGTCAGCTTAAGGTTCATAAGCTTCCTCTTCCTAAGAAACCTGTAGTTATTACAGAGCGTGATATGGAAGGATTCGTATTTGAAGAGGGCGAAGATGTTCGTGAGGTTGGTGAGAAACTGGCTGCATCCTATGCAAATTTCTATATCTGCAATGGTTCCGTTCTGGTTCCACAGTTCAGAGACCCTAACGATTCCGTGGCATGTCAGACTCTGGGAGAGCTTTTCCCACACCGTCTTATTATCCCTATCGAGGCACGCGCCATTATCGTTGGCGGTGGTAACATCCACTGCATAACACAGCAAATCCCTAACGGAGGTATCCTATGAGAAACGTAAAAGTAGCAGCTATTCAGATGCAGATGACTGCTGACCCATCTGAGAATATTAACCATGCTGAGAAAATGGTTCGCGAAGCAGCAGCTTCAGGCGCTCAGGTTATTCTTCTTCCAGAGCTCTTCGAGAGACCATATTTTTGTCAGGAAAGACGCTACGATTACTACGCATATGCTACTCCTGTAAACGAGAATCCTGCAGTTATTCGTTTTGCGTCTGTGTGTGCGGAGCTTAAGGTTGTAATGCCTATCTCCATTTATGAGAAAGACAGCAACGTTCTTTATAACTCCATTGCCATGATTGATGCTGACGGCACTATTATGGGCGTATATCGTAAGACTCACATCCCTGATGATCACTACTATCAGGAAAAGTTCTATTTCACGCCTGGCAATACTGGCTTTAAGGTATGGGATACTGCATATGGCCGAATCGGTGTAGGTATCTGCTGGGATCAGTGGTTCCCTGAGACTGCACGCTCCATGGCTGTTATGGGCGCTGAGATGCTCCTCTACCCTACTGCAATCGGCTCCGAGCCTATTCTTACAGTAGACAGCATGGAACACTGGAGAATCTGTATGAGAGGCCATGCAGGCGCTAATATCATGCCTGTTATCGCAGCAAATAGAATTGGTACTGAAACTGTTACCCCATGTGAAGAGAATGGCGGTCAGGAATCAGCATTGTGCTTCTACGGTAGTTCCTTCATTGCTGATGCTTCTGGTGCACTGGTAGAGTCTGCTTCACGCGATGCTGAAGAGATTCTCGTTCATGAGTTCGACCTGGATGCCATTGCTGAGGATCGCCTTAGCTGGGGAATCTACAGGGACAGAAGACCTGAGTGCTATAAGATTATTTGTGATTGAGGCGGCATTTTCAGACTTATTTGAAAAATTTTATATAGGTCTGAAAATTTCAGACGTATTTCAAAAATTTCAAATAAGTCTGAAATTCGATTCAATTCGGTGCAATTCAGAATCAAATTTATATTAAATCACTTGTTCTTCTGGAATTCTTCGAAAGCCTTGGAGAAAGTTGCCTGTGTCTCAATTTCCTTTACTGCGCTCTTAACATCAGCCTTCTTATCTGCAACGGCTTTTGCATCTTCAGCCTCATCCTGCTCAGTCTTTTTATTAAGCTGGTAACGATTAAGAGCAAATGCTCTATTCTGTGCATCTGATTTAGCCTTGTTGTAATTGGATACACTTAAGAAAATCCACACGATAACAAGATCAATCAAAACACCAATGATACTTGCAACGCCTGTGTAGAAGAGATTGTTAACAAAGAACGCTACTGTTCCAATACCGAATACAATAACGAAAAGATCCATCTTTTCCAATCTGAAAAATGTATTCAAAAATCCACCATAGCAGGCAAAATACAAAAATCCTCTGAGTGTAAACAAACCCACACTATCAGGTGACTCAATACTAATAACTGCAAGAACAATGAGATAAAGCAATGCTGGTACAATAGATATAATCTTCATGAGATTATTCCAAATCAAAAGCTGTGGATATTTCTTTACTTCATTTTCTAACAACTCGTCAAAAGTAATTTTATCTTCCATAATATATTCCTATCCCCTTATATATTAGTAAGAACAATACTATCACAGATTTATTTTTTATAAACTACCATCTTTGCTCGACCACTCTCTTTTGCCTTATAAAGTGCTTCGTCAGCATTCTCATAAAGCTTGTTGAAGGATTTAAGTTCATTACTGGACACTACTGCACCCATGGACAAACTTGTTCCACCCTTCTGATTAGTAAGCACGAAATTAATCTTGTCACAAATCTGCTGAGCTCTCTCCAACATGACATCATCACTAGTGTTATTACCATAGAACAAAGCTGCAGCGAATTCATCTCCACCCATACGACAAGCCAAGTCATCCTTACGCAGAGTCTCTGTAAGTGACTGGGAAACCATAATAAGGAACTCATCACCAGCTCTGTGACCATATGTGTCGTTATAACCCTTAAACTTATCAACGTCCATCATAAGAAGCATAACTTTTGTCTCATTCTCCAAAAGTCTCTGCTCAATATCATTCTTAAAGGCCTCATGATTAAGAAGGCCAGTAAGTGAATCACATCTGTATTTGTCTTCCCACTTGGCAAGACGAACCTCGGCCTTACTCTTCTCTTCATTAACCATAAGCTGCATTGCATGTGTACTAGAGCTATCAAAAACAATAATCTCTGAACGCTCAGCCATCTCTGCAGAATCGTAATAAATCTTACCATAACAGAATACGTAAATTATGCTGCCATCTTTACGCTTAAGTCTGTGCTCAAAGTACGCCAAATTCTTACGACTAAGCTGCTCTGAAACAAGACGAATATACTCTGTTCTATCCTCTTCAGGGAGAAGATCTGTCTGTGTGATACTATCTTTCTCCAAGTCTTCCTTGGTATATCCAGTAAGATGCTCAAACTCATCATCGATATGAATAATTCTCATATCCTCAGCAAGAACATATCGACTATAACGCACGTCATGAACATGGGTACTTAATTTATATGTAGTTTCAACTTCCTCATTATCTTTATCCTCAGATTCCGCATTGTTAAGCAGATCAAGATTATCTTCAATATTCATGTCAACAATCTCAGGAAGCATATGAACAAACTCATTTACAATACTTGGGTCAAACTGTGTACCAGCACAACGCTTCAATTCCTTAATAGCGTCTTCAACTGGCATTGCAGGTCTGTATGCACGGTCATTAACCATAGCATCATAAGAATCAACAACAGCGATTATTCTAGACAACAATGGAATGGATTCCTTAGACAAGCCATCTGGATAACCGCGACCATCCCAGCACTCATGGTGGTGCAAAATCATATCCGCAATATGACTTAACTCCTGAGAACTTGTAGCAATCTGATAGCCCTTTTCTGTATGAGTCTTCATCATTCTCCACTCAGAATCAGAAAGCTTTGCTGGCTTATTAAGAATCTCAAGTGGAATACCAATTTTACCAATATCATGCAAAATACAAAGAAGCGCCAGGTCGCTCTGCTGAACATCTGAAAGTCCCAAACGATTACCAAGTTCAGCACCCATAACCTGAGTTCTTCTAACGTGCGCTTCAGTATCGTTATCACACTCTGCAAGTGTCTTAACAAGAGATGTAACCAGCTCAGAGCGGCGAGACTTTACATCAAGAAGCTTCTTGTTCTTAAGCCCCTGGAACGCCTGCTTTACAACATCGAGAACATCACTGTTTCTATAATCTACAATTCCTATAGCACTCTGAATATTAATTATGCATCCTAAGTCACTATAGTTAATAAGCTCTATATAGATGTCGTTAAGCTTTTCCTTAACTTCACTCTCAGTGAGGTCAAAGCACAACGCAATAAGACTTGCTTCCTGACCACGAACGAAATAAGACTCGCCCACGAAATGCTTTCGCATAACATTAGCAAGCGTCTCGATTGCCTGATCACCCACAGAATTACCAAAGCGATTATTAATCTCTCCCAGACCATTAATATCACACACGGCCACAACTACAGGTGGCGCAAAACTCTCAGGCTCATCAACAATTACCTGCTTAAACTTCTCCCAACTAATAAAGGATGTAAGAAGGTCAACGTCTCCTGCCTCGTCAGTAAATACAAAAAGCTGACCGATTCTTTTACCATTATTATTAAGAAGACATCTGTGATCAAATCTAACTGGGAATTCCTTATCTTTACGACTTACATAAACCTGGAAAGAATAGTCCTCATCATTACGATTCGCCTTAATACCCAGATTAAGTTCCTGAATAAAATCTTCCACCTTCATGCCGTCCTTAATCTGGCATTCAGAGAAAATGCTATGGAACTTATCGTTATGAATAATCAACTCATCTTCAAAATTAAAAAGAACAACACCCTGATTAACATTTTCTACAATCCACTCGTGATAGTAGCTCTTCATTGCAGTAGCAGGGTATCGGAAGAAATTACTATAAATAGCAAATACAGCTATTGAAAATCCCCAAATAGAATAATCTAGGGCATCCTTACCAAATATAGTTGGCTGAAAAATTACAAGTGCATTAAGGAAGATGACAACAGCGATGCAAAATACCGTAGCCTGATACTGTCTTCTATACTCTTTTGGAACAGTCGCAGCACGCTTAACTAAGTGATATACAATAACGACCACCATGAAATAGTTATAAGCCAGATGAACATAGTACAAAGGCTTAACAATAATGGTAAATCGCGCAATGACACCACCAATATACGCGTAGTGGACAGCAATCTCTTTATAAAATGCATTAGTCAAAAATACAACTACATCAAAGATAAAAAACGCAGAGACAAAGTGCTTAAAGAAAGTATTCAGCTTAGTTGGCTTCTTTATTGAATAAGCTCTGATAAAAGTCAGCATGCACAATACTGCAAAGTCTTTACTTATAAAATATAAAGTAGACAGCAAAGACATGTGATAATAACTGTGAGAAAATACAGATCCCAAATACAAAATCTGCATTATACTTGATCCCAGACATGCTACTCCAAGAACAGTAGAAAACTTTTTTCTCTCCGCAAAAGCATGGCACGCCACAATGACGTCTAACAACGCCATAGCAATAGAAATAGAAATAAAAAATAAAATAAGCGTACTATCCGTATTCATATCAAAATTTTAACACGGATTAGGCGAACAAATGTTACCAAACGATGAAAATTAGTTCGCTTACTGCTTAGTTTCCATGTTTTTTGGAAGAATAAGGTTAAGAACGATAGACGTTACGAATACTACTGCAACACAATTCTCTGCAAATACTGTTCTAACAATGCTTGGGAAAACATCAAAAAGTGCTGGAGAAGCAGTAAATCCCAGGCCAATGCTGAGGGAAAGTGCCACGATAGTAATATTACGCTGTGTAAATCCACACTTACCAATCATCTGAAGTCCACTTACAACGATAGTACCGAACATCATAATTGTACATCCTCCGAGAACCGCCTCAGGAAGAGTAGCAAGAAGTGTGCCGATTGGTGGGAAGAATCCAGCAAGAATCATAATAGCTGCACCAGTCGCGATAGCATAACGGTTAACAACCTTAGTCATAGCAACGAGACCAACATTCTGGCTGAAAGAAGTAATTGGCATACAACCAAACACAGAAGAAAGGGAACTTACAAAGCCATCACACGCGATAGAACCTGCTGTCTCCTTTGCTGTAACCTCCCTGCCGAGACCAGAAGAAGCAAGTGCAGATGTGTCTCCGATTGTCTCTGTAGCAGACACAAGGAAAATAAGAATAAAAGCAATAATAGCGCTAGCATGGAACTCAGGCTTAAAAGGCATAATGTGTGGAAGTGATACCACGTTAATATCCTTGAATGCTGAGAAATCCACAACGCCCATGCAAAGGGCAACAATGTAACCAACAACGAGTCCGAAAAGCACGGAAAGCTGCTTAAGGAAACCCTTAGCAAAAATGTTAAACAAAATACAACAAAGCAGTGTAACTGTACCGAGGATCCAGTTCTTGGCAGAACCAAATTCAGGTGAACCAACGCCACCACCAAAAGAATTAGCGCCTACGTTAAGAAGAGAGAAACCAATAGCAGTAACTACAGTTGCAGAACAGATAGGAGCAACAATCTTAATCCAATACTTGGCAAAAAGTCCCAGTATACCTTCTACAAGACCACCAATGAGCACAGCACCAACGATAGCTCCGTAGCCATACTGTCCACCAATAACACACGCCAATGAAACAAAAGTAAAACTAATTCCCATAACAATTGGCAATCTGGAACCAATTCTCCATACCGGGAAAAGCTGAATAAGTGTTCCGATACCAGCGATAATCATAGCACTCTGAATTATCATAGCTGTATTTGCTGCATCAAGTCCGCACACACCTGCGACAATAATAATTGGAGTAATATTCGCCACGAACATGGCCAGAATATGCTGTAATCCGAATGGAACTGCCTTCAAAAGATTGATTTTTGCATCAAGGCTGTAAAGTGCCTCTGTGCTTGAATTTGTAACACTGTTATTTGCCATATTTATCCCCTTTCCGCTTGTTACGGCCTATTACTGCTGTCTGAAAGTTACTGTACCTGTAGATGCATCCATGGAATCTACAATTGCAAGTGACTCCAACTGATATCCGAGGTTACGAATCATTTGTCCGCCCATCTGGAATCCCTTCTCAATAGCAATTCCGATACCCTCTACTGTTCCACCAGCTTGGCTAACAATAGAAATAAGTCCCTGGAGAGCACATCCATTAGCAAGGAAATCATCGATAATAAGAACGTGATCATCCTTTGTCAGAAAAGCCTTGGAAACGATTACCTGATTCTTATTCTTGTGAGTAAAAGACTCTACCTCAGCTACATAAACATCACCATCAATATTGATGCTCTTTGCCTTCTTAGCAAATACTACCGGAACATTAAAATGTCTTGCTACAACGCAGGCAATTCCAATACCTGAAGCCTCAATAGTAAGGATTTTATTGATATTTTTCTTGGCAAAACGTCTTTTGAATTCCTCTCCCATCTGATCAAAAAGATTAATATCCATCTGATGGTTCAAAAAACTATCAACCTTAAGTACATTTCCTTCTTTTACAACGCCATCTCTGGCAATTCTCTCTTCTAGACAATTCATAACTTTTCCGTCTCCTTGAGCTGTAATTTACGTTCACATTCCCCTAGTTGCTATTATAACAAAAAATACACTTCTGACGATTATTGTATTATTATAAAAACACTTGGAGGAAGGAATGGATATAACTGTAGCTATCGTCAAAACTATCATACTAATAATATCCTGCATTGGATATTATGCTTTTCTTCGCTCCAAATTAAATATCAGACAGGAATTTCTTCCTGCTGTAATCATGTCATCCATTGGAGTAATCTTGTTTGTTTTTGGATGCATTAACCTCCTTGTACCTGCTGCAAATGCTTTGCTTATTGGCGGTATAGTACTATTTTTATATCTGCTTATTAAATCAGATAAGTCAGCTATCAGATCTGCTCTAAGAAAAGAATTCACACCTGGAATCATAGCTTTTATCCTATTAGGCATTTTCCTATTTATAAGACTTCGTGACGCACACATTTATGACGGTGACAACTTTAATCACTGGGGCATGATTGTAAAAAATCTCATGTTTGATTCTGCTTTCCCTGACAGTAATGACTCTGTTATCAGATTCCAGTCATATCCTACTGGCAGCGCAGTGCTAATCTGGTATTTTATGCGTCTTTTCAGCCACTCAGATGCTCTAGCTCTTTTCATACAGGATCTCTTCATGATGAGTTGCGGCATCGGTTTCTTTACATTCGTAAGCGGAAATAGCTACAAGCGTAATATCTCTGGCATTCTTTTAAGCATTCTGGGCACACTTTCCATGTTCTCATGTGATAAATACTTGTTTAACGGTCCATTTGATCTTCTGGTAGACCAGATGTTGGCAAGTATTGCTGTAATGGCATTTCTCATTATGGAATATTATCGCGACGACATAAAGAAAGCTATGATGCTCACACTTCCACTTCTCACCTTCGAGATAGCGGTAAAAAGCAGTGGTATTCTCTTCACATACGCCATCGGTGTCATCATTGCCTTCAGAATTATAAAGTCAGCACCTAATATAAAGCGTGCACTCATTCCAACAGGTATTTTTCTCATAACGCCAATAATCATACGCGAGATATGGAGTATAAGAATTAAGTTGGTTTTCACCAGTGCAAATACATCTATCCATTCAGTTTCTTTTAGCAACTATAAAAATGTTATGGCTGACAAGACTGCCACTGACATCAAAACCATAACTAACCTTTACCTTGAAAAAGCTCTCAGCATGCAAAACTACATTGTCACTTTCATGCTGATTCTTTTCGTGCTATTTGCCCTCTTCGAGTACAAGAAAAACAAAAACTTATACAGAATCAAAAATAGCGCTATCTATATCCTCATCGTATACATCATCTACCAGGTTGGTCTCTACTGCATGTACATTTTCTCCATGCCAGTCTACGAGGCCTTAGTACTGCCTTGCTACTTCAGATATATCATGACTATTGACCAGTTTACCTTAGGAATAGTTCTCCTTATTCTGATTCAGATCTGCTCTACGGATGACATGATCACAAGCATAAATAATAAACCTACCAGCACAGTAAAAATTCTCGGAATTCTTTTTTCTGTTGTGATGTTGATGGTCTATTCAATTGACAACATTAGTCCTCTATTCGTCCCAAGAGAAAAAACCGAAATAATTACTGTTGCTGATCTCTTGTACAGCATCTACGACAAATATCAGTTGCCACAGGACCAGGAAGTATCCTATCTAATTTATATATCTGATGTAGAAGACGATGAATTCTACCAAGAAGATCGAGACTATAAATGGAATGCTTCAAGATACGCTCTGTATTCATCCGAGGTTCACACATTAAGAAAGAACCAACTGGCAACATTTACCAATCTTCGAGATTTTGACTATTTCATCGTTATATATCCTGATGACGAAATTAAAGAATACCTTAGAAACAATTCGATATCCTACAGTGAATGCATAGATTTAAGGAGTTAACATATGAGTGAATGTTTGCCAATTATTATCCCTTCATATGAGCCTGATTTACGACTTATCGAGCTCTTGCAGAAGCTAAATGATAAGAATATGTCACCAATAATTCTGGTTGACGACGGAAGTGGCAGTCAGTACCAGGAATTTTTCCAGCGTGCACGAAATGAATTTAACGTGACTTTGCTGACCCACGACGTTAACGGAGGTAAGGGCAAGGCGCTGAAAACCGCTTTCGAGCACTGCCTTAAGACTTACCCTGACATGGTAGGATGTGTTACCGCAGATTCTGACGGTCAGCACACACCAGAAGCAATCGAGAAAATTAGAGGTATTCTGCAAAAGCAACCTAACGCTCTGGTGCTTGGTGTGCGTGATTTTTCTGGAGATGACATCCCTCCTAAGAGTCAGTTTGGTAACAACCTGACACGCAAGGTTTTTCGCACACTGTACAGAGTTGACATTACTGACACACAGACAGGTCTTCGTGGTATTTCTGCGTCCTTCATGAAGGAAATGCTTAATGAACCAACAAATCGCTTTGAGTTCGAGATGAAGATGCTTATCACTGCTGTGAAGAGCAAAATTAAAATCGTGGAAGAGCAGATCGAGACCATCTACGATTCCAAGGAGAACCACCAGACCCATTTCCACCCAGTAAAGGATTCCATCAAGATTTACAGCGTATTCCTTGGTGCATTCCTGAGATTCATCATCTCCAGCCTGTCATCAAGCTTAATCGACCTTACTCTTTTTCAGGTTTTCTGCCTGATTCTTAAGGGGTCTATTAGCTGGGACTACGTTATAGTAGCCACTGTTCTGGCACGTATAATCTCAGCTATTTATAACTATCTGATGAACTATTTCTTTGTATTTAAGAGCAAGAAAAGCTATGGAAAATCTGCCATTAAGTATGTGTGTCTCGCAGTAGTTCAGATGATGCTAAGCGCATTCCTTACTTCTAGTTTGGTAAAGCTTCTAAGCGTTTCAGTGGAACTCTTTGTGAAGATTCCTGTGGATCTCGTTTTGTTCCTCATCAGCTATAAAATCCAGAAAAAATTTATCTATTAAGACGCTCTGATTAACATAAATAACGCCCTGGGCTATCCTTCCAAGATAACCCGGGGCGTATTAATTATATGCTTTTAAGAAGATTTATGTTATTCAGTCTTCTACAGGGGCTTCTGTCTCTACTGGAACCTCTGGATCGATTGGTTCAACAACAGGCTCCTCGATAGGTTCTGTAGGATTCTCGATTGGATCCTCAACTGGAATTGCTGGATCCTCGATAACGATTTCTGGCTCCTTAGAAGAATCCTCACCCTTAATAACAATCATTGTATTTCTATACTTGAGAACAATTTCCTTAGCGGCATCAAAATTAATAGATGCAAAAGATGTTGTCCAGTTAGTTCTAAACTTTGGACCAAACTCACCCTTCTCATCACAATAACAGCCACCAACGGATGTCATCTTATACTCTGTTCCGTCAACTACAAGGGTAATCTCTCCACCCACTTTGTTAATCTCATTCTGTACTGCGTCATAATTGCCCCAGAAATCAGATGTAATGTAGTCAAGTTTTGTATCCTGTAAATCATACTGGAAGACAATTGTTGTATCGTAAGCACCAAAGTCAGCCTCCTGAAGATAGAACTTAATTCCGCTATCACTTACAAATGCTTTTGTCTCACCAAACTCATAGTTATAAATTGCCACTGTCTTAAGAGCAGATCCATCAGATGGCATTGTAAATCTATAGACAAGGTTCAACATAGTCTCATTGTCCCATGTATCGCCTGTACAGTTCTCACGAATGCTTCTGAACTCTACTACTACATCATTTCCTGACGTCATCCAATAAACATTGCCTGGCATAGATAAGTAATAGATAGATGTATCGTTACTGTCCTGGACAGCAGTAGCTGTAGTGTACATATAGCTACCAACTGATTCATTAACATCATAACGATTAGCATATGCGTCCTCACTAAGACCTGTATAAACTGTAGCGACAAAAGACTTATTGGCCTTAGTAAATGTGTCATCATCTACCTTAATCTTAAAGAGCAGCTGAGGATTAGTAATATCACCTGTAATTCCCTGCAATGTAACATCATATCCCATCGCAGACTTTGTCTCATTAATATTAAGGAGATAGCCCTCATCTACAAGCTTCTCTGATACCTTATCATCAGCCGCCTGCTTTGAATCAGACTGAGCTGTCTGTGTCTTTGGTGTGAAAATGTTAGGTACGATTTCCTTCATTGGTCCGATGCCAGCTGCACCCGCTACAACCCCTGTAAGTCCTGTTGTTAATACACATGCTGCCGCTATGGAAGCAATTTTAGTCTTAATATTCATTTTTTTCTTAGCTCCTGATAAATCTGTGACAGCCGCCTTTGGAGTAGCCTTAAGTATATCTTCAGCCGTTAACTTAAGATTCTCCTGACAGTAACTGTCCATTTGTTTTTTGTACTGGTTTTTAATGTTGTCCATCTCAGTAATCCCCTCAATTCAATAACTTTTTAAGCTTTTCACGACCTCTTTTGAGTCGGATTTTGATGGTTGCTTCAGGAGCCCCCAGAACATCTCCAATCTGCTTGATCGAGTAGTCCTCATAATAGAAAAGATGAAGCGGGATTCTGTACTTTTCAGGAAGCTTTATAAGTGCCTGTAAAATTTCACTGTCCTCGTTATGCTCATCAAAATATGGCATTTCAGGTACCTCTTCATCAGAAAAACGATTTCTGAATTTAAGAAGATTCTTGCTGGAGTTAATAGCAACTCTGATAAGCCAAGCTTTCAGATGCTCATCATCTGTAAATTCAGTATCACAATCAAGCAACTTCAGAAACACGTCCTGTGTAACATCTGAAGCATCTTCAGAATTACGCACATAATTAAATATCACTGAATACACAGTATTCTTATATTTGTCATATGTTGTTGTAAAACTCTCTCTTGTTACTTTCATCTTTTTCCCTTTTTGAGATATCTCTTTTATTGGCCTTCATACGTAAAACAACAAAGGACAGCAAAAAGTTTCATATGATTAAAAAATTATACATCCAAATTTATGCTATAATTACTCAAAAGATTTTGGAGTAATGGATTGTCTAATATTTTACAGAGTAACAAGAGATTCCTATTATGGGCATCTGAGATTTACATTATTACAGTTGCTATCGTTGTAGTATCAGCATGGTTGAACAATCTTCATCCGTATGAACTTAACTTGACTGTTTCCAAATATATCGGCCTTCAGAAATGGACTGCCACTTTGTATTTCTTTATGGCACTTCTCATCTGCCTGATGCTGGCCATATATATCTTTAAAACCAAATTCAGACTAATCAGGAAATATGTGTATTTCTTTGTTCTGCTACAGATTCTGGGGTGTGCCGTGTTCCCATCAATGGGTAAAATTGACAGACTCAGCACCATGACACATAAAAGCTTCGCATACTCTCTAATCTTCGGAATCGCCTTATCATTTGTTCTTATGCTCATATGGGGCACCACTATCAGACAGAAACTCTACTCCATTATCGGAATTCTGTACTCTATCTGGTTTGTATTTTTCTACACTGTAAAAGACGAGATGTTCATGAAGACCATCTTCATATGGGAGAACCTTATTATTCTGCTGCTTCTTATAGAATTGGCTGTAGAGGACACATCTCTGGATCACCCGCAAAAATAAAATTAACTCTGCACTTTTCTGTCAATAATTCAAAATTTCGCAATATTTTCCTATTAAATTTATAATCATCTGCCTTTATAATTATTTTATCGTACTAAATTAATTGGAAGATATTTTTATGGCAAAACGCAAAAAAATCGCCATATTTCTGGGGGAAATAGGTCGCGAATTTCAAAAACTTCTTATGGAATCCATGAAGAACATAGCCTGTAGCAAAGGCTATGATATTTTTGTGTTCAATGATTTTGGTTCTTTTATGAGTACCACTCTCTTCGACTTAGGCGAGCGTGATGTAATTAATATCCCTGATTTTTCTGAATATGAGGGAGTTATCTCTCTTCCTGATACATACGACATTGACGGTATGGAGCGACTTCTTCTAGAGAAAATTAAGAAGCAGACCAACTGTCCTATCGTATCTATTCGTAATGGATCCACAGATACATACAGAGTCGTATTTGATAACTATGGAACTATCTATGAGATGACAAACCATTTCCTTAAAGACCATGGTTTTACAAATATCTGCTATATGTCAGGTCCGCTTAGCTATGAAGATTCCAGAGACAGACTCGCAGGATTTAAGGCCGCTATGACTGATGCTGGGCTCGAGGTATCTGATGACATAATTATCGAAGGTGACTTCTGGAAGCGTAAGAGTAAAGACGCAGCAGACAAATTCCTAAAGGCATATGACGGCAAGACACAGGCTATCATCTGTGCCAATGACTATATGGCTATGGGACTTATCGAAGAACTTGCTTCCCGTGGAGTACGCGTTCCTGAAGATATTGCCATTACTGGTTTTGATGAAGTTGTAGAAGGCATGATGACTGCTCCAACTCTGACTACAGTAGCTATTCCTATTCGTGAAATGACTGTCAATGCCATCAACATTATCGAGAATGTAAACAAGGGTGAATCCGTTCCTATGGAGACACGCATCACAGGTGACATTCATAAGAAATGCAGTTGTGGCTGTAACCATATAGATAATCCAATGCAGTTCCGCCAGTATATTACTTTTAAGACAGATGAATATGTAAATATTCGTCGCTCCATACTACTCGGAACTGATATTCAAAATCTCATTACTGAAGAGGACAAGCTGCAGCTGATTAATAACTATACCAGCATTTTTGATCTGAAGCAGACATACCTGTGCCTCTGCCAAGATGATTACAAGGACGATAATCCATACAGCGAGACCATGAATCTTCATGCCGCCTTTGCAAAAAATGTTGACGATGACTATATGCAGAATATCTCATTCCCTAGAGGCAAAATCTTGCCAGATGAGGTTCTCGAGAAGAAGGAGCCTAATCTCTATGTAATCATCCCTGTTCACCATAAGAACCTGACATTCGGCTATGTCGCTTTTGAGTGGGACAAGTTTAATGACACTAATTTCTATGCTCCATACGCAGAAGGTATCGCTCTAGCTTATAACGATCTACGTCTACAGGAAGAGTTCAGTGAATTTATCGAGATTAAGAAGCAGAATCTTATCGACCCTCTCACAGGTCTTGAGAACAGACGTGGCTTCGAGCAGAATCTGTCTGCTCTGATGGCTAAAACAAATCCTGAGAGCGAATATATTTCCTTCATCAGCTGCGACCTGGATAATCTTAAGACAATTAACGATACCTACGGTCACAGCGAGGGCGACTACGCTATCAGAACTGTCGGTAATATACTTAAGAAATCTATCGGTGATGGCAATATCTGTGCCAGAATCGGTGGAGATGAATTCTATGCCATTATTACATCATCTGATAACAGCATCCACGAGAACTTCATAAAGAACTTCTATTCAACTCTGGACAGCATCGTTTCCAAACTCGGTAAGGAATACGAGATTCACGCCAGCATAGGTATAAATACTGTTAACAGCACTCTGATTAAGAAAGCTTTCGAGCACATGCAGATAGCTGACCAGCGCATGTACGAAGCCAAGAAAAAGTACAAGGAAAGTACAACTTAATCATTTACGATACTTATCCATTATTTCCGATGGAATGTGACAGTAACTACAGTCTTCTGGGATTCTCTCAAGGCGATCCTGGTGCTCATCAGCGCTTCTCACATAATTTGTAAGAGGCAGCACTTCCACGACAATTTTGTCTTTATCACTACGAGCATCAATAAAAGCACGTGCTTCTTCCAGGTGCCTGCTACATATGCTGTAGACGCCTGTTCTATACTTTAGTCCAACGTCCACACCCTGCTTATTTACACTATATGGGTCAATTATCTCGAAGAGATGCTCTGTCATCTTATAGGCAGAAGTCAGTTTCTCATCAAAATCCACTTTTACGCACTCAGCATAACCATCATAATCTCCGTCCAGAGTATTAGTGCTACCATTAGCACGTCCTGCTTCTGTGGAAATTACACCAGGAACACTTCTCATAAAATGCTGAACACCCCACAGGCATCCTCCTGCCAAATATATGGTCTCCATTAGTTACCTGCTCCTTACGCTTTACTCAGCTCATTACTAAGAGGTGCGCCGGACATAGTCGAAAGCCTCTCCGCCACTGCCACCACGACCTCCTTGTTTTTGCCATAAATACTAAAGTTTACCTGGATTTTCTCACCCTTAACCGTGGCCTCTAGTTCAAAGGACGAGGTCTTATTTGTGTGGTGCTTATAAAGCCTAAGGGCCTCAATTTCACTATAGGATGCCACTGCAAATTTAAAGGCATGGAAGAAAACATATCGCTGACCGAACCAGATTGTGTTCTGGATATTCTCAGCGGTCAGAAAATCCTCCTCATAATCCTTCACCAACTCAGGATTACTGGCACGAAGAGCGTCAATTTTTGAATATGGCTTCGACATACTAAGAGATATATTAAAAAATACAAATGCGAGTCCCAAAAAGAAGATACAACCAAATATTCCAACAAAAATATTTTCTCCAGAACGAAATACATCTACAAAAGCAGCTAACCCTAATCCGACAAGAAGCGCTACCATCGCAAACAGAATAATCTGATATACTTTGAAATTTTTATAATATTTATACATGCTTCCTCCTAGTTAGCAACAATACTATTTCCTATAGTATAAATGATTTGGAGGAATAATTAACCTTATTCAATTACTCTTCTTACAGTAAGAATAGGAGATCTATCCAGCTCGCAATATACGACACCCCATCGGTGCCCTCGGGCTTCGATACACTGGCCATCACCAATATAAATTCCAACGTGTCCACAGACACCAGTTCCATTATTATCCCAGCACACAATATCTCCAGGCTGAATATCATCCACCTCGACTTCCTGACCAACATCGCACAAATCTCTAGAATTATGAGGCAAAGAAATACCAATTAAGTCATAACAGTAAACCACCAGCCCGGAGCAGTCCAGACCATCCCTGTCACTACCACAGGATTTATATGGGTGACCCAGCATCGAAATGGCTGCGTTAACAATACTTTCCTGATTTACGCCAGTAATAAACGGCTCGAAATCCTCATCATCACCATTGCTATTACACTCATCAATAATTCTGGAAGTCTCCCAGTATTTTCCGGAGCTATCTTCCTTATCCATATCCATAGCAAGGCACTCTGTTGTTATAATCTGATTATTATCCTCAGCTATTTCTGCTGGCTCAGCATCCCTGTTGATAGGCTCCAGCGTAATGACCAGCTGATACTCTATCTCTTCTCTCTCCTGCAACATCGTCTCGTTAACAATGGCACCTACAGCTGCTATAGCAAAGCAAAATAGTACGGTTAAATATGTCTTATATCTGTTAATAAAATCTTTCAAAATCTTACCTCCGAACATGCCCTAGTCTAACAAGGCCATGTCCGAAAGTTTCCACCTGAATGTGTACGACTTGTCACCTAAGTGGGGTTAATATGTGGCAGATTTTTTTCCGTGATAAACATTTTATACGAATGTAGAATTACATCATCGAAGCGAGGGCACACAAAATGCACATCGCAAACCGATAAGCACTTTGACAACTTCATATTGTTCACAATGCTAACTATGTGCAAATGGTCTAATCAACCAATCATAGGATCCTTGGACCTCCGAGATATCAAAAGAAGGATACTTCGAATGGTATTTTTCGGCCGGGAGGTGACTCTCGGATCGAGAAGGAGAAAAGGCAACTCCAACGGAGAAGAGGAGGCATTGTCGTAAGCGTAAGCAATGGCACACCAGTGTTTGCAGCAACAATAGACGCTCCGTGTGGAGAATAAGCCTTTAGACCACGTCATCCCAATGATGTGAGTAAATGAAGGTAACGGGAAACAATGCTGCTGGCTCTATAGCCTTTCAGAAATGGAAGGTAAACCGAGGTGGTACAAGTAGCTCAAGAGCTAATTTTGAGAATTAGACTCTGAATGATGGGTGAACGTTGGAGGAAAACAGTCCTCTCAGTGCTTTGACAAGGACGAGAAGTTTTACGGCGACGGCTGTAGGGCTCAGACTCGTTCTCACTGTGGCTGAATAATGTTGATCTTACGATCGTACCGTGATCAAAAGCGGAGTATGTGAACAATATGAAGTTGTTAAACATAAAACTATATCAAGGTACTTGTTCTTAGTGACAGATTTAATCTTTCAGCTTAGCTCCGCAGGCGTCGCAAAACATACCTAGAACTCCATTTTCTGGCTTATAGTTGCAGCAAGGACATACTGCATTCATCATGGCAAGACCAGCAACACCGGTTACTGCACCCGCTGGATTTCCTGCTGCAATTTTCTGTGCCTCTGTCTGACCAAGCACCTGTGCAGCGGCCAAAGCTGGCAAATCATCGGAAAAAATCTTAGCCTGATCAAACTGAGCCATTCTATCCATAGAACCACCAGAAGCATTAATATTAAGAGTAAGGTGAACAATCTCTATTCCTCGTTTTTCCTTCCAGTCCTTATTAATCTCATTCTTTATCTTGCGGCACAAAATGGATCTCTCACCCATTAACTCTGCAAAAGGGATTTTCTCATCAGATAATTTGGCGATAGCTTCTTCAGTAAGATCACAGGCCTCATCAATCAGCATGCCTGGATTACTATCTGTACCCACCAGGTCTTCAACTTTATAGTCACCACTAACCTGACCAGTTACGCTCTTATAGAAAACCACAGGATCTACAACACGAATGGAGAAAACAATTCTTCCTTTAACGTAAACATTTCTATAATCAGGATCTCTATATGTCACGGAGTACTGACCCTCAGGAAGATTCATGATTTCCAGAGCATTAACAAAATAAATTGCCTGCTTAGTAGGAGTTTCTCCAGCGAATGTAAAACGTTCCCAGGCATTACCAATTATGCCTTTCGCCTTGCCGCCACCAAATACAGATGGCGAAGAGTCTGTCTCCACCACATGAAGGCCTGCCTCAGTCATTACATCGCTAACTTTTCCATTATCTATAAACAGACCATACTGTCCTTCAGCGACGATAACTTTGGAACCAGAAGATATAACATCCTCGTTACCCTTATTGTTATGAGTCTTATCAAGTCTTGCTCCCTTACGGAGAAGATAAACCTGCCCCAGAGAATCGCATCTAAATGCTTCGAGATACTGATCCTTCACCTCTGAGGATACCGCTTCATTCATTGAACCTAATATATTATTTGTTAACTTGATAATACCCATATAGCCATGCCTCCATGTGTGTATAAACTTTCACATTGATTATATCAAACACCATTACAATATTTTACAAACGCTCAAGAGTGTCGAATAAAACACCTGGCACTGTGAAATGTTTCATCAAAAGATTCATCTATTTTAAAAACAGATGAACAAACGGAAGAATCTCCGAACCCCAAATAATCAACACAATCATCAACAACACAGGTCGCGTAGCAGCAGGCAACTCAGCCAGTAGCTGTACCTTCCAACAATGCTAATTATTACAACCCATACAACGTGATGTAATAGTTTCCTCTTGGTTGAAGAGGGCCTCTCCTGAATTTCAGAAGAGACCCTCTTTTCAATTGCAAAAATATAAGAAAATATCAGAAAATCTTACCGCCTCCGATGACCACATCGCCATCATAAAGAACACAGGACTGTCCTGGGGTTGCCGCACGAACCGGCACATCGAACTCCACTTCGATAGTACCATCACCGCAGACAGTAACAGTAGCTGGCTGCTCCTTGTGCTTGTAGCGCGCTTTCGCCGAGCATCGGAAAGTCTCTCCCTCACTTACTGGTGCGTGCCCCAAGATCCAGTTTACGTCGCCAACTTTGAGACCAGTAGTCATTAACTCCTCGTTAGTGCCAAGGACGACCTCGTTTGTTTCGGGCTTAATTTTACACACGAAACGTGGCTCGCCCAGAGCGATTCCAAGGCCCTTACGCTGACCAATAGTGTAGTGAATAATACCCTTATGTGTGCCAAGCACTTCGCCGGAAGTGGACACGTAATTTCCAGGAGGATAGTCCTTGCCCGTAAAGGAGCGGATGACCTTGGCATAATCACCATCGGGCACGAAACATATGTCCTGGCTGTCAGGCTTATTGGCGTTAATAAAACCGTTTTCCTCGGCGATTTCGCGGGCCTGTGTTTTGGTAAGCTCACCTAGAGGGAAAAGGGTGTGTGCGAGCTGCTCCTGAGTAAGAGAATAAAGCACATAACTTTGGTCCTTACTGTCATCCACTGCTTTCTTAAGAACATAGCCCTCAGGGGTTTTCTCGATACGCGCATAGTGACCAGTAACCACATAGTCGCACTCCATAACCTGGGCGCGCTCCATAAGCTTATTAAACTTAAGATAACGATTGCACTCGATACATGGATTAGGTGTCATGCCGTTCTCGTAACAGCAGATAAAATTATCGATAACCTTCTCCTTAAAATCGTCCTTAAAATTAAAAACGTAGTAGGACATTCCGAGGCGATAAGCCACGCTTCTAGCGTCCTCTATATCATCAAGACTACAGCAGGTATTTTCCTTAGGAACACCTGCGTCCTCGTTGTCGTAAAGCTTCATGGTGCAGCCAACTGCATCCATGCCCTGCTGTCTGATAAGATATGCTGCGACGCTGCTGTCCACGCCGCCACTCATAGCAATTAATGCCTTCATAGTTATTCCTTTCCGCCCATCTTCTTCTTGATAGACGTACTGCTGATGCCCTCAGTATACGAGAAAAATTCCATATTGGAACCGCGTTTCTTAAGCTCCTCCCACACATCGTTCCAGTGATTGATGTGATCATTACCAGAAAAATGGCAGTCATAATGAAGCTGTTCCCAGGCATCCAGTTTATCAGTATTAGTAAAGTCTACAGGAACCACCTCGTCAACGCAGCTAAGGCCACAAATTACCTCAGCACGATCCTCATATGAGATAATTGGTTTCTTTCCCTTATAGAACTCTACCAGTTCATCCGTCAGAACTCCAACGATAAGATAATCGCAACGCTCTTTACAACGCTCGAACAGGCGCAGATGACCCTTATGGAACAGGTCATAAACACCTGGCACATATCCTACCTTATATGGCTTGGTGCCGTCTGGCAACGCCTCAGACACCTTGTTCATCTGAGTATACATGAACTTATAATCAGGAGTCGCCCATGAGAAAAGCTGAGAATTATCGTCCTTATGGCGGATGGAATTAATAAACTCTGTCTCCATTTTCTCGAACTCATCTATAAGCGCATCTGTTATACCATAACGCTCGTACATCTTAGTTACAGGATACAAACCCTGAAGCTTACGATCAGAAGCATAGCAATACTTTATGGTGCGATACATAGCAAACAACGAAGGGCAGTCCTTCTTGGTGAATTCCTGATCATAAAGGAGTAGCTTGCCATTAACATAGAAACAATTGCATGGCGCGATATCCAGATAAGCGATGTTCTGAATAGGACCCAGAGGTGAATCCTCCCTGCTGTCACAAGCCGCGCAAATATAGGAGTAGAGCTCATCAAAAATATCAGTCAGCGCCTCCGAAGAACCCGCCGCGATATCATCAAGAACCGTAGTAAGACCAGGGGCCTTCACCTGCTCCATCTGAACATATACACCATATTCATCGTTCTTCAAACTAAGTGGCAGAACCGGTACGCCCTTGCTAAGAAGATAGTCTGTATTAGCTACCAGACCGCGCAGATTTTCTACACCCTCGTTATAGAGCGGACGCTTATAAACCACCCCGTCACGACGAATAGTTGTGGCACATCCCTTCTCCACACCACGATCAGTTGTAGTCACAGCATAAGTGATATCTGACACCTCACCCGCACTAATCTCTATGAGGAAAGAATTGCTGTTAAATGGCAGCGCACCGCTGGTAATAGCCTCCGCCAGCATGCGATGTTCCACGCCAATCATGGATGGGTCGCGATAATTATAATCCACAAGCCTCTCAGCGGCGTTAATTCCGTTATGGTAATCGTCAGTAAAAATCATCTGAGGCATGTCCGCATCAGGCACCGGATAGTAAAACTTTGCGTGCATATCTAAAGCGCTGGCAATAAAGCCCTTTATCTCCTCGCGAGAATACAGCCTACCAGAAGTGCTTCCCTCCAGATAGCCATTAACACCATCAAAAACCACACCTGTATATGGGTCGCGAGTGCCGCAGAAATACTTAAGGCCATATCGGTTACCGCATGAAAGGAGCAAAGTACCACCCTCATTAAGACGCGCCGCCAAGCCCTTAATCGCCTCCACAGGATCAGCCGCAGTCTCCAGCAAATTAAGGACAATCATATAGTCGTACTCACCAGGCACATCAGCATCAGTGCACACACTAGCCACGCGTCTGCTAAGCAGAGCAGTAATGGCACCCGCCTCATCTCCCAGCACCAGTGCGCTGGCGTCGGGTCTAAATTCATACCAGTTAAGCAAGGACTGCTTGAGCTCCATAAGTGTATCCATGATTATTTCTCCTTCGCATACTCAGGAAGCTTGGAAAGTCTCGCCTCCATAAGACGCCTGATGTTAATGTCACGGCGACCGCCCCAGAGCTCATCGTCAATAAGCACCTGACCGTACATGCTGCGATCATACTCCCCACAATATCTTATAAAGGCCTCGAAAGGCATGGCAGCGTCGTGACTGCGGAAGGAAGTCTCCGCCTCATACTGGGCAAACGTCTCATAATATTCCTGCACCATCTTCATGGCACCGCTTTGCATCTTAAGGGCTGTGTCACCATAACCCTCAGCAGGGCCGATATCATAAAGCACCTCGTATTTCGAGCCATAGCCCACGCAGGAAGCTGCCACCTCCAGGAAAGAATACTCACGAAGAGATGACTCCATATAAGGGTTAAAGTCGAAGAAAGATCTTATCTTAATGTCAGACTTACGTTCGAACTTAAAGTGTTCTCTGGAGTCAGCATGGAAGTAGTAACTGACAGGATTAAGACCTGTGGCATATGCGATAGCCGCAGCGATTCTGCCACTATATCCCATGTCAAAAAGCACTGCATCAGAGGTCACCTGCGCCTCAGGATTATTCTTAAGATAATCTCCAATTCTAGACACCGCCGCATCGTGACGCGCCTTATCATAACCATTCTTTATAAACGCAGAAATAAACCCCTGATATGTCTCTTTATTAAAGTCAGTATCAGCGTCATATCCCCAGAAATACTTAGCCTCAATGTCCACATCTTCACTAACGCAGAATGACAGCAGACGAAGAAGTTTGCCTGGTGTTTGGTAAGTGATATCTACTGGCAGCTGATACAGATCAGTAGCTGTACGAATCATCGCAGGAAGCACGGATCTTCTGGACACATGAAGGTACTCAGAAGGTGGTAGCTCTGGATGGAACGAACGATACAAGTCATAAACTTTCTTAGGCATATATCCATCGCGGGCCAGGAAAATAACTTTGCTGGCCTTATCGCGAAGTGCATTCTCCACTATCCACTGATTAAGAGCCAGTAGCTCTGGACCCAGTGCCGCATATCCTACGAACTCAGGGTCATTGTTATAGTCAGATTCAGAAGCGAAGTCTCTGTATGGATCATCAAAATAATAATTAGCCGCCATCTGACGCATAATTCCAATGCCGACAGAGTCACATGCGGCCTGCCAGTTAGTAAGATCAGAGCAGATTTTCTCTACCTGATGCGCACAGCCATGAGACTCAAATACTTCCCTTGAAGATGGAAAGTGAATTGCTTTCATGCCCATGTCGGAAGGAATCTTATAGTCTGATTCAAAGTTATCACCGATATGAAGAATCTCATCTGGTTGGACATTCATGCACGCGAATACGTCTTTATAAATATTGCCAGAAATCTTACGCTTACCGCACTTGCTGGACACAGTTAACAGGTCATAATCATTAATGCCCACATTATCCAGAATCTTAATAATCACATCTTCTGTCAGATACATATCGGAGGTGAGAATAACTTTTGCTGAAGTCTGCTTAGCCATCTCATAGAGATACTTTCCGCTAACACGTGGTCTGCACAAAGATATCTCCAGCTCATTTTCCTTATTCTTCAGAGTCATAGCCAGCTCTGGACTAATTCCAAAATTATCTACAATCACTTCGTAAATCTCATCCAGTGTAATATCCTCACGGGAGATGGCACCTGAGATAATTTTACGGCGAAGAACCGCCTCCGCCTCTGTGCGAATAACACGGAAGCTGACCACTGATTCGTTATTACGAGAAAAGTCTCTGTCAAGAAGTTCGAACAGGTCGCTGGGTCTGCCCAACGGACGGCATACCAGAGTGTCGAAGATATCAAAGCTAATAACTTTAATCTCTGGATTAGAAAACTCTTCAACTATTGAACGAAGATTCACTCCATCTTACCTCCTGTCAGAAGTTAAAAGTTCACCTTAATTATATTAGTAAGGCCACACTCTTCGCATATTTTACTATAAACATCGTCGTAGTAGTGGGAGACGCTGTACACCGCAGGAACTTTATTTTCTAGCAGGTCCGCAGGGAATTTATCAGGTGTATAAAGCTTAATTCCAAAGGCCGAATAACGCTCAGAAGATGGCACGATAATGCCGCTAATAGCCACGTCCAGAGCTCCCATTATATGAATCATGCGCTCTGTATACTGACCAAGGCCCATGAGATACACCTCATGAATACCGCTCTCACGAATAGTATTAACAGCATCCTCGCCCAGCACATCTTTTGCCTGACCCTCGCCGACAGAAAGCATCTTAATAGTCTGGAAAAGTCTCTGCATCTCAGGACTTACGTGACCGCCATTCTGATAGTAGATAGTTTCCTCAGACTGAAGGTAAAGCTGTCTGGCGCGACCGAACATATCGCGGCGCCATTTCGCCAAAGTCTTACGAAGAAAGTCTGTATCTCCATACTTCTGGATAAGTGTCTCCTCCAGGTCGTATGCGCGGTACACACTTCTCAGATATCCTTCGATATTTTTATCGGTAAATCCGCGAGTCATGGTGGAGTTCATGCGAATTCTTCTGTGGAAATAGATCTTAGGAATAAAAGTTACTCTGTCAGCGCGAACGATGAGCTCAAAGAGGTATCCCACATCCTCATGAAGAATCCCCTCTACAAATCTCAGATTAATGCGATCCAGATAAGATTTACGCATAAAATATGTAGGCGTACTGGATGACAGTGACTCCTCATAAACGCAGTAATTCAGGGCCTCCAGGCCGTTCATGACCGGCAATTCACGATACTTTACTGTCTTAATCTTAACGTTGGCATCGTAGCGTGGATCATCACAATAATTCTCTGTCTCGAATCCTGCTACATCCAGGTTCTCAGCATCAAAAAGCTCCACCATATCCTGAAGCAAATTAGATGCAATTTTATCGTCAGCATCCAGCATATATACATACTCCCCAGTAGCGTGAGAAAGAGCTGTATTACGTCCGCAGGACTGACCACGGTTAGTCTCGTGAGCATATACATGAATGCGAGAATCCTTGCTGGCATACTCGTTCAAAATAGCCAGTGTATTATCAGTAGAACAGTCATCCACCACCACGATTTCCCAGTCCGTAAATGTCTGCGCCATCACAGAACCAATGCTGTCGTGAATATACTGCTCTACGTTATATGCAGGAATAAGTACTGAAACTTTTGCCATCTTATACCTCGTTAATTATTGTATCGACCATAGCTCTCGATGAGGTTATAAATACTCATCTGCGCAGGGCTGTTCAGAAGCTCGGAAGTCAGCTTCTTTTTCTCCTCCTCCATGTCTGCGCCGCTATCCAGAATTCGTCTGTATTTACGGCACACATCGAGGAATATCTTATATGCATAGAAATCAATTGCGCGACCAAGCTGCGCATCATCACTACACGCATTCTTCACCTGAGCCACGTGGTCAAGAATATACACGCATCCTTCCACGCTCTGGATCTTAGGAACACCCGTCATAATGGATGCAGCTCTGAATCTTCTGATGAAGAACTTCTCCTTGGTAACTCGCACGCGGCTAGCGTTCATAAGCACATCAAAGGCATATGTCTCATCCTCGTGGAGCATGCCCTCCTTAAACTGAATAGCATTCTCCAGCAGGAAATTTCTGTTATAGAAAAAGCGTGGCTGTGAAGGCATCCAGTCCCAGATTTCCATCCACTTTATAAACAAATCCTTACCCGTCATCACATCAGGGTAATCCCCCTTGAAGCAGGCAGGATTATTCTTGAATTTCTCCTCCAATTCAGCCGTCTCATATACAAAAGATGTCTCGAATATCTGCACATCCAGCTGGTCACGGGAAGACACCTCATAAAGTTTCTCCAGTGCGTCAGGAACGATCATGTCATCGGAATCCAGGTAATAAACGTACTCACCTGTAGCCGCAGACAAACCGTGATTACGTGTGGCTGCCAGACCCATGTTGCGAGGATTTTCCAGGAGCACCACGCTGTTGTTGCCCTCTGTCAGTGCCACCGCTTTCGCCCACGACGCGTCCGTGCCCTGGTCGTTAACGAGGATGATCTCGACGTCGTCCAGAGTCTGTGCCAGGACGCTTCTGATGCAGTCCTCGATGTAGTTTTCCACCATGTAAACTGGAATTATTACTGATACTTTTTTCATTAGATTACCCCGTGATTCTTTGGGCTGTGCTGCGGAATTCGTCCGTTCATTCCGCGCAGGTGGTAATAGTCATAGTAGGCCCTCTTAAGGTAAGCCTCGTACTGATTAGGAATGTTTATCTGCGTTGGTCCGAAATCAACTCTCTCACCACCCTGGAACCACTCCTTGCTATAACGTGTGTGGATAAAAGGCAGGTAACCGTTAGAGAAAAAATAATCCTTGGCGTCAGTCTTCTGGTACTTTGTGCAAATTTTGTCGTGGAGGGCAAAAATCACCCTGGCAGGGAGCAGTTTACCAAGTGCGTAAAGCAAAGGAACCGCCACTCTTGTCAGCTTGTCTCTGCCAGCGTACTCACTCTTATCAAGGTAAGCGCGCTTACTCATGGCAAGTCCATAAACGGCTCTCACCCAGAACATGTGACGCTTGTGCTTTTTAAGGTCATCTGAAGTCTTATCGAGAATATAAATATCCAGCGGCTGATGTCCCAGAATATCCTCTCGACATTTGCCGGAAACCTTCTTAAACACGTTGCCTGGAACTTCCTCCCCCATATAGAGAACTCTGCACATATAGTCCAGAAAACATGGCTTGTCTTTACCGATATCCTTGTAGTCCAGGAGCATATAGTCAGAGCTGAATTCCCCTGGTGCCACCTTCTGGAATTTTTCATAATCCTCACGGGTCATGGCAATATCCAGATCGTCATCCCACGGAATAATCTCGCCATAACGATACACGCCCAGAAGGCCTCCGAAGACAACATAATAGTTAATGTTATGCTTAGTGCAGACGCGGTCCACTTCAGTAATTGTCTTATAGAGAATCCCCTGCAAATTCTTAAGATACTCGCGCTCCTCTGTACAGAGCTTCAAGGTGTCGTAAGTTGTCTCATAAGTAGAACCAGCTTCCACAACTATGGCTGGCTGCTGCTCGCCTGCCAAAGATATATCCACGTTACAAGAATAATCGCCATTGTTAATAAGGCACAGACGCAGGCCACTGGCACTAATTCCAGTATCTTTAACAACCACCTTATATGTACCTGAGATCCCCTGATCACGAACGTGTGCCACTGCATACTGATCTTCATCATAGACTGCCTCTTCGTGCTGTGGAACCACTGCCCCCAGAAACTTAAGGGTCAGCTCATGGCCATCTTCAATATTAAGGATGACCTCGCATCCACGGGCGTCTAATAAATCAACCAAATGTTATTCCTCCTGGCATGCAGTCTTAAGAAAATTCTCGTAATGAGCCACTGCAAAATCTCTGTTAAAAGCATCTTTCTTGTCCTCTGGAATAGTGGACAGGAATCGCTCTACATCGCCCTCAGGACGAGCCTGATGCTGCTTATAGAACTTAAGATAACTTGGTGTAATTCTGTACTTGGCACACAGATAAAAATCGAAGCTGAATCCCCATGGATACATGGAATGAATCGGCTGGATATACTGTGCATCCACGTCTTTGATACAATCCAGATTATATCGCTGCTCATACACTTTGTTATAGAAATTAAGCACTTCCATGGTGTTAGGATTACCTGCACCCTTACCAATGCCTGCGATAGTAGCATCGATAATGATGTCGCGATTAAGATCAGAAGTAATGATAGATGTAATAACATCAAAACTCTGGTTCTGATTGTTATGAGAATGGATTCCGATTTTAATATCAGGATTAAGTGTGGTTGACATAAGCTGAGCACGATTAATAAACTCCTGATCGCTCATGGCACCAAAGCTGTCTACAATATATAACGCCTCTGCCTCAGGCAATTCACTGTTCACACGCTGAGCCAGATTAATAATATCCTCATCAGAATAACGTGTGTTAACCATAGGCTGAATAAAGAGACGATAACCCTTGTTAAGAATCTTGCGCGCATCCTTAAAGGCCTCGTCCATCTGTCTCTTATGAAAGCAAAGTCTGATACCATCCAAAGTGGATGCACTACGCTTAGGAAGAGCTTCTATTGAAAACTTACCACAGTCGATCATGGCAAGATAAACTGCATCTTTTACGCGAGTCTTAAGCAACTGCCTTTCGATGCTTTCCTCGCTAATAAACATCGTGGAATCCATGTCTGAACCCTTATTAGCATCCAGGTATCCCAGCTCTATGTATCTAATACCTGCTGTCTCCAAAGACTGTTTGATGCTCTCCATTGCAGTCAAACCGAATGCGAAATCATTAACACATCCGCCGTCTCTAAGAGTGCAGTCCAGAAAAACTACATTCATAAACTCTCTCCAAAGTCCCCTCAGATATAATTCAATATCTCCTGTGGTCTCTCCACCACATATGCTGCTCCACTGGATTCCAACTCCCCTCGAGATCCATATCCGAACAACACACCAATAGTTTTTATATTATGCTCAGCAGCGCCTTCGACATCATGACGACGATCACCCACCATTATCACCTCACTGGTATCAGTGATGTTGTTGGACGTCAACACGTGACGAATAACCTCCGCCTTAGTAGTACGACCACCATCCGCACCAAGATTAGTATTCATAGTAGATCCGGCAACAAAATCAAAATACTTAATCAGGTCAAAATGCTCCAGAATCCTGATAGCAAATGGTTCCGGCTTAGAAGTAGCAAGATGAATCTTACAGCCCCTCTTCTTAAGCTCACTCAGAGTCTGCGGGATACCGTCGTATACTTCATTTTCAAAAAGCCCGTTCACCTGATAGTTCTCACGGAAAACCCTGACACCCTCATCAGCCTTTTCCTCACTGAAACCATAGTAATCTATAAATGTCTCATACAGAGGCGGGCCGATAAACTGATAGAGTTCCTCGCGTGCAGGAACTTCCATGCCAAAATGTCTGAGGGCATGCATAATGGAGTTGGTAATGCCCAACCCTGGATCAGTCAGCGTACCATCAAGATCAAATAAAACGTGCTTATACATAACTTCTATTATATCAAACTTACTTCTTATAAATTGGCTTGCTGAAGGTAGTTGTAACAACCTGCTGACCGAACTCAGAATTAAGTGGAACCATCTCCAGGAACATGCCCGCTGGAACGAACGCACGTCCAGCTCCAGCGATACCCTTAAATACCTCATTAAGGTCACCATCATGGTCAATTACCAGAAGGAAACTCATCTGACCATTACGAGTCATCATCTTAATGTGAACCTCTTTTACACGTGAATCCGACTCAGCATATTCCTTAATCGCATTTACAAGATTAGCAGGATATTCTCTCGCCTCACCAATCTGAACAGGAGTGTCCTCAGTCACACGATTCTCACTAATATGTGTGCCCTGCTCCTTCACCTGCTTCATATGCTGAAGCTGAGGTGTAGTGATGCACAAATTCTCACTAAACGGATTGATTACCACGCCAAAAGTATTCTCATTAACAAGAGCCATAACATCATCGAAACCAACCACCAGTGTCTGCACCTGAGCATCCTTGAAAATATCCCACTGACGAAGACTTGGCCAATCAGTAAACAATGGAATATAGTGCTTGCCATCAGGAGAACTAATCATCTGCACCTGCATATGAGCATCCTTCTTAATGATCATTTTGCCCTCACCATCTGGCTCCATATCTTTCTCGTCAAGCTTGATGATAACCAGGAACGTTGCCTGTGTAGCCACCAAATGCATAATGTTGTTCATAAGATTAATCTGTGCCTGGCGGTCACTGCCAACTGTACTGCGCTTGCGAAGTTCCTCGAGAAGCGCTGGATTTTCTACTGGTTTATTTACATCGATGTTCATGAGTGCCTCCATAATAATCTGATTCTCCTATTATACTAATGATACAATGTTAGTGGAATTTGGATTTTGGAGATAGATAACTTGAGAAAGAAATTTATATGCGCTCTGATGGCGTTAATGTTTTTATTTGTGGTTTTCACAGGATGTACTATGGTGCCGGAACCAGCTAGTCGAGAGGTGCGCCTCGACAGCCTGACTATCGGCGACGACGACAAAGGTAGTGCCTCTTTTGAAGGGGTAAAACACGATTTTCTCCTGGAACTGCCCGAAAACTATGACGGTGCGCCACTTATCGTAATGCTTCACGGCTATGGCAACAGCGCCGAAACTATGCGAACACAGGTCGCTATTGATGAGGATGCCAACGCCAGAGGTTATGCCGTTTTGTACGTCACAGGAGCGCCTGACCCCGACGATACCACCTCCTCCAAAGGCTGGAATTCAGGCATCAGCGACTCTGGCAACAACGACGTAGACTTCCTGTGCGCCCTTGTTAATGAGTTGTGCAATACATTTTCTCTAGACTCTTCCCGCGTATATGTTGTTGGCTTTAGTAACGGCGCCTTTATGACGCACAGACTTGCCGTGGAAACTAGTGGTGTTTTCGCCGCCGTGGTAAGCGTTGCCGGCATGATGCCAGCTAGCATTTGGGATGCACGCCCATCGGAGTGCAATATCAGCGTATTCCAGATTACTGGTGGACAGGATGACGTGGTTCCTCAGAACAGTAACGGCAGCGCGAGATACTCGCAGAACCCTGCCATCGAAGACGTTATGGACTATTACGTGGCTGGCAATGGTCTTAGTCTGGAGCAGTCACGTGAAGTTGGTAACAATTCTTTACTGACTATTTATGGCACCCCTGACAGCAATACTCAGGTGTGGAATCTCTATATTCCAGATGGTGTCCATTCATGGCCTGACGAACGCTACTCAGGGTTTGTTGTTAACGATCTGATTCTGGAGTTCCTGGACACACAGTCAGGTCTTCATGCAACTGATGTCAGCACCAGAGTTAAGCCTCCAAAAACTGAAGAGCCTACTCCAACGCCATTTGAGACTGTGTCTTTTGGTACGTATGAAGGTCAGCCATTAGAGTGGATGGTTCTGGATGAGGACGACGATAAGATGCTTGTTATTTGTAGCGAGGCGGTTTGTGCGAGGGAATTTAACAGCGAGCGCGTTGAGACCACATGGGAGACCAGCGACCTGCGCGAATGGCTGAACGGCGAGTTTTTTGAGTCCGCATTTGATGAGGATGAGCAGGCGCGAATTCTCACCTCCAATGTAACTGCTGATGCTAATCCGTACTACGATACAGAGCCAGGAAACGATACTGAGGATAATGTGTTTTTGTTAAGCGTTGTGGAGGCGGAGCAGTATTTTGCAACTGACGACAAGCGCATCTGCGAATACAACGGTGAGGCATGCTGGTGGTGGTTAAGATCCACCGGATTCGGTCAGCAGCGCGCCTCTATGATATGTGTTGACGGCACCATCGGAAAATCTTATGGATACTTTGTCGACAGTAATTTTCAGGCCGTTCGCCCGGTGATGTGGATTAGTAAATGATATAATCAAAATATATTTTGGGGAAAGGGATAAACAAATGCCTCCATCACACAGAAGTAGTAGTAGCCACCACTCGTCTCATCATTCGTCGAGTCATTCGTCGCATCACCACTCACACTCTTCACATTCGGGCCACAGCCGTTATTCCGGCTCGTCCTTTGGTAGTTCGCGATCATATTCCGGCTCACACTCTACACCAACTTATGTGACTAAGACGAGACAGGTGCCTCGCCCTGACCGCGCACGTATAAATCAGCCTACTAACTACACTGGCACAAAACTTATGCGTCGCCACAAGTGTCGCTTACACGACTACCATTACTATGGTGAGAACTGGGTTGATAAGACAACAGGCCAGGAGTTCCTGAAGGGTTATTATGACGAGGAAGGAAACCGCTATGACGCCCTTATTATCGAGAAAGATGGCGTAAAAACATCGCATTTCGACTGCAATTACTGCGGAACTGCTACTGATGAGACCTGGACTGAAGGCGCGATTCCTCACTGCCCTAACTGCGGTGCCCTGCTCATCGAATCCAACGCCAACATCATTACCGACTCTATCGACAACTCCATGATCACTGAGGAGTACAAGGAATCAGCAGAGGAGACATCTGCCATTTCTTCCGGAAAAAACAAAGTTGGCTGCATCGTAGCGGCAATGGTTTTGTTTATGCCAATGATCACATTTTTTGGTGTGGTTTTCAGTATCGCTATGGGCTTTTTGGGAGGCAACTCTAACAATCCAAAATACGATCAGGAATACATAAATCAGATTGACAATAACGACCCTGTAATTAGTAATAATCTGGAACTTTTTGGCGAGAGTTTCTATGTCGAGAGCATCGGCCGCACTGTGGAATTTGACTACGAGAATGGCTATTACTATGACGCGACTTCTGATTGTTATTTTATATACAACACTGACTCAGAGCCTGCGGCATGGCAGTACTGGTATGAGGGTATCTCCTCCGACTATGGCGACTACGGATGGATGGAATACGAACTTGACGAGGACACTTGGTACATCGAGTCTAGCTATGACAACTGGATTGTGCTGCCTTCCAAGTATGACACATCCAGACTTTGGTACATGACAGGCACTCAGGCAGGAACATCCTACACTGACGACTACAACCTCGTTGGAATGGGTGAGTATATTAAGGTGGATAGTGAGTCTGCTGAATGCTACTGGGATGCTGACCACGGCGCATATAATGTTAGCGCGCACGGATGCTATATTTATGTTAACTTTGACGCCCAGAAGCCTGTTGTGCAGTACTGGGTTGACGGCATTTCGGACAATTATTGCCATGACACTTACGGCGGCTGGCTGGAGTACGACTACGAGCAGGAGCTCTGGTATGTCGAGGACGGCAACGGCACCTGGATCGTGCTCTCGGATGACGAAAGTGCCTCCCTGTGGCACGCACAGGATCACGTAACTGGCGCAGCGGGCTCCGTTGTGATGGTTAAGTAGTAGTTTTGTAGCGCGGCCCTGTCAGCGATCCCTATCAGCGCGGCGGCCCGGCAAATGTCATCTCATTTTCTTGTTTTCGGCAATTTGAGATGACAATGTCATCTCATTTTCAAGATTTTCCAAAAATGAGATGAAAACAAACAAAGGAGACAACATGGTAGACACCAGAGGTTCGGGAATCGAGTACTCCAGAGAACAAATCGCGGACTTTGAGAAGGTCGGCGACTTGTTCATAAACGACAAGCGCGAAATTTACGCGGAGTTGCTGCGTGACGACGAGGGGCACACGATTTATTTTCGTGAGTGGTTCACTTCCAATGGTGGTGACGATAACTTTAACTTTGCCATAATCAACACCCTGGATGAACTCAAGGTGGAGCTCAAAAAGGACGTGGATCACGGTGATCTGGCACCCGGGCTGGTGAACAAAATCTGCGCCGCTATGCAAAATGTGTGGGATAATTAAAAAAGGAGCTGCCATTAATCTGACAGCTCCTTCGTTAATTAGCAATTAAACAGAAATTACTTCTTGTTCTCGTTCTTAAGCTCGTTCATCTTCATAGCACGAACCTTGAGTGGGAGACCCCAGAGGTTGATGAAGCCCTGTGCATCATGGTGATCATACATATCACCTGTTGTGAAAGATGCAAGTGACTCATTGTAGAGTGAGTATGGAGATGTAGTACCATTCTTGATGATGTTACCCTTGTAGAGACGAAGCTTAACTTCACCTGTTACATATTCCTGTGTAACTGTTGTGAAAGCTGTGATAGCCTCACGGATAGGTGTGAACCACTTACCCTCATATACGATACCAGCCATCTTATTTCCGAGATCCTTCTTGAGTGCGATTGTATCACGGTCAAGAACGAGCTCCTCGAGCTGCTGATGAGCTTCCATAAGGATTGTTCCACCTGGAGTCTCATATACGCCACGGCTCTTCATACCAACTACACGGTTCTCAACAATATCAACGATACCGATACCATGCTTACCACCAATAGCGTTGAGCTTCTTGATGATATCAGCAACCTTCATCTTCTCGCCATTAAGTGCTGTAGGAACACCCTTCTCGAAGTTGATTGTGAGCTCTTCGCCCTCTTCTGGTGCTCTCTCTGGTGTTACACCAAGAACGAGCATGTGATCATAGTTAGGAGCCTTAGAAGGATCCTCGAGCTCGAGACCCTCGTGGCTGATGTGCCAGAGGTTTCTGTCACGGCTGTAAGACTGGTCTGTGCTGAATGGAAGATCAATTCCATGTGCCTTACAGTAATCAATCTCTGCCTGACGGGAATCCATCTGCCATCTGTCGTCACGCCATGGAGCGATAACCTTGATGTCTGGAGCAAGAGCTCTGATACCGAGCTCGAAACGAATCTGATCGTTACCCTTACCAGTAGCACCGTGACAAATAGCAACAGCGTTCTCCTTACGAGCAATCTCAACTAACTTAGCAGTAATAACTGGACGAGCCATAGCTGTACCCATCAAATACTTGTGCTCATATACAGCACCAGCCTGAACTGATGGCATGATGTAGTTCTCAGCAAAATCATCAATAACATCTTCAATATAAAGCTTAGAAGCACCAGAAAGCTGAGCACGCTCCTCGAGTCCATCCAACTCCTCGCCCTGACCGCAGTCGATACAGCAGCATACTACTTCATAACCGTATGTTTCCTTGAGCCAAGGAATAACAGCAGTAGTATCAAGTCCACCGGAATAAGCCAAAATAACTTTCTCCATGATATTTATCCTTCTTTCTTAGATTGTTTAAATATTTATATATATTAATAAAAATACATAGATAGTCACTACAATAACGCAAAAGGCTTATATTTTCAAGTGAAATAGTTACCCCAATACATGCCAGATATGTTATTATCGTATGGTAAATAACGCCCGATTTTGGGGATTAACGAGGTAAAACAATGCCAGTATTTGATTTTAATGCTAAGCCTGACGAGCAGGTTGAAGTAACTGTTACATATACTACTTTCGATTCAGACAGAAAAACAGCTGATAAGGATAACCCAATTATCGTAATCAGTAACAAGGCAGGAAAGCTTAAGCACCACTCCTGCGGTATGTTCACAAGCCCTACAAAGGGCACCGCTTTCACCCTCGATTCAGAGGTTGGCGAAGTAGTCAACGAAGACATCTTAAGAATCGATTCCAGATTTGTAAGCCTCGTTAAATGGCTCGGCGACAGCCACGTTATGGTAAGACTTTCCGGCGTGGTTAAGGGCGACGAGTACTGGATTTATAAGATGATGGAGACTGGTATCGCTGTTCGTGGAGCTAAGCTCGCGGGAGAGAATGGTTTCCTCCAGTTTATGCTTAAGAGACTTTTCCAGAGCGAGCCACCAGTAATTATCGAGAAGGACCTTGATGATATTGAAGATTCCGATAACATGAAGCTCACTAGCGTTCAGAGTATCGCTGATTTCCTTACATGTGCTGGCAACACTTTGCCTGAGAATATTCGCATGTGGGCTAAGCGTAACCTCGCCATTGCTAAGTCAGCTGAAGTTACACCTGAAGAGAGAAGACACGCCCTCCGTGCCCTTTCGATTATGTTCAGCATCCACTGGAAGAACGACTACTTTGAGGCCATTGACCCAGTAGAGGCAAGAAGAATTCTTGATGAAGAGCTGTATGGCATGGAGAAGGTTAAGCAGAGAATTATCGAGACCATTATCCAGATTAATAGAACACACACCCTCCCTGCTTACGGACTTTTGCTTATCGGTCCTGCAGGTACAGGTAAGTCACAGCTTGCATATGCGGTTGCCAAGATCCTTAAGATGCCTTGGACAACGCTCGAAATGAGCTCCATCAACGACCCTGAGCAGCTTACTGGTAGTTCACGTGTTTACTCCAACGCTAAGCCAGGTATCATCATGGAGACTTTCGAGAAAGCAGAGAGCTCCAACCTCGTATTTATCATTAACGAGCTCGATAAGGCTTCTGCAGGCAAGGGTAATGGAAACCCTGCTGATGTGCTTTTGACACTGCTTGATAACTTAGGTTTCACAGATAACTATATCGAGTGCAATATCCCAACAAGTGGCGTTTATCCTATCGCTACTGCTAACGACAAGTCACAGATCAGTGCCCCTCTTATGTCACGTTTTGCTGTAATCGAACTTCCTGACTACAGCTTCGAGGAGAAGAAGGCTATTTTTACAAACTTTGTTATGCCAAAGGTACTTAAGAAAATTGGTCTTAAGGCAGAAGAGTGCAACATCACTGAGGATGGCCTGGAAGCAATCATCGATACTTATAAGTCAACAAGTGGTATTCGTGATCTCGAGCAGGCAGCAGAGCACGTTGCAGCTAATGCGCTTTATAGAATCGAAGTTGAGAAAACTGCATCTGTTACTTACGATGCTGAGGCAATTAAGACTATTCTCTAATAGGATTTCTCTTTTAATTTTCTGCAGAATTATTCTGCTCTTCACTAAGTTCTTTACTAACCTTTTTCATAGAGCTCCTCACCTTTTTTTACAGTGTAATACTTGGAATTGCACCTAGGAATATTATAATGACAATATCACAGTCAATGGAGGGACACATTATGACAGGGGAAATCAAGAACAAGCGCAGCGTTGGCGCTATGTTTTTTGCATTGTTGGGAATCATCATAAACGCATTGCTTGCCTTTGCGTCGTGGAAAGATTCTTCAGGTCAGTACGCAGAATATCTCGAGAACATTGATATCTATGGCAAAAACGACAGTACCACCATGCGTAGATTCGTATTTTACAAATTTGACAATATGTTTTTGATCTTTGCCCTGGCATGTATCGCTATATATATCCTTGTCATTATTTTCCAGAAGGTGCGTCCATTCTATCTGTTAATTCCTGCAGGCTGCGTTGCCATTACATATCTTTCAATTAGTACTTTTAATGGATACTATTCCATGGAGAGACAGGGTAATCTCCTTTTCTGGGTGGCCATTTTCCTTTTCGCAGGGGCATTGGCTCTTACTTTCGTCGGCGTCATTAAGCGCCAGGTTCGCTATGCTGTATTCTCAGGGTTAGTTTCCCTTGTCGCAGTGGCTGCTATTATGCTAGGTGTTTATTTTTACGGACACATGCCAGACGCTGCGTTTCTTATTTTCTTGCCAATAATGAACTCCCTTGGCAACGCATTGATTTTCTTTATCGTGCTAAATGCGTCACGTGAGCGAAAGGCTAAGCCGGTGGTTACCGCACCTGTTGCCGTACCTGCTGGTGCCCCAGTGCCTGCACCAATGGCGGCCCCTATTTCGGCCCCTGCCCCAACACCAGTTCCTGTTCCAGGCGCAGTCCCAGTTGCTGCACCAATTCCAGTTCCTAGTGCAGATGCATCATCAATTCTTAGCGCCAACACCATAATTTTGGATGAGAAAATTTCCTGGTCCAAAAAAACCTTCAAAATATACAACGAATATGGTGCACAAATAGGTTACGTAACCGAGAAAATTTCTGGTGGCGCCAAGTTTGCACGATTCTTCTTGGGAAAGAAAATCTCAATTTGGCAGAAGGTAAGACTTCTGGTATGTGACAACAATGGAACTGTGCTTTTCGGCGGCTCCAAGAAGGGTCTTAAGGGCTCTGTTACTGACGCCAACGGCAATATAATCTGCACACTTAAGAAGGGATATCTGCTGGACCCTAATGGCACTCCACTACTAAAATTTGTTAGTGAATTTAAATCCGGACACTCCATTAAGACATTAGATGATCAGGTGGTTTCCCTTTATAAGAGAGACCTTTTCACAGCAAAGGCTCTGCTCACAACTTCTGATAAATACACCCTGACCATCACACCTGGTACCCCTGTTAACCAGAGAGTGCTCGTTATCGGAACTGCCCTTATCTGGGAAATGATTACAGGTAACGTATAACGCATACACAAATCCCGTGGACCCTAACACTTACTTGCGCCAAAATCCACGGGATTACTTCATGAAAAAGATAATGAAAAACAGATTCTAATTCTTAAGCGAGACCTTTACTCTCCAGGAGATCATGGAGGTTATTCTTATCGTGCTTCTCCATAAGACTTCTGCCCTGGAACATCCACAATGTAAGCACAGAGAACACAACGATAATTCCAACAAGAACAACTATGGAAGAAGTATAGCTTGCGCCACCTCCGATGCTGCTACGGAAAGCATTTACAGTGTAAGTGAATGGAACCAGACGATGCAGTGCCTGAGCCAAAGGACCAGAAAGTTCGATAGGATATGTACCTGCTGAACCTGCAAGCTGGAATACCATGAATACCAACATAATGAAGCTGCCGACCTTACCGATAAGAGCATTGAAGTAATACATGATTGCCATAAAAGCGATACTGCTTAAGATAGCTACGGCAATTGTGCCTCCCATATCAACTGGATTGAATCCTAAGAAATGCTTCAATACGAGTACCAGAGCAACCGCCTGAATTACTGCAATTGGGAACAAAACACTAGCCTTACTTGCCCACCACGCAAAACCATTCTTAAGATTATCGTGCTCAGTCAAAGGATACATGAGACAGAAAGCCAAGCAGGCAACCCACAAACCAACTGACATCATATAAGCTGCCATGGCAGTACCATTATTCTCAACTGTTGTAATCTGTGTCTCTACTGTCTCCACTGGACTAGCCATCATAGATGCATTAGCACTACCAAGATTAGTGTCCTGAATTGTCTGTGCGCCATCATTAAGGTTTGTGTACAACTCATTAGTGCCATCCACGAGTTCAGGCAATGCACTATCCAACTCATTCACACCATCATCGAGAGCAGTAGCTCCATCCTTAAGCTTAGCTGTACCATCGTACAAACTGGATGTACCCTCAGCAAGAGTAGCGGCTCCATCCGCCAGTGTAATAGCACCTTCATTCAGACTTCCGGCGCCTTCATTAAGTGCTGTAGCACCGTTATTAAGTGCAGACGCGCCATTTACCAGATCTTTTGCGCCATTAGAGAGAGTCTCATTATTACTTACTAGTACATTTGCACCACTATGAAGCTGATCAACGCCACTAGCCAGCACGCCTGAACCACTAGCTAATGCAGAAACACCACTGCTTAATTCATTGAGGCCTGACTGTACCTGAAGACTACCCTGATAGAGCTGAGCAATACCCTTACTTAATGCAGATGCACCAGCATTAATCTGTGCTGTATATACTCCTAATGTTCCAGGAAGGGCTGCATTAATCTGATCAACTACCTGAGTGGCTGTACCAGTTGCGGTAGAAGACGCCACAGTAGAAGACAGCTGACGAACATAATCTATCGCATAAGCTGTAGCTGTTGCCTGATCCAGTGTCATGCCGTTTGCTGCATACTGGGACATAAGACCTGCGGCTACCAGCTGAACAATCTGGTTGTCCGCTGTAATAGAGGCCGCCGCGCGCGAAGACGCACTTGAAGAAATATATGCGAGCTGCTCATCAGTTAAAGTAATAAGCGGATTTGTGCCTGCATTCTGAACCAGGCCGTCTAAAGTGGCGGCACCACTAGCAAGGTTAGCAGCGCCATTAACGGCACCGTTTTCGCCCTCAAATCCGGCCACAATCTGATTCTGTCCTGCCACGAGGGAAGCCGCACCATTATTAAGTGAAGTTACTCCTTCTACAAGGGCAGGTGCGCTGGAGTGCAAAGTGTTTATGCCATCTCTCAGAGCGACCGTGCCATTAAGATAACTGTTAACACCACCCTGAAGTTTAGTGCTGCCCATATACAAAGCATTAGCACCATCCTTAAGGTCACTAGTTCCTTCATAAAGTGTTGTGGCACCCTTACTAAGTTCTGTGGCACCATCGGCTAAAGTGTTAGCACCATTATTAAGGTCACGTGCGCCTTTGTTAAGGTCACCCGCACCATCCTTAAGAGCAGTAGTTCCCTCGTGAATATCAGCTACACCATCAACAACCTGATTCTCACCATCGAGGATCATGGAAGTACCGTCTGCGGCCTCACCCATGCCATCACCTATGGTGTTAATATTCTCCATCAGCGCCTCGATATATGAGGATGCGACAGACTCCTGAAGACTCATCTGAATCTTATTCATAGCGGACTGACTGAGCTTTGTTGCCACATAGTTTGTAGCAGGATTTGTCTCATATAAAAGCTGCATCTTCTCTGGCTCATAATCCAACGCTGTAGAAGCTCTGTATGAGAAATCCTCAGGAATAGTAATTACCATATAATATTCGCCATCCTGAAGGCCACGCTCTGCCTCCTTCTGGTCTACAAAATGGAAATCCAGTGATCCGCTCTCTGCGAGATTATCCACCAGAGTTGAGCCAATATCCAATGTATTGCCATTAAACTCCACAGCCTCGTCTAGGTTAACAACCGCTACTGGAAGCTTATCCAAATCACCATACGGATCCCACATCGAAGATAGGAACAATCCTGCATACATTGATGGAATTAACATAATAACCACCAGTACCAGAACCAGGATAGGATTTTTAAATAGCTTTTTCCATTCATTCTTAATCATCCGAATCATCTCCTTTAGTTCAATTTTTCAAACTGATGTGATGATAAATGTGAACAATAATGGAAACAATGGTCATATATAGGGATAAGTGTGTAATAATATACAAATGTAGAATAAACTGTAGAAAATACACAAATTCGCATTGCCAAGACCAGTTATTGGGACTAATGTATAGTAAATTTTCACCAGGAGGATATACCCATGGACCGCAGACAGAAAAGGAGCCGTAAAGTTATATGTGATGCCCTGTTGCTTCTCATGCGTGACAAGCCAATCGAGGAAATTACCATCAGGGAATTAACCGATGCAGCAGACGTAAATCGTAAGACATTTTATAACAATTACAACTCCATTATGGATGTTAAGCGCGAACTGGAAGATAATCTGGTTCAGCTGTTTTTCTCCCTGGTTAACGCAGAAAATCTGGAAGACAAGATTACAGAGGCAGACCTTAACCCAGGCCGCTTCATTCACCGCTTAATTAAGGTCATCGACGACGACCACGCCAAAGCCCGCATGATTTTCGACTCCGGAGAGAGCACCGTGGTCCTAAAGCATCTAAAAGAGGTGTTAGGTCCATACCTGAGGCCATTAGCTGATGAGCATAACATCACTGAGTCTGAGCTGGAGTACGCACTCTACTTCATAGCTTCTGGCACCATGTCAGTGCTGAAGGCGTGGCTCCATAACGAGATTTCTGCTAGTTCCTCCGAGATGGAAAATATCCTCATTACCCTGATTAGGAAAGTGATACGTAATTAACACAAAAAGGAACACCATGTCCACACGCAAGGAATCTTGGATTAATCACCTTGATTTTTTCAATTGACTCATTTAGTAACTCTATATTATGCGCGTGAGGCGGCACCATTGGTTGACCATTTATCACCGCAAAGGCGTCACCACAATAAAGAACATCATCCGTTTGAATTCCCATAGAACCCAAAGTGTGTCCAGGCAAGAAAACCACTGCGAAATCATAGCCATATTTTTGTGGCAAGTCGCTGCCCTCCCTTGTTACAACAACATCAGGTGTGTAAGCTTTACTTTTAAAAAGAGGAGTCTTTGTCCAAAAGGTAATCCACTTTACTCTAAAGTTATATGACTTTGATGTAGGTAACTGCTTTTGGGAACTAAAATTACGGATTAAACTTACATCTTTACTTCCAATCCACACTCTTGCTTTAAACTTACTTTGTAACTTAGCCACGTTCCAATCATGGTCAGGATGTGCGTGAGTAATAAAGATATCTGTAATATTAAATTTGTTAATGTCAATCCACTTTATAATTGATTTATATGTTGTAGAAAATCCAGTATCAACCAACATATCTCCGTTTTTACCGCGGATCACATATACAGAAATTGGCGCATCCCCGATGTTTTCTGTTAAGTAGAATATATCCCCTATTTTTACTTCGCTTGAAGTCTGAATTTTCATCTATACCTCTTTACCCTTATAGCGGCAATATGCAATCGTTATGAACTGTAGAGATTATACTCTCGTTTTATTTTAAAAGCGTATTTCTTGCATCGTAGGATTCCAGCACGTGCTCATAATTAAGATAATCTACAAGATTCTGCCAGTTTTTATATTTATTATCTCTTAATTTATAAGTAAAAATGCTTCCTCTGAATCTAATTTTTACATAGCTAAAAACCTCGAGGCTTTTACGTTGACTCGCATTGTAAAACACTCTGCATATGGCAAGGTCAGTTAGAGGATAAGTTTTCTTTCTATGAGTTATTACATTTACCTTAGTAATCTCTCGATTAGAAATTCGAAGTTCTACAAATTCGGAGCCACAAACGGCTATATCAATAATTAATATTCCAGCAGCTAAAGCAATAACCAATTCTGGTGGATATAACACTGCCATCAGATATAGTGGCAAAGCAGCTATAACAACGGTGAGAAGAAAAATGCCAAAGATAGTAAATCTCGCGTTCTTATGAGTCTCAACTATGAATTCAGTAAGTATATTTTCAGCCGTAGTTTTGGCATCAGCTGCAATCTCGTTACGTAATAAATACATGTTCTGCGCAGGGTCAATAAGCGCGAAGCCCACATCTAACATGGCGTCCTTGATAGCGTAGCCTGTTGAATCTGGCTTACAGATTAGAAAATCATAGCCGTCGTGATTCATGTAATAGTCCACCACACTTTTAAGAAGTTCTGGCAGATAACTCTCGGCTATATCCTGAGAGATAAACTCATAACTAATTTCTCTGCCACTCAGATCGGGGTCTAAGCCCTCCGCTTCTTCTCCTAGGGGCGCTAAACGGAAAAGTCCAACAACCTTTAAATCAAGGTTACTCTGAACCGCCAATATATGTTCGTCCGCCATATATTCTTCGAGAGATTCTGTAGCCTGTTCTCCCTTCCACTCCTGAAGGTCAGACAAATCAGAGCTGAACCAGTCTCGAATAGTAAAGTTCTTAGTGGTAATTGTAAGATTAGTCATTGATGTTCACCCTGTGTGTTTATTGTGTTTATTATATCAAGGTTTAATTCTAATTTATTGATGATTTGCTTCAATCTATTTTCAAGCTTTATGAGTAAAATATAGATGAGGAGGTCGCGGTATGAAAATTCTTATTGTTGAAGATGAGATAAGAATGGCACAGGCGCTCTGTGAGATCCTTAAGCTTGAAAAATATGAAGTGGATCACTGTGATAACGGCTTTGACGGCCTCAGGGCTATTAACAGCGGCATTTACGATGCAGTCATTCTAGATGTTATGCTTCCCCTTAAAAATGGTTACGATGTCATAAGAGAGGCGCGCCATAACGGAATCAAGACCCCTGTTCTAATGCTCACTGCCAAAAGCGAGCTGGACGATAAAGTGAAGGGCCTCGACTATGGCGCGGACGATTACCTTACCAAGCCGTTTATGACCAAGGAACTTCTGGCGCGCATACGTGCTTTATTAAGGCGCAACGCGAATGTTTCTGATGAGACAATTGCGTTCGGCGATGTGGTGCTTGATAAGAATACGGCAATGCTTTCGTGCAAGCAAACGGGGCGCGAAATCAGGTTAAGCGAGAAAGAATACCGTCTCATGGAGTACCTGATTCTAAATGGCGGACAGATATTAAGTCGCGAACAGCTGGCGCTGAAAATCTGGGGATACGACAGCGAGGCAGAGTACAACAACGTTGAGGTTTATATGTCTTTCGCGCGTAAGAAGCTCACCTTTGTGGGGGCAAAAACAGAAATAAAAGCTGTAAGAGGCTTAGGATATGAGTTGAGGCATGGTGATAGCAATGTTTAGGAAAACCAGATTACGTATATTTTTACTCATTGCGGCAGTTGCCACAGCGGTTATCGCCATAATGCTGTCGGTAATTTATATAGCAAACAAAACATACTCCTATGAGCGTGGAATCTCACTTCTCGAGAGATATGTAGAAGATAACATGGACGCGCCACCCCCTGGAACTCCTGACAGGGACTCAGAACCAGCAATGGACACACCTCCCCAGCGCCCAAAAGACCACAACAGAATGTTTAATCTCTCGACTTTCTATTCTGTTCTTTACGGCCACAACGGGGAAATTATCAAAGTCAACTGTGATGGAGGTCTTCTCTATTCAGAGCAAGAAATTATAAAGATTGCAGATTCTGTTCTTGATGGCGGAATAAAACGTGGAACCTACGGCGATATGCCTTTCCTTGTCAAAACAAATGGCGACACAACTGTCGTGGCGCTGCTTGACAATACAATGGAGAACGACAACTCAAACAGACTTTTTATCAACAGCCTAATTGTCGGTTTTTCCGCATGGGTTGTTATCCTGCTTCTCTCCTGGATTTACTCCAAGAAGATAGTTGACCCTCTGGAGCTTAACGACACTAAGCAGAAGCAGTTTATTTCGGACGCGGGCCACGAGCTTAAGACCCCTATCTCTGTCATCAGTGCCAATTCGGATATTTTGGCAACAGAAATCGGCGATAACAAGTGGCTTGATAATATCCGTTATGAGAACGAGAGGATGAGTCAGCTTGTCATAGAACTTCTCGACCTTATGCGCGCGGAGAACTCATCTGTTGTGAAAGAGCGACTGGATTTATCTAATCTTGTTTCTGGTGAGGTTTTACCGTTTGAGAGCGTTGCTTTCGAGAAGGGTCTGACGATAAAATGCGATATCGAAGATGGTATATTTGTGCTGGGCGATAAAAATCGCCTTAATCAGTTGGTTTCCATTTTGACTGACAATGCCATAGAACATTCATCTGGCGGCAAAGAGATTTCTATAAAATTATATTCGTCCAAGAAGACTGCCGTTCTCTCTGTTGTTAATACTGGAGAACCAATTCCTGAGGAGACACAGGGAAGATTATTCGATCGCTTCTACAAAGTTGACGATGCCAGAAAAGATAGCAATGGCCACTATGGTCTCGGACTCGCGATTGCCAAAGCTATCACCAATTCTCATGACGGCACTATATCCGTTAACTGTCATGACGGACTTGTGGAATTTAAAGTGAAAATTCCTAAGATTTAATAGTTTCAATAATACTTCAATTTTCCTCCTGTACTATCGGGTTATAGTACAGGAGGTTTTAAAATGAAAAAGAAAAGTATATCTCTATTATTGGTTCTCTCTTTACTGATCGGCTGCTCCGGATGCGCTGCAAAAACTGAATCTGAGCAAACTGTTGATAACATTAAGAATAAATATCCAGATAGCCATGTGATTAATCTTGATTCCGAATCCGCCAAGATGGATGAAGACGATGTCGAAGAATACGACTACACATGGCATTGCGATCCTTCAGTAAATCACGATGAAGTGGATAATGCACCAGCTGAATACTACACTGGTTCCCTGCCAGACGAACTGCCAGATGTATATATAGATCATGAACTTTACTACTACCCTGAGCTCGATGAGGCTGGGTTCAACCTGGTGAACTACGATGGCGAGCGCGAGTATGCTTATTACTATAACGATGGTGTGAATGACGATTATATTTTCGCGACCTTGCCTTCCCTTAACAATTCACTTCCAACAGACATGATGCACAGCGAGGAGGAAGCCCTTGAAAATAAGGTTCTTCATATTACTAAGGCTGGCACTTATATTCTTACAGGTACCTGGAAAGGGCAGATTAATATTGATCTGGGCGATACTGACGATATATTCGCAGATGATTCTCAGAGGGTAACGATTGTTCTGGCTGACTGTGATATCGAATGCACGGTGGCGCCAGGAATCATTTTTAAGAGCGTCTATGAATGCGATAATGCCTGGGAAGACAGAGAAGATGCCGATGTCAATCCAGATTTGTCAACTGCAGGCGCGGTTATTGTCATCGCCGACGGAACCGAGAATACAATTACAGGAAATAATGTATTCAGAATGCTTAAGACGAAATACAAAGACGATGATTCTAAGGACGAGATTAAGGTCCAGAAGAAGATGCGTAAGACAGACGGCGCTCTCTATTCCTACATGAGCATGGTTATCACAGGCGAAGAAGAGAATACTGGCGTCTTGAGCGTTAACTCAGGCTTCGAGGGCGTTGATTCTGAGCTTCACATGGAAGTCGCTGGCGGAAAGCTCGTTATTAACTCTCAGGACGATGGTATGAATGTAAATGAAGACGATGTCTCTGTAATTATATTCACTGGCGGCGAAGTCGAGATCAATGCAGCTCTGGGCGCAGAAGGCGACGGCGTTGATTCTAATGGTTACGTAAGAATTGATGGCGGCTCCGTATCGGTAAATGGAATAAGAGTTCCTGATTCTGCCATAGATTCTGAGGACGGCATTTACTACATGTCTGGAACCATCACTATAGATGGAACTGTGGAAGAACACGAAAGCGGTGACGTTTTCAGGGAGACCGGTAATCGAAATGGGGGTCCAGGCGAGATGGGCCGCGGCGAAAAGCCAATGGGCGGCAGACCAGAGGGCGAAATGCCAGACAAAGACTTCCCTGGTGAGCCTCCAGAGGACGGTGTTCCAGGCGAACCTCCAAAGGGTGCTCCAGGCGAGCGCCCTGAGGGTGAATTCCCAGGTGGCAAACCTGGTGAGAAACCTGATCGGTAGATAAGTGTATAATTAGGCAGGAGGCGCTTATGACATTCACAGAAGAAATATTCAACTACATAACTAGTGCCTGCGAATCGCAGAATGCTACAGATGATACACTCGCAGAATATAAAGCGATGAAGTATCCTCGTTTAATACCTATGTTCAAAATAGAAACTAAGCGCTTCTACATCAAGGACTATGGTTCAGTTATGGTTATGTCTACTTCAGCTATGGGTGGTCTCATGAAGCTTATGACCATATCCTGTACTCCATACGAGGGTAAGGATGTGCCTTATTTGCTAATAGACTGTATGCATATGCTTAAGACAAATCTTGCCTATGTCGAATATTATGACTGTACGAATAAGAATCTAACTAATACCCGTCTGGATAATCTTAAATCGAGATATGCATCTATTCCTGACTATAACGAGACACCTGCCTGGTATGTTAACGAGCGCATGGACTGCTCCATGATTAAGGGCGGTAAAGACGTAAATTCTGACGATCTTCTTAGCATGGTAAAAGACAGCATAGATGCTTACTTTGACTATGTATCAGGTGCGCCAATAGATGCGAAAAACATTGAAGGTCTAAGCAAATTCCAGCACAGAATGATAACAGACGGTAACCCTTCTCAGCCAACTATGCGTAAGATTCTTGGTGTAGAGGGCGCAGATAAATTCTTCACTGAATACGTTATGCCTGTCTTATGAGAGGGAGTTTGTCATAGGGAACGATATCTCAACTAATTCTTTACCCATTCTAATTTTTAATTTGGTAATCTGTTCACATGAGTAAGATTAAAGCGATATGGGGAAGACTCAGTCTCAAAGAAAAAATAATATCTTCAGTAATATTATCAGTATTACTGATGTTTCTTGTTGTGGTATTACTTTATGTAAACTCATCTTTTTACTTCTCTATGAAATTCGAAAAAATACTCGAGGAGCAATTGTTCCTTGATAATAATGAACTAAGTGCCAACTGGACATTTGGTGAAGATGAAACATCTTTTCATTTTTACTTCTATGAGTGCAATTCAGACGAAGATGTGTTGAAGCATATAGATCTCTGGAATCAATTTACAGAAGAGCATCCATATTATGCCCGAAGAACTAATGTTGTAGTTATGCGATTCTATGAAGGAAAATTTCATGATGATTCCAGGCAAATAGCAGAAGTAAGGCTATATGATGGAGAACCAATAACAAACGTTAATATGCATTGGATTGATGCTGATAGAAGGATTGATATATAACGATGGTTGTATAATGTCATTGTGACTCGACAAATTCTGATTCAATGATTATTTTACTCTTTGTAAGAAGGATGCCTGTTACTATCCACAATGCTGCCTGCGCCATATACATTATACAAGCGCAATTATTATCACAAAAATATTCAGAATTAAGATTAACATAGATTCCTGCGCTTGGATTAATGACTTCGAATGCAATATTCATAACATACATAACACCAAATGCATGCTCTTCGTTAGGAACCATCTCAGGCTTAAAAGTCTGATCCATGAATGATAATGTTCCATCGTCATTGAAGACCAAATATTCTTCGTAAGCCTCATCGAAAACTCTAGGTTCGATGTCATATACATATCCAAATGATGACTGATATGCTGGTGTCCAGATTCTTGCTTTCGAGATATTTCCGGTAAAGTAACCAATAACAAAAAGTACAATAACAACAACTGATGCAATCATCTTAATCTTTATTTTTCTATATAAGAACTCAGCAAAAAGCATAGTAGCGGCAATTGCCAAAACAGCGCAGAAAAGACCAGCAACAATCTGCAAATCTACACCTGCAAGACTAACACCACCAAGAAGTATCATTGCAGTTTCTGTTCCAAAGATTAATGCAAATAGAGATAGTGCAGTTATTAAAAGAATGAAACGGAACTTAGGCGCAATTGTTTTAATAAACGCAGATGCAAAAAGAGTTATTAAAGAAGCGTATATAGCACAAGAGCTAATAACGCAACCATATAGCATAGCAGTATTAGCAAGCATGCTCTCAGTTAGATCTGCACGTGAACTGGCTTCGTTTCCATCGCCAATAAAAAGGAATGAACTATTAACAATGAATCCGTCAATTCCATATGAAACAGAGCTGTCTTTTACACTCTCTAATGAGTTAGCATATGAAATATCTCTTGTGAATGAATACACAGCAGGCAATTCTTTAATAAAGAAGAAAGCCAGGATAAGGATAGCTATAACTAATGAAATGATTGGTAGGATTTTCTTAAATTTGTTTCTCATCATCTGTTCCCTCGTGAAATATGTTATGCATCTATACTACAAATCCACGAGGCTTGTAACCATCGATTCATCTTACATTATTAGCTTAAATCTTACAGTTTTGTAATCTACACTGAAGTGGTTGCTCTCAGATGAATACAACAACATAGAGCGTAAATCAAAAAAGCATGTAAAAGCTTTGTGGGGAAATGACTAATTGCCACTATATTAACTAAGATGCTTGGCATTAATGGTATACTAAAATCAATAATATTATATGAGGAATTTATGGATAATTGGGAATTAGAATTAAACGAATATATTCGTCAAGGCGAACCTGATCGTGTTGATAAGAGTAATGCTTGGAAAGCAGCCATCGGACTTCAGGATGTTGATGGTCTTAAGCCTTCTCCATATCTAATTGAGACTGCTAAAGAGCATATCGAAGGTAAAATAACTATATCCGAAGCAGATAAGCGTATTCGTAGTTATTACGAAGTGCGTGAAGATAGACGAGAAACTGAAGCAGACACTATGGAAGCCGATATAGTTTCTGTAAGAATTGCTAAATTGCTTGGCGAGAATACATTCCAGTTTTCTCCTGTAGAATTGCAAAACATTCATAAAACTCTTTTTGATGGGGTCTTTAAACATGCTGGAAAAATACGCGATTACAACATATCAAAAAAAGAATGGGTATTAAAAGGTAATACTGTAATGTATGCATCCTTTGATAGTATTAGAGCAACCCTTGATTATGATTTTGCCCAAGAAAAGAACTTTTCTTATGAGGGATTATCTATAGAAGAAGCCATTAAGCATATTGCCAAATTCACTTCTGGTATATGGCAGATTCATCCATTTGGAGAAGGAAATACCAGATCAACAGCAGTATTTATTATTAAATATTTAAAGACATTTGGATTTACTGTAAGTAATGAAACTTTTGCTAAGAACTCTTGGTATTTCAGAAATGCATTGGTACGTGCAAACTATAATGATTTGCGAAATGATGTTCATGCTACTACTGAGTTTTTGGAATTATTCTTTGAGAATCTTCTGATGAATTCTAATCATGAGCTTAAAAATAGATATATGCACGTTGACTATAAATCTGAAAGTGCAATTCAAAGTGCCACTTCCAACGATCCAAAGTGCCAAAATGGCACTTTGGAATTATCGTTAGAAGAATTAGCAATTATTAATGTGTTAAAAAATAATCCTTCGTTAACTCAAAAACAAATATCTGAATTAACAGGTAAATCTGAAAGGACAATTAAGCGAAGAACAATCGAGATGCAAGAAAAAGGGTTAATAGCTCGTGAAAATGGAAAGAGAAATGGTAAATGGAAGGTTCTTATAGAATTGTAAGCTTATTTTTCGTTTAATAATGCTACACATAAAGAATCGTTTGAGAGATAAATGAATAAAGGCCAGAAAACAAATACTCAATGACGCAATAAATATAAATAGTTTGTAAAAAACTACGATTTTGGAACCGCTCCATAATCGTCTTAATCTTACATGTTTTGATTATAACTCAGACCAATATTATGTGGATACAAAAGTGTACTTTTGTATCCATTAAAGGAGATATAGTATGGGTAACGAGATTCAGAGCAAAACATTACATGAAGTGTTGGAATTGGAAAAACATTTGATTTCATTAAATAATCAATTAGCGCGACTAGAGTCGGAAGTATTTCCACAGCCCCCTTCACCACCAGTGAAAACAAACATTATTAGAACATATCCTGAGATAAAATCTAATGTTAAATTCAATAAAGCATTAGCTATTATTCCATCAATTGTATTCTTACCTTGGATTGCTATTTACTATTTTGGCATTTATAAAAAACAAAAAGCAGAGGATATAGAATCTATTAGAAATTCAGATGCTTATAAGAGTGAATGTGCTAGATTAGATGCATCTTATGATAATC